>DASZAB010000108.1:0-112946 GCA_035945675.1 Verrucomicrobiia bacterium | reverse complement strand
GGCGGACGGGAGTGGTGATTTCAGGACTCTCCAGGCGGCGCTGGCCGCCGTTCCGGATGACAACCCAAACCGCATTGTTTTTCATATCCGGCCGGGCGTTTATCAGGGCCAGATCATCCTGCCCGCGAGCAAACCGAACGTCACCTTCGCGGGAGACGATACCGAAAAGGTGATTTTCACTTATGCCTTGAACATTCACGAACCGCAGCCGGCCGGCGTCAGCCAGAAATACGCCGGCATTGGGGTGGTCATTTTGGGCGATGATTTTCACGCCGAAAACATTACATTTCAGAATACTTCCGGTGATCACGGCCAGGCGCTGGCGCTGCGGGCGGACGGCGACCGGGCGGTGTTCAACCATTGCCGCGTGCTGGGCTGGCAGGACACGCTGAGGGTGGACAACGGACGGGATTACTTCACAAATTGTTACATCGCCGGCCGGGTGGATTTTATTTATGGCTCAGGAACGGCGGTGTTTGATCATTGTGAAATTCACAGCCGGGACGGCGGCCACGTGACGGCGGCAAACACTCCGCAAGATCATCCTTATGGTTTTGTCTTTCTGGATTGCAGGTTGACCGGCGACTCGCAGCCGTGGATCAATCCGGCAGGCCTTCCCGTCAATCCGAGCGCCCATCCCCTGGCCGATTTGGGCCGGCCCTGGCGGCCCTATGCGAGTGTCGCCTATCTTAACTGCTGGATGGGCGACCACATCAAGCCGGAGGGTTGGAATAATTGGGGCAAAGCGTCCAATGAAACGACGGCCCGTTATGCCGAATACCACAGTACCGGTCCGGGCGCAAACCCGGCGGCGCGTGTCAAATGGGCGCACCAGTTGACCGACCCACAAGCCAGCGCTTACACCGTCGCGAATATTTTGAAAGGTGATGACGGTTGGGATCCAGCGCAAGATGCCCGGATCCCGGAGGCTAATGTGACCGCGCCGTCAACTCAACCGACGGAAGCGGAACGGAACCGGAGATTGCCGACGCTGTTTATTGTTGGAGATTCTACCGTGCATAACCGTGCGCCCGGTTTGCTGGGATGGGGCGATGTTATCGGCCGCTATTTCGATACCCATAAACTCATCGTCGAAAATGATGCCAAACCCGGGCGCAGCAGCCGCACGTTTCAGACCCAAGGCTGGTGGGCGCAAATCCTGGCGGCCGCCCGGCCCGGTGATTTTGTCCTGATTCAAATGGGCGACAACGATGGCGGGCCATTGGACGATACCAACCGTGCCCGTGGTTCGATTCCGGGTATTGGCGGCCAGAGCCGGGAAATTTACAATCCGGTTATGCACAAACGCGAGCTCGTCCACACCTACGGCTGGTATATGCGTAAATATGTTGCTGACGCGCGCGCCAAAGGGATGACTCCCCTCATTTGCTCGCCTGTGCCACGACTGCCAAAGCACACGGTCGAGGCCGGTGACGTGGACAAAACCAGTTATGTGAAATGGTCAGCCGAAGTCGCCCGGCAGGAGCATGTGTACTTCATCGATTTGAACCATCTGGTCCTGAGTCATTACGTCGGCCTGACGCCGCAGGAAATCAAAGCGAAATATTTCACTGCCCGTGACAATACCCACGCCAGTCCGGCTGGCGCGGCACTCAACGCATCGGCGGTCATCGAGGGCTTGCGCGCGCTGAAGGATTGTGCGTTGGGCGGCTATTTGCAGAACCCGCCCGGCGTGTCTGAGCCAACCGCGACGAGATGAATTCCCGGAACTCATGAACCGGAACTATATCGCGCAAACGACGACAATTCCAACTGCGGCCCTTCTGGCCGGGCTGCTTGTGCTGACACCACCCGTCACGCAGTCGGTTCAGGCTCAATCATTTTCCGTTGCTCCCGCGTTGCCGGTCATTCCAGCCCACGTTTTTAATGTCATCCATTTCGGCGCGATCGGCGATGGTGTCGCAACCAACACGGCAGCGATTCAAGCTGCCATTGATGCCGCGCAGGATGCCGGAGGTGGCGTCGTGCACGTGCCGGCGGGAGCCTTTCTGTGCGGACCCATCCGGCTGGCCAATTATATCCATCTGCAGATAGACGGCGGAGGCATCCTGCGCATGTTGCCGTTGGACAAATACCCGGGTGGTACCACCGACCCGGTGGATTTTATCAGCGGATCGAGGCTGCACGATATTGCCATCTCCGGTTCAGGGATGATTGATGGCCAGGGAGTTCCCTGGTGGCCTTACGCCCGGCAACGGGACGCCCGACGGCCGCGGATGATTTCGCTTTTGTCGTGCAACCGCGTGTTGATTGAAGGCGTCACCCTGACCAACTCGCCGATGTTCCACATCGCCATTGGCGGCAGATCGGCCAACGTCACCGTTCGCGCTGTCACCATCCGCGCGAATCCCTCAACCGATCCGGTTCACCCCGGCCACAACACGGACGCGTGCGATGTCAGCGGCACCAATATTTTGATAGCAAACTGCAACGTAAGCGTGGGCGATGACGACTTTACCTGTGGCGGCGGCACGTCGGATGTCCTCATCACCAACTGCACTTACGGTTATGGTCATGGTGTTTCCATCGGCAGTCATACTTACGGCGGCGTGTCAAACCTCACCGTCATCAATTGCACCTTCAACCACACGGAACAAGGCATTCGGATCAAATCCGACCGCGATCGCGGCGGCCTGGTGCATCATCTTTATTACCTGAACCTCCACATGACCAACGTGGATTGTCCCATCCTAATCTACGGTTCCTACATGGCCACCAACCGTGTTTACCGTGATCTGAACCGGCTCACACCCGCCATCGCCGCCAGCTATCCGGGCCGTGCCGTTGAAGCCCGCACGCCGATCTATCGTGACATCACGTTCAGCAACATCACTGCCACGGTGCAATCCGGGCGCCGGGCGGGTTTGATCTGGGGATTGCCGGAAATGCCGGTTAGCAACGTGTTGCTGCAGCGGGTCAACATCACCGCCGACCGACCCTTTGGCATCTATGACGCGCGCGGCGTCCGGCTGGTCGATTGCCGGATTATCACCCCGGACGGTGTCAACCAACTTTCAACTACCAACACCCAGGTCGCGATTTCTGCCCGGTGACAAGCCCGCGGGAGCTTTCCATCTGCACGGACTTTTGGTCTGCCGTGGCCGTACTTTTTCTGCTCGGGGTCACTCGTCCGGTTCAGGGAACGGTGATGAGGTAGAACCGCTGAGGAAAATTGGTTGATTGACTGTCTTCAAACGAATCCGTGGCGCCGAAAATTCCGTTCGTCAGTGTCGTCCAGGTATTGGTCACCGGCGTCAGGGTCAAATTGGTGGCGGCCCAAATCCGATAATTCCAGCCAGCCGTGCCGGCATAAGCGAATTGAATATTTCCGTCTGCCGCCCGTGTGACCGTTTTGAATACCGGAACGGCCGGCCCGCGACTGGCGGGCACGAGTTGAAAACCGTTCAGGTAGGCGCTGCTACCCGGGCCATTCAGAACAAAAATGAAATTTCCCGAGGCGTCTGTCTGGCCGTGGAGCACCGCCCACGTTGTTCCTGGAGGCATTAAATGGGTTGCCCCGCCCGCCGCCGTCCAAAGACTTCCGTAGGCTCCATTGCTGTTCGTGGTCGCATTGGTTGTGATCACGGCCGCCGGATTTGGTCCCAAAATATTCGCCGCCGCCAAGGTCACCCCCGCACCCTGGCCGGGAGTGGTCGTTCCGCCTTCAATATAAAGGTCGTACGGGCTCGAATTGGACAATCCGGAGATGGCAAAGATGAAGTGATTGCCGCTGGCGTTGTAATAATTGCGCCAGGCATTTGCCATCACCCCGCCGGGTTGAATGGTGTTTTCGCCGCTGGCCCCGGAGGGTTGCGTCCTGGTGCCGGTGCTCACACTGTTGGTGTAGGCAATGGTCAGCGTCGGCGTGATGCTGGCGCCAATGGAATTCTCCAGGGGAAGGTTCACATATAAATTTGAAATCGTGCCGGCGGCACTGTTCGTCCCGACAACATTTTTAAAATCCACCGTGTTCCACGTCGGGCCGGACACGGGCGCGGCGGCGCTGTAAGCATAACCGGCGGGCGCAGAGATATTGACGGTGGAGGGTCCCGTGGCGGAAGTCCGCAGGGCGACAAAAATATTCTGAGCAACGCTCGGCATCGCCTGCGTCACGATCAACGGGGAAACACAAACGACGACGGTGTTGGACATGGACGAGCCGTCGCCGGCGGTAACGGAAAAATCGAAACCGCCTAGGCCGGAGAAATTGGTGTCAGGAACAAACTGTGCGATGGAGCCAGCGAGCGAGACGACGCCGTTGCTCGCGTCGCTGATGGCGTAGATGGCGTTGGGGGCGAACCCGGCGGCGTATTGCGACAGGTCAACGTCCACAGTCGTGTTGGTTTCCGTGACGGCGTGCGGCGCCGCAAGCCAGTTCAAATAATGTTCCAACAGCGTGTAACCGTCGGCCGTGTTGGTCAGCGGATAATAGACGTTGGTGATCAGGCCGGTCGCGAGCTTCCAATAATCCGGGATGCCGTCGCCGCTGGAGTTGATCGGAGCCGCGCCGGCCGTGAGGGTGCCATAGCCATTGTTGCCCAGACCGGTTGAAGTCTGATCGTAGTAGAGGCTGGGACCCGGCCCGGCCGTACCCGCGCCGGTGCCGGCCGGGCCGTTGCCGAACGTTTCGATCTGGCTCAAAATCAGCGAGTCCAATTGATCCCGCGGCATGGCGCCGGCCCACGAGGCGTCGTAATGACAGGCGCCTGCGGCGGTAAAAACCGTCGCGTTCGTCGAGAGCAGCGACCACGGCGCGGTCAACACGGTCCCGCCGCCGCCGGGGTCAATCGCACTGCCGTTGAGCGCGCCGTCATTGTTGTTGTCGCGCAAATTGCCGGCGGCATAAATTATCTGGTTGGAGTTCATTTGGAAAAAGGCATCGGCGCCCGAGGGATCCGCCGGGCCGGTGATGAAGTAATTGCTGATGATATCGTGGCGGAAATGGCCGCTGGTATTGGCGACCGTGTAACCGTCCTGATAGTTGTAAATCGTATTGTTGACGAAAATTGTATCAATTTTGGCCAGCGGCTGGCGGTTGTGTTCGCTCACCCACAAGTTGTAATACCAGGAAAATTTGCCGCCCAGATGCTCCGTATGCGCGCCGAATCCCTGCCTGGCCGAGGTTCCGTTATACATCGGATCGCCGATAATCGAGTTCTGCACGGTGATGGCGTCGCTGCCGTAGGTGCCGTGTGCGTCAATGTTGTTGTAGCCGGCAAATTCCAGCGAGACGTGATCGAAGATCATGTTCGTCCCGTCGCCGACGTTGATCGCATCCTCGCCGGAGCTGGACAAGCTGCCGGGACGAATGCGAAGATAACGGACGATTTCATTCGTTCGGGCGCTGAAAGAAACCTCGTGACCGATGATGGCGATGCCGCCGCCGGGCGCGGTTTGCCCGGCGATGGTGAGGTCGCTCGAACAGGAAACCGCGCTGCTGAGGACAATGGTCCCGCCGACGTCGAAGACAATGGTGCGATGGGAGTGGCTGACGCATCACGAAACGAACCCGGTCCGCCGTCGGCGAGGGTCGTAACGTGGTACACCGTGCCATTGCGTCCGCCGGTGGCATCGGCGCCGAAGCCCAACGCCCCTGGGAATGCCGGGCTTTGTGCCCAAGCCGCCGGAGCCGCCGCCAGGGTCACCCAAAACAACGCACTGATTTTGCAGGATAATTCGCCAAAATTCACCGTGTCGAACGTCGTTTATTTTGGCTACGGCACGGTGATGAGATAGAACCGCTGCGGCAGCGTGCCCGCCGGATCGGTGAAAATTGTCGGCGTGGTGTCGAAAACGCCGTTGGTGAGCAGGGTCCAGGTGCTGGTGACCGGTGTCAAGGCGAGGTTCGTGGTCGCCCAGACGCGATAACCAAAGCCCGCCGACCCGGCCGGGCCGCTGATGGTAAACTGGACGTTTCCACTGTTGTCCACCGATGGTGCAACAATGGTTGCCGGGGTGGTGGGGGCATTGACCGTCAAGACCGCATTGCTGCTGGTAACACTGCCGGAACCGTTCGAAACGATGACCGAATAGGTGCCGATGTCCAGTCCGCTGGCGTTGGTAATCGAGAGCGTCGCTCCGGTTTGTCCGACCAGGTTGGTGCCATCCTTCAACCATTGATACGTCGGATCCGGAATGCCGGTGGCGTTGACCGTGAAGCTTACGCCTTGGCCGGCGTTGACCGTTTGACCGGCCGGTTGGCCGATGATATTTGGCGCCATTTGCGGTTGCCAGCCGTAGAGCCAGTTCGTGGCGCTCAGGGCCACAGACACAATCGGGTCGCTGGCCGACAGGTGCGTTGAATAGGCGAGCGTTTTAGGCAAGGTCGCCGTCAGGTTGCTGTCGGCGTAATCCCAGAAGTTGGTGCCCGCGTCGGAATTATAGCCGGTGACAAAATCACCCATGAGGCACTGGCTGAAAATCACCTCCGCAGGCGTGGTCGGCGTGTTGATGGAACGGCCGAGGTCGGCGCTGGTTACGCCGGCACTGCCTGCCGTCACCTGGCAGTTGACGAATGAAAATCCATTCTGGCCGGCCGGCGAGCGCGGTTGGGTCACATGGCCGCCGGGGCTCATCACGCGCAATTCGCAATTCGTCCAAAACACCGTGCCGTAGCCCCAGTTGAAGTCCGTGTCACCTTGAATCAAACAATCCTGAAAGTAAACCAGCTTGCCGGCGGAGTGAATCAGGAAGGTGTCCTGATAGCTGTCGAGATTCATGTTAAGGAAGATGGCGCGGCTGCCCTCGACATCAATCGCCTCGGCCTGCGAACCTCCTTTGGGAGTCATGTTGGTGAGCGTGAGGTTTTCAAACGAGCAATCGTTGCCGTTCACTATAAAGGCAGCGCGCCAGGGAGCGCCGGCGTTGACATTGTTGTTGTTCGGATAACCAATCATGACGCCGTCGCGGCTCTGACCGCGGAAATCCAGATTGTTCTTCGATTTCACGTCCACGATTTCCGCGTAAGTGCCGTTGCGGACGTTAATCGTCGTCGGCGTGGTGTTGTTCGACGGCACGGAATCCACCGCGCCCTGCACGGTGTCAAAGTCGCCGCTGCCGTCCGCCGCCACCACGAGGTTGGTCGGATTGGCCGGGCCGCCGGGCTTGGTGGTGAACTGCCAGGCGTTCGTGGCGGTGATGCCGGTGAAATAAGCGCCGTTGGTGTCGGTGAACACGCCGTCATCCACCGTGACGTAATACGTCTGATTCGAGGTCAACAAATCCAGGTGTGGCAAAATGGCCGCCGTGTTGCCGGTGATGATGACCGGGAAGGTATTGAACGTGTCGCCGGCAATGGTCCGCTGCTGGACGTTCACCGCATAAGGCGTCTGTAATGTCTGATTCAGGCTCAGGTCAATCGTGTCCACCGGTGTGGTGGAATTGGTCACGTTGTAGATGCGGATGGTGCCCTGGGTGTTCAGCACGGGCGGCTGGCTGAAGGTGAGGTAAAGCGGCGTGTCATAACAGACGCCGGTCTGGCCGTTGGCCGGCGACAGGGAAACCGCTTGCAAGCCGGTGGAATTGACGGTGAGCGTCGCGCCGGTTGTGTTGGTCGTGCCCGCCGCGTTGGCAACCACGCAGGAATAGGTGGCAATGTCGCCCGGCGATGCACTGACAATGTTGAAGGCCGCATTGGTCGCTGTGTTGTTCACTAAGGGCGAAATCGGCACGCCGTTTTTGTCCCACTGGTAGGTTGGCGCCGGCACCCCGCTGGCCGTCACCGAAAATGAAGCCGATTGTGTGTTCGTCACCACCAGATTTTGCGGTTCGGCGCTGATGGCCGGCGGCACCATCACCGTCACCACGGTGTTATTAGTCGCCAATCCCGCCACATTACTGGCCATCAACGAGTAGGTCCCCTGGTCGCCCGGGTATTGCGGATTGCTGAGGGTCAGCGTGGAAGTGCCGCTGCCGGAAATGGTCGAACCCCCGCTGGGTCCTGGGCCATCGGTGAGAGCGGAGCCGTTGAACAGCCACTGCAGGACGGGCGCGGGTTTGCCGGCGACGATGGTCTGCAAGGACGCCGTATTTCCCTGGATCACGGTGACGCCGGCCGGTCCGGTGATCGTGGGCGCCACCGGATTGGTGCTGACGATCAGCGACCACACGCTGCTGGTGGTCGCGCCGTACACGTTGGTGATGACGACGGTGTAATTGCCGGTTTCGTTGGTTTGCGAATCGAAGATGGTCAACGCGCTGGTGGCGCTGCCGGAATTGGTCGAGCCGTCGCCCACGGGGCCGTCCGCCAGCGGCGTCGAGTTGAAATACCATTGATAGCCGAGCGGCGTGACGCTGTCGGGACTGACGCCGATGCTCAGGGTCACGTTGTCACCGGGATTCGGATAAGTCGGCACGCTGACCGGTTGGCGGAATGCATTGGTGATGACCGGACGCGGATCGTGGGGCAAAACCAGATCGAGAGATTGATCGGCTCCGTTGCTGACGACGGTGGCGCCGGGCGCCCACGGCGGGATGCTGGCGAGGGCAAAGGTATTGGCCCCCGTCCAGGTGGTGTATTTGAGGAGAGGAAATTGTTGCGGGTAAGAAGAAAAGATGACCGGATTCGGATCCAGCTGGATGACATTGGCGGCGCCGGCGGTATGGAGGTTATGAACCAGTCCGCGGAGTGAGCCATCGGCCGGAACGGTCAGGCCGAGCGTGGAGCTGGAAAGAGTCAACGCGTACAAGCCGGCGGAATTGGTCGCCAGCGTATTGGTGACGATCAACGTTCCGTTGACCAGATTGATGGCGTTGTTGGTCGAGGTGGTGGCGGCGCCCACGGTGATGTTGTTGGCGCCCACGGTTCCGCCTGTCACGTTGAGCACGCCGAAGGTACCTTGCGCCGCGGTGCTGTTTTGGGTGGTGTAACCCAAGGTCAGGACGTGATCGACCATCAATGTGGCGCCGGCGCCCGTGAGGTTCATGAACCCTTCATTTTTGGTGGAACTCGTGCCGGGGCCAAGCGATTGATTGCCGAGCAACAGCGTACTGACTTCTATGCGGCCGTTGTTGAAATTCAGCACGCCGATGTTGACGCCCGACGCGGTGCTGCTGGGGCTGCCATCCCGGCTCAAAGACATGGTGTTGACCAGCGCGTCCACGTAGCCGCCGGTGAAATCATTGGTGCCACAGGCGGTCTGCGAGGAGGAGGAACTGTTGTTCATGTCCCCGATCCCCCACCACGTCACGGCGCTGGAATTGCCGCCGGTGCCGCGAAAATAAGCAACCGGAGCATCTGGCAGGAAGGCGGGGTTGAAGGCCATGATGCCGGAGTATCTGCCGGCGGTGGACTTGTCGCGGCCGATCCCCAGACTGTCGATATAGAACACATTGCTGATCCCAAGATAGAGGTAATTGAATCCCGCGCTGTTGCCGGGGTTTCGGCTCATCTCCAGTCCGTTGAGCTTGTTGGCGGTCTCATAATCTGCCAGCGTGTCGGCGTAATTGACGGTGATCGTGTTCGTTTTGGCCAGAAAGAGCGTGCCGGTGTCTCTTTGATTGGCACCGCTGGGATTGGGTAACGTGGTCGTGCCAATGCCGATGCGGTTGAGGTTGGCCGTGAAGTTGTCCAGCCCGGACAGGTCCAGAACGGCGCGCGGCGCGCCACCCGAGCCTTGACCCTGATTGATCACCAGATTGGCGTTGGTGTTGTCAAGATTGAGCGTGCCGCCCGGGCCGATGAGGGTGGCCCAGATGGTGATGGCCGAGCCGGGGTCGCCCGGGGTGAACACGCTCAAGCCACCGGTGTTGGTGATGCTCAGCGTCGCGCCATTCGTAATCAGCGTGGTGTGAAACCCGTTGGTGTTGCCATAGACCAACGAACCGATGGAAACGGAAGTGTCCACCACGTTGTCGATGTTCGAGACGGTCCCCACAGAACCCGTGTTGAAAAACTTCACGTCGTCGCCGCCCGCCAATCCCGTCTGACCGCCGGCGGTCGCGTTGGTCCAATTGGCGCTGTCCGACCAGTTATTGAAACCGGCGCCCGGGCCAAACCAGATATTGGTGTCACCCGTTTGCGCGCGAGCGGCGCAAGTGAACATGAATGCGACGAAAGCCGGGGCAAACACGCCGGTCAACGCCCCCGTACGGCACAGCCGGGACCGACGGTTATGGGAACAAATTGAGGAGCGATCGAAGCGGTGAGTTGCGTTTTTCATAGGATGGTTGTGGAACAGATCATTTGTATCATTACTTTTGCCGTTGCCCATTAGTAATTTCAGCAAGAAGGATTGAGATTTCGGCATCGCGACATAACCGATGCCGTCATGATCTTGTAAGAATTGGTTCTTGGTAAATGCAGTCGCGTAGTACAGTATAAGCATTGTCAGCACAGGCCGGTTTGCCTGTGCCACCACCAACGATTCATGCCGCCCGCCTCTGCCATCCGCAAGGTCGCGTTTCTCGGCGATTACCTGCCAAGGAAATGCGGCATTGCTACCTTCACGACGGACTTGCGTTGTGCCATGTCGGCGGAGTTTCCGGCGATGCAATGCCTGGTCGTGCCGGTCAACGACCTCGCGGGGGGATACAATTACCCGGCCGAGGTGCGCTTCGAGATTATGGAACAGGACCTGCCGTCCTACCTGCGCGCGGCGGATTTTCTCAACATTACCGATGTGGACGTGGTTTGCGTGCAACATGAGTTTGGTATTTTCGGCGGGCCGGCGGGCAGTCATGTGCTGGCGTTGCTGCGCGAATTGCAAATGCCCATCGTCACCACCCTGCATACCGTGTTGCGTGAGCCAAACACAGAGCAACGCCGCGTGATGCGCGACCTGATCCGCCTCTCGACCCGGTTGGTGGCCATGACCGAACGCGGTCGGGAGTTGCTGCGCGAGGTCTATCATGCGCCGCCGGCGAAGGTTGATCTTATCCCGCATGGCATTCCGGACATGCCTTTTGCCGACCCGAACTATTTCAAGGACGAGTTCGGCGTGGCCGGCAAGCAGGTGTTGCTCACGTTCGGATTGCTGTCACCAAACAAGGGCATCGAGTTTGCCTTGCGGGCGTTGCCAGGAATCATCCGGGACTTTCCCAACGTCGTTTACATCGTCCTGGGGCAAACCCATCCGAATTTGCTGCGCGACGAGGGCGAGGCTTACCGCTTGAGCCTGGAACGGCTGGCCAAAGACCTCGGCGTGCAAAGGCACGTCGTGTTCTTCAACCGCTTCGTCGAGCTGGAGGAATTGATGCGGTTCATCGGCGCGGCGGACATTTATCTCACACCGTATTTGACCGAAGCGCAAACCACTTCGGGTACGCTGGCCTATGCGTTCGGCGCGGGGAACGCCGTGGTCTCCACGCCCTACTGGCACGCCGCGGAATTATTGACGGCGGAGCGCGGCAAGCTCGTGCCCTTCCGCGACGCCAAGGCTACTGCCGTCGCAGTGATCGAACTGCTGCGCGACGAGCCGTTGCGTCACCTGATGCGCAAAAACGCCTACAAGCTGGGGCGCGACATGGTGTGGAGCCGCGTGGCGCAATCGTATACGAAGTCCTTCGAGCAGGCGCGGCAGGACCACAGTTTCGTCGGGCGAAAATCGTCGCCCATCAAGACGCTCGATGAACAACCCGGACAGTTGCCGGAATTGAAGCTGGATCATCTGTTTCGGATGAGCGATTCGACCGGTATTTTCCAGCACGCGAGCTTCACCGTGCCGAATTTTGCCGAAGGCTATTGCACGGACGACAACGCCCGCGCCCTGGTGCTGGCCTTGATGCTGAAAAAGCTGGGGCATGGTTCACCGCAACTCGGCGCGCGGGCCGCCACCTACGCCGCGTTTTTGAACCACGCCTTCGACCGTCAGCGCGGGCGTTTTCGGAATTTCATGAGCTTCGACCGGCACTGGCTGGAGGAGGTCGGCTCGGAGGACTGCCAGGGTCACGCGCTATGGGCGCTCGGGCTGTGCGTGTCGCAGGCGGGCCAGGGCAGTTTTCAAATGCTGGCGGCGGAATTGTTCGAACAAGCCCTCCCCGTGGCCGCCGAGTTCATGTCGCCACGGGCATTGGCGTTCACGCTCATCGGGATTGACGAATATCTGCGGCGATTCAGCGGCGACCGGCGCGCGAACCAGATCCGCGAATCGCTCACGGCCAAACTCATGCAACGTTACGCCGACGCCGCCACCGGCGACTGGCAATGGTTCGAAGAAGTCGTTTCCTATGCCAACGCCAAGCTGCCGCATGCGATGATTCTCAACGGACGCTGCCTGAACAACGGACCGATGCTGGAACTCGGCCTCAAAACCCTGCGGTGGCTGACAAAAATCCAGACCTCGGAGGCCGGCGCTTTCCGGCCCATCGGTTCGAACGGGTTTTATCCGCGTGACAAGCCACGGGCGATCTTCGACCAGCAACCCATCGAAGCCCAGGTCACGATTTCCGCTTGCATCGAAGCGTATCAGGCCACGGGCGACCTGTGCTGGGTCGCGGAAGCGCGCCGCGCGTTCGAGTGGTTTCTCGGTCGGAACGATCTGGGACTGGCGCTCTACGATTCAGCCACCGGCGGCTGCCGGGACGGGTTGCACGTGGATCGTCTGAGCCAGAACCAGGGTGCCGAGTCCACCCTGGCCTTCCTGCTGTCGCTCGCGGATATGCAAGCACTGCAAAATTCGCTCATCAGCTTCAAGGAGCCGTCCGGCAAATAGATGCTGCGATTTGAAACTTCGTGGAAAATATATGACTACCGTTACCCTGTCTCCCGTCCACGCTAAACGCATCGGGCCGACGCTGACCCCGGATCGTTCGCGCGTGCTGATGCGCCCGTTTCGCCCCACCACCGACGACATCTCGCGGCGAATCGTCGCCCGCGTCATGGCGTTGCCGGAGGAAGAAGTCCCCAGGTTGCTGAATCAGGTGCTCGCCGAATTTGCGAACCGTCACGAGTACGTTGAAAAGATTTTTCGCACGCGCTTCGCACAGGTGAAGATTCATCTCGAATCCGATGCGCGGCCATCGGCCGAACGACAACTGCTCATCGGCGCTTACTTCACGCACGAGTATTCGCCGGAGTCGGCGGCGCTGTTCAATCCGTCCATCGTGCCGCATCCCGACCAGAGCGGTCTGCCCAAAGGCGCCTTGCGTTTTATTTTGAGTTTGCGCGCCACGGGCGAGGGACACATTTCCTCCATTACCTTCCGCACCGGCACGGTCAGCGCGCAACATCGGATCACGCTCACGCCGCCCGTGCCATTTGTGACCGAGCCGGAACGCGTGCCCAATGCCGCTTACGTCAAGGGATTGTTTGCCCACAAACTGGAAGAAGCGGGCGTGCAAAATGATTTTTGCCGGCGCGTGCTGGACAAGTTGCACGAGGATTTCACCTTGAAAGAACTGCACGCGGTTCTGCTGGCGTCAGGTTTGACGGACACGTCTGACGTCACGGCCACCCGCGCCGCGCGCGGCATCCTGTTGCTGGCGGAATCGAATTACGAAGTGAACTTCGCGCCCGACAGCCGCGTTTCGCAGCGCATCCTCTTTCCGTCGGCGCCCAGCCAGAGCAACGGCATCGAAGACGCGCGCTTCGTCCGCTTCCAGAACGACGACGGCAGCTTCCCCTATTACGCGACCTACACCGCCTACGACGGCAAGATCACGCTGCCGCAACTGCTGGAGACTGCGGACTTTCTCCACTTCAAGTTCAGCACGCTCAACGGTCCCGCCGTGCAGAACAAGGGCATGGCGCTATTCCCGCGCAAAATCAACGGGCAATACGTCATGCTGTCGCGCCAGGATGACGAAAACATCCTCCTGATGTTCTCGGACAATATTCATTTCTGGCAGACGCCGAGGCTGTTGCTGCCGCCGGCGCAGCCGTGGGAATTCATCAAGATCGGCAACTGCGGTTCGCCGATTGAAACGGAAGCGGGCTGGTTGGTGTTGAGCCATGGCGTCGGCGCGATGCGGAAGTATTGCCTCGGCGCATTCCTGGTGGATTTGAACGATCCGACGCGCGTCATTGGCCGCCTGAGGGAACCGTTGCTCTGCCCGAACGAGGCCGAACGCGAAGGCTACGTCCCGAACGTCGTTTATACTTGCGGCGCGCTGCTGCACGGACGCGAACTCATCATCCCCTACGCCATGAGCGACTCGGCCACCAGCTTCGCTACGGTTCCCCTGGATGAACTGCTGGCGGCGATGGAGTGAGACCGGTGGAACTAACCGGGTCGGACCATCGGACTGCCATCCAGGCGCCTGGATAAATCAATGGGATCGCCCACGAAAACTTGTTGGGGATTTATCTGATAGGCCCAGACTTCAAAATGGGTCAGTTTGGCCTCGCCGTAAATCGTCGCAAACGCACCATCCACCGCGTCCGCCCCGTGGGCAACTTTTACCCGGCCAATGCGCGGAACATTGTGACGCGGATCAAAGGTCAACCACTCCTGCCCCAGATAGACTTCGCAATAGGCGTGAAAATCCATCGGCGTGCCGGGGTCAGTGCAGCCGATCTCCGGCAGGTGCCCGGTCACGTAGCGGGCGGGTAAATTGAAGGCGCGGCACAGGGCAATGGCCGCGTGGGCGAAGTCGCGGCAAACACCGTAGCGCCGTTCGATGACCTCGGACGCGGACAGATCGGAGCGGCCGGAAAGAGTGCGGTATTCAATGTTATGATGAACCCAGTCGCAGATGGCTTGCACGCGCGGGAGGCCGTGGGCGATCCGCCCGAATTGATCCCAGGCAAAATTCATCAGCTTGTCCGAATCGCAATAACGGCTTGGCAAAGTGTAGCGTAACAACTCAAAAGGGAGTTGCTCCACGGGCAGAAGCTGGCCCAAAATCTCCCGGCCGTCGGGCAGGGGGGAAACGGCCACCACGGCATCATGCCGGATTTCGTTGCGGCCCGGCATGAGCATGGAGCGATAGGTGATGTTGCCATGGGAATCTTGAAATTCATACGAGGGCAGACCGATGCCGAATGAAAGTTCCTCCTGCATGACCAGTACCCGGCCCTCGAGTCGCGGTTTCAACACGAAAAGGACGGGCGTGGGTGCGGACGTTTCATAGGCAAGGCTGCATCCGACGCGGACGGTGAGATTCAACGGAGTCCAATTCATAGATTATTTCCGGTCGGCCCGCCGGTCTGACGTTTCCTCGGGTTCAATGAGGCAGTTGCGCGCACCAAGGGCTGCCGGACAATTGCCGATCAACACCGGACCATTCATTTCTATTCCCTTCGCATGGTTCGGAGGTGGCGGTAGCCGACCAGCCGGCGCCGCTGTTCGTCCCAGAGACGGAAGGTGAAGGATTTGAAACTGCAGAACAGCGTGACGGGCTTCACCGTCTGAAACAGCGGCTCGGCCTGGTGGCATTTTTCCAGGTGGTAATTTGGAATCCGCGGGCTGAGATGATGGATGTGATGGAACCCGATGTTGCCTGAGAACCATTGCAGGACCCTGGGCAGTTTGTAGAATGAACTGCCCTGCAGCGCTGCGGCGGCGTAATCCCATTCCTCCCCGCGTTCCCAATAAACCCCCTCGAATTGATGCTGCACGTAGAACAACCACACCCCGGCCGAGCCGGCTGTCATCAGCACCACCAACTGAATGATCAGGTAAGCCTTAAGACCGAAAATCCAGATCAACCCGGCCGCGATGGCTCCCACCCCGAGATTCGTCCAATAGACCGAGTAACGCTCCCGCAACGGCGCCTTGAGTGAGGGCACCCGCTGTTTCATGAGAAATACGAACAGCGGTGCCAGCACGAACAGCACCGCCGGATTGCGTGCCAACCGGTACGCGAACCGTTTCCAGCCGGATGCTTCCAGATATTCCTGTACGGTCAGCGTCCAGACATCACCCGTGCCGCGCCGGTCCAGATCCCCCGCGCTGGCGTGGTGGATGGCATGTTCCCACCGCCAATGATAGAAGGGCGTGAAAGTCAGCACACCGGTGATCGCCCCCAGGAGATGATTGGCGGTTGTCCATTTAAAAAACGATCCGTGCCCGCAGTCATGAAAGAGGATGAACGCCCGGACCAGGAACGCGCCGGCGAGAACCGCCAGTGGCAGGGTCAGCCACCAGGACACCGCCAGACTCAGGTACATCAAATACCAGAGCGCCGCATAGGGAACCAGCGTGTTGACCACTTGCCAGAGAGCCCGGCCCAGCGCCGGCTGCTGATATCGGGCGACAATCGGCTTCCAGTCGTGGACGTTCGGCGGGAGCGGTTTCGCGGAGGAAGCGGGGTTGTGTTTCATAACTTGGCGAGTCACGCAGCCGGTGTTAATGACTGAACGGGAGGTTCTGTCTGATTCGGTAAATGTCTGCGGCTCCGGCGAGGGCCGCCTTTCGCAGAGACCGGCGGCGTTTGGAATTTTTGCCTTGCAGCAAGTGGCGCCGGCCGGCGCCGCGGAAGAGGACTTTGCCGGTGCCGGTAATTTTGAAACGTTTGGCTACTGATTTTCTGGTTCTGGTGCCTTTGGGGCGTCGCATACAGGTTCTTTCATTGGGAGCGTTTGAACGGTCGCACGCTCAGGTTGGGGTGTCTTTAAAGTCCACGAGATCCCCCTGGGCCGCGGCGGGGACTTCGGCGCCACCGGACGAGCCGGTGCGTTGTTCGTGCGGCCACGCTTCGCTTACCGTGAGGGTGCAGGTTCCCACCGCCTTGCCGTTGAGCGCTTGAATGGCGGATCGGGCACCTTCGGACGTGGCCATGGTCACGAAACCGAAGCCGCGCGACTTATGATGGACCCGGTCCACCGCGATATTCACCTCCGCCACGTTGCCGAAAGGGGAAAACAGATCCCTGAGTTCCCTTTCCGTCGTCACCGCGGCCAGATTATCGACGTAGACTTTGTTGTGCGTAATGTTCATTTTAAAATGGGCTTTTTAACCCGTTCTCCCGGATCGAATTCCCAATCATTTCCCCAGATACTTGGACGGGTTGCGTATCCGGTCGAGCCGTTCGGCTTCAAGTTCGTTTCGAACCGCCTGCGCTCGCCTTTGCTTGGCGGCATTCGCGACCGCGTGAGGAAGCAACCAAACCTGCCTGATCGCCTGGATGATCGTTACACAAATGAACCTCAATAGATACATATTAATGGCTTCTTCATGCCGCATTGTGAAAACTACCCCGCTTTGCTGTCAGCGGAAAACTGCCGGGCAAAGGCGAGGAGATGGTCACCCATCTCCCGGTTGGCCTGTTCTTTGGTTTCGGCTCCGTGGGCGAAACGCTCGAAATGGCCGGCCAGGATTCTCAGGAATCGAATCAAATTCGATGAACTGGCGGAAACCGCATTGGTCAGGCTCATGCCCCAGGGCGTGAACGCCATCGCTTCGAGGAGATCGGCGGCCGCCAGGTAAGCATCGATCTTGGTCTTGTCTGGTTCCTCGGCCTCGAAGAGCTTCGCGCCATAGGGTTTTCCTCCGAATTGCGCGTTGAACTTGTCGAGCCGGTCCTTGAGTTGCTTTTCCTCTTCGGCGGGCGATGCCATGAACGCCTTTTCGAGTCTTCTAAACGTATAGTAGGCGTCACAATAATCCCGGTTTTTCAGGAGATGTTCAAATATCTGCATGCCGAAGAGACCCTGCTCCAGCAGGAATGACATCAAATGCTCGCGATCAATTTCTGCTCCCAGGATGAACAGCGCCGTGGCGAGAAAAGACCGGCCGTGCTCTTTGCTGCCGACCAGCTCGTTCACGAGGCTGGCACTTCCCTGCTGATCGTCGGATGACGACGCGAATCCCAACAGATGCTCGAACAGAACCCGGAAAAGCCGACAGGTCAGCGTGCTGTTTCCTGCCAGCAGCGGTTTCAGGCTCTCGATCGCCCGTTCGTGGTCGGCGTTCATCCGGCCCGCAGCTCCGGGCGATTCGGTTTTGGATTGAGCCCAGCCCGTGGAAAGGGACTTTGCCGTAGTCTGCCTTGGGACGGACCCCGGGGTTGATCCCGGTTGCGCGGCGGTTGCCGTCTGAAAATGTCCGGGGTCGATCAGCACGGTTAAAAGCACCTTCGAACTGTCGAAAATGCGGGCAACCTGGTCGGTGACGGAAGGTTCTCCCCAGATCATGACGAACCGCTGGGAACCGATTGCGGCCGCAATGTTTTGCGGGTCCTTAAACACGGCCTGGTCGATCTCGACGAGCCGGCTGATCTCCCACAAACCTTCCTTCACGCTCCTTTGGCTGGAGGAAGTCGGCATCTTCCTTTTCAGTTCCGATGCGTTCTCGAGCAGTCGGAGGTACGTGTGGAGTGATTTAAGTGTCGCTGCGGGCATAATCGTTTCCGGTCGGATTCCTCTGCGTAGACAGTCCCACTTAAGGGTGAAACCGGCCAATACCTTGTTGGCATCACGCCCATAGGGGGCGGCTATGGCGCTGCACGCGCGAATTCCGCTGCCGGCTCAAAGCCGGCTCGCCACCCGACGGAAATGGCAGCCGATGATCGCCAATTCAATGGCACTGCGGAATTGCCGTGGCCGGCGCAGCAGCGTGCTCCAGAAAAACCGCCAGTAGGCGGTGCGACCCCGATACCAGATTCCCAGCAGCCAGAATGACTTCAGGAACGCCTGGACATCGCACCACGAGAGCCGGAGATGGGGGCCGCTGGGGCGATAGTCTTTGAGAAAGGTCCGAATCCTCTGGTAATACGTGCGCGGTTCGTAAAGCTTCTTCATCAAGTCGCGGTAGCCGCTCACCAGAAATTCCCGGTTTAATTTCGGTTTGAAATTGAGCACGGCCTCGGTGTTGTTGCCGGTGGTTTCCGTTTCAATCCGCCCTTCCTTCAGCAGCCGCCGATAAAGCCGGGTCTCGGGAAGCGCGGTCAACAGTCCGACCATCGCGCTCACCACGCCGGAGCGCTGGATGAACTCGAACTGCCGCTTGAAAATGTCGTGCTGGTCGTTGTCGAAGCCGATGATGAACCCGCCCATGACCTCCATGCCGAACCGTTGCAGGGTCTTCACGGTCTCCACCAGGTCGCGACCGCGGTTTTGGAGCTTGCGGCATTCTTCGAGGCTTTCGGCGGACGGCGTTTCGATGCCGAGGAAAACTTTTTTGAATCCGGCCCGGACCATCAGTTCGCAGAGTTCGGCGTCGTCGGCGAGGTTCACCGACGCCTCGGTGAAAAAGCCCATTTCGGCCTGGACGCGGTTCCGCCACGAAATCATTTCCCGCAGCAGCCCCTTGGTCAGTTTTTTGTTGCCGATGAAATTGTCGTCCACGATGAACACCGTGTCCTTCCAGCCGCGCCCGCGCAGCGCTTCGAGTTCATTCACCAGTTGGGCGGGTGACTTGGTCCGGGGCACGCGTCCGTTCATCACGATGATGTCGCAGAACTCGCAATCGTAAGGGCAGCCGCGCGAGAACTGCACGGCCATGGTGGCGTAGTGCCGGAAATCAATCAGGTCGTAACGCGGCACGGGCACCCGGGTGATGTCGGGCCGGCCGGGTGCCTGATAGGAATGGCGCAGCGTTCCCATCTTCATGTCCTCGATCAGTTGGGACATGATTTCCTCCGCTTCACCCAGGACGAAATGCTGGATTTGTGGAAAGGCCGCGTGTCCGGTGGTAAAAAGCGGTCCGCCGGCGATGATCGCCTTCGACAGCTTGCGGCAACGCCCCACGATTTCGTTGACCGACTCCTTGTGAACGATCATCGCGCTGATCATTACATAATCCGCCCAGCGCAGATCATCATCTTTTAACCGCTCCACATTGGTGTCCACCAATCGCAGTTCCCAATCGCCCGGGAGCATGGCCGCGATGGTGAGGAGCCCCAGGGGCGGGAAGGCGGCGCGTTTGGAAATGAATCGCAGCACGTGTTTGAAACTCCAGAACGTGTCCGGCGTTTCAGGATAGACCAGCAAGATTTTCATCAGGCAACCTGACCTTTCTATAAACGACTCCGCCGGGGATTTGCCCCGGCCAATCGGTGCGGGCCATTTCTTCACGAATGATCCCGGCGTTGAAGACGGAGTTCAGTTTCAGCTTATTCTCGTGCGCCGGGCCGGCCCGCAGCCAATACTTTGTTTGCATTGCGCCCATAGCTTGCGGCTATAAAGTTTTGATGGGCAGACAACCGGGTCTTGGGAGAATCAGCAGAAGGGTGCAAACTGTCCCGGCACTTGCAGACGAGGACAACCTGAACGCCGTAATCAACTGCGCCGGGCGGATTCAATGCGAAAGGGCTGCCTGGTTTTTTACAATCCCAATATATTGGCTAAGGGCCTTGGACCGGTTCTCGCGGTGCCACGCAATCCAGTAGTCGGCCTTCGCCGCCGCCGCCAGCGGGCGAAAAACCACGCCGGGATGGGGCAAATTCTTGATCTGCTCGCGCGCCAGGGTCACTCCCAACCCCTCCGCGACGAAGGTCATAATGCCGGATTCGAGGTCCACATCCTGCAAAATCCTGGGGGCAAACCCCGCCTGCTGGCAAAGGCCGGTCAACCAGTCGCGTGAGCCGGGATGAGTCTCTTCAGACATGGCGACAAAGAACAGCGACTTGAGATCCCTCGTCGGAATTTTGCTCTTTTTCGCCAGCGGATGACGGGCCGGCAAAACGACGACCACATGGTGACGGGCGACACACTCCCAGTGCAGCGCAGCCATGTTTTTGTTGGCGGCCGGCGGGCGCAGACCGACAAAACCCAAATCAATCTTCCGCCCTTCCAGGGCGCGAAGCTGTTCCGCCGGCGACATGTCAAACAGGTTCACGGCAATTTCGGGACAGGTTTGATAAAACGTCGCCAGCGTTGCCGGCAGGAGGTCAAAATTGAATTTGAACAGATAGCCCAGGTTCAGTTGGCCGGATTCGCCCCGGCTGAATCGCTGAACGGCCTTCACGCTCTCCAGACTCAACGCCACCAGCCGCCGGGCATCCACCAGGAAACTTCGCCCTTCTTCCGTCAAGGAAACCTGGTTTTTGGTCCGGTCCAGCAGGCGGACGCCCAGTTCTTCCTCCAGATTGTGAATCTGGCGGGTGAGCGACGGCTGCGCTAGATGCAGTTTCCCGGCCGCCCGGGTGAAGTTTAATTCCTCGGCCACTGCCACGAAATATCGCAGATGGCGCAGTTCCATAGTGCAGCTGTAATTTAGCGTTTCCTCACCAGAGTCACAATGACAAACGGACGCATCCTGGCGGGGACCCGGAACTGGAACTGCGTTCGTTCAGCTTCATAGCTCAAAAGCATGGACACCCAAGAAACAAAGTATTGGTTCATTCCCGGTTCCGGTCCGAAAATGTCCTGATGAACCTGATTATTCGGAAGGCTTCGGTCCATTGGAAAGGCGGCTCCAAAGGCGGCACCCGCGCGGTGACGACCGAGAGCGGAGTGCTGAAGCAGGCCAAATTCTCCCTGGGCACCCCGCTCAAAAATAACGGTTCCAATACCGATCCCGCTGAACTGATTGCCGCCGCTCACGCGAGCAGTTTTTCCCTGGCGTTGTCGAATGAACTGGGATTGAAAGCGGTTGCGGCGGGCGAAATTGTCACTTCGGCGACGGTGACCCTGGAATTCCTCGCGGCAGGTTGGACCATCATGAATATCCATCTGAACGTTGTCGCCCGGCTGCCCAAAATGACTCAAGGCAAATTCATTGATGCCACGGTCCGCGCCAAAACCAACTGTCTGGTTTCACGTTCGTTGCGCGCCAACATCTCGATGAACGCCAAACTGGAAAAGTGAAGCGGTTGCTGCCGGTCCGCGTTGCGCAGCGTGTTCGTTCAGTTCGCTGCCTCGTGCGCAGTTGCGAATCGTTGGAAAAATCTCAGAACAACTTCGAATATTTTTGCTTTCATGGATTGTGTCCTTCTGCAGTCTCGATGTTCCAGTGCCAATTGCGAGTCCTGGTCACGGGGGGACAAATTCGTCAGCGAGCAGCGGGCTGCGGCAGGGCGGTTGCGCGGTGGCATGACCGATAAGTTTCAAGGATTATTTGTGTTGCGATTTGATCTTCCGGTTGCCGTCGCTCGGAACCTTCCGGTTTCCCTCCTCCGGTAAATCGGTTTCACAAATGTGTCGGCTCGGAATCCGCCCGGCCCTTCCCACGGTTCAAATTCTCGGTGTTCACTGGCGACGAAGTCACCACGCAACACCACTTCATTCCATTTCAAACGCCGAAAGCGTTCCGGACCGCCAGCTCCCGGGAGTGCCCCCCTCCGGCCCGTTCGCCGCGTTGGTTTGGCTGCGCGGTCCGGCACGCGTTCACGGTTTCTCGCCGTGGGAATACGTTTCAGTTTCATGGAGTCATTTCCTTTGGATTCGTTCGTTTTCATGACCGCAGGATTCATCGACGGCTTCGCCTTTGGCCGGTCTGAACGGTGGTCCACCGGCTGGAAACGGGGCTGAGCTGCAGTTTGCTTTTGCCCCGTTCCCGGCGCCTGAGTTGGTGGGCTTGAACCTGGTGCTCCAGGTCCTGGGTGGCCTTGAGCAGCGCGGCTTCGAGCGTGTTGTCTCTGGCCTCGGCGTGCAGGGCCGGGCCATGAACCAGCTGCGCGGCCTCTCGTGTATGGCGGGTGGCCTTGACGTGCGTGCCCGGCCCGGGGACCTCCAGCCGGACTTGCACGCGAAAAGCCGGTTTGGCTTCCCGTTGGTGTTCGAGGACCACGTCGGCGGAGGTTATCGCCGTCAAGCGGTGCAGGTGTTTGAGTTGTTCCTCCACTTGGCGGTGCCAGGTCGCCTGGGCGTTGAGGCTGAGATAGCGAACGGTGGTTTTCATGTTCGTTCAGACCTGGGTTTGCAGTTGCATTCGGCTTGTGCCGGAAAAATGGCGCGGCTGACGCTGGAAGTCCGCGTAAGTCCTGCTGTCCACGCGGCTGTTGTTCCGGTAAGAAAGATTGCCCACGAGGCTCAACAGTGGATGGCGGCCTTCCCGAAAGCTGTTCCATACCCGGCGCAGAATGCGCGGCAGGGAATAGAAGCGCTGGTTGCAGGCAATCATTTCCTGGATGATGTCCTCGCGAGAGAAATGTTTATACCGCGCCACTGGAAACGTCAGCGTGTAGTATTTCCAATCTTCCGGAAACAGATCGAGGGCAATGCGCTCCTCCGACTTCATCTGGTCCCACAAGCGCGTGCCGGGCAGTGGCGTCAGAAACAGCGTGTTGAGAGTGTCCACGCCATATTGGCCGGCCGCTTCGGCGATCCGTTTACCAATGCCCGGTTCGTCAACATCCAAACCGATGATAAAGGAACCCACGACCAGAATTTTGTGCCGCTGGATGCACCGAACCGAGGCGGGGAAGTCCCGGCCCTTTGTCAGGTTGAACTTCTTGCCGAGTTCCCGAAGCCCTTCGGGCGTGGGAGACTCAAAGCCGATGAAGACGCCCCGGCAGCCGGCCTTTGCAGCCAATGCCAGGAGTTCTTCGTCGTCGGCGAAATTGATGGTGGCCTGGGCAATCCATTGCTTGTGCAGGTTCGCCGCCGCCAGGGCGCGGAACAACTCCTTGGCCCGGGCAACATGGTCCGGGCGCGTCCCGATGAGGTTGTCGTCGACCACCAGAACCCGTTTCTCCGGGATTGATTGGAATTCACGCACGACCTCCATGACCGGCCGCTGCCGGTATTGCGCGCCATTGAACGTCGTCACGCTGCAGAAGTTGCAGCTCAGCGGACAGCCGCGCGTGGTCTGGATGGCTCCGAAGGCATAGCGCCCTGAAAGCAAATCGTGGCGGGCGGGCACAAAATGGTTGATGTCGGGATGTCCTCCGTCGTATTGGCGCTTGAGGTCGCCGCGCCGGGTACCGTCAAGGACCTGCGTCCAAATACTCTCCGCTTCCCCGGTGACGACCGAGTCCACACGTTCCCTGACCTCATCCAGGCACATGGTCGCATGAATACCACCCATGACAACCGGCACGCCCAAACTCCGGAAATGCGCCGCCACCTGATAAGCGCGGTTCGCCTGCGACGTGAACGCGGTGATGCCTACCAAATCCGGCCGGGTCATGGAGTGATAGTCCGGCAGGCCGAGGTTCTCGTCCACGATGGTGATTTCCCAGTCCGGCGGCGTCAGCCCCGCCAGCACCATCAGGCTGAGGGGTTTCCACACCCGGTAACGGTTCCACCGGCTCTCGCTGACATTAAGGATGCTGACCAGCGGATTGGAGGGATTGATCAGGTAAAGTCGCATCTTCGTTCAGGAAACCTTCACCTCGACTTGCCGGGGTTTGGCTTTTTCGTCCTTCACGAGATGCACCGTGAGCACGCCATCTTTGAATTCGGCGCTGACCTTCGCGGGGCTGGCATCATCCGGGAGCGAGAAGCTACGTCCAAAAGTGCCGTAGGCGCGTTCGACGCGGTGATACTTTCTGCTTTTCTCCTCCTTCTCGAATTTGCGTTCGCCCATGATGGTGAGCGTGCCTTCCTGTGCCGTGACCTTCACGTCCTCTTTCTTTACATCCGGCAACTCGGCCTTGATCAGATATTCCTTGTCGTCCTCGCTGATGTCCACCAGCGGGGACCATTCGGCCACCGCCATGGGTTCCTCTTGACCCTCAGGCCCGTGACCCGAAGGGCGGCCTAAAAGACTTTCCAGACCGTGTTGGAAGGCTTCCAGGTCTTTCAACCGATTCCAGCGTTTCAACGCATGCATTTGTTCATTCCTGGTTGGCGGGTGTGGTTTCGGACCGTTGCGCCTGCCCGCCAACGGTTCGGGCAGCAACGGCAAATCACATGAGCGCACTCAGGCTTGCTTCCAACTGCGCAACATGGACACCAGGCCAATGACGGCGGCAACGGTGCCCCCGATGAGCATCCAGATGGCCTTGTCGGTCGGCGAGCCGCTAAAGAATCGGGACACGTCGGAACTGAAAGAGTTCGTGGCGTTGATGCCGATGACCATGAGTACGACTCCACCGATGAGCAGAGCCAGAGAAATAATTTTATTCATAACAGCCTTTCAATGAGTTTGTGATTGATTGCCAGGTGATCCGTGTTCTTTATTTCGCCTCACGCCCGCTGGCGCCCGGAAATGAAGTTGGCCAACACCATGAGCGCTGCGATGACCGGCAGGACGTAAATGAACCCGCTCATCGTGTAACCGCTCACCAGGCCAGCCAGCCACAGAACGAGCAAGATTACCGCAATTGGGTACAACATATAATTTTCCTTTCAGTTTACTCCGGAACCACGGTTGGCTGACACGCTTTTGCGCCAGCAAAAGCAATCCGTTGATTTAGTTATTTGATTCAACCATCTCCGGTTCTTTCAGCACGGCATTGACGCCCTGGATGGGTTTGGCTACCGCCTCGCGAACCGCCTGCACCGCGGTCGAACCCACCTTGCCAGCCGCTTTCAAGGCGCCGCCGGCCGCCGCCGCCGCCGCGTCCTCGGCATTGACTCCCATTTCTTTGGCACCTTCGATCGCCCCTTCGACGAGTCCGGTGGCTGCGGCTCCCACATCGCCGCCGACCTCGGCTGTATCCCGGATCGCCACATGGGCGGTGTGACCGATGATCTCCAAAACCGCCGTGCCAGTTTGTCTGGTGCCGCGAAGCACCCCGAGCATGATCCCTTTGGCGACATGTCCCAGGTCGGCCCCGACCTGCGCTGCGCCACGGATCGCGCCGCTGGCAACGTTGGCAATGACATCGGTTACCGACGTGCCGACCTTGCCCGTATCTTTGATCGTTGTGGCGAGAATTTGGGTCACGGAATCCACCTCGCCTGGACAATGTTTCCTGTTCCCTTGATCGCGGCAACGACTTGGTCTTTGACTGTCTCAATCGTTCCCGAATGGGTTGTCTTCATGTTTTCTTTCCATTGTTGCGTTATCGATGTTTAAATACGGCAAGCACGGTACGCTGCGGGCTGTGCCCTGCGCTATCAGGTGTAACCAGAAGGTGCTTTTTTGCGAATGACCCGGCAAAATCCGGATGTGTATGCGGGGTGCTTACCCCCCTTATCCGGGGCTGTCTTGCCTCCAGCCTTGGATGCGATGACGGGTACGAGGACGAATCTGGCCCATCCGGCTCCACCACAAGCCATTTTGGCTGGTCCAAGCGGTCGGGCTACCGGTCGGTCATCGGCGATTTGGGTTTCCCCAGCCTGACCCGGCTGTTACAATGCAGGTTATGCCGGCGCAGACGAACTCTCAGCAAATCCGGACACAGCCGACCGCCCGGCCAATTGCCAATCTTTCACCCGATGAAAAACGCGCCCTTCTGGCCCAACTCCTCCGGAGAAAGGCGGGCGGGTCCCAACCGTTTCATGCTCTCTCCGATAATCAGCAGGGGATCTGGTTTCTGTGCCAGTTCGCGCCGGAAAGCTCGATTTATAATGTCAGTTTTGCGGCGCGCATCCGCGCCGATCTGGACCTCCCGGCTTTCCGGCGCGCATTTCAGGCGCTGGTGGATCGCCATCCTTCCCTGCGGACCACATTTGTGGTGCAGGCCGGCAAACCCGTTCAACAAATCCACGAACGTCAGCCGGTCCACTTCGAGCAAATCGATGCGTCAACCTGGCGCGGGGAGGAGCTGCAGACCCGGCTGGTCGAGGAAACTCAGCGCCGGTTTGATCTGGAACGCGGGCCGGTCATGCGGGTGAGTCTGTTCACCCGGTCGCCGCAGGAACACATCCTGTTGCTGGTCATTCATCATATCGTGGTCGATTTCTGGTCCCTTGCGGTAATCCTGAATGAACTCGGCATGTTGTATCCGGCGGAAAAGGCCGGTCGTCCCGCGACTCTCCCTCCCTTGGATTCGCAATACACGGACTTCGTTCATTGGCAAACCGAAATGCTGGCGAGTCCGGCCGGCGAACGGCTTTGGGACTATTGGAAGAAACAATTGGCCGGCCCGTTGCCCGTGCTCAATCTGCCGGCCGACCGGCCGCGACCGCCGATTCAGATGTTTCGCGGCGGGCAACATGATTTCACTCTGAACGAGGAACTGGCACGCCGGCTCAGGGCGCTCGCCAGGGCCGAGGGGGCGACCCTGTATATGGTTCTGCTGGCGGCGTTCGACCTGATGCTTTACCACCACACCGGCCAGGAAGACATCCTCGTGGCTTCTCCCATGGTCGGACGGAGCCGGGCCGAGTTTGAGGGGCTGGTGGGCTTCTTCGCCAACCCAGTCGTCTTGCGGGCGAATCTTTCCGGAAATCCAACGTTTCGGGCATTTCTGGGTCAGGTGCGCCAGACGGTGTTGGGGGCGCTCGAAAATCAGGATTACCCGACCCTTCGTTTGGTCCAACGACTCCGGCCGCCCCGGGATCTCAGCCGATCACCGCTCTGCCAGACCATGTTCGTCCTGGACAAACCGCACCGGCTCATCGAACAGGCCGGATCGGCATTCGCGCATGGCGAAACCGGACTCCGGATGGATCTGGGCGGGCTGGTGATGGAATCGATTCCGCTGGAACGCCGGGCCGCGACCCTGGATCTGGTTCTGTTGATCATCGAGGCGACCGGATCGCTTTCCGCCTCCATCCGTTTCAACACTGACCTGTTTGATGCCGCCACCATCGCCCGGATGGCGGGACACTTCCACGCGCTGCTGGAAAGCGTCATCCGCGATCCAGCCGCCGCGATCGGTGAGTTGGATATTCTGACCGGCGCGGAACGCCGGCAATTGTTAGTCGAGTTCAACAATACCCAAACCGATTACCCCAAAGCCAAGTGCCTCCACCATTTATTTGAGGAACAAGTCGAGCGGACGCCGGACAACGTGGGCGTTGTGTTTGAGGGACAGCAACTCACCTACGCTCAACTCAACGCTCGCGCCAATCAACTGGCGCACCACCTGCAAACGCTGGGCGTTGGGCCGGACGTGCCCGTGGCCATTGGCCTGGTGCACTGCCCGGAGATGGTCGTCGCGGTTCTGGGCATTCTCAAAGCCGGCGGAGCTTACCTGCCATTGGATCCGGCGTCTCCCAAGGAGCGCCTGGCATTCATGCTGCAAGATGCCCAGGCGCCCGTGGTGCTGACGCGGAAGCATTGGCTGGACAGCCTGCCCGATTACGGAGGGCGCGTCGTGTGCCTGGACTCCGGGTGGGAAGCCATCGCTCGGGAGAGTGAAAAAAATCCGGTCAGTGGGGTCACCGCCCGGAGCCTGGCCTATGTGATCTACACCTCGGGCTCGACGGGACAGCCCAAGGGAGTCATGTGCGAACACGGCGGCCTCGTCAACTATCTGTGCTGGGTCAGCGCGGGTCCGCTGGGTGACCCGGAACTCTGCCTGCCCCTGACGACCAAATTGACCTTCGACATGTGCCTGAAGCAACTCTTCCCCCCGCTCCTGCGCGGCGGCGCGGTGTGGATTCTCCCGGAGGAAGTCGTGGCGGACCCCGCCACGCTGCTTTCGGCACTTGCCACGCGGACCAAGGTCGGGCTGAACTGCGTGCCCTCGTTCTGGACAGCCATCCTCCCCGCCATTCAGTCCGGTCAAGCCCCGACGCCGGGCGAAGGTCTGGCGTATCTGTTTTTCGGCGGCGAATCGCTGACCCAAGAACTGGTCACGCGCTCATGGTCCGCGCTGCCGCATCTCCAGATCTGGAATATTTACGGCCCGACGGAGGCGACTGCCAACGCGTCCGCGGCCAGAATCATCCCGGGTGACGAGGTGACGATTGGTCGTCCCATTGCCAACACGCAGATCTACATCTTGAATTCGTTTCTGCATCCGGTCCCGATCGGCGTGCCGGGTGAGTTGTACATAGGTGGTGCCGGCGTGGCCCGAGGTTATTTGAACCGGCCGGAGTTGACTGCCGGGAAATTTATTCCCGACCCGTTCAGCGCCACTCCCGGAGCACGAATGTACCAGACCGGCGACCTGGCCCGTTATCGGCCCGATGGGAACATCGAGTTCCTCGGCCGGGCCGATCATCAGGTGAAGCTCCGCGGATTTCGCATTGAACTGGGGGAAATCGAAGCCGCGCTGGGCCAACACCCGGCCGTGCGGCAGACCGTCGTCCTGGCCCGGGAAGACACGCCCGGCGAGAAGCGGTTAGTGGCCTATGTCGTCGCAGCGCGGGAGCCACTCCTCACGACGACCGATCTGCGTCATTTTCTGAAGGCGAAACTGCCCGAGTACATGGTGCCGGCGGTCTTCGTGCTGCTGGAGGCGTTGCCGTTGATGCCCAACGGAAAGATCGACCGCCGGGCACTGCCGTCGCCCGACCGAACACGACCCGAACTGGACAAGGTGTTCGTGGCGCCCCGCACTCCGACCGAAGAGTTAATGGCGGAGATCTGGGCCGAGCTCCTCGACCTTGAACGGGTGGGTATCCACGACAATTTCTTCGAACTCGGCGGCCATTCGCTGTTGGCCACCCAGGTCGTGTCCCGAATACGCGAAACCTTCCAACTGGAAATTCCGCTGCGCCGTCTGTTCGAGGTGCCGACCGTGGCGGGTCTGGCGGAAAGCATTGAGGCCGCCCGCCTGGCCGGGCTGACGCTGCTGGCACCACCCATCCTGCCGGTTCCACGGAACGGAGACCTCGCTCTTTCCTTTGCCCAGCAGCGACTCTGGTTCTTCGATCAATTGGAACCGGGCCTCCCGGCCTACAATATCCCGGCCGCCGTCCGCCTCAAGGGACCACTCAACCTGGCGGCGCTGGAGCAGAGTCTCAATGAAATCATCAAGCGCCACGAATCCTTGCGTACTACTTTTGGGAAGGCGGAAGGACGGCCCACGCAGGTGATCGCCCCGACCTTGACAATCAAGCTGCCGGTCGTTGACCTGCGGAAACTGCCGCCGGGCGAGCGGGAGACCGAGGTCCGGCGATGGGTCACCGCCGAAGCCCGGCGCCCCTTCGATTTGTCCCAGGGCCCGCTCGTCCGGGGCACCGTGTTACGGTTGGGCGATGAGGAGCACGTGGGGCTGCTGACGATGCACCACATTGTCTCCGACGGTTGGTCAACGGGAATCCTGGTTCGAGAATTGGCGAGGCTCTATGTCGCCTTCTGCGCCGGCGGGTCCTCGCCGCTGCCGGCGCTGCCCATTCAATATGCGGATTTCGCCCACTGGCAGCGGCAGTGGTTGCACGGTGAAGTCCTGGAAACCCAGATTGCGTATTGGAAGAAGCAACTCGCCGGCGCCCCCGCGCTGATCGATCTGCCCACGGACCACACCCGGCCGGCGGTGCAGACTTTCCGGGGTGCGCACCAATCGTTGGTGTTGCCCAAACATTTGTCGGAAGGGTTCAAAGCGCTGAGTCGCCACGAAGGGGTGACCCAGTTCATGACGTTGTTGGCGGCGTTCAAGGTTTTGTTGTATCGCTACACGAGTCAGGAGGACCTGATCGTGGGCACGCCGATCGCCAATCGCAACCGGCTGGAGACCGAAGGATTGATCGGATTCTTCGTCAACGCACTGGTTCTGCGGACGGACCTTTCCGGCAATCCCGGTTTTCGGGAGCTCTTGCGGCGGGTGCGGGAGGTCTGTTTGGGGGCGTACGGCCATCAGGACCTGCCCTTTGATCGGCTGGTCGAGGAATTGCACGTGCAGCGGGATTTGAGCCGCAATCCGCTCTTCCAGGTGATGTTCGTGCTGCACCATGCTTCCCTGCGGACGGTCGAGCTGCCGGGCTTGAACCTGAGCCCGGTCGAGGGGGGCGGTGAGACGGCCCACTTTGATTTGACCCTGCAGATCCTGGACACCGAGCAAGGGCTGACAGCAACATTCGTGTACAACAGCGATCTGTTTGAGGCGGCCACCATTGCCCGGATGCTGGGGAATTTTCAGACCCTGTTGGAGGCCATCGTCGCTGATCCGGAGCGGCGTATCTCGGACTTGCCGCTCTTGACCGAAACCGAGCGGCAGCAACTGCTCGTGGAGTGGAACAATGCCAGGACCGACAGCGCGCAGGATTTGTATATTCATCAGCTCTTTGAAGCACAGGTGGAGCGAACGCCGGACGCCATCGCTGTCGTGCTCGAAGCGGAGCCGCTCCGTGACCACGCGAACAAGCGCGAAACGGTGTTGACCTACGCTCAGCTGAACCGCCGGGCCAATCAACTGGCGCATCACTTGCGGGCGCTGGGAGTCGGACCCGAGGTGCTGGTGGCCATCTGCGTGGAACGCTCGCTGGAAATGGTCATCGGATTGCTGGGCATTCTCAAGGCCGGCGGCGCGTTCGTGCCCCTGGACCCGGCGTATCCAAAGGAGCGCCTGGCTTTCATTCTGAAAGATGCTCAGGCGCCGGTGCTGTTGACCCAGGATCGGCTGGTGGCGGGGTTGCCGGAGCAGGATGCCAAAGTCATCTGTCTGGATTCAGGCTGGGAGACCATCGCCCGTGAAAGCGCAGAGAACCCCGGCGGTTCAACCCTCCCCGAAAACCTGGCTTATGTCATCTACACTTCGGGATCAACAGGGCAGCCCAAGGGGGTGCTCGTTTCACATGGCTCGATTGCCGGTCACTGCCGGAATGCACAACGGCTCTACGAACTGGACTCCCGCGATGTCGTCCTCCAGTTTGCGTCGTTGAGTTTCGATGTGTCCCTGGAGGAAATCCTGCCGACCCTGATCGTCGGGGCCCGGTTGGTGATCATGGGGACAAACCTTTGGCCTCCGGCAGAATTCCATCAAAAGCTTTCAGAATTCGGACTCACGGTCCTCAATCTTCCCACCGCCTACTGGCAGGAACTGGCCCGGGCATGGGCGGGCGTCCCGGAGCTGGTCCCGAACATTCAGCCCCGACTCTTCATTGTCGGCGGCGATACGATGTTGCCCGAGGTTCTCCAGCTCTGGCAGCGAACACCGGTGAGTTCAATCCGGCTCCTCAATGCTTACGGCCCGACTGAGACGACGATCACGGCCACGGCCTTCGAAATTACTCCCCGGCCGGGCGAGCCCACGACGGATCGGCGGGTGCCCATTGGTCGTCCCCTCGCCAACCGGGTGGCCTACATTCTGGACCCGCATGGCCACGCCGTTCCGATCGGCGTTCCCGGTCATCTGCATATCGGCGGAACGGGCCTGGCCCGGGGATATTTGAACCGGCCCGAGTTGACCGCTGAGAAATTTATTCCCGACCCCTTCAGCGCCGCGCCCGGAGCGCGAATGTACCAGACCGGTGATTTGGCCCGATATCGATCCGATGGGAACATTGAGTTCCTCGGTCGTGTCGACCACCAGGTGAAGCTCCGCGGGTTTCGCATCGAACTGGGGGAAATCGAGGCCGCGCTTGGCCAACACCCGGCCGTGCGGGAGGCGGTGGTCCTGGCTCGGGAAGATGCGCCAGGCGAGAAGCGGTTGGTGGCCTATGTGGTCGCTTCTACGGATTCCACAGCCGACGAGTTGCGTCGCTATCTCAAGGACAAGCTGCCCGAGTACATGGTGCCGGCGATGGTCGTGCTGCTCGAGGCGTTGCCGATGACGCCCAACGGGAAGGTGGACCGCCGGGCACTGCCGGCGCCGGATCGATCCCGGCCGGACTTGGAGAAAGCGTTCGTTGCGCCTCGCGATGACCTGGAACTCCAACTCGCGCGCATCTGGGAGGAGGTCCTGGGCGTTCGACCGGTCGGGTTGACAGACAATTTTTTTGAGCTGGGAGGACACTCGCTGCTGGCGGTGCGCCTGTTCGCCCTTATCGAGAAACGGCTGGGCAGGAAACTTCCGCTGACGGCCATCTTTCAGGGAGCCACGGTCGAGCATCTCGCCGGCCTTCTCCGTCAGCCGGCCACGTCCGGCCCGCAGTCCTCATTGGTGCCGCTTCAACCCGGTGGCAGTAAACCGCCGCTCTTCCTGGTGCATCCGGCGGGCGGGCATGTTTTCCCTTACATTCATCTGGCGCAGTTGCTGGCTCCCAATCAACCCTGCTATGGGCTGCAAGCCCGGGGGCTGGAAGACGGACAAGACCCTCACACGCGGATCGAAGACATGGCGGCCTGGTACATTCAGGCCCTGCAGACCGTCCAGCCGACGGGGCCGTACCTGCTGGGCGGATGGTCCATGGGCGGCGTGGTCGCCTTCGAGATGGCGCAGCAACTTCACGCGCAAGGTCAGCGGGTGGCGTTGCTCGCCCTGTTCGATGGCCGGATCCCCACTCCCGATGAGACGTTTCCGGAGGAAGATGCGGAAGCGATTCTGCTGGTCGAACGTTACTTCGGTGTTTCGTTTGGTCCGATGGAGTCCGTGGCGAAGCTGCCCAAAGCCGAACAGTTGGCCTTCATGCTGGAACAGGCGAAGAGCGCCGGCTTGATACCCGCGGAGCTGGATGTTGCCCAGGCCCGCCGCTTTGTCGAACTCCTCCGGAGCGACCTGCGCGCGACGCAGAACTACGGACTGCATCGTTACCCGGGCCGAATCACCTTCTTCAAGGCGAGTGAAACGCCGGCGGGCTCGTCTCCGGACGCGGACCCGACGAAGGGCTGGAGCGACTGGGCCGGTGGCGGAGTGGAGGTCCACGTCGTTCCCGGCAATCACGCCAATCTGATGTACGCGCCGCACGTGGAAGTCCTGGCGGAGAAACTGACGGCCTGCCTCAATCTGGCGCCATCCGCGGCGGCGGAAGAAAGCGGGAACGTGTAGTTACCGGCTCCGGCTCGGTCGGGCTTCTTAACTTCTTAATCCTCGCCGCGCGGCACAGTTCACACGCTTACGATTGGGCGAAGATCGAGAACGGCGGCACGGGCCTGCGTCTGCCCTGTCGCCAGCGTTTGAAGTTAATGATGCTTGGGTCGAGATAAACTGAGCCGTCCCGCAATTTTGTCGTGCCGATCAACGTCGTGTTGTATGTCTCGGTTCGACGACTACCGGTATCAACGTTTACCTTGCTGCCCACGTATACCCAATCCGGCTCGGGTTGGTTGTGACCATTAAGCACGGCCAGCATGACGTGAACGAAGCGAACGTTGCCTGTTTTCTGATCAATCGCGAAACACGCCACGAGATGCCAGCCGGAATGACCGTTGTGGCTTTCTCCGCCCTTGCCGATTTGGATGGTTGACTTGACTTCCAAGCCGACCGGCTTGCTTTTCGCGGAAACCTTTGGATTGACCAAGTCAGGATACGCTTGGTGGGAGTTGTGTTTGTATGGCGAGTTCTCGTGAATCGCGTCGCAGAGGATATTGGAGACCAGCCCGCTAAAATTGTTGCCCTGAATATATCTCGGCAAAGGTTTCCCGCCGCTGGCCGACAGATTTGCGTTAATCAGCGAGACAATCCGCTGGGTTTCGTTCATCGCGCGTTGCAGATGTGCAATCTTGAGGCCGGGCGGCAACGGTGCTTGCGGGCGGAAATAGTCGGGATTGGCTTCGACCTTTGCCAAAACGGAGGGCCCGGCGAACGCACCCGCCACAAGTTGTGGGAGTGGACAATCCAGCGCCTTGCCAAGTGATTCGAGGATTCCGATGGAAAAATTCTCGCGTCCGTTCTCCAGACCGGATAAATACTGGTAGGTGATGCCGGTGCGCGCGGCCAGCCCGTCCTGCGTGAAATTCTTTTGTTCGCGCGGACGACGGACGAAATTGCCGATGACGGTCCTGGCATCCATTTCGCCTATAGTTGAAACTTGCGCGCGATGAGGAAGTACGAGATTCATCTTGCTGACTGCTTCGATTGGCTGCGCGGCTCTGCGCCGCAGAGCATTCACGCTGTCTGCACCGACCCGCCTTACGGGCTCATCGAATTCTCCGAGAAGGAACTGTCCAAGTTGCGCAATGGACGCGGCGGCGTGTGGCGGTTGCCTCCCATGATTGGTGGAAACAAACGTGATCCTCTGCCTCGGTTCACTGTGCTGACGGACGGGGAGAAACAGAACCTTCGGGCGTTTTTCCGTGATTGGGGAAAGCTTCTTCTCGATGTTCTCGTACCCGGCGCGCATGTCTGCGTAGCCGGCCACCCAATCCTTCAGCATCACGTGCAGGGAGCGATGGCTGAAGCCGGTTACGAGGTTCGCCCGGCCGTAATGCGGTTATACTTCGGCTTCCGTGGTGGCGACCGTCCCAAGAATGCCGAGAAGGAATTCCCGGAAGTCTGCGTCACGCCAAAGGGCGCTTACGAACCGTGGATGCTGTTCCGGAAACCTCTCGCCGAAAAGACGGTGGCCGAGAACTTGCGAAAGTGGAAGACAGGCGGTTTGCGGCGTCTTTCCACTGATAAACCGTTCCCCGAAGTCGTGCCAAGTGGTCGCACCCCGAAACGTGAAGAAGCCATTTCCGATCACCCGTGCCTGAAGCCGCAGCATTTCATGCGGATTATTGTGCGAGCGTTGCTGCCGTTGGGCGAGGGTACGGTGCTCGACCCGTTCATGGGCTCCGGTTCAACCATCGCCGCCGCCGAAGCGGTCGGCTACCGGTCGGTTGGGATCGAGGTTGACAAAGATTATTTTCGCCTCGCCGGGGCCACCATCCCGAAGCTCGCCGCGCTCTATCCGGGCTTTGAGGGCGATGAGCTTGAATTCGATTTGAGCGATTATCCGCAAGAGGCCATCGAAGAAAGTCAACTCACCATGGCCTTAACAGAATCACACGGACGTTACCGCGTTGGTAAAAGCTGACCACGGCCTTTCGATCCGCTGGCTGGAGATCCCCTTCTTCATTTTTTCACTTTTAGAAATGGCTTGATGATACCACACAGGGTTTCGTGCCGATCTGCGCGCCGCGCCTTGTCGTTCGAGGCTTTCTCAATCGCCCTAGCATATTTCTTTGATGGCTCACTTGTGTCTGCCGAAGGATCTTCAAGCTGTTCATCGATATCCTCCGCAAGTTTAATCAGCTTCTTCCCTGGCTTTAGGCTGAAACCCAACCGCCCACTGCCAACGACTCGTATATCGGCACGTCCAACATTGAAACTTGAAACAAGTAGATAACGAAAAGTGTCCCAAGCCTCTGGCTTAGGTTCAAAGACGTATGGCACCATGTCCTCATACAGGCACGATCCAAGTAACTGCGTGTCAGTCTGCTCTTCAATTAGTTGTTGAAATTCATCAGGAATCATTTTGAGAAACCCACCTATTAGAACTCTACTATCACATCCTTGCCGAAGGTCAGCCCGGCAACTTCGGCGGCGAGGCGGATGATGGTTTTCTTAAGTACGTTATTGAGGTTGGTCGCGACAAGCCATCCGCCTGTCAAAGATTCACGCATGTCTCGGAGATCCTCGCGGTCGGGATAAAGTTCTTCGGGTGTGCGGGCGATATAGCGGCGCTTGCGGCCTTGTGCGTCAGGATGCTGGGAGCAGCGTTCGAGGAACGTGGGTTCGCCTTTGGCAAGTTCGCGCAAGACGATGACCATGGCGTCCTTGGCGTTGTGGTACGGATAGGCTTTGCCGCGAAGGATGAGCTTGCCGCTACGAGTTGATTCGCCACCGGTGCGGAGCGCGGCGGGACGATGGGTTACCGGGCTGGTTTGTGGAGCGGTCTTGTCATGCGATGTTTCGACGATGATCGGTCGACCGAGGCCAGCAAGGAACTCGGCGACATCGTTGTCGTCGGGCCGGACGCCAGCCTTGGATTCGACGGCGCTGGCAAGCATGTCAACCAAATCTTCGTTGCCCTTCTCGACCAGTTCGCGCCACGCTTCGGGAATAGCAGCGCGGGCTTGGGTGCGGCGGTTGCGGCTGCGGTATTCTTTGCGGGCGGCCTCAAGGGCTTCACCGGACTCGACCCGTTCACGGGCCAAATAACGGCGCAGCGTCTCGGCGGCATCGGTGGGCGGGCGTTCAAAGAGATCGAGCTTGTACACGCGTCGGTCTTCGTAGCTGCCTTGTTCCGCCGGCAGATAGAAGCTCCAAGTCTTGCCGTCGGTCAGGACGATGAACGGCACGCCAGTATGGAAAGAGTATTCGAGGGCTTGGCGGACACCGTCCTCGGCCTTGCCGGGCGGCTTTACTTCGATGAAATCGGCGGGCTTGGAAGGCGGATGGCAGAGGGCAAAGTCAGCGCGACCTTCACCTGTCTGGAATTCGGGCCAGACGGAGGTAGTGTCGTAGATGTCCCAGCCCAACTCCTGCAGCACGCGCAAAACAATGCCTTGGGAGATGGCCTGTTCGTTTGGAAACCGGCCTTGACGCAAGCGGGCGATAATGTCGGCGAGTGTGGTTTCGAGGGACATGAGTGTTAGCCTGAATTCCCAATCCGCGTCGAGTATGCCAGCGCACGCCGGTAGGGGCAAGCCCGCGATTGAGCGCCGGCGGTCTGCGCTGCGTTTCAAATCCGGCCACCGCCTGCTTGAACCCCGTTCGCGCTACCTACATACTTCCAAAAGAAATTGCCGAAGCCGGAAAGATCGAGCCATGACCACCGCAACCGCCATTGATTCCTGGATTGCTTTCCGCAAACCGAATCCGCAGGCCCGCCTTCGGCTGATCTGTTTCCCGTACGCCGGAATGGGTGCTTCGATTTTTCGCACCTGGCCGGACGGCTTGCCCGCGGAGGTTGAGATCTGCCCGGTTGAATTACCCGGTCGGGGAACCCGGCTGATTGAGACCCCGTTCACCCAGCTCCCGCCGCTGGTCCAGGCCCTCGCCCAGGCGTTGGCCCCACTCCTGGACAAGCCGTTCGCCTTCTTCGGTCACAGCCTGGGAGCATTGATTAGCTTTGAACTCGCCCGTCAGCTCCGGCGACAGTCCGGGGTCCAGCCGGTTCGCCTGTTTGTCTCGGCGGACCGCGCGCCGCAGATTCCTCATCGAGACCGGCCGATCCATGCCCTGCCTGAGGAGGAATTCCTGGCCGAATTGCGCCGCTTGAATGGCATTCCCGGAAAAGTGTTGGCAGAGGCCGAACTCATGCAGATGCTGCTTCCCGTCCTGCGGGCAGATTTCGCCGTTTACGAAACGTACGTGTATTCGATCGAACCTCCGCTCACCTGCCCCATTTCCACCTTGGGCGGCTTGCAGGATCAGCGGGTGCGTCGAGGTGATCTCGAAGCCTGGCGTGATCAAACGAACGGTTCCTTCTCGCTGCGGATGTTTCCCGGTGACCATTTCTACTGGAACACAACCCAGCCGCTCCTGCTTCAGGCGCTCTCCCGGGAACTGCGCGGAGACGGGTGAGCACCACCCTATGAAAGCAGCGCCCAGCACTTCTCCGGTTCCTCCGTGGCTCGCTCCACCGGAAACCCCGGTGCTGGGTCCCGATGAAGTTCATGTCTGGCGAGCGACCCTGGACCAGACCCCGTCACAGATTCGGAGCTTCCGCCACAACCTGGCTGCGGATGAACGGGCGCGGGCCGAGCGATTTCATTTTGAGAGAGATCGCGGGCACTTCATCGTCGCCCGTGGGGTGCTTCGTGCCATCCTCGGCGGCTATTTAAATCGAGCGCCGGAATGCCTGTCCTTTTGCTACAGTTCTTATGGAAAGCCTGCCTTGGCCGGGGAATCCGGCGGGGATGCAATCCGCTTTAACGTGTCCCACTCCCATGGAATCGCCCTTTACGCGGTCACTCGTGGCCGGGAGGTGGGCGTTGACCTCGAGCGCATCCGTTCCAATCTGGCAGTCGCTGAGATCGCCGAGCGGTTTTTCTCACGGCGTGAGGTGGCGGCGCTCCGGTCGCTCTCCACCGAGGAGCAGCGTGAGGTGTTCTTTCGCTGTTGGACGCGCAAGGAGGCCTGCTTCAAAGCCCGGGGCGAAGGACTTTCACTGCCCCTGGACCAGATGGACGTGTCGCTGACGCCCGGGGAACCGGGCGCAGTGCCCGGCGGTCAACCGGATTCATCCGAAGCCTCCCGCTGGTCGCTTCAGGAACTTGCCCCCGCCCCCGGCTATGTCGCCGCTCTGGCCGTGGAAGGGCAAGGCTGGCGTCTTGCCTGTTGGCAATGGCCGGACCCGGGGCGGCCATCAGTCTGAAGGTTGCGACTCATTTTTACTCCATCTCTCGGCGAGCCGTTTGACCACCCGATAGGTGAGCAATGTGACGGGGATGGCGATGAGGATCGAGCCAACCAACATGGCGGCGTAAACATCCCAACCCTGTTGCAAAACGCCCCACAGTCGGGGCTGATCCAACGTCAACGGATGTTGCACCGGGAGAATCAATTTCCCCAATCGAAATTCCGCCAGCCAGATCAAAGGCAATAGCGGAAGGTAGAGAATCGAAGTCACCGCCCCGGCGACCGCGGCCATAACGTTCCGCTTCAGCAGCCACGCCACCACGGTCGCCACGATGATGGGGGATGGATTCAGCGGCAGGAGACTGGCAAAGATGCCGATGGAGAAGCCGGCCGCGATCTGGTCCGGTGTCGCATTGAGGTGCTTCAGCTTCTGCCAAAGTTCGCGGATTCGTTGTTTCAGTCTGATTCTGGGCATGGCTCAGGGCGTCGGGCCGGCACGCACCACATCACTGGCGATCTGACCGTCATGCAGGCGAATCAACCGCCGCGCCCGCTCCATGACCTGGGGATCATGGGTGGCGTAAACGAAAGTCGTGCCGTGAGCGCGATTGAGTTGCTCCATCACTTCGAGCAGCGCGGTCGCCGTCGCTGAGTCGAGATTCGCCGTGGGTTCGTCGGCCAGGATCAGCGCCGGTTCGGTGACCATGGCTCGCGCCACCGCCACCCGCTGCTGTTGCCCGCCGGACAACTCGCCCGGACGACGATGTTCCAGACCGGCCAGACCGATTTCCGCGAACAGCTTTTGCACCCTTTCTTTGCGCTGCTCCGCCGGCACGCCCTGCAAGAGCAGGGTAAATTCAGCGTTCTCCAGGGCGGTCAGGACCGGCAGCAGGTTGTACGCCTGGAAGACGAAGCCGAGGCGCTGCAGCCGCAGACGCGCCAGCTCCCCCGGAGACAGGAGTTGAAGGTTCTTTCCTTCCACCAATACCTCCCCGGCATCGGCCCGGTCGAGTCCGCCGAGGATATTCAGCAACGTGGTTTTGCCGGAACCGGACGGACCGGCAATTGCGAGAAATTCTCCCGGAGCAACCCGCAGACTGATCCCGCGCAGGGCCGCGACCTCAATGGACCCCGTGCGGTAGGTCTTCTCCACGTCCTTCAGTTCCACCGCCCACCGGGTCATATCAGTCATAGCGTCTCCAAATCATGTTAAAGCACCTTCAAGGCGCCGGGCAGTTCGATTCGCGCGGCTTTGAGCGCCGGACAAAAAGAGATGACGATCGCCATCAGAAACACAATGCCGACGGACGAGACGATTCGCGTCAGGCTCAAGCGCGAGTAGATGATCGGGTCAAAAACGAGCGTGGTGGGGAGGCCGCTGTGGAAGAACCAGCGCAGATCCAACCCGGCGGTGGCGAAATACTGGTTGGCGCCCAACCCCAGCACCAGACCCAGAGCGAGGCTGATCGCCGTGAGCGCCAGCGATTCGCCGATGATCATGACGGCAAGCTGCACCGGCCGCAGGCCCAGTGCCGAACAGAGGCCGAATTCATAACGGCGCTCGAGCACTCGCATGAGAATCGTGTTGAGTATCCCCAACCCGACCATCGCGAGCACCACGCCGTTCATGACATAGTTAAAGGCCTCGTCCAACAAGAACATCTGGGCCATGGCCGGCATGGATTCCCGCCAGGGGAGAACTTCAACCGGCACTCCCGCCAATTGCTTCCGCAAGTCCCGGGCCACCCTCGGCGAGTCACCCTCCCGCTCGAGGAGGACCGCGACCTGAGTGACCCGGCCGGGCACTTCGAGCAGTGTCTGGGCCTCGGGCAAAGGCATCTGGATGACATGGGCGTCGATCGCCGGGATACCCGTGCGAAAGATCCCGGTCACCCGCAGCAGAGTGCTCTGCATTTCTCCGCCCGCCTCGTCCGTCGTTTTCGTGTCCGGCTGTGGCACGGCCTGCGTCATGAGCACGACTTTGCCACCGAGCTTCACATCGAGCTTGCGGGCCAAATCCGTGCCAATGACAACGCCCGATGGCTGGCCGTTACTGAGATAGTTCCCCGCGACAATCCGCTGGGGAATCAGGGACACGGCCCGCTCCGCCCGGGGGATGACCCCCATGAGCCGTACCCCGGCAGCGTTGGCTGCGGAACTCAGCAAGCCGGAGGCCAGCAGCCGGGGACTCACGCCGCGCACAACAGGTTTCAGAGCCCCGGAGTACAAAAACCCATCGGTCGTGGACACGACTCCTGCCGGCAGCAACAGCTCCAGAGAACCGGTATTCTGGTATCCCTGCGCCTGGATGACGACGTGCCCGGAACCAAATCTCACTCCGTTACGAACCATTTGCTCGTGGCTGCCATCGAGCAAGCCCAGGGAAATCAGCAGCAAGGTCAGGCCCAAACCCAGGGCCAGCGCCGTCAGCAGGGTCCCGCGGGGGTTGCGCCAGAGATTGCGCCACCCGATTTTCATCAGCAGGAGAATATTCATCTCGCTAAACCTTTCGGAGCGCCTCCGTCGGCCGAGAGCGAGCCGCCCGCCACGCGGGATAGAGGGCCGACACCAGAGCCGCGATAGCCAGCCCCAGAGCGGCCTGAGTGTAGGAAGTGTAATCCTGCCGACCGTGCCAGATGGGGCCTACCGCGACTCCGGCCAGAGAAACCACGCCGCGATCGCCACCCAGGTTCAGACCATGAACCTGCAAATACCAGAGGAGTGGCGCCCCAAGCGCGGCTCCCAAAACCAGACTGGCTCCCGCCAAACTGGCCGCCTCCGCCACGATGAGACCAACCACCTGACCCGGGCGCATGCCTACGGCCATCAGCATGCCGAACTCATGCGTGCGTTCGATGATGGCCATGAGCATGGTGTTGACGATGCCCATGACTGCCAACAGGAAAAAGATGAAAAAGAGAATAAAGGTAACCCGACGATTGAACTGCACGTAGCCGGCCAGGTCCGGCGCCAGCTCCGGCCAGGCATGCGCCTGCACCGGAACGGTTTTACTCAGTTGCACCTCCAGTGCCGCCGCCGCCGTCGTCGCCGCGGCGTTGTCATGGAGTTTGACCCCAACTTCATGAATCCTTCCCGGCGGCAAGCGCAACAGGTCCTGCAGAGAAGCGAGAGGCATCAGCACCAGACCCTGGTCCATGGTGCCAAGCCCCGTGTGAAACAGCCCGGCTACCGTGTATCGGTCATTTCCCATTGAACCATCGGTCGCCGTTGTCAACACGACGATTTCCGACCCCACCCCGACGCCAAGTGTGGCGGCGAGTTTATCTCCCATCACCACACCTTTGGGCATCCGTCCGGTCAGGTAGCTTCCTTTTACCATCCGGGTTTGCAGCACAGTGACCTTCTGTTCCTGGACGGGGGCGACGCCGAGCAGTTGCACGCCAACCGACTGATGGCTCCCGCTGACCAGGCCGTAGCCGTACACCCGGGGACTCGCCGCCTGAACCCGTGGGTCGGCGTTAATGGCGGCAAGCAGCGCGCTGACGTCGGTCCCGTTTGGTCCTCCCAAGGTTTTATCAATGGGACGATCCGGGTAGTAACGCGGAGCCTGCACTTCAACGTCAGAGAGAAGAAGGCCCGTGCCAGTCTCGATCATCTGCTGTCTCAGTCCCGCCATCAGGCACGCCACGAACAGCAGCATGGCGTAGCCCAGGCCGATCGCTGCCATGGTGATCAGCGTCCGCCGGGGATTACGCCAGAGATTGCGCCACGCGAGCCGCAAAAGTCGTCCGCTCATGGCTTGAGATTCCTTCGGGAAAACGTCTCCTGGTTGATCGGCTCGTCGAAGATGATGTTTTCGTACGTGATCGCCGTCTGTTCAACGGACTTTTTACCGCTCTGGTCCATGGATTGCATAACCAGACGCGTCGGAATGAGCCTTCCGCTCACAGTTTTGTACTCGGAAAAGGACAGTTGCCGGACCAACTTTCCGTCCTCGTCATAGTATCGCTGCCAGACGGGCATCGAGTCGGCCTGGCGGACCTCCAAAGTAATTTTCCCCCACACCACGGCCGCAGCCCGCCTGGGTGTCAGGGTATATTCAGTCACCTCGACTCCCTCCCGCTTACCGTCAAAAGAGGTTGTAATTACATAGTCGTTGGTGAGGCGACTCTCTTCTACCAGGTCATTGAGGGTGAAGTCACTGCCCATCCACGGGGTCATCAACATCGAAGGTGGCATCTTCACCGTGCGGTTCGCTTTTGGCAGATAGCACCAGGTTTGGTTGCCAGCTTTCAGGATGGCCGTGCCCGCATCTTCCTGCGGGCTGCGAATGCGGACGAGGACGTTCGACCCGCCGAGCGCCCAGAACTGCATCGAGATCTTCCGTTGGGAGTTTTCCTTGGTGATCTGCATGTCCACCGTGGCGATGCTGGATTGGCTGATAAACAACCGCGCCACCCGGTCCACGATCTCCCGCGCCGGTTGATCGTCCGCGGCCTGAGACACTTGTCCCCGGCTCAACCATAACAGCCCCAGGCAGATTGCGACGCTTCCTTTTTGCCATCTCATAGCATGGAACCGTCCTTTTCCTCACCCAACATATCGGCGAGCAATGCATCCACTTTCTCATCCGAAAGCACATCCAGGTTTGCCAACAGGCGTTCGGCATTTCCCTTGTCCATTTGCTCCTTGCGCTTTGGGACGACCGGGGCCGGAGACGTCGTCGGGTTGGCGGCCCCGGCGGCCAGTTGCTCCAGCACCTGCGTGACCGCCTGGTCAACGCTAACGCCCTGAAGGAATTTCACCACCGGCACGTTCACCTTCAGGTCAACCGCGATCCGGTTTTTCAACTCGACGGCCATCAACGAGTCCAGTCCGAGATGGCTCAGGGGTTGCTGGACATCCAGCCTGGATGGGCTGAGTCCGAGCACCCGCGCCACTTGCTCGCTCAGGTAGGACTGCAACAACGACCGGCGTTGCGCTGGTTCGGCCGCCAGCAGGGCATCCCTCCTTTCGCTCGTGCGACCCGCGGGCCGGGGGACTTCGGATTCCTCTCGCGCCAGTTCCGAGAGCAGCGGCGGGACACCGCCGGCGGAATAAAACTCCCGATATTGCCTCCAGTTGACGGGCACCGCCACAACCTGGGTTGCACTTTGCCCGAGCAGTCGTCCGAGTATTTCCAGCGCTTGCCCGGGCGCGAGGCTGCTGATTCCCAGGAGCGCGAGGCGCGCGGCGAGACGCTTGCCGCCAACCGAATCCGCGAATCCCTCACCGGCCCAGGCACCCCAGTTGATGCTCAGGGCCGGCTGACCCCGGGCTTGCCGGTGATGCGCCAGCGTATCGAGAAAAGCGTTGGCGGCGGCATAATTCCCCTGGCCGGGCTGGCCCAGCACCGAACCGGCGGAAGAGAAAAGGACGAAAAAGTCCAGGGGATCGTCCTGCAGCAGGCGATGCAGCAGCCAGCCACCCATCATCTTGGGCCGCAAAACCGTGTTCACTGCCGCAACATCGAGTTGCACCAACAGTCCGTCCTGCAGCACGCCCGCCGCGTGCACGACACCCCGGATTGGCGGCCAACCCTCCGCACGAAACTCGTCCAGAAAGCCACGCAACTCTCCTTCTTCCGCCACATCGACTGATGCCAGATGCACCGATGCTCCCAACGATTCCAGTTCCCGAATGGCGGTGATTTGGCGGGCCAGGCGACTGCCGGTTTCCACTGAACTCCAATTCGCGCGCAGGGGGAGTTTGGTGCGTCCCAGGAGGACTAACCGTCGCGCCCCTTGTTCGACCATCCAACGCGCGACCAGGAGGCCGAGGTCTCCGAGTCCTCCGCTGATCAGATAGCTGCCGTCCGTCCGCCACTGGAGCGGACGGGCTGGCGTGGCCGATGGGCGCTGGCGGGCCAAACGGGCCACGTATCGCCGCCCTTGACGAAACGCAAGTTGGTCCTCTCCATCCGAGCTAAAGATTTCCTCGCACAACTGATCAGCGGCAGCGTCGCGCAGCGATGCTCCGGGTTCCAGATCCATCAGCCCGCCCCAGAATGTCGGGTGTTCCTGGGCAATGACGCGACCCAATCCCCAAAGCGGTGACTGCGCGACGGACAAAGGCGCGGGCTTTTCTCCGACCGCTTGAGCACCCTGCGTGATCAGCCATAGTCGCGGGAGGTCAGGTGATTCCATTCCAGCCAGTTCCTGCACCAGCAGCAATACACTGCCGCAACCCGGAATCTGCGCGGCCTTCAGCGAGGCCACGGTGGTCTCCTCTGGACAGGTAACATCCAGACTCCAGAGATGGACAATTCCACGACAGCCCGGTTGGTCCGATCCCAGCGCGGACTCGAAGAGCCGGCGGATGTCTTCCGGTCGTCCGGGACGGATACAAAAATGCTCGCCGTCCGTTTGCTCGCACGTTTCCCCGCGAGAAACCAGAATACTCCGTTCGCCCCGGGCTTTCAAACGCACGGACAGCGCATCACCGACACCACCGCTGTCGGTGAAGATCAGCCAGCTTGCCCGGCTGGCGGGCGCGGAAGACTTTCCGGCCGCGCGCTCTTTGGGCTGCCACTGGAACTCATAAAGACAGTCGTCGAGATTATCGACCTCCGCGCGCGGTGCATCTTCGCCCAGGTATTCAAAGCGCAGTCCCTGAATCTCGACCGCCACGCGTCCCGCTTCATCGAGGAGCTGGACCTCTCCCGTGATGGCAGCCGCATCCCGATGCTGCACCCGGGTATGACTCCATAAATGGCGGCCCGGACGTCCGTGAACCCGGAACTGGTTGATGCGGGTTGGCAGGTAAATTCCTGGTCGGCCGTTTTCAGTCGCTTCCGCGGCAATTGCAGCCCCGAGAACCTGTAACCCGGCATCGAGAATCGCCGGGTGAATTTGAAAGCCGTGAAACTCTGCCTCCGGCCCATCGGGCACCTGCACTTCGCCCAACACATCGCCGTTGTTCCGCCACAACCGGGCGATGCTCTGAAAGAAAGGACCGTAATGGACGCCGCTTTCGCTGAGTTTCCGGTAATAATCCTGGCCGGAGATCTTTTCGGCGCATCGAGTTTGCATCTCCGTGAGTGTCTCCTGCCTGGCAGCCGGGGTTATCGTGCTGTTGTCCGGTTGAAGACAGACCTTGCCGGTTGCATGCAGCATCCACGATTTTTTGGAGTGCACCGCGCCACCCGGGCAACTGTAGATGCGAAAGGATGCCGCTCCGTCTGCGCCCTGGGAGAGAATTACTTGAATCGTGTGGTTTCCGCCCTCGGCCTGTGGAATAACACCGGCCGCCTGGCCCGGAGCATCCCGACGCTGTATTCCACATGCCGAGGGCAGGAAAAGCGCCTTGCGAAATTCGATATCTTTCAGCGCAATGGGTTGCGCTTGGAAGATTTCAACCGCGGCGGCCAGGGCCAACTCCACATAGGCCGAGGCGGGCAGCACGGCGACGCCCTGGATGCGGTGGTCATCCAGATATGGCAGGGAATTCCTGTCCAGCGAGGTTTCCCAGAAGTGGGTTCCGGCAGGATGCGCCGGTTTGAAATGCCGGCCCAGTAGAGGATGGTTCCCATTCCCACTCCGGGAGATTTGTTCCCGGTAAGATTCGGTGTTCCCGGCTGAGGGCTCAAGCCAACAACGCTCCCGTTGCCACGGGTAAAACGGGAGTCGAACACACCTGCCGCTGGTCGGATAGATCCGGTTCCAGTCGATCGGGTAACCCAAACTGTAAAGCCCTCCGAGCGATCCGAGCAGGACCGTGGGTTTATCTTCCTCACGCCGCAGCGAAGGAAGCACGGCGGCTTCCTGGCCGAAGTGATGAAACCCTTGCTGCATGGCGCTGAGCAGAATGGGGTGCGGGCTGATTTCCAGGAAGATGTCATGCCCGGCTTCCACCAGGCGCTGAACCGCCGTGGAGAAGAGCACCGGCTCCCGCATGTTCCTCGCCCAATAAAGCGTATCGAATTCCAGCCCATGAGCAACCTGGCCGGTCACCGTCGAGTAGATCGGCACGGATTCCGCCCGCGGCCGCAGCCCTTCCAGAGCTCGCAGCAAATCGGCGCGCAACGGCTCCATCTGGGGGCTGTGCGAGGCGAAATCGACCTTCACCATGCGACAAAAGATGTCGCGCCGTTGCAACTGATCCAGAATGCCGGCGAGCGCGGCCGGATCTCCGGACAACACCGTCGAGGTGGGACCGTTGCTGACCGCGATTGACACGCGGTCTTCGAAACCGACCAGGACACGTCGAGCTTCCTCGATGGAAAGTTCCACCGCTGCCATGCCCCCTTGCCCAATGGTGCGCTTGAACAATCGGCTGCGATGACAAATGACCCTGACGGCATCGTCCAAGCTCAGCGCACCGGCGACGTGCGCGGCCGCGATTTCTCCCAAACTATGGCCCACCACGGCTTGTGGTTCGATACCCCACGAGCGCCACAGGGCGGCCAAAGCAATTTCAATCGCAAAGAGGGCCGGCTGGATGATATCGATTTCATTCAACCGCGACCGGGCGGCATCGGCGGCTGTGAGTTCGGCGAGCAACGACCAATCTCCGTACGGTCGCATCGCCCGGTCACAGCGTTCGATGACCTCCCGGAAAACGGCTTCCTGTTCCAACAGCCGCCGCCCCATGCCAAACCATTGGCTCCCCTGTCCCGGAAACACAAAAACAAGTTTTCGCCGGCGCGCGGAAAGCCTGCGGCCGGACGACAGGCCGGGACGGGCCTCGCCCCGCAAAAAAGCTTCCAGGCTCTCAATCAGTTGCGCCGGCGAATGGCCGGTCACAGCGAGACGATGGTCGTGGTGACTGAGCCGCACGCCAGCCGTGTAACAAACATCCGGCAATGACGCGGCGGATTCCGGGGTGGCGAGGAAGTTTTGCCAGGCGCGGGCGAGGGCCCGGAGGGCTTCCGGACTGCGGGCCGACAGCGGGAGCAGATGGGTGTCGGTTTTCGGTTCGGCTTCCGCCGTTCCTGTTTTGGCCGGGGGCGCCTCTTCCAAAACCACATGCGCATTGGTGCCGCCGAAGCCGAATGAGCTGACTCCGGCCAGGGCCGGGCCGGACTCCGCGGGCCAGGGACTCAGCGTCGTTTGCACCCTGAGCGGCAGCTCGTCAAAAGGGATAAGCGGGTTAGGTTTTTCAAAGTGCAGGCTCGGCGGGATCTCCCGATGCCGGAGCGCCAGCGCCACCTTGATCAAGCCCGCGATGCCGGCGGCGGCCTCGAGGTGGCCCAGGTTGGTCTTGACCGACCCCAGGGCACAAGGCCGTCCGGGTGGACGTTCGACGCCCAGCACAGTGCCCAGTGCTTTTGCTTCGATCGGGTCGCCCAACAATGTGCCCGTGCCGTGGGCCTCGACGTATTGAACCTTGCCGGGCGAGACGGCGGCTTGCCGGTAGGCTTCGCGCAGGACCGCCTCCTGGGCCAGCGGATTCGGCGCCATGAGCCCATTGCTCCGTCCGTCCTGGTTCACGGCGCTGCCGCGAATGACGGCATAAATCGGATCACCGTCAGCCAACGCTTTGGAGAGGGGCTTCAGCACGACGACCCCGGCACCTTCACTGCGAACGTAGCCGTTGGCCCGGGCATCGAACGCTTTGCAGCGCCCATCCGGCGCCATGGCACCGGCCTTGGTGAAATTGATGGCAATCGCCGGCGAGAGAATCAGGTTTACGCCCCCGGCCAGAGCCAGCGTGGACTCGCCGTGCCGCAGGCTGCAGCAGGCCAGGTGGAGGGCAACCAGCGACGAGGAACAGGCTGTGTCGATGGCGAGACTCGGCCCGCGGAAATCGAACAGGTACGAGATCCGGTTGGCGGCGATGCTCGAGGCATTGCCGGTGCCGGAGTAGGCATCAATTCGTTCGAGGTCATTCCATTGCAGCCGGCCATAATCGTTGGTCGCGATGCCGATGAAGACGCCGGTCTGGGTACCGACCAGACGCTCGGGTACCTGTCCCGCGTCCTGTAATGCTTCCCAGGTCACCTCCAGTAAGAGGCGTTGTTGGGGGTCCATGCGCAATGCCTCCCGCGGGGAGATGCCGAAGAAACCGGGATCGAACTGATCCACCTGTTCCAGAAAGCCGCCCCAGCGAGTGTTCATTTTGCCCGGGGTCGCCGGGTCCGCATCGTAAAACGCATGCGCGTCGAAGCGATCCGCGGGAACTTCGCGGATGGCATCCACTCCGTTTCGCAGCAACTGCCAGAACGCGGCCGGGTCGTTCGCGCCGGGAAACCGGCAGCCGATGCCGATGATGGCGATCGGTTCATTTTTCGCCTCCCGGTTCTGGCCAGCCCCGGTCGCTGACTCCGGCACGTCCGGTGATTCCGCCAAATGCCGGGCGAGCGACTCGATGGTGGAGTACTCATAGACCAGCGCCGGAGAAAGTTTTCGTCCCAGCCACTCGGCGAGTTCACCGGCCAGGCTGACCGCCTCCGTTGACCCGAGTCCGTAGCTGGCGAAGGGTTCCCGGATATCGATCTCGTGAGACTGGATTCCCAGCCGCTCGGAAAGTTTGGAAACCAGCCAAGCCTGGATGACTTCTGCGTTGTTGGAATTCTTGGCCATTGCTCACTCCTCACCGGGTCTTTCCAGCGTCCCCTTCAGGAAACCGGCCTGGCAGGCATGGTGCTGCACCTTGCCGCTGGTGGTCTTGGGAATGCGCCCGGCCCGGAGCAGCACCACTTTATGGACTCGCACATCATGCTCTTCGGCCACCGCCCTCCGGATGGCACGGACCACGGCCTCGACATCCAGCGGCGAACGCCCGTTGGGATGAGCGCGCGCTTCCCCATCCGGCGGGTGGCGAACCGCCGGTTGGTACCGGGGCTCGACTTCGGCCGCGATGACCAGTTGTTCTTCGCCGGTGCCATCGACGGAAAATGCGGCGCAGCAAGCCGGCCGCAGGGCCGGGTGACTCTGTTCCACCGTCATTTCGATATCCTGGGGGTAAAACTTGCGACCACTGATGATGATCAGGTCCTTCAGGCGACCGGTGACAAACAGCTCGCCATCTTTCATAAATCCCAAATCCCCGGTGCGGAGAAACGGCCCTTCCCCGGTATCTTTCAGGCAGGCCCGACAAGCGCGTTCAGTTTCTTCGGGCCGGTTCCAATACCCCTGAGTCACGCTCGGGCCGGACACCCAGATTTCGCCCACTTCATTCGGTGCACAAACCGTCAGTGATTCCGGGTGGACGATGACAATCCTGGTCTCATGCAGGGCGTGGCCGCTGCCGGCCAGGGTCCGCACATTCTGTTGCTGGGCGGAGGCCTCCACGACGCGGTTCTGTTCAAACTCTGCCACTTGAATCGTGCGGAACATCTCGTCCCTTAAAGAACCGCCGGAAACCAGCAGCGTGGCTTCGGCGAGCCCATAACAGGGATGGAAGGCGCCGGGGCGGAAACCACACGAGGCAAAGCTGGCCGCAAATTGTTTCATGGTGTCGGCGCGAACCGGCTCGGCGCCGTTGTAAGCCACATCCCAACTGCTGAGGTCGAGCGTTTCACGTTGTTCAGGGGTGATTCTGCGGGCGCACAATTCATAGGCGAAATTTGGACCGCCGCTAATCGTGGCTTTGTAGCGCGAAATGGCCTGGAGCCAACGCACCGGCCGCATGAGAAAGGCCGCCGGCGGCATCAGGTAACACGGACCGCCCTTGTACACCGGCTGGATAATCCCATTGGTAAGTCCCATGTCGTGAAAGGCCGGCAACCAGGTGACGGTGACACTGTCCGGGACGAGCGCGAAGAGGCGGTGAATATAGGCCGAATTATGAAGGAGGTTTCCGTGACTGATCATGACCCCCTTCGGTTCCGCGGTGGAGCCGGAAGTGTATTGGAGTAACGCCAGAGTGTTGCGGGTCACGGCCGGGTCCCGCCATTCCTGCGCCAGGCTGCCGGCAACCTTGTCGGTGGCCACCCAGCGCATCTTCTGCAACTCGGGAGCTTGCGTGAACAGACCCGCAGTGCCGGAGAGAATCGCTGACGTGGTAAGCACCACCGCAGGCTGCGCATCGCTGACGATGGCCCGCAGCTTGGGGAGGCTCCGCCGGGGCTGAGCCAGATTGGGCGGAGGCAGAGGGACGGCGATCACCCCGGCATATAAACAACCAAAAAACGCGGCAATGAACTCGAGGCCGGTTGGATAGAGCAACAGCGCACGCTCCCCACTCGCCACGTGGCTTTGGAGCAGCGCTCCAATACTCCGGGCCTGGCTATCCAACTCCGGACCGCCCAGCTGACCCCCTTCCACTTCTCCATCCACCAAACAGGTGTAGGAGGTATAGGTCCGCTGTCCAGGCTGCTGAAGCGCTCGCCAGCGAAGGATTTCGACGAGCGTGGAAAACTCCGCGGTTGGGTCAGTGTGGTCTGCCTTCATTCGTACCACCTCAGGAAAAAATAACTGTCCATGCTGTAAAAAATAAAATCCCTTTCTTCGTTGTCCCTTTGGTCCGCGCCGAACAACGTCGTTGCGGTTTGCGGCAGTTGTTGTTGATCAAATTGAATTCACCCAATTTGGAAAAACATACGCATGCAATCCGGATGGACGCTATCAGGTGTTTTACCCATGAAAGATTTAATTCATGAGATTGGGGTCCGGCCGCTTCCACCCCCATCGGCCGCTTCCGGGGAATTCATCGCCGGCCCGCTCTCCTCGCGCCTTACTTCAGGCGCTTCCTCAGGAACGTGAGGATGCTGGCGATGGAACTGCCGGGACCGAAGACGGCCTTGATGCCCAGTTTCTGGAGCTTCTTCACGTCCCCGTCGGGAATAATGCCGCCGGCGAAGACCAGAACCCCCTTGACCTTCTCCTGCTTGAGCACTTCCATCACGCGCCGGAACTGCGCCATGTGCCCGCCCGATAACGAACTCAAACCGATCGCGTCCACTTTCTCTTGCATCGCCGACGCGACGATCTGTTCGGGCGTGTTGCGAATGCCGGTGTAGACAACTTCCAACCCGGCCTCGCGCAGGCCCATCGCCACGACGAGCGCCCCGCGCTCGTGGCCGTCAAGCCCCGCTTTGGCGATGAGGATTTTGAGGGGACGCTTCGATTTCATTTCTTCACCGGATTATACGCTGTGGGAAGGCTGGTGCTCGCCGAACACACTCCGCAATACCCGGCAAATCTCGCCGAGCGTGACCCGGCTCTTCACGCAGTCCATGAGGACCGGCATCAGGTTCTCCGAACTGTTGGCGGCCTTTTCCAACGTTGCCAAACACTGTTGCACCTCGCCGGCATTCCGTTTTTTACGCAAGGCCGCCAGTTCCCGGCAGCGGCGCGGTTCCAAACGTGGATCTACCGGCTGTGGCTTCGTCTTCAACGGCTGGTTGCTGACGTACTTGTTGACGCCGACGATGATCTTCTCTCCGGCTTCCACGGCCTGCTGGTGTTTGGAAGCGGCGCGATAGATTTCCTGGCGCACGTATCCGCTCTCGATGGCCTTGAGCATCCCGCCCAGATTATCGATTTCACGCAACTGGTCGCGCGCCTGCTGCTCGAGGCGGTCGGTGAGCGACTCAAGGTAGTAGCTGCCGCCGAGCGGGTCGGGCTCGGCGGTCACGCCCGACTCGTGCGCAATGATTTGCTGGGTGCGCAAGGCCAGCAGCGCCGATTCTTCGGTCGGGATCACGCTGCCCTCGTCCTTTGCGTTGGTGTGCAGGCTCTGCGTGCCCCCCAGGACAGCTGCAAGCGCCTCCAGGGTCGTACGGACGACGTTGTTGTCCGGCTGCTGGGCCGTGAGCGTCGAACCGGCGGTCTGCGTGTGGAATCGCAGCACCATCGAACGTTCGTTTTGCGCGCCGAATTTTTCGCGCAGGATACGGGCCCAGAGCCGCCGCGCGGCGCGGAACTTGGCGACCTCCTCAAAGAAATTGCTGTGGCAGTTGAAGAAAAAGGCAATGCGCGGTGCGAAGCTGTCCACCGCCAGCCCGCGCCCGACGCACGTCTGCACGTAGGCGATCCCGTCCGCGAGGGTGAACGCAATCTCCTGCGCCGCCGTGCAACCCGCCTCGCGCATGTGGTAGCCGCCAACGCTGATCGTGTTCCAGCCCGGCACTTCCTTCGCGCAGAATTCGACGATGTCAGCGACCAGGCGCAACGACGGTGTGGGTGGAAAGATATACGTGCCGCGCGCGCTGTATTCCTTGAGGATGTCGTTCTGAACCGTGCCGGTAAGCTTCGACCACGGCACGCCCTGTTGTTTCGCGACGACGAGATAGAGCGCCAATAAGATGGGAGCCGTCGCGTTGATCGTCATCGAGGTGCTCACCTGGTCCAGGGGGATGTCTTTGAAGACCCGCTCCATGTCGGCGAGTGACGAAATCGCCACCCCCACGCGGCCGACCTCGCCCAGCGCCAGCGGGTCGTCACTGTCATAGCCGATTTGCGTCGGCAGATCGAACGCCATCGAGAGTCCCGTCTGGCCGTGCGCGAGGAGGTACCGGTAACGCTGGTTCGTTTCCGCCGCCGTGCCAAAACCCGCGTACTGGCGCATCGTCCACAACCTCCCGCGATACATGGTGGGGTGGATGCCGCGCGTGAAAGGAAACTGGCCGGGTTTTTCCTGCGGTTCAGTCATGGTGCTCGCACATTTCGATCAACACGCCATGGGCGCTCCGGGGGTGGATGAACACGATGTGGGCGCCGCCGGCGCCGACGCGCGGTTTTTCGTCGATCAGTCCGAGGTTGGCGGCTTTGAGCGCTGGCAGATGCCCGGCCAAGGTGTCGGCCGCGAACGCCAGGTGATGCAGGCCTTCGCCGCGCTGGTCCAGGAACTTCTGGACGGGGCTGTTCGTCGCGGTTGGCTCCAGCAGTTCGATAGTGGCTTCGCCCGCCGCCAGGACAGCGACGCGCACTTTCTGGTCGGGCACATTTTCGGTGCGCAGATGCTTTAAACCGAGCGTGTCCACCCAGAATTTCTTTGCCTCATCAATGCTCTTGACCGCGATGCCGATGTGGTCGATGCCTTTGATCATAGCGCGCCGTGCAACTGATATCACACGTCATGGCATCCTTCCAAGTTCATTCCGGGCCGGATAAAGACGACATGATATTTGCATTCCCATTACGGATGGTTCAAACTTTGGTAAACATGACAGAGAGGTCGGTGATCACGGGCATCGGAATCCTTAGTCCGAACGGGGTTGGCAAGGATGAATTCCGCGCGGCCATTCGCTCGGGTAAATCGGGCGTGAGACGCGTCGAGCATCTCGACTTGTCGGACTGCCACACAAAAATTGCCGGATTCATCGACGATGAAAAGATCGATCCGCTCTGGCCGGACAGTAAGGCCAAATCGCGCCTGGACCGGGCGGCGCTCCTTTCACTGATCGCTTCCGAAATGGCGGTCGCTGATAGCGGTCTCAACGGGCTATCGGGGCTCCCGGTGCGTAAAGGCATTATGCTGGGAACCGGGTGCGGGATGGTCGGGACAAACGAGGCGGCCTACCATCGCTTCTATGCCCTCCAGAAGCACCGCTTGAAAGCGACCACCGTGCCTCGCGCGATGTACAACGCGGCGGCGTGCGAGATCGGGATCCGTCACGGCTTGCGGCGGGTCAGTAACACCGTCGTTTCAGCCTGTTCGTCGGCGCTGGTGGCCCTGGATTTGGCCAACCTCTACATCCGTTCGGGCCAGGCCGACCTGATTCTGGTTGGCGGCGTGGATTGCCCCCTTTTTCATGCGTATTTTCGGGTCTGGGATGCGCTGACGGTATTGACCCGCGACTTCAATGAGGAGCCGGCGCGAGCCTCGCGTCCCTTCACCGGCAATCGCAGCGGCATGGTTCTTTCGGAGGGGTGCGGATTCGTTGTTCTGGAGCGGGCCAGTCTGGCCGAGAAACGCAACGCGCGCGTCTATGCGGAGATTCTTTCGAGCTGGCAGACAAATGACGCGTTCGACCTTGTTGCGCCGTACCTGCCGAGCCAGGTTGAATGCATGGAGTCGGCGCTGGTGGCCGCCGGCCTGGGCAAGAACCAGCTCTCGCATATTCAGGCTCACGGGACCTCCACCCGCTTGAATGACAGCACCGAGACGAAAGGGATCAAGGAGGTTTTTGGAGCGTACGCTCGTGAAATCCCGGTCAGTTCCATCAAGTCGATGATTGGCCACACGCTGGGGGCCTCGGGAATGCTTTCGCTGATCGCCGTCCTGCTTGGCATGGAGGACAACTTCGTGCCGCCGACGATCAACCAGGACGACCCCGATTCGGAGTGCGATCTCGATTACGTGCCCAACGCGGCGCGGGAGCAGGCAGTGCCGACGGCGATGGTGAATGCCTTCGGTTTCGGGGGGACAAACGTCTCGGTCATTATCCGCAAAGCCTGAAGGGTGTGCTCACGGTGTCGTTTTTTGCCTCGACACCGGCTTCTTGGGACGCATTCCTTCAAATTGCGCGCGGGCGGAATGAGGGTACGCCTCGATATATATCTGGAGGTCGTCGTCGAGCGTGGACCATGTGATCTGGAGGGCGATCCAGTGCAGGATGGCGTTGACGAAGAGGTGGCAATGCCGGCAGTGGTTGTTCAAAAAGCCACCAGATTTCCTTTTCACTTTCCGTGATGCTTCGACGGGTTGCGTATCTGGTCGAGCCGTTCGGCTTCACGTTGGTTCAGCCTTCCGTTGCGCAACCGGATAGGACTCCAAGCTTCAGACCCGCTTGGGATTCACGAGCAGCAACACGATTCCGCCGACGAGCGCGAGCGCTCCGGCGACCGGCGGTATAAAGTGGCTGTCGCTGGTTTGAATGTGCATGCCAAGAAATTCGACCGGCGTTCCCGGAGTCGTGAAGGTGATACCCGAGTAAGCGAGCACCACGATGCCAAGAGCGACCAAAATGACTGCGACTATGGTTTTTGTATTCATATTGAATCTCCGATTTGATTTGTTTGGTCAACAGCCATCTAATTCAATCGCTTGCGACCGGAAATGAGGTTGACGAGCACCATGATAATGGCAATTACCAGCAAGACGTGGACGAAGCCGCCAATCGTGTAACCGCTCACCAAGCCAAGCAGCCACAGGACGAGCAGTATCACCGCAATCGTGTATAACATAAAACTTTCTTTCAATTGGTTTGCCGGCTGGCGCCCTTTCGCGCCAGCCGGCAACGAATTGACGGTTTAGTTCTCGGCTACAGGCACAGCGATGGTCATGTTATTGATCACGCTGGTCACACCGTTGATGTCGGTGGTCAGCTTGGTGACCAGGCTCTTTTCCGCTTCGTTTTTGGCCACGCCGCCCAGGGTGACGACGCCGTCCGTCGTTGAAACCGTGGTGCGCAAGGCGCTGGTCGAGCGCTGCGCCATCAACGACGACTTGACTTCAGCCGTGATGGAGGCGTCATCAATTTTTCCGCCGTTGGTTTCGACCACTTTTACCGGGGTCTGGGCAATCGTCATTTCGTTCCTGACCTCTTTGACATTGTCGATGTCCTTGGCGTATTCAGTGGTGAGTTGCTTTTGCGCCAGGCTGCTGGCTTCACCGGTCAGGGTGACGATGCCGTCTTTTACGTCCACGTCGGTGCCGGTGGCACTTACATTGCGATGGAACAAAAGCGCCATTTTCACTTTCCAACCAATCCAGGCGTCGGAATGTTCGGCGGGTTGTTCACCTTTGACCAGCAGTTGATTATCCACGCTCTTGACGCCGGGCAGACTCGCCACCGTGTCCTGGGCCAGAGATTTATGGTTCGCATCGGCGACCGTGCCGGTGAGGGTGACGACACCGTCTTTGGATTCCGTCGTGATGGAATCGTCCTTGAGGACGGTTTTGAACACATACGACTTGGCGGCGGATGATTCGATGCGGCTGTCCGTACTGGAGGCGCGCAGGGATGGGCTGGTGATTAACAGGGCGCCCGCAATCATACTGAGCGCGAGCGGATAGGTTGGGTTCATTTTCATTGTGCTTTTCTTTCGGTTGTTGCGTTATGGATATTTAAATACGAGAAGCACGGTATGCTGCGGGCCGGCCCTGCGCCATCAGGTGTAACCAGAAGGTGTTTTTTTGCGAATGACCCGGTGAAATCCGGTTTGGCTCGAAACTCAGTTTGCAGAATCTCTCGGCGAATGCCCAATTCAAAGGCGCGTTTGCGGGATCAGTTTCACGAGGCGTTATTCGGCATCACGGAAGGGAAGCAGCGGATTTACAGGACCAAACTCCCGCGGCGCGAAAAACACCCCTTTCGCTGGTCCGTTCTCGGAGGCAGTGGCTCCTGGACCCGCGTTAGTGTTACACCTGATAGCCATAGACCGGCCTGGCGCATAGTGTACCCCGAACGGAAAAGTGATGGTCAATGTATTGCCATCAAAAACGAAAGACAAACTATGCATCTATTATTATTCTCGCCGATTCTTGCCAGTGGCATTTGGATTGGCGGAGGCGTGGGTGGCCTCATTCTCATCATCGTCGTCGTGGTTCTATTGCTCCGCTGACCGCTGAGCCATGCCGCGGAAGGCTTCACCAGTCCAGCACGACTGGGCAGTCCATGCCGTGATAAAAACCTTGTTCACAGCGGAAGCAATCTCCAAGGCCACGTTCTCTTTCAGCAGACTTCCCGGTCTGCGGGGCATTCGGCGGGCCGCTGTGGCAAAAAACCGGCGCGAGTGTGATGCTCGCGCCTTTTTGACATGCCTCACAACGCAGGAATTAAAAAAGGGGAGGGCTATTCTTTCGGTGAATGACCTGGTCCGCGTGAGAAAAAAGGAATGGCTGGCAGGGGCGTATCTACTAACTGACTGCCTTTCTATCTTTCACCAACGACGGTCTCACGGGTTTCGTGCCGTCTGGGGACCGTCAACCGCACTTACGTCCATACCAGCCACTACCAACATCATCCGCTTTCCCAGCCTGTCAAGCGACTGAATTGGATTTTGGTTCAGTTTTATGCCTGCCCAGAAGGTTGTTGCGTGCTCCATCCTTTTTGAAACTCCTGTTCTTTCACAACCGGCTCTCCTAACACGTAAATAATTTGATCCTCAAACGAACCGTTTGGTTGGACGTTTCGAAGAGTTCGGGTCGCGATAATATCCCAGCCTTTACCAACGTACTCACCGAGCTCACGCATCGTCGCTTCTTTTGTGGTGTGGTATTTCACACGGGAACAGGTTCGTACTTCCCTGGAAAAACAGCAATGCAATTTGTTGACAAACCAAAGCAGGCCGACCTGCCGCACCAACCACGCCGCCAACCTCATTCAGGCGGGGTCGGATTCAGGCTTCAGCGTCAGTGAGTATGAATTTCCATGATTCCCCGGCAAACCATCACGCGGAGATGCTTCGGAAACATCCGAAAAATTGGAAGCCTTCCGAAGTGCGACGAGCCGTGGAAACAGATCAAGCTGGCCATCCGGGCCGCGCGCGGCCGCCGGATTCAGGACGCCATTGATTTCGTGGGGATTGCCCGTCTCCGGTTCCATTAACATTACCAGGCGCTGCAATTGAAAGCCACTCATCCGGTCTTCTCCTCACAGGGTTTTCTTCTTTTCCTCGATGGGCGCCTGCTGCCCCAAGGCAGAATACGCAATCTGGCTTCCCCGGTCTTCAATGGGTTCTCCCCAGACCTTTCCGACCTTGAAGCCCGCTGCTTCGAGTGCCTGCTTTAGCGAACTGATGATTTTCTTTTTTTCGTTCGTGGTGAAATCTTCCGAGCAGATCTTTTTCCAATCGCTGGCGTATTGATAGAACTTCGTCCCACAAGTGGGAAGGAGGGACAGATTTTTCAGATGTTCGTCATGGGGATGAAGCAATTGCCCGAGGCTTCGTCCCTTGAGCGGTCCGGCGGCGACGCGGCTCGGATGATCCTCGCGGCCGCTCAACAGCCACGCTTCGCCGATGGGGCCATCCCCGGGCAACGGGGCGGAGAGCAGGTTGGCCAAACGTCGGCCGCCCCGGAGCCGATACGGGTAAATTGGTTCGAAGCGCAGTGGATTGAGAGATATTTGATTCGCGGCCGGTTGTTCCCTTGTCATGCTCATCGCCTTTCCATCGCGGCAGAATATTCGCCGCGACGCGCGGCGCGGTTGCATCGGGCACGTTGAAGCAAAGCTGGTTGTGCCGCTTTCACGTTGGCCTCCTTGCCCAGCCAAATCTCCAGAGCCGGTTGCTGGATCGCGCGGGCAAACGAAAATGACAGCGCCCAAGGCAGTCGTGAATTGAAGCGAAGATTCATGGTGTTCAAACGGGCCGAAGCGAGTTCAGCGGATTGGCCGCCGGACAAAAATGCAATCCCCGGAACTGCGGCGGGCACGGTTCGCCACAGACTCTTCACCGTGACGTTGGCCACCTCGTCCACGGATTCCTGCTTGGGGCAGGTCAATCCCGGCAGCACCATGTTGGGCTTGAGAATCATCCCCTCCAGCAGCACGCGCTGGGAATTCAATTGATTGAAAACAGTTCGCAGGACTTCCTCCGTCGCCGCGCGGCACTGCTCCAGAGTATGATCGCCGTCCATGAGCACTTCCGGCTCGACGACGGGAACCAAGCCGGCTTTGCGTGTTCATACTGATCATTTCTCTGCGGGTTAATCAGCGGCAACCATTAGTTGCCGACCGGGGCGGAAATCGATTGCGATGATTGTTGCGGTTGGCCGTGAATCCGCCACCGCAAGTCGCCGGTCATCAAATAGACCCCCATGGCGGCCAACATTAAAATCGCGCAGAACCAGATGCGCCAGTCACGATGGGCGCGTTTCCAATAAGGCCGATGGCCATGATGGAGTTCTTCGCCATGCGGATTTTCAAACCGGTGATGCTCGTGCATTAGTTCGTTCATTGGTTCTTAGCTTTCTTGATCCTCGTCCCGAATGACCTCGGGCTGGTGTCGTTACTGTCCGGCTCCTTCCATTTCCAGTTGCGGATTTCCGGCAGGTCCTGTCCGTGCTTATCAATGTATTGCTTGTGCTCGACCAACTTGTCCTTGAGCTGTTGCTTCAGGTAGATGCCCTGGTTGCCGGTTTGCGGCACACGGTCGATGACGTCCATCACGAGGTGGAAACGGTCCAGATCGTTCAGCACCGTCATGTCGAAGGGCGTGGTGATGGTGCCTTCTTCCTTGTAGCCGCGGACGTGAATGTTGTCGTGATTGGTGCGGCGGTAGGTCAGCCGGTGGATCAGCCACGGGTAGGCATGGTAGGCGAAGATGACCGGCTTGTCCCTGGTGAAGAGTTCGTCGAAATCGGTGTCGCTCAACCCGTGCGGGTGCTCGCTCTGCGGCTGGAGCTTCATGAGGTCAACGACGTTGACCACGCGGATTTTCAGGCCGGGCAGATGCTCGCGCAGGATGGAGACGGCGGCCAGTGTTTCCAATGTGGGCACGTCGCCACAGCAGGCCATGACCGCGTCGGGCGCCATACCCTGGTCGTTGCTGGCCCATTGCCAGATGCCGATGCCCTCGGTGCAGTGCTTGACGGCGGCGTCCATCGTCAGCCACTGCGGCGCGGGGTGTTTGCCCGCCACCACGACGTTGACGTAATGGCGGCTGCGCAGGCAATGGTCCATCACCGACAGCAGACAGTTGGCGTCCGGCGGGAAGTAAACCCGCACGACGGAGGCCTTCTTGTTCACGACGTGGTCAACGAAACCGGGGTCCTGGTGGGTGAAGCCGTTGTGATCCTGACGCCAGACATGCGAGGCCAGCAGGTAGTTCAGCGAGGCGATCTTCTGCCGCCATGGCAGACCGGCGGTGACCTTCAGCCACTTGGCGTGCTGGTTGAACATCGAATCAATGATGTGGATGAACGCCTCGTAGCAGTTAAAGACTCCGTGCCGCCCGGTGAGCAGGTAGCCCTCGAGCCAACCCTCGCATTGATGCTCGCTGAGCATCGAGTCCAGCACGCGCCCGGCGGGCGCGAGAAATTCGTCGTTCGGCACGGTGGCGGCGTCCCATTGGCGTTCGGTCGTTTCAAAGAGAGCGGCCAGGCCGTTGGAGAGCGTTTCGTCCGGACCGAAGACCCGAAAGTTTCGCTGCTCCCGGTTCAGCTTCGCGACGTCGCGCAAGAACGGTCCGAGTACACGCGTGTCGCCGATGCCGGGCGCTCCCGGCGACGGCACGGCCGCCGCGTAATCGCGGAAATCCGGCATCCGCAGGTCACGCAGCAGCTTGCCGCCGTTGGCGTGGGGATTCGCGCTCATGCGTCGTTCACCCTTGGGTGCCAGTTCGGCCAGTTCCGGCTTCAGGCGGCCCTGCACATCGAACAGTTCCTCGGGCCGATAGCTCCGCAGCCAGTCTTCCAGCAGCTTGAGGTGTTCGGGATGGGCGGCCGGGTCGGAGATTGGCACCTGGTGCGCCCGGAAGGTGCCTTCAACCTGCAGACCGTCAACCATCTTCGGCCCCGTCCAGCCTTTGGGTGAATTGAGGACAATCATCGGCCAGCGCGGGCGGGTGAGGTCGCCGTCGGCACGAGCTTTTTTCTGGATTGTCTTGATCTGCTCCACCGCCATGTCCAGGGCCGCGGCCATGGCCTCGTGCATCCGCGCAGGTTCGTGCCCCTCGACGTAGAGGGGCGTCCACCCGTAGCCGCGGAGCAAGTGTTCCAATTCCTCACGCTCGATGCGGGCCAGAATGGTTGGGTTGGAGATTTTGTAGCCATTGAGATGCAGGATCGGCAGCACCGCGCCGTCGGTGGCCGGATTGAGAAACTTGTTGGCATGCCACGCCGTGGCCAGCGGCCCGGTTTCTGCCTCGCCATCGCCGATGACGCAGGCGACGACGAGATCGGGATTGTCGAACACTGCCCCGAAGGAATGGCTGAGCGAATAGCCCAGTTCGCCGCCCTCGTGGATCGAGCCCGGGCACTCCGGCGATACGTGACTGGGAATGCCTCCGGGAAACGAAAACTGGAGAAACAGTTTCCGCAGCCCGGCCTCATCCTGGCTGATATTGGGATAAATCTCGCTGTAAGTGCCTTCGAGATAGGTGTTGCCCACGATGGCGGGGCCACCATGCCCGGGGCCGGAGACGTAAATCATGTCGAGGTCGTATTTTTTGATGACCCGATTCAAATGGACGTAGATGAAGTTCTGCCCGGGCGTCGTGCCCCAGTGTCCCAGCAGCATGTGCTTCACATCCGCGAGCGCCAGCGGCCGCTTCAGCAATGGGTTATTGAAAAGATAAATCTGGCCGACCGACAGGTAGTTGGCAGCACGCCAATAAGCGTCCATCTGGCGGAGCAGTTCGGGAGTGAGCGTCGCGGTCTTTGTTTTCATATTTTCATCTCTGGATCGCCGGCGACTTGGCAGCCAGCCCGGCGCGTTGGGTTTGAACGTTACTTTTTCGAAGGGCGATCATGCATCAAAATGCTGATAATCAGTAAGAGACCGCCTCCGCCCACGCTCAGAAAACATATGAGCGCGAGACCAGGATACCCAAAGATGCGAAACGAAGTCTCCACCCGCGCCAATAAAGCTGCGCCGACGATCAATGCCGCTAAAACCAAACCCAGGGTGATGCGATTCGCAATCTTCTGAAGTCCCTCGATGATGACGTCCTCGTCAATCGCATCCACGTTTACCTTGAACTCGTTGTGCGCGATCGCATCGAGAATCCGGTTGAGTCGGCCTGGCAGCCGCACCAGGAGATCTTTCATCTCCAACAAGCCACCGAACAGGTTGGTGGTCGAGAACGCTTTGCACACCCGCTGCTGCAGAATTTTTTCCGCGTTGCTTCGAATCGAAGCGTTGGGATTAAATTTTGGGTCGAGGGTTTGACCGACCAGGTCCAGGTTCAGCAACGTTTTGCTCAACAGGGTCAACTCCGCGGGCACCCGCAGTCCGTTATCCGCCGCAACTTGCGTGATTTCCAGGACGACCCGCCCCACCTGAATCTGGTCCATTTTCGATCCTTGATACTCGCCAACCAGACCCGCCACGCGCTGGCGAAACGTATTCTCTGAAAAATCCTCTTTCAGCTCGCCGATTTTGATCGCGCTGGCTGCGGCATCGTCGCCGCGGCCATCGCTCACCGCCAGCAGCAACTGAAGCAGGTTTTCCTGCAACTGCGGCGTGATGTGACCCACCATGCCCAGGTCAAGCAAGGCAATGCGATGATCGTCCGTGAGGAAGACGTTGCCGGGATGAGGATCAGCGTGGAAAAATCCGTCCACCAGGATTTGCTTCAGATAGGCGTGAAACAGTTCTTCCGCCAGCTCGGCTCCGTTTAAATCCAAACGAGCCAAAGGGCCGAGTTCCGTGATTTTTTTTCCGCCGATGTATTCCATGGTCAACACCCGCGAGGTGGTAAAATCCTCGATCGGAATCGGCACGACGATCCCTTGGAATTCCAGCAGGTTTGCGCCCAAAGTGCTGAGATTTCTCGCTTCCTGGCGATAGTCCAGCTCACGCCACAGGCTCTTGCGCAATTCCTCGAGCATCTTGCCGAACTCGTAACGTCTGCCCCACGGCGTGTGGTTGTCCAAAAACCCCGCGATTTCTTCCAGCACCTCCATGTCCTCCGCGATGATTTTTCGAATTCCCGGCCGTTGCACCTTCACCACCACCGCCCGGCCGTCATGCATGGTGGCACGATGGACCTGGCCCAGCGACGCCGTCGCCAGAGGTTTTACTGCAAATTCCGAAAATGCTTTTGAGATCCGCACTCCCAACTCGCCCGAAACAATGGCTTCCACCTGTTCGAAAGGAAAGGGATCGATCTTGTCCTGCAATCGTGTCAGCGCGTGAATATAGGCCGGAGGCAGAAAATCCGCGCGCGTGGAGAGGAGTTGGCCGAGCTTGATAAAGGTGGGCCCCATCTTCTCCAGGTCTTGCGCCAGTTCATCTGCTTTTGCCACGCCCGCCGTTGTCTCCGCCGCTCCCTCCAGTTCCAGCGCGTCGTGCAACCCGGCATGTTTCACAACGTCCGACCGTCCATGCTTGATCAAAAGCAGGGCAATGTCCTTGTATCGTTTCAGATGTTTAAGCTTTAGAGAAATTCTCATTCATTGATCCTTGTTCGTTGGCAGCCATTGGTCACGACCTGCCCGGGTGGAAGCAGCTCCGGCGTGAACGTCTTTGTTTCTGTTTTCATCTCTCGCATAAATCACAGTCGCAATACCCCGTCAGCAGCCGCGGGGACTGCCGATCAGGTCGAAGGCCGCATCCAACCAGCCAGCCGCGAAACCGGACCGGCGCGGAGTAAACCGGTGGCCGATCAAGCTGACGCCGCCTGGGTCATGATTTTAACGATCGTGTCCTCCACTTCCTGCGCCACCCCTTTCAGTTGGGGCGTGTTGAACAGCGCCAGCAAAGTGGTTGGCTTCAAAGACGCCAGCAGGGTCTTGCCGCCCTCCTCGTAAATGGAGATCCGGCAGGGCAGCGCGGTGGAGACGCTCATGTTTTGGTCGAGCACCTTCTTCGCCTGTTGCGGCTGACAGACCTCGAAGATCAGGCATTCATGGGCGAACTCCACGCCCTTCTTCGTCATGGTTTCTTTAAGGTTGTGCACCTGCATGACGCCAAAGTGATTGGCCTGAACCGCGGCCTGCAAGGCGGCCGCCGTCTCACTCACCGTTTTCTCCGTGGATAATTTGACCAGCATAGATTTCCTTTCGTTCGGTTCACCGGCGGGTTTCAAACGCACGATTATTTCCTGGACAACTTGGCGATCAGGACGACCAGCAGGACCACCGCCGCTACGCCGATCACAGCCCAAAGCCACATCCCGCCGCCCGCCCCTCCGCCCATCCATCCGTTGGTTTGATTCATCATGTTCTATTGCTTTCTTTTTGTTCGCGGTTGGCGTCTCGCCGGCAGCGCGGTTGAGAAATCAATTGGACCGCGATCGGCGCGGGTGCCAACGTTCAAAATGCGCCGGCAGGGGGCGGCTTCGCTATAAGGTAAAACCCGAACGCGGAGGTTGCTGGGCAGTGTCCGCCGACAATTGGACCAGCGAAAAATGTGCTTTTGCGTCGCCGGAGTCTGTTTCAAACAGCCGTGGCGAGCCCGAGCAAGCGGCCCACCGAGCGCGCAATCATCAGTTCTTCGTCCGTGCGAATGACGCGCACGGTGACGCAGCTGGAATTCCTGGAAATCACCGCGGCCGTCTTCGCATTGCGCGACTTATCCAGTTCAATGCCGAGAAAGTTCAGCCCAGCGCAGATGCGGGCGCGGACGACGGGCGCATTTTCGCCAATGCCGCCGGCAAAGACGAGCGTGTCCAGGCCACCGAGTGCGGCCGCGAAGGAGCCGATCCATTTTTTCGCCTGATAACAAAACAACGCCACGGCTTCCGCCGCCCGCCCGTCCTGCTTTTCATGTTCGAGCAGGTCGCGCATGTCGGAGCTGGTTTCCGAAACACCCAGCAGCCCGGACTCGTGGTTGACCATTTTGTAAAATTGGCTGGTGGTTATTTGTTCGGTGCGCGCCAGATATGGCGCGAGGCCGGGGTCCAAATCGCCGGAGCGCGTGCTCATCACCAAGCCCGCCGTGGGCGTGAAGCCCATGCTCGTATCAATACTTTTGCCATCGCGCACGGCGGCCAGGCTCGCGCCGTTGCCGAGATGTGCGAGGATCACCCGGCCCTTCGATGCTGCCGGGTCGCCGAGGCGCGCGAGTTCTTCCATCAGATAAGCGTAGGACAAACCGTGGAAACCGTAGCGCTGAATTCCTTTCGCGTCGAAGCGTCGTGGAATCGGTAGCAACTTGGCCACGCGCGGCATGGTCTGGTGAAACGCCGTATCAAAGCACGCCATTTGAGGCAGTTTCGGATGTCGTTGGCGAAGCACCTCAATGAGTTCAATCTCGCGCGGCAAATGATCCGGGTCGTTTGGGCTGATGCGACGCAGTTCATTCAGCAATTTCTCGGTGACAAGTTCCGGCTCCGTGTGCTTCATGCCGTGGACTACTCGATGTCCCACGGCCTTTACCGACGCAAAGTCCTTCTGGTTTTCGAGCCAATCCAACAAGGAATTCGCCGCTGATTTGTGATTGGCGGCGGCGATTTTGCGGCCGGCCGATGGTTTTCCATCCGCGTCGTGAAAAGTCAGATTTGTCCCGCTCAGACCGATGCGGTCAACCTTTCCATAAAGCCCTCGCTTAAGCGGTTCGCCTGTTTGGTACAGCGCGAACTTGATGCTCGAAGAGCCGCCATTGATGGTCAGGACGGATGGCATTGATTTATCTCGATTCGCTGACCGCGACGGAATAATTCCGGCCTTCCCAGCGTTGGGTGCGCTGAACGCGACGGGGTTTTCAGTGGGATTCATATCAGGATATCAAACGCTGCCCCGGGCAACCCGGGTGGCTCGCGGAACAAAGTTTTGCAGATCATAGCTCAACAAATCGCCGATGCGCCCGATGCTCAGGTCGGCCGGCGCGCAGGATGCCAAAATCTTTGGATCCAACGCATAGTGCCCCTGCCGCACGAAGACGGTCGTCACACGCCGGCCCCAGGTATTCTTGATGGCGGCAAGGATGCGCAGCTTGTCATCCACCATCACATAACGGTCGGCCGGGAAGCGGGCGGCAACGTCGCCCAGCTCCCGCTCTTTGTGCACGTAGATCAACACGCTGCCATTTACCGCCTCGAACAACCCCGAGCGCTCCACCTTGCGCGGCTGGAAGACCACATCGCCGTCCGTCAGCAGGACCGCAGTTCCCCATTGCTTGACGCGTTCGACGACATCGAGCGAGTTCGGGAACAGGCGGTTGGCAAAAGGGTAGTTGATGAGGAAACGCGAGACGGCCAGCAGACCCAGGTCGTGCGGATAGTCGCTTCGGTAACGCTGCAAGGCGCCCAAATAATCGGCGTAACCCAGCCGGGTCCGCAACCGCTCGAACATGGCCCAGTAACACCGCGCCCGCGCGGGGCCGACCTCGCGCTTGAGGTATTTGCCGAGGTCGGCAATCACCCGGTCGTTGTCGAGCAGCGTATTATCCACGTCGAACAGGAAAACGACTTTGGCCCGACCGGCGTTTTTTGAAGTTTTTCGTTTCATCGAGTTAATGGACGAACCGCTCGTTGCCTGGCCGGGTGAGGGTCTTTGACCAGAGGCGATACCCGCCCCGGAATGCGTTCGCATTGTTTCCCAGGCAGGAACCGGGCGGAAGTTTTTTGAGCAGTCTCGCGTTGCCGCCTCCCAAAACAACGTAATCAGCCTCCAGCGCGGCCTGGAACAGCTTGACGACCTTGTTCACGTGTCGCCGCCATTTCCGTTTTCCCAACCGCTTGAGCCCGGCCAGTCCGAGGTAGTCTTCATAGGTCCCGCCTTTCTGGTAGGGCAGGTGCGCCAGTTCCAGCGGCTCGAGGGCGCCGTCAACAATCAGCGCCGCGCCCAGGCCCGTGCCCAGACCAAGAAACAGCATGCGTCTGCCTTTGTAGCTGGCCAAGGCTTGCATCGCCGCGTCGTTGATGATTTTCACCGGCCGGCCGCCAAACGCCTTCTTGAAGTCAAAGCCAACCCAGCCGTGCCCGAGGTTGTGCGGTTCGCACAGTGGGCGGCCATGGGCGACCGGCCCGGGATAACCTATCGACACCGCGTCGTATTTCCAGCCGGCGGTGGCGGCCCGCACCGCCGCGACCATCTTCGCGGGCGTCATTTTTGGACCGGAGGGAAATTGAACCCGCTGCTGGTGGCCGGTGGCCAGTACCTTCACATGCGTGCCGCCAATATCAATGACCAGAATTTTCATGCCGCTGGGCCCCCTTTGGGTCGTTCGTCCTTCAACGGCTTCGTCATGGCCTGATACATCATTTCCTCGCTGAAGAACGGCGGGCCGTATAATTCGTAGCCGCCGCTTAGTTTTTCATTCACTTTCCGCGCCAGCTCCTCGTGGGTTGCGGCATCGGCGTGAAAAGGCACCGCGACGATGATATATTCGATGGGAGTTTTCATGTTTGCTTAAATCACGGGTGTTTCTCCTTCTTCCTGCCAGTGGCCACCAATTCGGTCGGCAGCGGCCAGCGATGTCCCGGGGCCAGCAATCCCTGGGTATTTTCCGGACCCCAGGTGCCGGCGGCGTAATTGGGAAAATCGCCCGGGGCCGTGGCCTGCCATGCTTCGAGCACCGGCATCAACAGTTGCCAGGCCGCTTCCACCTGGTCGGCGCGCATGAACAGCGTGGCGTCGTTTTTCATGACGTCCCACAGGAGCGTTTCGTAGGCGTCGGGTGAAGGCGCGGCAAAACTCTCGCGATAACTGAACCGCATGTCCACCGGCCGCAGTTGCATCTTCGGCCCCGGATATTTGGCCTGAAAGCCCAGCACAATGCCTTCGACGGGCTGGATGGACAGGATGAGCCGGGAGGGCTGCCAACCGAGCGAGGCTTCCGGCGGAAAGGACTGATGCGGCACGGCGCGAAATTGAATGGAAACTTCCGACGCCTGTTGCGGCAGGCGCTTGCCGGTGCGCAGATAAAACGGCACGTCCTGCCAGCGCCAGTTGTCAATGAACAACTTGAGCGCGACAAAGGTCTCGGTTTGGGATTCAGGTGACACACCGGCTTCTTCACGGTAACCGGGCATTTTTTTGCCATCCGTGTGATCGGAACCATACTGCCCGCGCACGGCGCATTGCGAGATGGCATCGAGTAGAATCGGACGGATCGCATGCAGGACGTCCACCTTTTTGTTGCGAATCTCGTCGGCTCTGAAGGAGACCATTGGCTCCATCGCCACGAGACAGAGCAGTTGCATCAGATGATTCTGCACCATGTCGCGCAGCGCCCCGGCGTGGTCGTAATAGCCGCCGCGGTGCTCGACGCCCACCGTTTCGGCGACGGTGACGGTCACATAATCAATGTAGCGGCGGTTCCAAACGGGTTCGAAGAGCGGGTTGGCGAAACGAAATGCCAGAATGTTCTGCACCGTCTCTTTGCCCAAATAATGATCGATTCGGAAAATTTGAGATTCCTCGAAGCTGGCGGCCAGAACGGCGTTCAAGGCGCGGGCCGATTCCAAATCGTAGCCGATCGGCTTCTCGATCACGATGCGCGACCATTCGCGATCCCGCGCCAGTCCGGCCTTGCCGAGATATTTTGGAATTTCGCCGAACATGCTCGGCGGCGTGGCCATGTAAAAGATGCGATGGCCTTTGGCGCCCCATTGCTTTTCCAGCCGCGCACACTCTTTGCCGAGAGCCGTATAGGTTGGCAGTTTCTTGAAATCGCCCGCTTGATATTGGAGGTGCTTCGCGAATTGATTCCAGACGGCGGCCTTGGGCTTTCCGAAACGGGAGAATTGATTGACGCCGTCGTGCAACCGGCGGCGCAGCGCGTCATCCCCGAGCTTGATGCGGTCCACCGCGATGATCGCAAATTGCGCGGGCAGGCTGCGGTCCTGGGAGAGGTCGAACAGGGCCGGCACGAGTTTCCGCCAGGTCAGGTCACCGGCCCCGCCAAAAATGACGAACACCGTCGGTTCAAGCGGGTCATTCGTTTTCATCGGTTTTATTTCTTTTCCCATTCCGTATGGAAGGTGCCTTTGGCATCGCTGCGCTCATAGGTGTGGGCTCCGAAATAGTCGCGTTGGGCCTGAATGAGATTGGCCGGCAGCCAGGCGCTACGACAGGCATCAAGATAACCCAGCGAAACCATCAAACCCGGAATCGGCACGCCTGACTCGGACGCCTGGCTCACGATGCGGCGCAAAGCTTCCTGGTGCTCCATGAGCTTGCGGGACAAGTTGGGATCCAGCAGCAAATTCGGCAGATCGCGCCGGGCGCGAAACGCCGCGCAAATATCATCCAGCAACGCCGCGCGGATGATGCGGCCGCCCCGCCAGATTCGCGCTACGGCTTCCAGATCAAGTTGATATTTGTATCTGGCCGAAGCCACGGCCAAAAGCGCCATGCCTTGCGCATAGGTGATGACCATCGCGGCATAAAGCGCGTTACCCAGTTGCTTGATGAACGTGTCGCGGTCGCCGGTGAAGCGCCGGCTGGATCGCTGGTAAATCGCGCCGGCCTGCTCGCGGTCCTTTTCGAACACGGACAAGTCCCGCATGGCGACCGCCAGATCAATCGTTGGAATCGGCACTTGCAGTTCCATGGCGCTTTGTGAGGTCCACATGCCGGTGCCTTTCTGCCTGGCCACGTCGAGGATTTCGTCAATCAGCCGCTTCCCGGTTTTCTCGTCCGGCTTGGAGAAAATATGGCTGGTGATCTCGACCAGATAGCCATTGAGTTCGCCCTTGTTCCATAAAGCATAGACCTCATGCAGTTCATCGTCGTTCAAGCCGAGCCCGCGTTTCATCAGGTCATAGGTCTCGGCGAGAAGTTGCATGACACCGTATTCGATGCCGTTGTGGACCATCTTCACAAAGTGCCCGGCCGATCCCGGTCCCAGCCAGGTCACGCACGGCTCGCCATTGACCTTCGCGGCCGTCGCTTCAAAAACGAGACGGACGCGTTCGTAGGCGTCCTTCGGCCCGCCGGGCATGATGCTCGGTCCGTGGCGCGCGCCTTCTTCGCCACCCGACACCCCCACGCCGAGGGATTGGATGCCTTTCGCCGCCAGGTTGCGGACCCGCACGTCGGTGTCTTTGAACCAGGAGTTGCCGGCATCAATGATGAGATCGCCCTTGTCCAGGTGCGGCAACAAATCCTTGATGACCGAATCAACCGGAGGGCCGGCCGGCACCAGCAGCATGACGGCGCGCGGTTTGCGCAGCAGGGCGATAAAATCAACCATGTTCGCCGCGCCGCGGATGTTGCGCCCGGCTGCTTCCTTTCGCAGCGCCTCGACTTTGGTCCTGTCCTTGTCATAACCCACCACCGAAAAGCCGTGGTCGGCCATGTTCAGCACGAGATTGCGCCCCATGACGCCCAAACCCACCATGCCGATTTCATGCCGCTGTTGTGATTGTGTACCTTTCATAATGTTCACTCCAGGAAGATCATCGTTGCCATGGGATTCGTGAGTGTTCCAGTGGAATTGCGACACCGTCGCAGTGCGGCATCACGCGAGCGGTATAATCCGCCGGCGGGCGAGCCGCGGATACGGTCGCACTGTAAACGTTGCCGCCTGACTCGTCGGCCAGCGGGTGAAGGCAGGTCATCTCCTGTCGCACGGGATGATTCTCTTTGACCCCGCCGGCATAGAGTTCCACCCGCGCAGCGTTAGGGTCGAGGCCATGAAGACTCACTGGAACCTCCATGATGTGCTTCCCGTCGCGAGTCTCCACCTTCACTGCGCCGAAGCGCAACTCGGCCCATTTCTGTTCTGTGCTCATGGCGTTTTTTCGAGTTCCGTTATTTTTGCCGGACGACGAAAGCGATCCGCGCCGATGAACCGCGCGGCGGGAAATGTCTGCACCAGTCTGCACCAATTCCCAGGCGAGGGCGCGACCGACCACGAGGCCGCCAAAACCGATCCGGTTTAAATCGCCGTCCTCGACGCCTTGAGGCGCTGAAAAGTTTTCCTGGATCAGGCAGGCCCGAACCCCCGCCACTTCGTATGCGCAGACCGACGCCCCGACACCACTCCCGCAAATTCCAATGCGGCGTTTCCCCGTCCCGGCGGCAACCGCGCGGGCCAGCGGCACGATAAAATCCGGATAGTCATCGTCCTCTTTCGGCCGGCCGTCGCCGAAATGAACCACTTCATGACCGGCTTCGCGCAATTTTCCGGCCAGAGATTCCTTCAACTCGTCGCCGCCGTGGTCGGCGGCAATGCCGACAGGTTGGAGTGTTCCTGGCGATTCGGCCAGCAGTTCATCGCGGGTGCGTTTATGGATGGTGCGCTCATGTGTCCGGTCAGGTGCGGTTGATGACTTCTCTGGCATGGGTTGTAAGTAACCTTACCGGAAATTGTGAAGATGCCTGAAACCAACCAGCCGGTGCCGCTTCTCGTCCCAGAGCCGAAAGGTCAGGGATTTGAGGCTGGAGAAGAGCGTGACCGGCGGCACGGTTTGAAACAGCGGCTCCGCCTGGTGGCACCGCTCCAGATTGTAATTGGGAATCCGCGGGCTTAAATGGTGAATGTGATGGAAGCCGATATTGCCCGAAAACCATTGGAGAATTTTCGGCAGCTTGTAGAATGAACTGCCTTGCAGCGCCGCCGCGAGATAATCCCATTGCTCGTGCCGTTGCCAATAGACTCCCTCGAACTGATGCTGCACGTAAAACAGCCACACCCCAGCCGAGCCGGCCACCAGGACCATCGTCAACTGGATCACCAGATACACTTTGAAACCAAAAATCAGGCTCAATCCGATGGCCATTCCCAAAATCGCCAGATTGGTCCAATACACCGAATGACGCTCCCGCCGGTTTGCCTGTTTGGGGCAAAATCGGTGCTTGAACACAAACAGGAAAAACGGCGCCAGCACGAAGAACACGAACGGGTTTCGCGCCAGACGGTAGGCAAACCGTTTCCAGCGGGATGCTTCCAGATATTCCTGCACGGTCAGCGTCCACACCGAACCCAGGCCGCGCCGGTCCAGGTCGCCGGACGCCGAGTGGTGGATGGCATGTTCCCAACGCCAAAGTTGATACGGGGTGAAGGTCAGCACGCCGGTGATGAATCCCCAAACATCATTGGCTTTCCGCGATTTGAAAAATGAGCCGTGGCCGCAATCGTGGTGAATGATGAACAACCGCACCAGAAATCCTCCGGCCAGGACCGTCAGCGGCAGCGCAATCCACCACGACACCGCCTGACCAAGGTAAACCAGATACCAGAGAACGGCATAAGGAACGAGCGAGTTGACAATCTGCCAGACGCCACGCCACCGGGAAGGCTGCTGGTATTTGATGACAATCTTCTTCCAAGCCGCCGTGTCACTTGGAGGTTCAGCTGTCATCATGCCGGCTTCGCTCCTTGCTTGTGGCTGAAAGCCAGGACACACCAACCGCAGAGCACCAGGATCATGGTCACCCAAGGAACATACTGGAGCCACGCCGCATTGGTCATGGCGTTTTCGTGCCCGGCGCTGATCAACGAGGAAGACACCAGACCCATGACGTCCTGGAAAACAGCCAAAAAAACCGCCGCCACCAAAATCCACAAGCCGGGCAGTTTGTATCGCCGGGCAGCGATCACCGCCACCACCAGGACGGCGGCTTGGATGGCCAGCCTGAATCCGACGGGCGCCAGATAATTTGTAGCTAGTAAAGATTGCACGGCAACACCACGCTAGGCCAGGAAGCGCGCGGATGCCATAAGGTGTTTTACCCGTGCCCGACCCGATGAATCCGGACCAGACCAGGCAGGCCGGAGGAGGAGGGAGCGGACGCTGAGGCGTCGGATAAACCGGAGCGTTTCGACACCTCCTGCGCGGTTCGACCGTTGATGACCGCCAGTTCAACTGCGCGTTCCCGCACCATCTTGCGCGTCACCGTGCCGATGCCGGCCGAATTTTCAGTCACGGCACCTTCCTTCAATGGATTTGTTTTCATGGTCTTAGATGACCGCAAATGCGGAATAGCGCTTGTGAATCATGCGTCGTCTTCATTTGGCGCGAGCCACGATCCTCGCGGGGATCGCGGGATTTGGAAAAAATGTTGTCCCGCGGTTGAGACTTTGGGCCTGGGGTGGCTGCCTTGGGATTCGGCCGGAGTCGGTGGAGTGTTTTTTGAAAAACCGGAGGTCGCGGTGGTTCCACGAATTCGGTCAGGGATGCTTTATTCTTCATGATCAGGAGCATTGCCTGAGGAACCTGTGGACGCTATCAGGTGTAACCAGAACGTGTTTTTTTGCGAATGACCCGGTGAAATCCGGTTTGGTTCGAAACTCAGTTTGCAGAATCCCTCGGAGAACGGATCGCCTTCGTCGGCTTCGTTTCCGGCACAACGGGTTCGGACCGCGGATTGAGGGGCGGTGGATTCGTCCAGTTCACGTGGCTGCGCAGGAGCCAGGTCCGTTGCATGGCTTCCACCAGCCGCTCGATTTCGCGCATCGAAACTTGCGTTTGCCGGACGAGGTCCGGCAGGTCTTTCGTTCCGTTGGCCACGGCGTCGGTGATTTCCGGCAGGCGCGTCGTGCCGTTCTGGATGTTCTGCACCGCGACGTTCAGGTTCGTCGTCATGTCCTGCAACTTGCTCATCACCTCGTTCGCCCGCGTCAGGAGTTGCTGCGTCTGGTCCGCCAGCGCGGGATCGGTGATCAGCTTGCCGGCCGTGCCTTTGCCCGCCTGAACGTCGGCGATCAGTTGGTTCAACCGCTCCTGTGTGGAGATGAGGTTTGTGCCGAGCGCGGTCCACGTGTCCAAGCCGGCGCTGGTTTTTTTCAACACGGCCAGGGTCTGGTCGCGGATTTCCTCGACCGCAGCCTCCAGGGCGCTTTGATACTGTTCCTTGCAGACGATGGACGCATTCTTTTCCGGCAACGGCTGGCCCTTGCCGCGCGTGATTTCAAAATACGAATCCCCCGCCACCCCGAATTTCATTTTGACGACCGCCGATGAATCCGCGCGCACAAACCGGAAGAAATCGCTGCGGATGTCCGCCTCGGCTTCCATGCGGCCCGTCTGGTCCACAATGACATCGGACACCGACCCTACGAGCGTGCCCAGGAAATACACCTCCGAGCCCTGCCGGATTCCCGCCGCGCCGGCCTCGGGCAAAACGATTCGCAGCGTGACGCGGCTTTTGAACCAGCGCTGGCTGTGGCCGGTCCACACGACGGCGGCGAGCAGCACGGCGACCACGACGAGCACGAATGTGCCGGTGATTTCATTGACGCGCCGGAATTTAAAGCGCTGTTCCAAACGCGGGTCCCGATTATCTCGGGGTGAAGGTTCAGGCAGGTGGGTCGTTTCGTTCATAATCACAGGTAAGTCAGCAGCGAGACCACGGCGGAGATGACAAACAGTCCGGCGACGGAGCGGGTGAGCGCCCGTTGCGTGGCGTGCGGGATTTCCGTGACCGACCCGCTGACGCCCAGCCCGCCAATGCACCAGGACGCGCTGGCAAACAGCGCGGGCAGGATGCTTTTGGCGAGAATGTTGAACACGTCCTTGGGCTGGACTGCGCGTGACACGGTGTCCGCAAACAGAAACAGATCATGGTTGCCAATCCCCGTCCAGGCCGCGAACACATAACCGCTCACAAAAGCGGCGAGGATAAAAACCGTAGTCAGGCAAAACGTGGAAACCACCGTGCCCAGCACCCGCGGAACGACGAGTTGCAGGAACGGATCGCCTCCTTGCGCTTCGAGCGCCCGGACTTCCCCGTTGATTTTGAGGACGCCCAGTTCGGTTGTCATCGCGCTGCCGCTGCGGACGATCACGATAAGATTGATCAGCACCGGTCCGAGTTCACGCGCGACGACGGCCACCAGCAGCGGCCCGAGCAGTTGTGACTGCCCCACCTGGCCGGTCCAGAAGGTGAGTTGCACCACCACGGAAATGCCGACGAACGCCGCCACCGCGCCGACAAACCAGAGCGGTTCAACGCCGATGGACAGGACCTGCCGGGCAAATGCTTTGCGGGCCGCGCGCGCCCAGTGTCGCGGTTGCACACAGACGCAAAGCACCGTCCCCATGACCGCCGCTGTATGCCGCAACTCATCCCATTGCGCCCGCGCGAAGCCGCCCAGACCCGCCAGGGACAGCAACGAGACGCGGCTCCACGCGCCCGCCCGGTTCACTATTTTTTCGGCAGACGGATTCATGGGGACGCGGTGGTAAAATGTTGCCGGTTCATCGGGAGAGCATTTCGCTGACGGGTGACATGGCGGGGACGCGGTCGCAAACGACTTTGATTGAGACCAGGATTGGCACCGATAATAAGGCGCCGGGCACACCCCAGAGCCACATCCAGAAGATCAAGGAAACAAAAATGATCACGGGATTGAGCGTGAATCGGCGCCCGAGCAGCACCGGGGTGATGAGGTTCGCTTCCAGCAGGTGGAGCAGCAGATACCAGGCAGGCGGCAGGAGTCCCTCCCACAAGGTGTCGAAAGCAAGCAGACCGACGGCGGCCAGGAGGATGACTCCGGTGACGGGGCCGAAGTACGGAACAAAATTGAGCACCGCTACGAGCATCCCCCACATCGCCGCGTCCGGCACGCCCATGAAGTAGAGACCCGTGCTCACGACGATGCCCAGGCCAATATTGATCAGCGAAACGGAGAACAAATAATTGGAAATGTTCTGCTGGATCTCGTGGCTGACCTCGATCGCGCGCTTCTTGTCGCTCAAGGTCGGCATCACGCGGACGAGTTTTTGCAGGAACAGGTCGCCGGAGGCCAGCAACAGATAAACCAGCACCAGCGTCTCGCCGATGCCCACCAGCAAGGTCCCGGTCCAATTGAGGATTGAGCCGGCGCCGCGACTGTCTTTGACTTCCACCGTGGGCGCCTTTTCCTGCTGTTCTTTTTTTTCTGCCTCGGTTGCGCCCAGGTTGTTCACCGCCGCCGCCGCCAGGTTGATGCGTGCGATCCGCGGAAACATGCGCTGAACCCGTTGCCTCAAATCGGTCATGTGTTGCGGCGCGTCATTCATCCATGTCAACGCCGGCCGGCCCAGTTGAAAGAAGCCAACCCCGACGGCGCCCACCAGGAAACAAAGCACGATCGCGGCGGAGAATGCCGGCGGAATATGGCAGCAGGACGACCAGCGGATGAGCGGTTTCAGGGCCATTCCCGCCACACAAGCCAGGAAGACGGGCAAGACCACCGGACGCGCAAAATAGAGGAAGGCAATCGTGCCGAGCACAATCAAAACGATTTGAAGCGGCGTCACCCTGGCCACGGCGGCGATCCGTTCAACGGGCGGTGGTTGGCCGTTGAGCGCGTCGGACGGCGGCGCCACGGCAACCGGCGAGTCATGCTTGGCCGCAACGGGCCGGGTCATTGTGGCGGCTTCCATAAAATTTAAGGTGTCGGTGAGACCATCAACGGGATCGCGCGCGAAAGGCCAGCCAGATGGAGCCGGCCGCTTGCGCGCCTTTCAACGCCATCTGGAACCAGGAAGGTTTCACGCCGGCGTCCGCGCGTTTGCCGCGCCGGAAGGCCGCGAGGCCCGCCATCAGCAGCGCCGCCACCGAGGCAATCGAGCCGAAGGACTTGACGCGGCCGGTGAACGTGTGAACGCCCGCCGTCAGCGCGACCCATTCCTCCGCCAATTGGGCGCGGTTGAGTTCGCTTTCTGCGATCAACAATCGTTTCCGTGATTCAAGCGGATTCAGTCGAGGATTGTTTCCAAACATGCACGGTCCTTTCTGAATTGCTCGAGCGTTGCCGGAAGCGTTTTCCAATCGCGCTGGAGCGCGGCGAAGCGCCGGTAACAGAACAGGGCGATGGCAGCGTAGAGGCCGGTCAATACCAGAAGCACCGCCACCGGCGAGATGTTCCACAACAAAACCACCAGGACGACGGTCAGCGCGACCCCGGCAAGAAAGACGAACAGCGCCACGCCGAGGGCCAACAGGATGGCAGACAGGAGGCGCTCGCGCTCCTGCTGCAATTCCACCATCAGCAATTCCAGGCGGTTTTCACCGATGGTCAACAACCGTCGCGCGAAATGCTTCGATGTCGTCGCGATCTGTGGAAGAGGGGCGGCGGCTGGGTCCATGGCGGGATCAGTCGTCATGGCGGGCACACCGGCGGGCGACGAAATAACCGATGAGCGCGCCGACCCCGAGGGCGATGCCGATGGCTTGATAAGGATGCTCGTGCACGGCCTGGTCGGTGGCTTTGGCGCCCTCGACCGCCTTCTCTTTAACGCGGCCATACATTTCCTTGCCGCGTTCCAATGCGGCGGCGAGACGTTTGCGGGCATCCCCGACTTTTTCGCCCGCCACGTCGGCGGTGGCGGCCATCAAGGCGCGCGCATCTTCGGCGAGCGTGCCCATGTCATTGCTCTTTTCTTCTGTTTGTTTGTTCATATTGGTCTGTCCTTTCGTCGGTTATGTTGGTTTGCCGTTAATGGCGCGCGCGGCGTGAACTGGTGTTGCCGCTCACACCCCTGGCGAATTCTTCGCACCCTTGCCTGTTCCCACCCGGCCAGTGCAATTTAATTAATCTCGTAGCCGCGAACGTCAGTTCGCGCCATATAGTTGTCCTTTATTCGATTTGCGCCGACCGACGTCGGCGGCTACACATTTTTGAAAAAGCTCTAGTCTTTGGATTTATCGTTGTGTCCTTTGCCCGCCGGGTTCGCTCCGTTGTTTCCACTCGCGGCCGCCTTTTCCTTGGCAGGCTGTTTCGGCGCCTGCTGCGCTTTCGTGTTCGGTGGCTGGATAGATTTTTCCTGTTTCACCGGTTGTTGATTGGCGTTCTGTCCGGCGGGTTCTTTAACCGCCGGACCATGATTACCTTCGGGCCTGGATTCCGTCGTGACCGGAGCGGGTTTCTGCGTCTGTGTTGGCACCGGCGCGGCCACTGCTTTCCTTTCGTTGGGTTGAGCCTCAGTGCGAACCGGCGGCTGGACGTTTTTTACAGCGGTCGCTGCCGGTGTCCGTTGTCTGGCGACGACCGGCGCTTCCTCCTTCTGGCGCATTTCCCGAACCGGGACCGCCTGGAACTTTCGCCCGCTGGCCTTTTCGATGGCCGCAGGGGCCGGAGCTTCGTTGATCACGGTCTTGTTGATGATGGTGGTGTTATAGGCGATCGCTGTGGAGCTGCGAACGGGATCCATGAAATGTCGTTCTTCGACGAAGACATAGGCTCGTGGCGAGATGACTCTCACGCCCGACGGGTACAACGGCGCCCAGCCGATGTAGCCGCCCCCTTCGTGCCAGGAAACCCAGGCTGGCGCCCATTGTGTTTGCGGCACCCAGTACCAGCCGTATTGGTCGGTGAAATTCCAGCGACCATAGTGATAGGTGGCCCAGGCCCACGGCTCGTCGCTGACCCAATACCAGCCGTCGTCGGTTCTTTGCCAGTGGCCGTTGCAATAGGGACGCCAATCCGCCGCAACGTGGCGCGGTCTCCAGCAGCGGCCGTAGGACCCGATGACCACCCATTCCCCTTGCGGCGCGAGCGGTTCGTAAAAATCGCTTACGGCGCGAATCTGCACCGAGGGCACCGATACACTCACCCCGACCGACACCGACGGTTGTCCGTAGGTTGGGGATCCGGTCAGCGCGCCCAGGAGCGCAGCACATAATACAAATCCGATTTTACCGGCCAACCGTCGGGTTTTAGTCATAAAATTTTCCTTCTCACCTCAGGGCGCGATTTTATCGCTCACCCACTGGCGTGCCTGGTTGAACCCATCCTTCGTCGTTTCGTAGGCCTTCTGGAATCCGCTTTGGACGCTGTCCCAGGTCGACTCGGTGGCGTTCTGGGCATCGGCCAGTTGCTGGTTCAACTGGGCTGCCTGATCGCGCAGCACCTGGAGTTTGGGTTTGGCCTCGGCCTTGACGGCGTCGCTGGAGCTGTCGATTTTGGCGGAGAGCTGGTCCAGATCCTTGTTGAGCGTGTCCAATTGCGCCTGCATGGTTTTGACGAATTCAGCCTTCTGCGCGAAGGTGTAACTCTTCATGTCCTGTGCGGCCTGCGTGGTTTCGGTTTGAACCTTGTCCAGCTGCTGCGAGGTGGTCTGCTCTTTATTGCAGCCCACCGCGACAACGGCGATGGAAAGGAGGGTGAAGAATAGCGTTTTGTTTTTCATAATAGTGATTTAGTTGGGTTGAGTGATGGTGTTCTGTGCTCAGACGATGCTCCCACGATTCTTTCGTTTTTGTCTTTTTGTTTTATCGCACCTGACACGCTACGCAGTTCGGCAGCCCTTCGCTATCAGGTGTAACCAGAACATCGTTCGAGGCCTTTCTCCGATGCGCTGCGTGGTGGAGGCAGTCAGTACACAAGCCTGGCTCCGGCGCTGGCCGTCTGGAGCTCCAACTTCGCCTTGCTCGTTTTTTTCAGCCGCAGCAAGCCCGCCGGAAACAACACGAGCCTGACCTGCTTTCATGACCTGCTTCTCTGTGCGAGGCTGCCCGTCAACTTCCCCGTGCAGTTTCGACCAGCTCACGGAGGCGGCGCGCGTCTTCCTCACCGGCACGATTGTCTCGCAAGGGCGTGGTGGCCGGTTTGCCCAGGCGTGACTCCAACAGCCTGGCGACCAGCTGACGGCATTCGTCCCGATGCCGGTCCAGCTTCATGCGATAAACCATCCCGAGGCCCATAAAAGTCAGGAGGCTGATCAGCGATCCGATCCCCAGCGCGCAAACCAGGTTGATGATTAATTGCGGCAGGTTGTAGGGAAAGTTGTCCACCAGAATCACTTCATAAGCCAGACCCGCCACCACCAGCGCGATCAACATGGCCATCAGCCACACCGCGCGTCGCACACAGCGTGCGTCGCGCTGAATCCGGGTGATTCGTTCATGCAGTTCCTGGCGTCGGGCGCTTTCGTCGTAAAGAATGCACTGCCTCAGAAACTCCGTATGTTTTTCGTGTTCGCTCATCGTCGTTGAAGCCAAGCCGTTAGACTGGCCATAGCCCGACCTGAATTTTCGCTCTCATCCCCGTCCCTCGGCCTGTATGTATTATCTCCGGCCTTTGCCTGAGAGCTCAACCGCCGCTTACGCCGGTTGCCGCCACCATTGCCGCAGCCCCAAAAACACCATGACCATTGCCGCCGCCAGCAGGAGGTAGATCGCCCCGCCCATTCTGTAACCGTACAGCATCCCCAGCACCCACAGAACTCCCAGTGTTCCGCCTATCGCCAAGTACATATTGTTCCCCTCTGGTTTTTAGTTATTGGTTTTAACATTGGAGGCAGGCTACGCCATCCGGCGGCCCTTCGCTATCAGGTGTAACCAGAACATGCGTTATGGGAGTTAACTCAGGATAAATGTTACCGGGGCGGGGAGATGGACTAGGGGTTCATGGGTGGTGTTCACCCCCCCCAGGGCGGCATCACGGGTCACAGCCCCAGCAACCGGCAGGTCCTGCGAAAGCGGTAACAGTAGATGGAGAGGGTGACGCCCAGGGGAAAATGAGCGGGGCGGCGGCAAGGCCGCCCGTTTCCGGATGAATTTCAACGCGTGTTTGAAACTCCAGAACGTGCCGCGGATTATCGGGTAGAGCCGCAACACCTTCATTTCGTCCAAATTTGCCCCCGAACCGTCGGCGCGCCATACGGAGAACACCTTATATCCCGATGGGAACAATTGTCCGACCTTGGTTCCGGATTCCCGGCGTGTCGTTGAGCGATCAAACATCCGGGAGAATTCCGGCGAAGGCAGTATGGCAACATGAAACAAAAATTAATCCGGCTGTCCCAACGGTATGTGGCGGCGCTGAAAAGGCACCTGCGGCTGGGTCCGCGGGCGGTCCCGCCGTGGGAGCCGGCGCGCCGACTGGGACGCGAGGCGGCGGCCCTCAAGTTGGAGACGCTGGACGTGGCCCGGATTCACGAGGGAGCGCTCGCCAGCCTGGACGCCTCCCGCAGCCGGGGCGGGGTCATCAAGCGGGCGGAAATGTTTTTTGCCGAGGCCATCACCCCGATCGAGGAAACGCATGGCGCCGCGCTCAAGTCCAACGTCCGCCTGAGTCAACTGCGTCGGACGCTGGGCCGGCGCACGACGGACCTGGCGGCCTCACACCGGTCCTTGAAACAGGGCATTGTCCGGCGCAAGACCGTGGAGCGGTCCCTGAAAAAAAGCGGGGAAAACTCGCGGAAACTTTTGAAAGAATCCCATCGCCTCCAGAAGCATTTGCAGCGCCTGACCCACCAGCTTTTGTCGGCGCAGGAGGACAAGCGAAAAAAGATCAGCCGCGACCTGCATGATGAAATTGCCCAGACATTGCTGGGCATCAATGTCCGCCTGTTGACGTTGAAAAATGAGGCGGCCCTTGACGCCAGCGGCCTCAAAAAAGAGATTGTCAGCACGCAACGGCTGGTTGATAAATCTGTAAAGAGCATAAAACGGTTCGCCCGTGAATTCGGTATTCACCATCGGACGGAAAGCAGCACCTGACATGGCACGCAAACTAAACGGGCTGTCGCAACGATACGTCGCGGCGCTGCGTCAACACCTGAAGCAAGGTTCACGGACGAATTCGCGGTCGGCGCAAGGGTTGGGGCGCCAGGCCATGGCCCTGGGGCTGGAGACGCTGGATTTGGCCCGGTTTCACGAGCAGGCGTTGATTACCCTGGTGTTGCCGGACTACTCTCCCGGCACCCGGGACCGGATGATCCGGCGGGCGGGATCTTTTTTTGCCGATGCCATCACCCCGATCGAAAAAACGCACCGCACCGCGCGGGAGGCCAATGCCCATTTGCAACGAATGATCCAGACGCTGAACCGGCGCAGCGCGGACCTGACCGCCTCGAACCGGCAGTTGCAGCAGGAGATCCTCCAGCGCAAATTGGTGGAAGAATCGCTCCGCAAGAGCGAGCAACACTACAGCGAGTTACTGAAGCAATCGCGGCACATGCAGGAACAATTACGGCTGCTGTCCCGCCAGCTTATGTCCGCCCAGGAGGACGAACGCAAGATGATCAGCCGCGAACTGCACGATCAGATTGCCCAGACCTTGACGGGCATCAATGTCCGGCTGGCTTCCTTGAAATCCGAGTCCACGCTCAACCACAAGGGCCTCCAGCGAAAAATCTCCAGCACCCAAAGGCTCGTGGAAAAATCGGTGGACATCGTGCATCAGTTCGCGCGCGACCTGCGCCCGACCGTGCTGGACGACCTGGGGCTGATTCCCGCCCTGCATTCCTTCATGAAGAATTTTACCGCGCGCACGGGTGTCCGCGCCAGTCTGGCGACCTTTACCATGAAGATTGATGAATTGGATGCCGCCCGGCGAACGGCGCTCTTTCGCGTCGCTCAGGAGGCGCTCACCAATGTGGCCCGCCATGCCCAGGCCAGCCGGGTGGAAGTGAGCATCCAGAAACTGCCGGACTGCATTTGCATGAAAATAAAAGATGACGGGAAATCCTTTGACGTGGACCGCTCCTTGCGCGCCAATAGCGGCAAACACCTCGGGCTGCTCGGGATGCGGGAACGATTGGAGATGATCGGCGGCAAATTCGCAGTCGAGTCCGCACCGGGCAAAGGCACTACAATCCAGGCGCAGATTCCCCTCGGCAAGGCCCGCGCGGGGGGGGGGGGCGGAAAATCGGCTGACGGAGCCGGTTTGAACCAGGCTTGAAATTTTATGAAACGAATCACTGTTTTGCTGGCGGAAGACCATACCATTGTGCGCGAGGGGTTTCGCAAGCTGCTCGAACTGCAAGACGACATTGAAATTGTCGGCGAAGCCCAGGACGGGCGTCAGGCCTTCGCGCTGGCCAAGAAACTTCATCCCGACGTGGTGTTGATGGACATTGCCATGCCGAAGCTCAACGGTCTGGTAGCGGCTCGGCAGATTCTCAAAGCCGAGCCGGCCACCAAGGTGATCATCCTTTCCGCGCACAGCGACGACGCGTATGTCAAAAACGCAACCGAGTCCGGCGCCGTGGGATTTTTACTCAAACAAACCTCTTCTCACGAAGTGTGCCGCGCAATCCGTGAAGTCCAGCAGGGGAAAACATTTTACAATCCCTCCATCTCCCGGCGTCAGGATCGCATCCATCCGCTGTTGCCGAACGGCGCGGGCGGGTTCAAGAAGAAGGCCGTCCCGCTGACGGCGCGCGAGATGGAAGTCCTCCAACTCATCGCCGAAGGCAAGGCCAACAAGGAAACCGCCTCGGAACTCGGCATCGGCATCAAGACCGTCGAGAAGCATCGCGAGCATCTCATGCAGAAGCTCGACATCCACGACACCGCCGGACTCACCCGCTACGCCATCAGCGCGGGGATCATCGAGAGCAGCGTCCAGGTGACCATTGTTTAGCGACTCATGGATCAGGTGAAATCAAGGAAGGCATGGAGGACATGATCGCGGCGGTGAAGGAAAACTCAGACAACCATCCTCTTCCGGCACCTAAAAAGAAGGGGCATTAGCCCACCCGCCTGACTTTGGCCGGCCTGGCTTCATCAAATTCGGCATGGGTAAAACACCGAATGGCGCCCGCCGGCCATCCCGGCTTATTGTCGGACCATGGAAGAAAGTAAAATTTCACGGATCGGAGAATCCGCCGGCGAAGCGCTGGAATGCCGGGGGACACGGCCTCGCTGCATTCTCACGATGGAGGTTGAGCCGGCCCGCGTGCCAGTTCAATGCCGGACAAGTCCGCCCCCGCGCATTCTGGTCGTTGAAGATGAACCGGACATCCGCCGTCTCAATGCGGAAGTGCTGAAGAGTTTCGGTTATAACGTGGACACCGCCGAGGACGGCGAGGCGGGCTGGAAGGCACTTCGTGCCGTCCGCCACGCCCCCGAAAGCTACGCACTGTTGATCACCGACCACGATATGCCCGGATTGACAGGCCTGGCCCTGGTCAAAAAGCTGCGGGCCGCCCGCCTGGCCCTGCCGGTGATCATGGCCACCGGAAGGTTGCTGCCGGAAGACTTGTTTACCCGGTATGGCTGGCTCCAACCCGGGGCTGCGCTGATCAAGCCTTATTCCGTCGAGCAGTTGCTGGGGACGGTGCAAGCCGTTCTGCACACGGCCGAGGGCGCCCGCGAGCAGATGGCATCGCCGCCAAACTGGCTGACCGCCGGCGGCTTGCGCTTTTGATGATTCCAGTCCCCGCTTCCGCGTCCAGTCCAGGTTCCTCCGGCTGGGACACGTGGGCGGGGCTGGATTCATCAGGTTCGGCCTGATGGGTAAAACACCGCATAGCGCCCTTCCGCTTTCACGATTAGGCTCACGGCATGATTGGTAAAACACTCAACCAAATTGGAGGTCATGAGTGCTTCCCTTGAAACCGGTGGTGATAAACCGCGATCCGGTCAACCCGAGGCCGGGCGAACCCGTTCCAACGCATTCTCGTGGTCAACGGCGATAAACCTGCCAACTCTGAAACAAACCCGCTTTCGGAATGTCAGTTGCGGATCGATCGAACTGTGGACCGACATAAACCGTGAAGTCAAAAGTATCCGAAGTCACTCTGCCTAAGCTGCCATCCGTCCTGATGTTGCCCCCCGGTGTAGCTCATCGAATAACCGAGTGAGTCCCATGGTTCGCGAAGACAAACTCAAAGCCACGTCGGTGCGGCCCGCCTTTTGTTCAGAGATAGTTCGCATAATTACCGTTACGTCCCATTGGGTGCGACCGCGACCAGGGTGTTCCTTGCCGCCACTGGGAAAACCCTTGGTCTGGATTTGGAAGCCAGGGTCGGGAATTATGCCTGGCTGTATGACTTCAGAAGACCTGTGGTCAGGATTCTATTTGTCCGCGCTGCCACCAACCTGGTTTGTGGATTCCAGGGAAAGGCGGAAGACTTCGGGTTACCCCTGACAGGGAAGTTCCCGACTGGCGCGTATCGCCACGGGATATGAAAAAGGTCCTTCATTCAACCGACGTGGTCGTGGGACCTCCGGTGGTTGTGGTGCGCGCTCCGGAACTCGTCGCGCGCCCGCCGGAAGTCATCGTGCGGTAGTCCGCGTGCCGGATTCATCAAGTCCGGCATGGGGAAAACACCGGATGGCGGGCGCGCTTTCCGCCGGTCTATTTTTCAAGCTGTGAAAACCAATTCCCGGAAGGAGCCACTGACATTTGGCAGGTTCATCCGCACTGCGTATGCCGCCCGGGCAAACCCCGGGCCAGCGGGTTTGTATGGCTCGCCGAAAACGCATGCCGGGTCCAGTTTCAGAGACCACAACGTTTCGAATTTTCCAGGCGGGATCCCAATTACCTTCCGTATTGAGAAAGCTGCCGAGATCGCCATGAAGGTTTGCTGTATCCACTTGAAACCGGGTCTCCGGTGGGGACCGGACGCGCAACTCGCGTTGAACGCCCCCAAAATGTTCGTCTCAAGGCCCGGAAGGCAGGCGGCTTGAGAGTTCAGCCGAGTCGGGGAATCCGGAGTTTGGCGCCGGTCGTCCGGGCAGTTCCGTGGTTGTGTCTCTCGCTGTTCGCTCACGGGCAGGTCACAGCTGTGGGCCCCACCAATCCGCCGAGAGTGGAGACCGTGGTTCTCCCCAAATCCGTCCCCGACCCGCTCGAACCATTGAACCGGGTGATGTGGGGCTTTAACGTGGCGCTGATGACCGATGTCATCAAGCCAACGAGCAAAGTCTATCGGTACGTCGTCGTGAAACCGGTCCGGACCGGAATTGGAAATTTTGGCCGGAACCTCACTTACCCGGGACGATTGATCAACAATCTGCTCCAGGGCAAGTGGAGCGGTGCCCGCGATGAATCCTACCGGTTTGTCTGCAATACCACGGTTGGCGTGGCCGGCGTTTGGGACGTGGCGAGCAAATGGAAGATCCCGAAATCGGACGCGGATTTTGGCCAGACGTTCGGCCAATGGGGCTGGAAGCCGGAGTGTTTTTTAATGCTGCCGATTTATGGACCCAGCAACGAACGGGACACCCTCGGCCTGGCCGCCGACACGGCGGCCAACCCGTTAATCTATATCGCTCCCTACAGATTTGTCGCCGGCAATCCGCTGACCTATCTCGGCCCGTACTCTTATTGCGCCTACGCAGTCATGTACAACGATCTTGCCGACACGGTGGGCGAGTATGTGCGGTTCAGCCAGGCCGAAATGGATCCCTATTCCGAAGTTCAGTATGCCTGGACGTTCGCGAGAGAGAACCGGGTGGCGAATTTCCAGGTGAAAGGAAAGCCGGATCCAGCCTCGCTGGAAACCCTCGAATCCGTCTTCTTCACCTTCAAAGACCCTGAATTCCCGAACCGGGCCAGGACCCGGTCGGCTTTGATTCCTTCAACGGGCCGGAGATTAAAATTCACCTTCTGGTTGCAGCCGGGCAAGGCGAACGTGGTTTATATCGTTCCGGGGCTGGGCTCGCATCGGCTGGCCGAAACCTCCATCGCCCTGGCCGAACTGGTTTATGATAACGGCTTCTCCGCCGTCGTCCTCAGCAGCCCGTTCAACTACGAGTTCATGGAACACGCTTCGACGGCGGCGGTGCCGGCTTATCTGCCGGTGGACGGTCAGGACTTGCAGGTCGCGTTGACGGAGATTGATCTCCGCTTGCACGCCCTGTATCCGAACCGGTTGGGTCACCGGGCGCTGATGGGTTATTCCATGGGCGCATTCGAAGCGTTGTTCATCGCCGCCGCCGGACCGACGAACCCGTATAGCGTCGTGACGAAGGGGCGGGTGCTGCGCTTTCCCGAGGGGAAACAGGGGGTGAAAGAAGTGAGGATTGCCCCCGTTACGAATCAGTTGCCATTGATTCATTTTGACCGCTACGTCGCCATTAATACGCCCATTCGCATGGCATTCGGGATTTCCAAACTGGACGAATTTTATCGCGCCCCCTTGAAGTGGCCGGCCGCGGAACGAACCGACGACATCGAAAACACCTTTCTCAAGGTGGCCGCCCTGAGCAAACTCACCCTCACGCCGCAGACCTCGCTGCCCTTCAGCGCCATCGAATCCAAATTTCTCATCGGCCTGACGTTTCGATTCATCCTGCGGGATGTTATTTACAGCAGCCAGCAGCGGGATAATCAAGGAGTCCTGCATCACCCGATCCGGGATTGGCGGCGCGAGCCGGTGTATCAGGAAATTCTTCAATATTCCTACGAGGATTATTTCAAGAAGTTTGTGATTCCGTATTATCAGGCCCGGGGTCTGGCCTCGCCGGTGGCGGAAACACTGGAAACGGCCGATGATTTGCGGACGTATGCTGCCCGTCTGCGCGGCGACCCGGACATCCGCGTCATCGTCAACCAAAATGATTTTCTTCTGACTGACAAAGACCTGGCCTGGCTCCACGCCACGTTTGGCCCGAAACAATTGACCGTCTTCCCGCAAGGCGGTCATTTGGGAAATCTTTCCAATCCGGCGGTGCAAAAGGCCATTCTGGCAGCACTGACGCCCATGAGGCCACCCAATCCCAAACCGGAAGGGCCACCGAAGAATATACGCCCGTGAAATCTGAAGCTCGCGCGACCGTCGCCTCCGCCAGGCCGGTTACGGCGGGCGAACCAGGCGTGATTCAACCGCACAAAATTCCATTGGCTGCCAAGGTGGTCATCACCGCCTTCCTCGCCGTCCTCGTCCCGGTTTATTTGCATACCTATGGGCCGGCCAAAACCTTTACGTCATCCTTTGGCCGGGCTCGCTGTGGCTGGTCGCCTTTCTCCCCGCGCACCTGGCCTTGCGCAAAGTCTTCGCCGCGCCACCGCCAGCGGCCGGACGGAAAATCACAATTCGATTTTAAATTCCTGCCTGCCGGCCAGCCAGACCTGGATTCATTAATGGTTGACCGGATAACACCTGATGGCGCCGCCAAGGTTTTTGGGCGCATGATGTGGAGTGAAATGGAACATTTTTCAAAAAACAAAAATCAACCGTCCCCAAGAAACAACCACCATGAAACACAACCATAACCATGACAACGCGCAGAGCGCCGGTCTCCAACTCGTGCCCGTTCGCTTTGAATTCGCTCATCCGACCGCCAAAACCGTTTACCTCGCGGGAACCTTCAACCATTGGCAACCCGAAGCCAAGGCACTGCACTCCTCCGGCGTCGGCAATTGGTGGAAGGAAACGGCTTTGGCTCCCGGCACCTACGAATACTGCCTTATTGTGGACGGCCAATGGATGCCCGATCCGCTGGCCCGGGAATCCGTGCCCAACCCGTTCGGTGGCAGAAACTCGATTTTGAAGGTGACGGGTTCGCCGGAGGCCGCCCATCTCGCCGCCGCGGAAAATTTGCCATTAAAAAACGCAAACAAACCAAAAACAAAAATATGAACAAACCAAATCAAACCATCAGTAATGAAACGGACACGCTCGCGGCAGACGCGCGCGCTTTGATGGCCGCCACCGCGGACGTGGCGGGCGAAAAAGCCGGGGAGGCCCGCAAACGTCTCGCCGCCGCCTTGGAACGCGGCAAGGAAATCTATGGCCGCGTGAAAGGGAAGGCGGTCAAGGGCGCCAAGGCCACCGACCGGGTCGTGCGCGAACATCCTTATCAAGCCATCGCCCTCGGCGCGGGCCTCGGGGCGGTCATCGGTTATCTCGTCGCCCGCCGGTGCTCGAACAGCTGCGATTGATTGCGTTATGGCAGATCGTCTTAAAGGCGCGCAAATTGCCGACTCAGTCGGGTGGAGGTTCCGCCCGCAGGAAGCAGGAATTAAATCTGCGAAATCTGAAGTCAGCAGTACACCTGATGGCGACCCGCGCCGTGCCGGACTATGCTCGTCCCATGAATGACAAAAAACCATTCTTCAACGCTGACAAGGTCGGTCTTGCGTTGGCTGCCGCGTTTCTGGTGACGCTGACCGGATGCGTGGGTTACGTGGATGGGCCGCGCGCCGGTGTGTATATGGAGCCGGCCGTCCAGGTGGACGTCGGGTTTGTTGGGCAGGATGATTACGTGTATTACCCCGGCTATCAGATGTATTACGGCAGCCGTTCGCACCGGTGGTATGATCGCGAAGGCTCTTCGTGGGTGGCGCACCCGGCACCACGAGGGGTATCGGTCGAGGCGCTGTATTCCTCGCCGTCAGTGCGGATGGATTTCCATGATTCCCCGGAACATCACCATTCGGAGGTGGTCAGGCAGTATCCGAAAAATTGGAAACCGGCCGGCTCGCATCAAGGCCGCCAAGATAATCAAATGAACGACGATCGCCGCCAGCCGGACCATCGGGGCGGAAATAACGGAAGATAAACAGCGAATCCCATTCGCACAGTGAAAGGAATATTATGTTAGGAACTATTTTATTGGTTTTGCTCGTTCTGATGCTGATCGGTGCGTTCCCGGCCTGGCCACACAGCCGGAGTTGGGGATATTACCCGAGCGGCGGCGTGGGTGTGCTTTTGGCCATTCTCGTTGTCCTGCTTTTGCTGGGCAGAATTTGAATGGGACGGTTGAACGCCATCGGCAGCAATGGCGGGCGGTTAAAAGGGGCAAATGCCGGACGCCAGCTTCCCGGGTGGCGGCCCGCGCAAACCATATGAAAGACAAAATTATGTTACAAAGCATCAAGCCATTACTCGGAAACAATCTTGGCGCAGCGGACGGCGAAATCGGCCAGGTGAAGGACTTTTATTTTGATGATCAGAACTGGGCAGTTCGTTATGTGGTCGCCGACACGGGTTCATGGCTGCCCGGGCGGCAGGTTTTGCTCTCGCCCCATGCCTTCGGCAGTTTCCCTCCGGCCGGAAATTTCCTGCCCGTGAACCTGACGCGGAAACAGATTGAGGGCAGTCCGGCGATTGAGGCGCATAAGCCGGTGTCGCGGCAATACGAAGAGGAGTACTACCGATATTACGGCTGGCCCTACTACTGGCAGGGTAACGGATTGTGGGGCATGAGCGGTTTTCCGATTTTGGAACTGCCGCCCAAGCCGCTCCCGAGTGAGCCCGCCGGCAGGAATGGCCGGCACTACGAACCCGGACCTGCCGAGGCTCATCTGCGCAGTACGCAGGCTGTGAACGGCTACTACCTCCAGGCGAGCGATGGGATGGCCGGCCACGTCTGCGATTTTATGATGGACACCCAGAGCTGGGCGATTCGTCAACTGGTCATCAAAACCGGGCACCGGTTTGCCGGCAAGGAAGTGCGGATACCGACGCGCTCGGTTGATGGGATCAGTTGGGACGAGTCGAAGGTGTTCGTAAATGTTACCAAGGAAACCGTCGAGCAGAGTCCAGCCCACTATGTGTTTCCGTTCCGTGCGGCCGCTTGAACTCTGCAAACAAAGCCAATTCACCGGCCATCAACAAAAGATGAATCAATTAATGGAAACCTCCCGCAAGCGATCTCCGGCGAAGCCGGAGGCTTGCCTGGTTGGAGGCGTCGTTGCTCCTGCCAATGCTCGCGCCAGGATGATCAATCAAAAGCCGACGCCGCTGACGTCTGGCGTTTTGATCGCGGCCGTTCACGCCGCCTGCGGCAAAGCAAAGGCCAAAGAGATGGTGCGGCCCGCTGTCAATGCGCCCCTCGTTGAGTTTCGAGGACACGATCGCTTTGTGATTCTCGAGCTGGATCCCGACAAAATTTTATCATTCCCATGAAAAAACTTCTTGCAGCTCCTTGTGACCAGGCCGCCGCCAAGCCGGAGGGAAACCGTGTGGACTCAGCCCATCGTATCCTCGTGGTTGAGGACGACTGCCAACTCCGCCAGCTCAATAGCCAGGTGCTCAGTCACCATGGTTACGCGGTGGACGCCGCCGAAAATGGGGCCACCGCCTGGGAAGCGCTTCAGATCAACCGCTACGATCTGTTGATCACCGACAACAACATGCCTCGGCTGACCGGTATTGAACTGCTCAAGAAGCTGCGTTCCGCCCGGATGGGGTTGCCGGTGATCATGGCCACCGGAACATTGCCCAGACAGGAACTGGCCCAGAATCCGTGGCTTGAACCCGTCGCCACGCTGGTAAAGCCCTATGCCCCCGACCAGTTGTTGGTTATGGTGAAAGAAGTCCTGCACACGGTGTTCTCAAAAAACGGCCATCTCCCCGTGGCGCCAAAACCCAACGACGCCGGAGCATTCTCGGTGGAGCGATACACCGCCAGTCGCAAGCGCGAGTGGGACGCCTTCGTAAGCGCAGCCAAGAATGCGACCTTCCTTTTCTCCCGTGACTACATGGACTATCACCGCGACCGGTTCGCCGACCATTCACTGATGATTTTCAACGACCATGTGTTGGTCGCCGTGTTGCCGGCAAATCTCAACGCCAACGGCACACTCATCAGCCATGAAGGGCTGACTTATGGAGGGCTCGTGGTCTCGCGCGCCGCGACGCTGGGTGAGGTGCTGGCATGTTTCCACGTGGTTTTGCATTCCCTGAGCCAAAAGCAGATTCCCAAACTGCTCTACAAGCGGATTCCGGGTTTTTACAGCACGCTTCCCGACGACGAAGTGGCGTATGCCTTGTTCCTCCTCGACGCCCGGCTTTATCGCCGGGATAGTTCGACAGCGGTCCCGCAGACGGACCGGCTCCCCGTTCGAAAGCATCACCAGAGGCTGATAAAAAAGGCGATCAATTCGGGAGTCCGTATTCTCCAGGAAACATCCTTTCGGACATTTTGGGAACGGGTGTTGACACCCCAATTGGCTGCCCGGTATGGAGCCAAACCCGTGCATACCCTCGAGGAAATCACCCTGCTCGCGTCCCGCTTCCCTGAACAGATCAAACAATTCTCGGCCTATTGCGGCGATGAAATTGTCGCGGGCACAACCATCTACGAGACTCCCACCGTGGCGCACTTGCAGTACGGCGCCGTCACGGAAACAGGACGACGGACTGGTGCGCAGGCTTACCTGTTCAGCTGGCTGATTGAGCAATACAAGGACAAGCGTTTTTTTGATTTCGGAACCTCCAACGAAAACGAAGGCCGTGCCCTGAATCATGGCTTGCTGGAGTGGAAGGAAGGTTTTGGCGCACGCTGCTTCGCGCATGATTTTTATGAGATTGCGACCGGGAATTACCCGAAGCTGGAACCCGTGCTGCAGGTTCGGCCTGAAATAAATTCGCCGCCGCCCGGGACGGGGCAGGCGTGGCCTGCGGCCTCCGGCGATCGGCCGGTCCGGGCCTATTTCGCGCATTCCAAGGCGCTGATTGATGAAGGGGTCTCCATCGGCCAAGGGACACGGGTATGGGCCTTTGCCCACGTGGTGGGTGGGGCGATTCTGGGAGAAGACTGTAATATTTGCGACCACACTTTCATCGAGGGAGGAGTTCGCATCGGCAATCGCGTGACCGTCAAATGCGGCGTCTTTCTCTGGGACGGCTTGACCGTTGAGGATGACGTCTTCATCGGACCCGGCGCAATTTTCACGAATGATTCCCGGCCGCGCAGCAAAAAGTATTTGGCGAGGACTGTCCCGACCGTGCTGCAGGAGGGGTGTACGCTGGGAGCCGGCAGCACAACCCTTCCTGGCATTACCATTGGGCGTTGGGCGATGGTGGGCGCCGGAGCCATTGTCACCCATGACGTCCCCAATCATGCCCTGGTGGTGGGCAGTCCGGCCCGGTGGCGCGCCTGGATTTGCCGCTGTGGAGAAAAACTTTTTCCCACCTCCGGCCGGCTTCTGGGCTGTGCCTGCGGGCGAGCTTACGAGCAAATCACTGAAAATGAAGTGAGAGAGTTTGCCGCAAATACCAACCGCCAAAGCTTGCCGGCGGACCGCGCTGCGACGGACTCCAGAGAGACAATCCTCAAAAGCAACGGACACCCGGCAACCAACAACCTTTCTTTGCATGAGCGATCATAAAGCGGACCCGCAGCTTTCGGGAATGACGCTGGGAGACGTTTACTTCGTCCTGTTCCGGAGGAAGTGGCTGATCCTCGGTTTTTCCCTGGCTGGAATTCTGGCCGCGCTGGCGGTTTGTTTGATCAATCCCCCGCAATACAAGTCGGAAGCTGAACTTTCGCTGAGCGCATTGGAGGCGAAGCCGATCCATGTGCCGGGGGAGGAAACCAGGCCGGCGAACGAGCCAATCGAGAACCTCATCAACACCGAGATCAAGATCCTGCAAAGTCTGGATCTGGCGCAACAGGTGGTTCAAGCCATGACCCCCGCGAAAATTCTGGCCGGTGCCGGAGATGGTGCGGACACCAATGCGGCGGCCTATCTCATCAAAAATGGACTGACCGTGGAATCGACGCCGGGAAGCAGCGTGATTCACATCACCTTCCAGCACCCCGACAAGGAAATTGTCCAACCAGTTCTGGGTGAAATCCTTGATGGTTATTTTGTCAAACATTTTAGAATGCGGGGCGGCGGCGTATTTGGCGACTTTCTGACGAATGAAACCATCCGGTTGCGCGGTGAACTGATCCAAACTGAAAAGCAGATTCAGCAGGCGCAAAGCAAAGGAGGCGTGATCTCCACCGAAGATGCCAAAGATGCCTATTCCAGCCAAATCAAGGAACTTCGCGATCGAATTTCCAGCGCCGAGGAAGAACTGGCGGAACGCCAGGCTGTGTTGCAGGTATTGAGCTCGTCCAGCCCGGCGACCAATGGTGAGCCGGCGGCACAAATTTCCTCCGGGCAGTACGATGCCTATCGGCGGATTTGCGCGCGCCTGGTCTTTCTCAATAACAAGGAGGACAATTTTTTGACGCAACAGGGGTTCACCGAGGAAAACGTGCTGGTCAAGGAGGTGCGCAGCCAGATTGCCAGTGCCCAAAAAATCAAAAATCAACTGGAAGAAAAATATCCCCCGTTGGCAAGCCTGGCTGTTCCATTATCGAATTTGGCCCGGGAGACAACGGACATGGCCAACGATTTGCCAGACGATTTTACGCAGGTCACGGCATTGAAAACAAAAATTGCATTCCTGCACTCACAGTTCAACCGGGTCTGGACCGAGGCAGCCAATTTTGAACAGGCGGAAGCCGCCATTTCCGAATTGCAACTGAAGAAGGAATCGGCCGAAGCCAACCTGAAATACTTCACCGACCACCTGGAGCGCTCCCGCATTGACGACGAGTTGAACGAAGGCAAGGCCTCGAACATCAGCATCATCCAGTCTCCGACGCCGCCACGGTTAGGTTGGTCGAAAAAAATCGAGAAAACCGTGTCTCTGCTGGCGGCCGGCGGCATTCTCACCGGGCTGGCCCTGGCCTTTTTGATGGAACTGGTTTTGGACCGCTCGGTGAAGCGGCCATCGGAAATCGAAACCAAGCTCGGATTGCCGCTGTTCATTTCCATTCCGGATGTGGAAAGAAACGGTTATGGAAAACGCGCCCGGCGGATTGGCGCCGGACGGTTGTTATTGCCCAACGCACCCGGCGATACCACGGGCCGGGGCATGCCCGCTGGCACCAGTATTGCCCCGTGGGATCGCGAACATCCGCTGCGCCGGTTTTACGAAGGATTGCGCGACCGGCTGATTGTTTATTTTGAAGTAAGAAATGCGGTTCACAAACCGAAGCTGGTGGCCGTGACGAGTTGCGGCGCCGGCGCGGGCGTAAGCAGTATTGCCGCCGGGCTGGCCGCCACGCTTTCCGAAACTGGCGACGGCAACGTGCTCCTGGTCAACATCAGCGGCGACAAGGGGGCGGCCCGGCAATTTTACAGGGGCGAGCCGGGCTGCAGCCTGGATGAGGTCCTGGAAACCGGGAATAAATCCAAACTCGTCAAAGCCAACCTCTACACCGTTGCCGAACGGGCCAATGGCGACATCCCGCCGGCCAACCTGCCCAAGAAACTTTCGGCGTTGATGCCCAAACTCAAGGCCAGTGAATACGATTACATTATTTTCGACATGCCGCCGGTCAACCAAACCACCGCCACGGCCCGGCTTTCCGGCCTCATGGACATGGTGTTGCTCGTCATCGAATCCGAAAAGACCAGTCAGGACGTCGTCAAACGCGTCGTCAAGCTGCTGGACGAATCCAAGGCGACCGTCGGCACCGCGCTCAACAAGTCCCGGAATTACTTCCCGGCCAGGCTGCAACAGGAATTTCTGAACTATGTTTAAAACTGCAAGATGGTTGTATGGGATTCGCGGGACAGCTCTTCAGAGTTTGCCCTGGAAGCGAACGCTGGATGTTCTGCTCACCTTGCTGGCCCTGCCTTTTCTGATTCCGCTGACCCTGCTGGTAGTCCTGTTGATCCGCAGCGGTTCCCGCGGGCCGGTTCTGTTCCGGCAGGAGCGCGTTGGGGATCGGGGGAGGCGTTTCACGTGTTTCAAGTTTCGAACCATGTTTGTGGATGCCGACACGACCACGCATCAAGGACACCTGTATCAACTGATGAATTCAGACACACCCATGCAGAAGATGGATTCCAAGGGTGATTCCCGAATCATTCCGTTTGGCCTGTTCCTCCGGGCGTCGGGTTTGGATGAATTGCCCCAATTAATCAACGTGCTGCGGGGTGAAATGAGCCTGGTGGGGCCGCGCCCCTGCCTGCCTTACGAATACGGCAACTACCTGCCTTGGCAGAAGGAACGGTTTCGCGCCGTGCCGGGTTTGACCGGGCTCTGGCAGGTGAGCGGAAAAAACAAGACCACCTTTGTGGAAATGATTCACCTGGACATCCAGTACGCGAAAAACAAAACCCTCGGGGGGGATTTGAAAATCATCCTGATGACAATTCCGGCCTTGATCATTCAAATGCTGGAGTCACGCCAGGCCCGGAAATTGTCATCTTCTCCCATTCGCCCGAAAACCAACCATTCCCATGGAACCACCCGGTCGCATTTCATTACGAAAGCAGCCCTGCTCGGTGCGGTCCAGGCCAGAGATGGCGAATATGGTTGGATCAGGAAAGAATCAAAATTGAATTTATAATATGTCGAAACAAATTAAGCTGGGTGTGGTCGGATGCGGCTATTGGGGCCCCAACCTGATTCGCAATTTCAGGTCACTTCCCGATTGCAGCATGAAAATGATGTGTGATGTCAGTGAAAATCGCCTGGGCCATCTTAAATCACTGTACCCCGAGGTGGAAGGCGAGGTGAATTACAGTCACATGTTGAACGGTGTCGGCCTCGACGCGGTCATCATCGCCACTTCGGTCAAATCGCATTACCCCATGGCCAGGGAAAGTCTCCTGGCCGGCAAGCACACCTTTATCGAAAAGCCGATGGCGGCCTCCTCCGGCGAGTGCGAGGAGTTGATTGATATTGCCCGGAAAGGGGGCTTGGTGCTGATGGTGGGGCATACCTTCCTTTATTCGCCTGCAGTCAGGAAAATCAAGGAAATCGTGCAGCGCGGCGACATTGGCGACATTCGATACATTTGCGCCCGGCGGCTAAATCTCGGACTTTTCCAGAAAGACATCAACGTTGCCTGGGACCTGGCGCCCCATGATATTGCCATTATTCTGCACATCATGGAAGCGGAAGTGGTCACCCTCAACTGCGCGGGCAGCGCGCATATCACGCCCGGGGTGGAGGATGTGACGGCCATGTGGCTCAATTTTCCGGGCAATTGCTCGGCCATCATTCACAGCAGCTGGCTCGACCCGAGAAAAATCAGGGAGATGACCATTGTCGGCAGCAAACAAATGATCTTCTATGACGACGTTTCCCAGTTGGAAAAAATCCGCATCTTCGATATGCGGGTTGAACGGCCGCCGCACTATGACACCTTTGCTGAATTCACTTATGCTTATCATTATGGAGACGTCCACGTCCCCCATCTCCAGCACGAGGAGCCTTTGAAAACCGAGTGCCAGCATTTTCTGGATTGCATCAACCAGGGGACGACTCCCTTGACCGATGGCAAAAAGGGCCTTGAACTGGTTCGCATATTGGAGGCGTCTTCCCAATCGCTGAAACGAGGCGGGGCTTCGGTCAATTTTGCCGCCCGGGAAAATGACAACGGTTGAATGCCGCCGATCACGGAACCGGCCTTGCGCAGATCCACTGTCAGCAATGCCTGACCTCATGCCCCGCCATACCTGCCCAAATTCCCCACGCTTGTATGGGTGACATGATTAGTTGGCGGAAGGAATGGTTCTTTTGGAACCCTTTTTGCCATCTGGTGTTCAAGGCTGTAAGGGTGAATTCGCACCCTCCAGAACGCACCCATGACCCGTCTCAAAGTCCAAATTAATAATGTTCCAAATAGTTTGGAGCCATGCTCCTGATTCGTTGCCATTTTGGCACGGTAGTTGGACGGAAAATCGTGCGCCATATCCGGTAAGTCGGCTAATGCGCCAGATATGCGGCGTGGGAATAGTGGTTATCCTCCGGTGGCTTGATTCATTGGTCCAGCGTGTTGATCCAATCAGGCTTGGACTGCCAAATACCGTAGGAGAAGTGCGGATCGTTGTCATTGTCCCAACGGGCGCGCCAGTAGGCGCTATTGGGATTGCGCAGATCGTTCCGCAACGGGCTTTCCACGTGGCCGTCACAGAATAGAACATCGGTGCGATAGTCGTGCCGGTTCGATGGACAAGCGGAATGACCTATTGCGCTACTGACGCATGCGGGGTCAACGTTGGCGTTGAAACCAGGTGTCACAGCTGAATTTACTGGCAAGGAAGGGACATCACAAATCCAAATCATTTCGGTTGGTCTTCTCACCATCGAGTCTTTGATCGGCCCCTGATACCAGGACCCGTCAACGTCTCCCCCCAATCCCAGTTGCGGGGAAGTGGGGCGATCTTGATTGTTTTGATAATGAATGCCCCAATCGTTGTAGCCCAATCCAAAGCAGGAATTTTTGGTGATCGCATAGGGGTCATAAGTTCCATCGGGAGCCGTTCCGCCGAGTGTGTGATTCAAATTGGTGTCCCAGGCAGTCCAAGGCTTCGCTGCGGGACAGGTGAACGCCTTGCGGTTGCCGCCCATCAGATTGTACAACCGCGGCGGCCAGACGTAATAATAATTACCCGCCCTGGAAAGGCAACCGGGGTATTGTTTGTTGTCATTTATATACATGACGCCGGCAATACCGATCTGCCTCATGTTGTTGACGCAGGAAATCTGCTGGGCCCTTAATTTGGCTTTGGAAAGGGAAGGCAGGAGCATGGCCGCGAGGATCGCGATGATGGCGATAACCACGAGCAATTCGATCAAGGTGAAGGCAATAACGATTTTTGTGCCCGGAGATTGTCCGCCACGCCGCACTTTTAGGACTGACAATGATGTTTGCATTTATGTTTTCAAGGTTTTTTAGCAACTCACCACAGACAGTTATCGCATCCGAACACCTGTGTGGCGCCGTCTCAAAACAACCCGGATATAGACTAACTTATCCAATTTTCTATGAGTTTGTCATGGCACATGAAATGGCCTCTTGGCTGCCGTCGGGTCGGATGCGCGCTGATAACGTCTTTTGACGGGCACTCAGTCTGGAGGGCAGTTGGAGTCTGCCGTCAGCGTCGGAGTGAATGGCCGCCCTCAAAAACGTTGCTTAGCTTCTGGAACAAAATCGCTTATATCAAAATGTCCATCGATGTTAGTGCAGTGACATTGAATTTTTCTGCATTGGGGAGCACATGGTCTCCGATAACCGGTGAGGCCCTTTCATGTGCCATGACACTAACAGCCATTTCAGTTACTTTGCACTCTGCGAATCCCAAAATGAACACCGCACTCATATGAAAAGAACCTCAATAAGACTGCCAAAACTCATACTCTGGACCTTTCGGATGGTCCTGTTGCTGATTGCCACGCAGATTACAAATGCAGCACTAATGCACGAATATAGCTTCAATGATGCCACCTCAAGCACCAACGCCATTGACTCGGTGGGCGGAGCGACAGGGAGCTTGTATCCTGGAGCCTCCTATCCCGGCAATGGAACCATCTTGCTGGATGGCACCAGCGGCTTCGTCTATCTGCCTGACGACATCATCAGCAATTACACGTCGGTCTCCTTTGAAATTTGGACCACGCCTACTACGGAACCCGTTTGGGCGCGGTTATTCGATTTTGGCACCGATGTGGGCGGTCCAGGAACCAATACCGGTGGGCTGACTTGGACCTATGTGTGCCTGAACGACGGTGTCAGTGGCAGTTATCGCCTGGATCTTAATCCCGGTCAGGCTCTGACCGGGCCTCGGCCAGCGCCGGGCGAGAATCATATGCTGGTTTGCACCATTAACGCAGCGGCGCAGACCGCAGCGCTGTATGACAACGGCCAGATAGTAGCTTTCGTGACGAATTTCACCGCAACACCGCAGGGAGTGGGGCATACGTTTAATGATTACATTGGGCGTTCGCAGTTTGGCGATCCCTACTACAATGGCTCAATTGATGAATTTCGTATTTATAATAATGCCGTAACGCCGCCTCAAGTCGAAGCGGACTACGAGGCCGGAACTGGCGTTACCAACGCTTCACCTGGCAGCCTGACCGCAATTCAATTCGGAAACTCAACCAATATGATAGCAGGCGCGGTAGTTGCTCCGGTCATTTTGGGGACCTATTCCGCCCTTACGAACAACGTGAACATCACCACCATGCCTGGGATCACGTATTCATCCGACAACACCAATGTAATTACGTTTGGGGCAGACGGCAATTTTCACCCGGTAGCTGCAGGCAGTACGACCATTCGCGCATCGTACCAATCCCTGAATGCGGCGTTGGCGATTAATGTGAGTATACAACCGGCAGTACTCTTGCATCGCTATAGTTTTAACGGGGCGGCGGGATCCACGGCCATCACGGATTCGGTCGGCGGCGCCAATGGAACATTGATTAATGGCTCAGGAACTTCCACCCTGACCGGCACCGGCCAACTTAATTTGGATGGCAACGCCAGTTCCGCTTACGTGCAGCTTCCGTCTGGCATGTTGTCGGCGCTGACGAACGCGACCTTTGAGACTTGGGTGAATAACCAGGATCCCAACCCTGATTTTGCGGAACTGTGGGCCTTTGGAACCAATAATGGGGTCTCAGGAGTAAGCTACCTTGCCTTGATTCCAAACAATCCAGCCACCCACAAGGTGCGCTTGGGCAATTTAGCAACTTCATTTGATGGCTCCGTGGCACTGCCCTTAAGCAATGAAGTCTGCGTGACCGTTTCCTACAACTACCTGGCTGGATCGGACTCAATTTACGTGAACGGTCGCAAGGTCGGCACTGGCAATATTCCGCAGGCGCTTTACAGCACTCCCGATCCCGACAATTACATTGGGCGATCTGAATGGTACGGCAGCGGTGACCCTTATCTCATCGCGACTCTGGACGAGTTCCGAATTTACTCGGGGCTGGAATCAGAGCTGCAGTTGGCAATCGATGCAGCCGCCGGTCCGGATAATGTCGTCACCAATCCGGGCCCGCTTTTGTCGGTCACCGTTCAGGCTCCCACCACGAATGTGGACGCTCATGGATTGAGCGTGCCGGTCTTGGTGCTGGCAAACTTTGCCAGCGTGGCGAATGTGGATGTAACGACTTTGTCGCAAACTACCGTCACCAGCGGGAGCCCTTCGGTGGGGACCATTGTGAATGGGAGCTTTGTCCCCCAAAATGTGGGCGTTTCGACAGTCACCGCCACATATAGCAATGTGTCCGGTTCGGTGGTCTTCAACGTGGCGGATACGAATGCGTGGCCGTCGCTCTTGCACCGGTGGCGCTTCAATGAACCTCCGGGCAGCACTACGATTACCGATGTCGTTGCCAATATTAATGGCACCGTTTATGGACCCGCGACGTTCGACGGGCAGAAAATGAGCACTATTACCAACAATCCTGCCTCGAACTCGGGCACAGGCGGAACACCCGCTACCAATGGTGTGTGGGCATCTTTCCCTGCCGGCCAAGGCATCGTTTCCGGTCTGCCCAACGAGGCCAGCTTTGAAATTTGGGTTAAATGGTATGGGGGCGGCGTCTGGCAGGAGATGTTTGACTTCGGCCAGGCCGCCACGCCCGGCGTCTCATCAGGTGGCGGGCAATATGTGATGATTTGCCCTGACGACGGTGCCAATAACGTGCTGCGGGCGGAATGGGATCAGAATCCAACTTATGACGTAACGATGCAGGGCCCCAACCCGCTCCAAGTAGGAGTGTTAAGCCAAATTGTCTGGACCCACGATCAAGATCGTCAACTGGACAAGCTCTACTTGAACGGTCAGTTGCTAACCACGGCTGCTAATACTGCCCTGTGGTCCAGCTTGCCGGACACCGACAACTGGCTGGCGCGCGATGAGTGGCCAGACCCGATGTTTAGCGGCGAATACTGGGATTTCCGCATCTGGAACGGTTCATTGACCGCCGGCCAGGTTGCGAATCTGTACGCTGCGGGACCGGAAGTGATCGTAGGCCCCAAGTTGCAGATCTCCCCCACGGGTTCGCAAGTAACTCTCCAATGGCCGGCCAACGCCACGGGATTCACTCTGCAATCTGCCACCAATCTCGTCGGAGGCACTTGGAATACCGTCGCGGGAACGCCAACCGTGATCAACGGTCTGAATAACCTGACTCTGCCCCCAACCCAGTCTAAGACCTATTACCGGCTCAAACAGTAAGTCAGGGTTTGATCCGTATCGAGCGCAGGCCGGGCATGGCCGCATGCCCGGCCAATTCTCCGCCGGAGTGCCAACAAAATAAAGACTCTGAATAAATTCGTATTCGATCTGGTCAATGCCCTGACGTCCCGTTAAAAGTTTTGCCAATGACGTCCCCCAACCGCTTACGGTTGCGCAAAATGCTTTCCCGTCGGCTTGCCGGGATTTTTGTCGTGATGACGGTGGCTGTGCGCGCGCAGACCGCACCGCCCGCCGCAGCGGATTATCTTATCAACGTTTGGAGCTCGGAAGACGGTTTGCCGCAAAACTCGGTGAACTGCCTGGCACAGACGCCCAACGGCTACCTGTGGGTCGGCACACGCAGCGGCGGATTAGCGCGCTTCGATGGAGCCCGTTTCGTCATCTTCAATCCGCAAACGACGCCGGAGTTGAAAGATGTGGAATTTGAAACGTTGAGCGTGGATTCACGCGGCACATTGTGGATTACGGCAGGCAATGAATCCATCGCCAGCCTGACGGGCGGAAAATTCCACCTCGTGCGCGAACCCAACGCCGAGCCTCGCTGGCATCCGCTTCAAATTCGAATGGTCACTGAAGATGCCGACGCGGTTTATCTGGCTGCCTACGGAAATGCGGTGTTCCGCATCCTGCGAAACGGCACGGTCAACGAGGCGCAGCGTATTGCGCTTACACCACCTCCGCCCGACCCGCCGCCGGGCCGGTTCAGCCAGGCGCCCGATGGCGCGCTGTGGTACGTCACCTATGATCATAAAGTCGCGCGAATGCAATTTACCTCGCCGAGCAATGCCCAGTTCAGTGTGTTCAACCCTGGCCTTCCGGCGGAAGCGCTCGCGAAGGATGAGGCGGGTGAAATTTGGGTCGCCGCTGGCAATCACCTCGGCGTGATGACGCAAAACGGTTTCACCGACCAAACGCCCACGAACGGTCCCGCGCCGCACGGGATTCGCCAAATAATCCCCACCAGGGACGGCGGCGTGTGGATTTGGGATGGCGACGAGCTCCGGAAGGTGTCCGGCGGAAAATGGGCTTCCGCGGCGCCGGAATTCCAACCGTCGCCCAATCATGAGCCACTGCGCTTTTTCGCGGACTCGCAGGGCGGGTTGTGGGTGATCGAATACGGCACCGGCCTTTGGCATGTCAGCCCGGACGGCGCGGCGGCCCTGCTCACGCTGGAAAACGGCCTGCCGAGCAAGTTCATCACCTGCTGGCTGGAAGATAACGAGGGCAACATCTGGATTGGCACGAAAGAAGCCGGCCTCGCGCGCATCCGCCGCAAGTTGTTCAAGGAATATACCGCGGCCGATGGCATCCCCGGCGACGTTGCCCAATCCGTTTGCGAGGATGCGCAGGGCACGATCTGGGTCGGCACGGCGACGGGCGGTCTCGCGCGCAAAGCCGGTGAAAAATTTGTTCCCGTCCCGCTCACACCAAATCCGGATCCGCTGATTGAAAGTGTCACGGTTTGTCCCGATGCGACGAACGGTGTCTGGATCGGCACGCTCCAAGGCCGGGTCTTTCGTTGCGTGAACAACAAGATTCGCTCCGCGAACACCGACGTCACGTGGTCCTTTCCATTGGAGCGACTGCGCGACCACGTGGCTAACGCCATGATGCAGGATAGCCAGGGCCGCGTCTGGTTCTGCAACGGCTCCGGCGCGTATTATTTTCAAAACGGCGTGTTCTCGGCGTTTGATCGCACGCGCGGATTCGTCGAGAATATCGGCGTCCGGGCGATCGCGGAAGGGCCACCCGGCACCTTGTGGTTTGGAACGGAGCCCGGCGATGTATGGCAATTCACTCACGGCACACTCGCGCAATATCATCCCCCAAAGGAATGGCCCAATGCGCGTGTCTCCGCGCTGCTTCCGGATGCCGATGGCGGCGTTTGGGTCGGCACGCTGGGCGATGGCCTGTTGCATTTGGCAAACGGACATTTTACACGGATCACCGCGCAGCAAGGTCTGCCTGACAACAGCATCACGGAATTGCTGGAAGACGAGGATGACAATCTTTGGGGCGGCACCTACAAGGGAATTTTCCGCGCGTCGAAAAGAGATTTGAAACGCCTCGCCGCGGGCACAACCAATGATATCGTCCTTTCTGTGTTCGGCCATTATGACGGTCTTCCGGCGCAGGCCTATTCCGGCTGGTTCCAGCCGTCATGTTGGCGCTCGCGCGACGGGCGGCTATGGTTTACCACGGTCAAAGGCCTCGTCGAAGTCAACCCGCGTGAAATCACGGTGACCCGGCGCGCGCCGCCCGTGATCATCGAGGAAATGCGCGTGGATGGTGAACCGTGCGACATTACCCCCGTCGTCAATGATAAAAGGCATTTTCTTCGCATTGCGCCGGGACGGCACTACGTCGAGTTCCGTTTCACCGGCATCAACTTCACCGAGCCGGACAAGGTGCGTTTCAAATGGCGGCTTGAAGGGGTGGAAAAACAGTGGCGTGGAAGCATGGGCCAGCGCGTCTTTGGCTATGGGCCGTTGTTGCCGGGCAGCTACCGCTTCCGGGTGCTCGCGGCGAACAATGATGGCATCTGGAACGAAACCGGCGCGAGCGTGGCGTTTATCGTGCTGCCGTTTTTCTGGGAAACGTGGTGGTTCAAAACCATTTTGCTCGCGGCCATCTGCGGAGGACTGGCGCTGGCGGTGACGCTTGCTTTGCGTCGTCGGCACCGGCTGGAACTTGACCGGCTGGAGCGCGGGCATGGAATAGAGCGCGAACGCGCGCGCATTGCACGGGATATGCACGACGAAATCGGATCGAAGCTGGCGCGAATTTCCTACCTGAGTGAAGTCGTAAAAGCGGAGGCAAAGGGTCCCAGTCAGGTGGATGGTCCGGTGGATTCGCTCTCCAAAACCGCGCGCGAGCTGTTGCAGTCGCTCGACCGGATGCTGTGGGCGGTCAATCCGCGCAACGACTCGCTGGAGAGACTGTCGGCGTATTTGAATCGTTACGCCGCGGAATATTTTCAAACCACCCCCATCCGGTGCCGGCTGGCTTTCCCGGAAAATTTGCCGGCCATCCAGCTTACGGCGGAGACGCGGCACAACATTTTTCTCGCTTTCCAGGAGGCGCTGGCGAACACCCTCAAACACTCGGCGGCGACGCAGGTCAGCGCGGAATTGACCTGCGACAACGGAACAATTGAGATTTCTATCGCGGACAACGGTTGCGGCTTCAACGTTCAGACCCAGAGTGCGGCAGCCGGGAAATGCGAGACCGCCGGACATCTTGGACTTTCCGGAATGTGTCACCGTTTGCATTCCCTCGGCGGCAAATGTCAAATCAGCAGCTCACCCGGCAGCGGGACGCTCGTCAAATTCGTGCTGCCCCTGCACCCAACAAATGCCCGATAAGCCAACCACCTTCTCCATCGTGGACGACGACGCCGGCCTGCGTGACAGCATCGTTCGATACCTCACTGTCAAAGGCGGGTTGGTCTGTGTCGGCCAGTATGGGCGCGCGCAGGACGCGCTGGCCAATCTGCCCGCGGAGCCGCCTTCCGTGGTTTTGATGGACATCAAAATGAAAGGCATGGACGGCATCGAATGTGTGCGCCGCCTGAAGGAAAAAATGCCGGATATCCTGGTCATCATGCTCACGGTGTTTGAAGAAGAGGATTTGATTTTTGACGCGCTTATGGCTGGCGCAACGGGGTATCTGCTGAAACGGCAGCCGCCGGAACAACTGCTCGAAGCCATTCATGAGATCCTGGCCGGCGGCTCGCCGATGTCGGCCACCATCGCGCGCAAGGTGGTGAAACTGTTGCAGCGTTCCGGCGGTCCTGGCAAGACCAGCGGCGGAGTCCACCTGCTGTTCTCCGAGCGGCAACAGGAAATCCTGGATTTGCTTGCGGCTGGCGAGCCGTATAAAGCCATCGCCGATAAAATGGGTTTGAGCATACATACTGTCCGGGGGTACATCCGCCGCATCTACGAGAAACTGCAGGTTCACACCCGCAGTGCGGCGGTCGCCAAGTATCTTCAACGCTGACACGGCCGGATGCCCGTGATATTCTTTAAAGTGGCTCTTTTCCATTGTCTCCGGGCGCGTCCGCATCACCAAATCAGTGAGGCCATTTTATGTGCCATGACGACTTGCTGGTAAACTGTCATTATGATGGACATGCTTTCCCGAGCTTTGCGAGACAGGACCAGAAAGGTTCGGCCCGACAACGCCAAGGAACCAGGATGATAACAAAACCGCTGATTCAGAACGATGCAGGTGTACCGCGAATTGGCGGCGTCCCCGGACGTGCCCTCATGGTAGTGACGCGCTTTTTTGCCGCCGCGCTGCTGTCCCTGGCCAATGGCGCCTTTGCCGATTCTTACTGGCAGGGCGGCACCAGCGATTTCAACGTTGCCAGCTCATGGAATCCATCCGGCGTGCCCAGCGGCGTCAATGCCATCAATGACAGCGGCTCAAACAACATCGTTCTCATCCGGCCGGGCGACCCGGTCTGGAGTCCTTGGGATATCCGCGCCGGTGACGGAGCGAGTGCCTCCGGCTCCTATTTGCAGACGGGCTCCACCAGTGACGTCAACGGCTGGTTCCGATTGGGGGACAGCGCCAATTCGGCCGGCTACTACACGTTGAGCAACGGCGTGGTCAATGTGTCGTTACAGGCGCATGTCGGCGAGGTTGGCAGTGGCGTTCTGACCATCAGCGGCGGCACCTTCAACGTCGGACAAACTCCGTTTTGTCTCGGGGACGGAGACTTTGGCCCCGGCGGCACGGGTACGTTGAATATGAACGGTGGCACCATCAACACGCCTCCCGGGGTTGATGTTTGGCTCGGCGAAGGCTACAACGGCGGTGCCGGTGGCACCGGCAAAATGATCATGACCGGCGGCGCCGTAAACATTGGCGGCTGGTTCGCCATCGGCCGGTTCGGCGGCATCGGCCACCTGGAGTTTTCCGGCGGGAGCATCACCCTGGTGCCCGGCGACACCGGCAACATCACCCTGGCCACCACGCCCAGCACGGGCGTGGTGAACCAAAACGGTGGCGCGCTGACCAACACCGTATCCCAAACCTGGATAGCGGAAAGCGCCAATGGGACCTGGAATTTGAACGGCGGCACGGATGTTCTCGGCATTATTCTTTTGACGCGACTTTCGGGCGCCAACGGCGCATTCAATTTGAACGGCGGCGATTTGTTCGTCACGCAGATTACGGACCCCGGTGGCAACGGCGCTTTTAATTTTAACGGTGGCACTCTGCACGCACTCACCAGTTCGGCGAATTTTCTACAAGCCAGCCAGGGTATGACCGTAAAAACCGGCGGCGCGGTCATCAATACCGAAGGTCATGATATCACCATCAGCCAGGCGCTGGCAAACGGCGGTGGCGGCCTGACCAAACTGGGCACCGGCTCGCTGACCCTTTCGGGCAATCTGTCTTATTCCGGTCCGACCATCGTGAGCAATGGGACCTTGACGGTCTCTGCGCCCAACACATTTGCCTCGTCCAGTTGCACCATTTCCGGCGGAGCGACTTTCGGCGTGGTTTTGACCAGGGCCAATGTGCAACTTTCCTTGCCGGCGCTGACGATTGGGGCGACCGGCGGTGGACTAAATTTTAACTTTGCGGGCACGGGCGGCCAGTCGGCTGCCCCGCTTCATGTCACTTCGCTGATGGCCAATGGTCCCACTACCGTCAATATCGCCGGCTATAATTTTTCGCCCGGCCAGGTTCCACTCCTGCAATATGCTGCGCGCACAGGCAACGGAAGCTTTACGCTCGGCTCCTTGCCGACGGGGATGGTGGCGCAACTGGTGACGAATATTCCGAACCAATCCATTGACCTCGTCGTCACCACCGCAGCGAGCGGCGGGATGCCGTGGCAATCCAAGCAGGCGCCGTTGATGACTGACTGGGCACAACAGGTGAATCCAACCAACGTTTTGCCCGAATATCCGCGTCCCCAATTGGTACGGTCCAACTGGATGAACTTGAATGGTGTCTGGCAGTTTCAACCCGGGGCGACAAACGATCCGGTTCCGACAGGCCAGAATCTTGCGGGCGTTATCCTTGTGCCCTTCCCGATGGAGTCGGCCCTCTCCGGGGTCATGCAATATTACCCCTTTTCCTGGTACCGGCAGCCATTCACCGTGCCGGCGGGCTGGTCCGGCCAGCGGATCATTTTGCATTTCGAGGCGGTCAATTGGCAGTCGCAAATTTATGTCAACGGTCAGAGTGCGGGAATCCATACCGGCGGGTACAATCCGTTCAGCTACGATATCACGCCATATCTCAACGGCGGCACAAACGAGTTGATCGTGCGGGTTTACAGTCCGGAAGACAACGGTGGCGAGCCGCGCGGCAAACAAACGCTCTATCCAGCGGGAATCATGTTCACCTCGTCCTCCGGTATCTGGCAGCCGGTGTGGCTGGAACCGGTGCCGCCGACGAGCATCGGCGGCATTCATCTGACGCCGGACATTGATAACAATCGATTGCTCGTGAACATTGCCATTAACGGTGCAACGAACGGGTTGCGGGTAAACGGTTATGCCTTCGCGGGAACCAATCTGGTTGCCTCGACCACGGTGCTGCCCGGCAATAAATTATATCTAAATATCCCGTCACCGACACTTTGGTCTCCGAACAATCCCTATCTTTACAACCTGCAAGTCACGCTGACGAGCAACTCGACGACGCTGGATTCCATCACCAGTTACTTCGGCATGAGAAAGATCAGTCTCGGCACGAATAACGGCTTCATGAAAATATTCCTCAACAACCAGTTCGCGTTCGAGTTTGGCCCATTGGATCAGGGCTACTGGCCCGATGGCGTTTACACTGCGCCTACCGACGCCGCGCTGGAATATGATCTGCAGATGGAAAAAGCGCTGGGCTTCAATATGGTTCGCAAACACCTCAAAGTGGAGCGGCAGCGCTGGTATTATTGGGCTGACCGGCTCGGAATCCTGGTCTGGCAGGACATGCCGAGTTGTAATTCCTACACCAGCAATCCCTCGCCACCGCCGGTGGATCCGTTGGACTTTATTGCGGAACTAAGTGCCATGGTAACGAATCACTGGAATAGTCCTGCGATTATCATGTGGGATATTTTTAACGAAGGCCAGGGTGAGGCTGGCGCCGGGAATGGCGTGGGCCAGACCAACACCCCCTACCTGGTTTCATTGGTAAAAACCCTTGACCCTTCGCGCCTCGTCAACCAGGCCAGCGGCTGGATTTGGGTCGGCGCGGGCGATGTGGCTGACACCCACAATTATCCAGATCCGAAATGTTCTGTCAGTGCAAATCAGGCGGTGGCATGCGGAGAATTTGGGGGGGTGTGGCTCGGCGTTGCCGGTCACACCTGGTCGCCCAGTTCGAGCGACGTTCCTCCGGCTCAGGCCGCCACGGCGGTTACTCCCCAGTTTGAATCGCTGGCCGGCGAAGTGCCGGGCTTGATTCAAACCAATGGAATGAGCGCGGCGGTCTATACCGAGATCAGCGATGTTGAAATTGAACTCGCGGGGTTGCAGACGTTCGACCGCAAAATCCTCAAACCTGATTTGCAGCAGATGCAGACGACCATTACTTCGCTGACCGGCGCCCTGCTTCCGACCAACACGCCGCCGATATTGGCGGCGGTTGCCGATGCGACGATCACCGCCGGACAAACGCTGCTCGTGACCAATGCCGCAACCGACTCCGATGTTCCCGCGGAAACCCTGACTTGGAGCCTTGCGGCACAACCGGCAGGCGCAACCATCAACCCCACCAACGGCCTGATTGTATGGCGTCCGACGATTTCACAATCTCCTTCAACGAATCTGTTCGCCGTGGTTGTCACCGACGGCGGCACGCCGCCCATGAGCGCGACGCAAAATTTCTCCGTGGTCGTTCTGCAACCATCCCCCCCGGCCTTTTCAGCGCCCGCCATTACCACTGGAATGTTCCAATCCGCGATCAGCGGCAGCGCCGGACCGGACTATTCGATTTACGCCAGCACCAATCTCTCAAGCGGTTGGCAGCTGCTGCTGGTGACCAATCCGGTTGCGCTGCCGTTTCTGTTTACGGATCCGGCTGCGACCAATTTCCGACAGCGCTTTTATCGGGTGCAATTGGGCCCTTGAAATGGTGGAAACAGCAACAAACAAATTACGTTCCGGTTGTCGAATGAGCTTTCCTTTGAAAGCCTGGTGTTGGGTGGCCAGCCTGCTCTTGACGGCTTTTGCTCGAGCCCAGATGCCTGACCCTCCAGGACAGGTTGGGCCTGGTGAGACGCCGAAATACGAAGCCTACCTGTTTGCTCACATGATGGATGGCGACTACGGCCGCCTTTATTACAGTGTCAGCCTGGACGGTTTGCACTGGGAAATGCTCAACGGCGGCAAGCGCGTCTTCGAGGACTATCATGGTCATGCCAGTATCTGCCAGGGGCACGACGGCCGCTATTACCTGGTGGGTAACCGCGGTGATGCTGCGCCCGATATCAACTTCTGGGTTTCTGAGGACTTGATCACCTGGAAGAAATACAGCGACTACGTTCCGGATTTGAAGCAGGTGCCGGATTATCCCAAAGCCCTGCCCCGAATTGGTGCGCCCAAGCTGTTCTTCGACAAAACAAGCTCACAATACCTCCTCACCTGGCACACGCCCCACGACCTCGGCAAAACGAATCTGCCCGAACCTTATTGGGCCAGCCAGCGCACCTTGTTTGTCACGTCCAAGGATTTGGTGACCTTCTCCCAGCCGCCCCGCAAATTTTTTAACTGGGACCTGGCCACCATAGACGTCATCGTTCGGAAAGAGGGCGACACTTATTACGCCATTATCAAAGATGAGCGCTATCCAACATTGGATTGGACCACCGGCAAAACCATCCGGATTTGCCGGGCCGCGAGCCTGTTGGGACCCTATTCCGAACCGGGGCCGCCTGTCAGTCCGAATTTCCGCGAGGCGCCCACTTTGATTCCCTCGCCCAACGGAAGGGCCTGGTATCTTTATTACGAACAGTATCCGGGAGTTGCCTATGGCCTTTCGGTCGCGGCCAAACTCGACGGCCCCTGGTTTCAGGTGGCGGGGAATCAACAACCTGCCTGGGACAAATTTCATGTCCCACCCAGGGTCCGTCACGGTTCAATGCTTCCCATCACGCGCAAACAATACGACGCTCTGGTCGCTGCATTCGGCAAAGGATCCGCCGGGTGAACAATATAAAAATGTTGGATTTTAGACGTCTGATGAGGCCATTTCATGTCCCATGACGAAATGCCGGAAAAATAGGATGATGAGATCATGCTTCCCTGGTTTTTGGGATGCGGCGGCATCAAAATAGATTTTATGAAACGCTACGTTTCAGTACTGGCAACCACTTTCCTGCTTTGCGGATATTCTTTTGCGGCAGAATCCCCCGAACCCCCTGCGTCGGGCCGTTGGACCCCGGAACAAGCGCGGGCTTGGTATGACTCGTATCCATGGCTTGTAGGCGCCGACTTTGTCCCCAGCACGGCGATCAACCAGCTTGAAATGTGGCAGGCGGAGACGTTTGATCCGGCAACCATAGACCGTGAGTTGGGTTACGCACAGAGCATCGGCATGAACACGATGCGCGTCTTCTTGCATGACCTCGCGTGGCGGGAGGATCCGGAAGGTTTCTATTCCAGAGTGGACAAATATTTGGAGATCGCCAATCGGCACGGCATCAAGACGTTGTTCGTCATTTTTGATGGAGTGTGGAATCCCTATCCAAAACCAGGCAAGCAACCCGACCCCGTGCCTGGCCTGCATAACTCGGGCTGGGTGCAATCTCCCGGCCGCGAGTATCTCGAAGACCCGGCAAAGCAGGATGAATTGAAGCCGTATGTTGTCGGGCTGTTGACCCGCTACCGAAACGATCCCCGGGTGCTCGCTTGGGACTTGTTTAATGAGCCGGACAATCCAAATCGCCAGGCCTATGGACAGGACGGTAACAAGACTGAACTCCCGGAATCTGATAAGGTAAAGTTCGCCACGCAACTGCTTCGTAAGACTTTCATCTGGGCACGCGCAGTCGCCCCTTCGCAACCTCTGACAGTTGGTGTCTGGCTCGGTGATTATTTAGACCATCCCACAGAGATTCAAAAGCTGTGCCTGGAGGAATCAGATGTTATTTCATTCCATTGTTACGAAGGCAAAATGGAAATGCAGAAGCGCATTGAAGGCCTGCAAAAATTGGGGCGGCCCGTGCTTTGCACTGAATATATGGCCCGCGGCAATAATTCCACTTTTCAGGGTATTCTTCCAATTCTCAAAAAAAATGATGTGGCAGCCTACAATTGGGGGCTCGTGAATGGCAAATCGCAAACCATCTATCCGTGGAATTCGTGGGTCAAGCCTTACACAAAGGAGCCGACGATCTGGTTTCATGACATTTTCCGCGCCGATGGTACGCCGTTTTCCACCGCTGAGATAAAGTTGATACGCAATTTGTCCGGGCGTGGGATCGGGATGAATCGGCAGCCTGTGCCAAATCGAACTGGTTTAATACCTGCTCGCAAAGACCAAGGGTAATAATATAACTCCCGATTTGGCGATATCTTTGCCGTCGGCTGAAGGAATTCTCTGCCGGATTCATTGGTACCAAGCAATTCCTTCGATTACGGAATCAAAATAGCAGCTTTTCCGCCGCTTACAGGCGCAACATTGCCTACCTGCGGTTTGTCCAGATGCCTTTCCCATCATATCGTTGCCGAAATATGGCAGGCAATTCCTTCAATCAGCAATTCTCGGCAGAGATATGGCCACTTAAACCGATCGTCCCGACTGCTTCAATTGCGCGCGAGACCAGGTCCCCGTCCAGCCGTCGCCAAGTTGACCGGGGGCAAGACCGCACGGGTTCATCGTCCATTCGTCGATAATACACCCGGTTTCTCAATACCCGGACCACAGTTCGAAATATGGGAACCATCCAAGCTGTGAAGCAGTGCTTCGTCCGGTCGCGGCACTGCCCACGGATGGCGCGGCGGCGGTGGATCGCAGACCAAAGTCGGTTGTTCGTCTATTGCTCTTTCACCGTTCGTTAGGTGAAGATTTAGGTGAAACTCACTGCCGACCAATAGCGACTGGTGCCGCGACATTTATGGACGGATTTTCCTGAAAATCGAGATGGAAAATGAAAGCTGGATTTAAGAATTTAGGAGATCGGCGCACCGGTTGTCCCACAGGATCAACCGAAGCCCGCCAGATATCTGGATGTATGAACCGAACGCCATCGCCAGTGAGTTCTCCGCTGATTGGTCGCGCTTGGCCGAACATCCACTTGTCTATTGCCGAGTCAACCGGGAACCGGTGAGCGGCAAGGGACGCTACCAATCACTCGACCTCCCCAACGTCCACACCTTGTAGCTGTTGTGTCCGAGCGCTTCCTGAGCGAAGCGTTCGGGATAGCCGCACTGCTTGGCGCGTTCCGCCCAGGCATAACGGTAACAATGCAGAGTGACGCCGAAGATCCCCAAACTGGCGCAGCGGCGTCTGAATTCCTGCCCCCGATATTTTTCCTTCAGCAAAGCGAGCCTCGGAAATA
>DASZAB010000107.1:0-44136 GCA_035945675.1 Verrucomicrobiia bacterium | reverse complement strand
GAATCAGGCAGCGGTATTCCCGCGGACATCACGCAACGGCGCCTGGGCAGCATGGACCATTTTTCCATCGGCGAAGTATCGGTCCCGGATGAGTTCAAGGTGCTGGTTGGCGATCACCGGCTTGGCTGCCGGCACGACGCTGCGCCACACATCGGACGTGGAGATGGCAAATACCAATTCAACCTGTACGATCCCGACGGGACTCGGCTGGAGCTGATGAACTTCCATCCGACCAACAAGCCCAATCCTCTGTTTACCGCGCCTGATCCGACCGAATAGGCCGAGAGCGTTGATGATTCGGCGAGTCTTGTAAGTTGAGAGTCGCCTGCGATGAGAGACAAGGTGAAGAAGTTCAGAATTGTTTTTATGGTTTTTGTTGCGGTTGCGATTCTGTTGCCGGCAAATGCGCAACCGAGCGAAAGAATTGTCGTCGAGGCTTCGGCGCACTCTACACCTTTCCCGCACTTCTGGGAAGAAATGTTCGGCTCGGGACGAGCCATCCTCTCCCTGCGCAGCAGCTATCGCGGCGATCTTCGCGCGGTAAAGCAGGTTACCGGATTCCAGTATGTCCGCTTTCATGGGATCCTGCTCGATGAGGTTGGGGTCTATCAGCTAAACAAGCAGCACCAGCCCGACTATAACTTTACCTATGGGACACCCGCACCGGTTGTTTTGCCGGGGTGACAGGCCAGCCCGACTGTGATAGCGTGAATCATGCGGCTCGGGCCGTTCCGGGCCCCAGCAACAGCCACCAACCACTAACCAGGAGACTGAAACCATGAATGCGATTGCCGAACAAGAGGAAGTCTGGGTTGCCAGTGTGGAGGACAAACCGGGAGCATTGGGAAACAAGCTGGCCACGCTCGCCGAGGCCGGGGCTGACCTCGGTTTCATCATCGCGCGCCGATCACCTGATAAACCGGGGACGGGCGTGGTGTTTGTCACCCCGCTGCGCGGCGACCAGGAGATCGACGCGGCCACGGAGGAAGGGTTCACCGTCAGTAACCACCTGCATTCGTTGCAGGTAAAAGGGCAGAACGAACCCGGCATCGCCGCCAAAGTGACGCAGAAGGTGGGTCAGGCCGGCCTGAACCTGCGCGGGTTCTCCGGCGCGGTCATCGGCACGCAGTTCATTCTGCATCTGGCCTTTGACACCGAAGAGGCGGTTCAGAAAGCCATCGCCGTGCTGCAGCAGTGAAGTCCGGCAAGGCCAAAGCAAAGGCTGAATCCTGCTGGAGAAGATGTTTGCCTGTTCTGCGCCTTTGGCGGCCAGATAGTTCGCGCGTTTCCAGTGGTTCACGGATGGAAGTGCGGGCGATTGCGTGTCGTCCCGGGCGGGACTAGAGTCGCTGTATGAACCCACTCGCCAAACTGAGCGAGTTGACAGATGCGCTCGAGTTCGAGTCCATGGAGCGGCGCACCTATTTTGACCGGCACACCGGCCGGGTCGTCAGCGTGGCGGACGATGTCCTGAGCGCGGTGGAAGAGGGCGACGACGAAGCGTTGACGAGCGTGCCGGGCTGGCAGAAGGAAGAAGTCGAAACGGCGCGGGCGATTGTGAACCACAGCGGGGACCGCTTCATTGATCCGCCGGGCAAGTTTGAGTTCAACGAATACCGGCACATGGAGCGATTCATCGGGTCCTTGCCCGACGCGAAAGCCGCGGAACAGCTTTGGCGTGCGATCAAGGGCCACGGCGCTTTCCACCGTTTCAAGGACACGCTCTACCGGCTGGGGATTCAGGACCAATGGTTCGGATACCGTGGCGAGGCCATGAAGGCGTTCGTGATCGGCTGGGCCGAGGCGAACCACGTGCCCTACGAAGATGACATCAAGAACGGCAAAGGATAAAGGCTGAGGGCTCCGGTCTTTGTGTCAGTACCACGCGGCCAGGAAGGCGGAAGGCGGAGGGCTCCCGTCTTCACCCGGGCTACGCCGCAGTACTTATCGCAACTGCTCCCATTTGACGCTCGTGGAACGGCGGCCCGTCTCGAAGAACTCTCTGACCACCTCCCGCGCCCGGGAGGTCGGGATGAGATTGTGCCGGGGTATCTCGGTGTGAAGGGTGTTGAGAAAGAAAAAAACAACTCCGCGCTTTGCCGGACTGCCGCCAACGGTGATGAAACAGGACTCAGGCGCGTCGGGTTCCGGGCGCTTGATACTGACAAAGCTCTCGTGCAGGCCAATCCCGATTCCGACCTGGTAACCATGGACATAGATGGCAACAATGATGGGATGCCCCGGAGTGCAAAGCGCCGCGACCTGGTGGAGCGCCTGGTCGAGCTCATGGCGCGTCGAAACCTCAACCGGAGGCTCTGCTTCCGACCATTGCACTGTCGCGATGATGGCGGTCATGGGTGAACGCGGGCTGCGGCCCGACACCCAAAGCTCTAACCACAGCGGGCGGATGAGGCAAGAACCAATGCGCGACTTGCCGGCAAAAACCTGTGAACCGAAGCCAACGAACTGAACGAAGCGGCACGAACCGTCCCAGGTCCGAAATTTAACCACAGAGGACCCAGAGAACGCAGCGATTTACGATATACGATTTAGGATATACGATTTGAAAACGGTTCTTTGCGCGTTTTGCGGTTAAAGGAGCCGTTTCTTTTCTTCGTTTGCTTCGTTGGCTTCTGTGGAAAAAATCTCTGCGGTCTTTGCGCCCTTGGCGGTTACATTTTCCGATTTATTTCACTCTCATCACGCCTCATCGCGGCGCAACCACCGGTGAAAGGGCGGCGAGACAGGTTTTCACCTCGCGCGCCAGGGTTTCCCGTTCCGGTGCGCTCAAACCGCGCGGGTCAAAACGATAACGGTAGTGCAGCCGCAGCAATTCCAGCAAGGGTCCGCGCCAATCCTTCAATGCCGGTTCTTCCAAGGCGCGCGTGAGCCAGGCGGAGAGCGGCTCACCGGGCTGTCGGGGCACACCGCGCGCAGCCAGCTTTTGTTCGAGCAGGTAAAATTCCGAGTCCAACCCCGGCCAGAAAACGGCCGCGGCGGTTTTCTCGCCCCCCTTCCGTCGCTGCTGCCGCCGGCCACGCCGGAAAATGATTTGATAAAGCAGCAGGGCCAGCAGGGGCACCAGCGCCCAAAGAATGTACTGGCGCAGGTTGCTTTGGCCCCAGCGGAATATTGCGATTTGAAATCCAATCCAGGACCGGAGATCGGAAAGCCACTGCCAGATCGACGCGCGTTTGCCTTCCTCGGCCACCCACGAGGCCGGCGTGGTGTCAAAATTTTCCCACGTTCGGGTATCCGCGTCCCAGACGAGGCACCACGCGTGGGCGTCGCGTTCGCGCACCACATAGCCGTGGCCGGCTGGTTCGTGGACGACGTAGCCGACGGCGTAGCGCGCGGGGATATTCAGTTCGCGCAACAGCAGCACGGTGGCGGTGGCGAAGTATTCGCAATGGCCGCGGCGGCTGGTCAACAAGAAGCGCGCCAGCGGCGTTTCATTTGTGGTCGCCAGCTTGTCCGGGCCCAGCCAGACGCTGTAGGTGAAATGGTTCCGGAAAAATTCAGAAACGGTCCGGAGCGTCTGCGATTCATTTTCGCCCGCAACCTTCATCTCGGAAATGACCTGTTTGAGCGCCGGCGCTTCATTGGTCGGCACGGTCAAGTCCAGCAAATTGGTACTCGTGTCGGGCGGCGAATCAATCGTCGCGCCGGGGCCGTAGAACGCGTCGAAGATGACCAGTCCCGGCCCGTCGGCGAGCACCGCGCCTTCGCTGTTCTCTTTGAGCGAGACGGCATTCAGATTTTCGAGCCGGCCGCTGCCCGTGGGCAACGGCAGCAATCCTTCCGGTATGCCCAATTCCTGCGACCAGCCGTTGAGATAACAAGCGATGTTGACCGAGGCGTTGTTGGTTTTGACCGGCAGCAAGACCCACGTCGTCTGGTTGGTTTCGGACGGCAGGTTCGCGAAATCGTTTCGCGGAGTGCCGGCATACCAGCTTTGTCTTGGGGAATAATAGGTGCGGTAGCTGGCTTCGCGCAGATACTCCGGTGGCGGGGTGTGGTTTTCCGTCCATAGACGGATGACAATCCGGCCGGACATCTCCAATTTGCCAATCCGGCCGATGGCCGTAGTGGTTTGCATCGGGTCGGCGCGTTGCCGCAGGAACCGGGCAAACCACTGCGGGTTGTAATTTTCGATGACCCGCTCCAACACACCAATCCCGCTCTGGCCGAAGTACCCCAGGACCATCACCGCCGCCAGAGTGCCCGCCCAGACGGCGATGCCATAACGGCGCGACCGGAACGGCCACAGCGCCCAGACGGTCAGGATGCATTGCCCCCAAAAATACGAGGTGCCGCCGTTGTTCGGATGGATGCCGGCGGAAAACAGGCACACGATGAAATACGGATAGGAGATATTCAGGCCGCCGCCCGGCGGCGGGAGGTGGCCGGATTTCCGCTCGCGTTGCGCGCGGCGGTAGGAAAAAAATGAGATGGCCGTCCAGGGAATTTTTTCACGCGCGCCGAAGTTCTGCGCCGCCATAAACAGAAACAGAGTCATCGGCAGCCAGCGGAAAAAGGCGCTGGAGGCCCGCACGCTGGTGAGAGTGGCATTCCGGGCAGCCGCCGGTCCACGAATCAGGCCGCTCCAACTGCCGCCCTCCTCGTTGGAAGTGAAGGCATAAACCGCGGTGGCGAGCAAAAGCACGGTGCAAAAAGTCAGGATGCGGCGGAAATTGGCGTCCGACAATTCCCAGCGGGCCTTGAGGAACCGCGCGCTTTCGAGGATGAGGCCCATGACCGCGCCGGCCAGCAGCAGGCCTGATTGCCAGCCCCAAAAGAGCAGGACCGCCAGCAGCAAAAACGGCGGCGTTTTGATGGCGCGCGTTTCAGGTTCTGGAGCGTTCTCACTCATGACAAGCCGGCGAGCTGTTCCTCAATTTTCCCAGGTTCGAGCACATGAAAATGTTCCGGCTCGGCACGCAAGGGGCCGGCCTCCAGATTCGCCTTGCCCGGTTGAGCGATGACGAACACGAGCACCGGCACGCGCAGCGCGCGCAGTTTTTCCACCAGGCTTTTCCGCGCGTCGTCCCATTGCTGCAATACGCAGATGCAGCCGCTCACGACGGACACGTGGGCGAGGACGAGGTGTTCGAGGGTCGCAAACGGTTTATCAGCGCACGCCCGGACCGAGGCGAGAATTTCGAGCATCTGGTCGGCATGGGCCAGACCGCGTCCGGCGGTGAAGCAATACGATTCCGCGCCGACAAACAGCAAATCCAGCAGCGATTCCTGTGTCAACATCGTGCAGGCGAACGAGGCGGCCACGGAGACCGCCTCCTCGAGCATTTCGCTGTGCGGCTCGCCGGTGAACGTGTCGAGCACCAGCGCGTGGCGGACGAAGAATTCGTCCTCGAATTCCTTCACGATGGGCCGGCCCGCCTTGGCCCAACTGCGCCAGTGAATGTGCCGCAGGGGGTCGCCCCGGCGGTAGTCGCGCAGCGAGACGAATTCCTCGCTGCGCCCGATGTTGGCCGCCAGCGCCACGCCGCCCTGCTGGTATTTCATGGTGCCGGGCAACGCGACAGGCGGCAGCCAATAGCGCTTCGGCAGAACCAAAACCGTTTGGGGCGCGGAAACCCGGCTGAACGCACGGAAGAGCCCGAGTGGATCAGGCCGCGCCAGGGTCAGGCCGGTAAAACGCAGGAGGCCGCGCCGTAACGGCAGGATTTCCACGCTCAGTTCCGCTTCGCCATGCGGCGCCAGCGGCGGCACCGGCACGGCCACCGGGTTTACCCGCCGGAACGGATTGTTCCGCCGCCGCTCGCTGACTTGAAACGGCCGGAGCCGCTTGTTTTCGGCCAGCTGAAATGCAAACCACTCGCCAAAGGGCGGGCGCGGATCGGCGAAATCTTCCAGCAACGTCAGCCCGGTTTGCGCCCGTCCGGTCAGGTTTTTCAAGCGCACGCGGTAAGGCAGCGGCTTTCCGGCGGTGCCGAAGCGGGGCAAGACGCGGGTCGCGGAAAATGTTGCGCGGAAGAACCGGCAACCGGCGAAGGCGGCCATCAACAGCGCCAGCAGCAGCGCAAACTCCTGATAAAGCACATTGTTCTCCACGTCCGCGCCAACCGCCACGGCGACGAGGAGGCCTCCGGCGACGCACAGTCCGGCCAGCGTGAACCGGCGTCGCGCCCGGAACCACAGCGACGAACCGAGGCGGTAGATCAGGAACAATACCCGGTAAATCGGCTTCACTTTGAATTTACGATTTACGATATGCGATTTACGCGCCAGCTCGACATTTCCCGTTGTTGCGCAAATCGTAAATCGTAGATTTCTACGCCGGCACCTTGAGCTGCTTCAGGATTCCCTCGACGACGCCACGCGCGGTGAGGCCGGAGAACCGCGCCTGCGGCTCCAGCACCAGCCGGTGCGCGATGACCGGCACCGCCAGCGACTGAATCTGTTCCGGCGCCACAAAATCAAATCCGTCGAACAAGGCCAGCGCCTGCGCGGTTTTCATCAGGGCGATGGAAGCGCGCGGGCTGGCCCCGAGCTGGACGCCGCTCGCGGCTCGGGTCGCTGCGGCGATGTCCACGGCATAGCGTTTCAATTCCTCGCTGATCCGCACGTCTTCCACCGCGCGCTTCAGCGCCAGCACGTCCGCGAGCGTCGCGCACGGCTGCAATTGGTCGAGCGGATGGTCATGCTGTTGCGCGGTCAGGATGGCCGTTTCCTCCTCCGGCGGTACGTAGCCGAGCGTGAATTGCATGGCAAACCGGTCCATCTGCGCCTCCGGCAGCGGGTACGTTCCGCGGAATTCGACCGGGTTCTGGGTGGCGATGACAAAAAACAGTTCCGGCAAATTCCGGCGTTCGCCTTCAACGCTCACCTGTTGTTCGCCCATGGCCTCGAGCAGCGCCGACTGCGTGCGGGGCGAGGCGCGGTTGATTTCGTCGGCGAGCAAGATGTGGGTGAAAACCGGCCCTTCATGAAAATGGAACTGCTGGTCGCGCTGGCTGAAAATCGAGACGCCCAGGATGTCCGACGGCAACAGGTCCGGCGTGAACTGGAGGCGCTTGAATTGGGCGTCAATCGAGCGGGCCAGCGCCTTGGCCAGGGTGGTCTTGCCCGTGCCGGGAAAATCCTCGAGCAGGACGTGGCCGCCGCTGGCCAGTGCCGCGAGGAGCTGCCGGGTCGGGCCGGCCTGGCCGCGCATGATTTTGGAGATGTTATCGGCGATCTTCCGGTAGATGTCGCGCGCGGCTTCAAACGGGGTTGAGGTCATGGCAAATTCCGGCAATGGGAACAACGACCGCGGGAAAAGGTTGCGGCGGGGTTTGCATCGTCCCGCACAAGTTAACAAAACACGGGCCCGGCCACGAACAAAAAATCGGGCGGCGGCATATTTTGCAGCGTTTGGTGGGGCGAGCGTCCTCGCGAGCCGCCGCCGCTGCGCTTGGAGGCGCCGGGGCCGGCTCGTCGGCAGCCTCGCCCCGCCAAACTTTACCCGCCATAAAAATAGACCTCCGTTCATGCCGGTTTGGCGCGCAGCGTCAGGTGCGACACCAGGGCGACCAATCCCCAGAGCGCCAGGAATGCCGCCGCCAGCGTCACGATGCGCGCCGGCCAGTTGACCGCCCGGGTGTTGGCCGCCTGCATCTGAATGGTCATCGGTTTGCCGGGTTCCGTCTGCAAAACCTGGGTAAACGCGTAATAGGCGCCGCGGATCGGAAGGTTGACGTGCAACGGCTGCACCCGGGTCGCCCCGATTTCCTGGGCCTGCTGTAATTTTTCCGATTGTTGCGCCGCGGCGCCGGTGTCGTATTGCCCAACGGGCGCGCCGGCGGGTATGGGCGCGTTCAGCCCGCCCGCCCTCAGCCCGTTGCGTGACGAAAATTCGCTTTGGGCATTGATCAGGTTGCTGGCCTGAGCGTTCTGCAAATCCTTTTCGAGTTTTTGGACGTCCTGGACTTCTTCCGCTCCCTGGGCCGATTTTACCTTGGCCCGCCAGAAATTCACGCTGGCCTCGCGCACGTTGCCGCTGGCCAGTTGGCGTTGCGCCGCGCTCACGTCCTGCCGGACTTCGACCTCCGCCTGTTGTCGGTTGGCCTGTTCCATGCGGGAATAGTCGAGAACGGAGAAGCTTGCGGACGACGCGGCCGGCGCGGCGACCGTTTCGCGCGTCATGGTGCCGACAAAATCCTGATAGTCGTAATCCGGCGGCAGATAAATTTGCCAGCGCGCATTCTTCAACGGCACGTCGAATTTTGGGGAAACGAACCGGACGGTGCCGTGGGTGCGCGGGAAGGTGTTGGTGCCGACGTAGGTCAACTCCACCGACATCGCGCCGTCATCCACACCGGATTGCTCGATGGGCAGCAGGATTTTCCCGTCGTGCAAACTCGGCTGCACCGGCTGGCCGGCCACGAACGCCGACCAGACTTTTGCGCCCGCCGGCAGTCCGATGGCGAGAAACTGCCGGCCATTGTTCCGCACGGACAGGGACATCTCGGTCATCATCTGGCCGTCATCGGCCATGACGCTGGTGATTTGCGCGCTGTCCACCAGCGCCTGCAGCACCTCGGCTTCGTCGAACCGGCGCACCTCGAGCGTCAGTCGGTAACCCGGCCGCACGTAATGATACACCAGCGCGGTCGAACGGTCCGGTTCGCCGGCCCAATCGGGAAAATCGCCCGTGTCCACGCGCTGCAACTCCGCCGCGTTCAATTCGCTCACCTGCAACGGCGCCTGGGCCGAGACGGCCAGCAGGCCGGTTTCGCGCTCCACGCCTTCCGCCGACACCCCGGTCATTGCCATCGCGTTGGTTTTGACCGGGCGCGACTGGTCCCACGTGACCGTGAGCGTATAGAAGCCCTGTACCGGGCTCTGCAATTCCACGCGCCACAGACTGTAGTCGGTTTCGGAAGGACGAGCTATGCGAGTCCCTGACTGGCCGCCGTTCGAGGAGCTCGCGTTTGAATTATGGGGACTCGTATAACTCGTCCCTCCGTTGATCGTCCCTCCCGGGATTTGTTCCTTGCTGCGGATGTTCGGACCGGAAATCTCGACGTTCTTGAATTCCGCCGGGACTTTCACACGCAACTCCTTCACCGGCGCGTTGGCAATGTCATAACGCACCCGGGCGCGGCCGGAGACGAGCGTTTCGGTGAAGGCAAATGTGCTGACCACTTCGGCGCGCACCCAGGCGGCCACGGCTTCGGTTGCCACGCTCAGTCGCCACCCCGGCACGGATTTCGGTTCCGCCGAAATGAATTTGTAGGCCAGCACATTGCCCCACCTGGCCAGGGTTGCGTCCTCCGGCAGCGACACGGCCGGAATCTCCGTGAGCCCGTCGAACGATTCCGTTTTCACCCCCACGCCTGGTGTCGGGTAAACCGCGATAAAACCGGTGAGCTTCGCCGTGTCGAGCGGATGCACGCCGGCGATGGCCAGGGATGCGGGCAGTGCCTTGAAGCTCCGCGTCAATTCGATGCCCAGGGTATAAACGCCGCCGGTGCGGTCCTTGAGGATGACGTCAAGGATGCGCGGGCCCGGAGCGCCGGTCTCCGATCCGGCGCGTTCCGCGGGTGATTCCGGTCGAGCCGGGCCGGAGGCCGGCGTTCCCGAATGCTCGGTGTACTGCAAAATATTGTCTCCGGTGACCCGTTCCACGCGGTACCCATCGGGCAAAGCGACACGCAATGAGAACAAGCCGGTGCGTTTGATGGTGTAATCAATCGTGGCCGACAGCGACACTTGCTCGGCGCCCACGCGGAAATTGTTCCGCACCACGGCTTCAATTTCCGGCTGGACGGTTTCGGCCTGCACGCGGAGGGCGAAGTCCGGAGTGGCAAACCGGAACACGCTGTACAGCCGGCCGGTCTGGTCCGCGCCGGCCCGCGTGAATTCCCCGGCGTCCACCCGCTCCAGGCTGGACACGGATTCGACCGACAACCCCAGTTCCTCGGTCCCCTGCAAAGCCACCAGCCCCGTCTCGCGCATGACCTCGAGCGCGTGCGGCACGGCCACGGTCTCGCTGACGGGCAGCGCCGCCAGGGTCTTTTCAGTTTCGATCGTCAATTTCCACGACGACGAGACACCTTTCAGCAAATCCACGACCAGGATCTGCCCGCCGGGGAGCGTCGGCGTCTCACCGGCGTGTTCCGGATTCGCCGGCCGGATGCCGGCGCTCCCGGATGACTTGACTTCCCAGGACCGGATTTCTTTTCCTTCGACCCGCAGGAGGCGCTGGCCGGGCGGCAACTGGACCCGGGCCTGGCGCAATTCCCCCTGCGTGATCTGGTAATCCAGCGTGGCGCGCACATTGACCACTCCGCCGCCGAAGGTGACGAGGGATTGGTTCCGGCAAAACACCGTGGCGGACACTTCCGCCGCCCGCTTCACCCGCGGCGTCCAGACCAGTTCAATGCGGGCGCCGGAGCCGACTACGGCTTCCACGCGGGTCCGGTCCTGGTCCGGAATGCGCTGAAACGCAATCGCCGTGGGAAAATCCACGTCCGCCCCGGATTCATCCAGCGTGAGCGCGACCTGGCTGGACAACGCGGGCGGAATGCCGAAGGCGAGCCGGCGTTTGGCCACATCACCGGCAATCTTGACCAGCAGTTTGACCTGCAACGTCACCGTGCCGCGGCGGTTGAGTTGCGCCGCCACACCCTCGCCATGCCGGATGAGTTCGGCGCTGCCGTCTTTGACCGTGAATTGCTGCACCGCCACGTCGCCGCCGAAGAGCGGAACGATCCGGCCCGGGGCGGCCGACGAGAATTGCAGCGTGGCATTCAACAGCGCCACGCGGTCATTCACGGTCCCGGTATAACTGGCTGAAACGATGGAACTGCGTTCGGAGTTCGCAGTTCGCAGTTCGGAATTGGCGGCGGACGTGCGGGTCAAACTGATGGTAAGCAGCAGAGCGATACCGGCCATCACCGGTGGCAGGCCGGAAGCCGGCGCCGGCGGTCCGGCGGGTGGCGGCTCGAGGGGTTCCGTTTTGTGACGGCGCGGCCAGTAGCGCCAGACAAGCCAGGCCAAAACGGCCAGCGTCACCACCGGGAAGCCCACGATGAGCGCGTCGTGCAAGGCGCGCCATTGGACCAGCAGGCTGCACACCGACCCGATGATTAACATCAGCGCCACGGTGAGAATGAATGAGCTGCGCTGCAGCCGGCGCCATTGCACCCACCACACGATCAGACCGATTAAAAATACCGCCGACTGCCACACCATTTGCAGGGTCTGGAAGGTGTGCAGCGACATGATACGCGCCCGGATGGAAAGCGGCTCGCCGCGGACGTTGAGCACTTTCGTGAACAGGAACGGCTGGCCGGTCTGCGGCAATTCAATCCGGAGCGAACGGATGCCGGCCACGGTCGCCACCGGTCGCGGCGCAACGGTGGAAGGAACTCCGGCCGCCGGCGTGCCGGGTGTTGTCGGCCCGCCACCGCCTCCACCCGTGCCGTAGCCGGCGACGCCCAAAGTCCGACCGGCTTGCGGCATGGCGGTGGCCGCGGCGGGCGGGTTGGCGACCAACTGGCCGCGCACAACGGCCTGTCGTTGTTGTTCCACAGCGATTTCCTGCGGCGTGGCCGTCTGCACCAGGCCGTGCTGGGATAATTGCGCGAAATTTCCAGCCGTCATCTGCTGGACGCTGCCGTCGGCGAAAAGCACTTCGCATTGGTCGTTGACAATCGGGCTATAAGCGAGCACGGAATCGGGTTTGAGGCTGTCCAACGACATGCCGGCGCCCAGATAGGTGAAACGCTGGCCCGTCTCGACGTCGTAAGTGATCCGGTCCGTGTCCAGTTCATTGCTCATTTCGCCAAACGACATCGGCAGGCGATTGTTGTTGTCACCGGCAAAAAGCTGCACGGCCACTCCGATTTGTTTGAGATTGCTGACGGAATTGATCCTTTGCGCCTTGCGTTTGGCGGCGGACAGGGCCGGCAGCATCATGGACGCAAGGATGGCTAAAATGGCCATCACCACGAACAGGGTCAAAACGCCATTCCAGCCGCGTCGGACCGCGGAAATGACGAGCGCAATGACCAGGCAGGCGGGGAAACCGATGATAAGAATCGCGCCGCCCGCTTCACGCAGGACCTGGACGTAGAACCCGAGGAATTTTTCCCATGCGTCGAGCAATCCGTAGGTGCTGCCCTGCGCGATGTTCATGCTGCCGCCGAAATGGGAAAGCCGGAACGACGGCGGCGCGAGCAACTGCCATTCCGCGTAGGTATTCGGCACGTCGGTGCGCGGCGCGTCCAGTTCGAGGGTTTTCGACCAGTGCGACGCGAGCGCGCCGTTGGTTTGTGCGTACACGATGTCCACGGCAAACGCCTGGTCGCGGTCCACATCGCGCGGCAGCGGGACGAGGACCCAGCCGCCGTCGCGCTCCGGTTTGGCCGGCTGGCCGTTGACGTAGCAACTCCACAGCGTTGCGTCCCGCGGCAATTGGAATCGTTGAAATTGTTTCTCATTGTTCTTCACCATAAAGGAAGCCTGGGTCAGCATTTCGCCGCTCTCGGTGAGGACCGAGGCGATTTGCGTGCGGTCGGCCACGGCTTCGAGCACCGGTTCCGTGGCGTAGCGGCGCACGTCCAGCGCCAGGTCATATTGGCTGCCGGTGTATTGCCAGGCCAGCACGACGGCGCGGGTGATGAACGAGCGGTCGGCGGCCGACAACTCGGTTTCATCCACCCGCCGCAACGTGTCGCTCACGGTTCTCGGGTTGAGTTGCAGGCTGGCGGCGGTGGTGACGGCAATGGAACCGGTCTCGCGTTCCGCGTCCACGGTGTGAATGCCGCCGACGGGCAGGCTGGCGTCGCCCTTTGAGGAGTCAAAGGGATAATCATACGTGACGACGAGCGTATAACCGCCCCAGACCTTGTCCTGCAAACCGATTGTCCAAACCACATCATTTGTGTCGAGTGTCGAGTGTCGAGTGTCGAGAGCATCATTTGGCCCTCGTCCCTCGTCTCTGGTCTCTCGACTTGATTCTTTGCGGCGGATATTGGGACCGGTGAACTCGACATTTTTAAACTGCGCCGGGACCCGGACTTTGAATTCCTGCACCCCCTGGTTTGCCAGGCTGTAACGAATCGTCGCGCTGCCGCCCACCACCCCATCACCGATGGTAACGAGGTTGAAGACATCCGCGACGACGCGGGCGGCCAGTTTTTCGCTGGCGATGGCCAGTTGCCAGTCGGGTTGCTCAGCGGTATAGGCGAGAATTTCATCTCCGTGATCCGGCAGACGGCTGGCGGGCATTTCCCGCAGCCCGTTCAATTCAGCCGTTCGCAGCCGGATGCCGGGCGCAGCGGCCACGCCGATCTGCGCGGTTTCCCTGGCCGCACCGGTCATGCGCAACGGCCGGAGGCTGATTTGTCCGGGAAAAACTTTGAGCGCCTGTTCCAGTTGCACCTCGAGCTGGCGCCGGCCCAGCACGCGGCCGGCGAAACTCACCCGCAGCCGGCCCTCGCTCACCTTCCAGTCCTCGAGGCCGTCACCGCGGACGGCGGCGACGGCAAATCCGGATGGCGGCCTCAGTTCGAGCGTGTAAATGCCGGCCTTTTCCACGTTGAGCGTGAGGCGGTGGGCCACCACCAGCCGCGTTTCCTCGAGCCGCGCGTTGACGCGGTCGGCCACATTGATGACCGGTTCCACCGGTTTGAGCCGGAGGGTCAGCGTGAAGGGGCGGGCATTGAAACGATAGGCGGCCACGGCGTTGTCCGGCGCATTGACCTGGCGCAAACCGGTCAGCGAGTCAATTTCCGCCAGCATGTCCTCGGCGGAAATTGTCAGCGAGCCCGATTCGCGGTCCACGTTCAGCGGCTGTGGCGGGTTCAGCGAAGCCGCCGCGGAGGCGGCGCGGCCAACCGGTTGCTCGGTGTAGAGCGCGAGGTCATAGGCGTTCTCAATGGGTTTGATAAATTCAACGGTCAACACCTGGTGACCGCCTTCCGCGGCGGTGTGCCAGTCGCGGATCTGGTCGCCTTCGAGGCGCGTGAGCGCCTGCGCGGTGGGCAGGGCGAGTCGCAACTGCGCGGCATTGCCCTGGACGACGTCGTAATGAAACCGGCTGGTGTATTTGATGACCGTTGGCGTGATTTGCGCGCCGATGGTGGAATCCACGGTTAACAGCGCTTTACGGGCGACTTCGGCAATTTTGCCCTGCCAGCGCAGGGCGACGGTCTGGTCCGCGCCCAGAAAACCGGTCACGCGGGAAACGCCGTTGGTCCGGACCGCCTCCAGCAACGTGCCGTCGAGCAATTGCACTTGCGTATTCGTGCCGCCCGCCTGCGCCGTCACCGAGGCAATGGTCGCCGCCGGACCCACGAAGGAAATTTCGTTCCACGGCTCATCGCGCTGGATTTTGGCGACCACTTCGAGTTTGAACTGGAAATGCCCCCGGCGCGAGGCGACCAGCCGATACGTGTTGCCGTCGCGGACGATTTCCAGCAAGCCCGGCAATTTCACCGGCAGCACCGCCACGTCGCCCTGGAGCAAGGGCGCCGAGCTTTCGCCCGTCGCCGTGGCGTCAACGTCCAAAGTTAACCGCGCCTCGTCGTCGGCCAGCCGGCCGTCGTACCGAATTTCGCGGAAAGTCAGCCCGCCGGCAGGTGAAACGGCTTCGCCGGCGCCGGCCTGGTAAATCGCGCGGATCTGGCGCGGGCTCAATGCGCGTGAATACAGCGCGAGCTCATCGATCATTCCGCGGAACGGTTCGTTATAGGCCGTACCCCCGATGTTGCCGATGCCGAGGGCGGGGTTCTGCGTCGGCTCCAGATCGTCCAAAGGCTTGAGCGTCGTATTGGTCCGGGCCGCCAAGGCTCCGTTGACGTAGAGAAACAGGTTTCCTCGCGCGCCAAAAGTGGCGGCGACATGCTGCCACTGCTCGAGTCGAATCGGCGCTTCGATGCGCACGCTCTGGCTTTGGGGATCCATGATTTGGAACCCGACATACCCCGGCGTTCTCAGATCAACCTGCCACGGGTCCAGGGCCGGACGATCATCGCCGCGAAAGAAAATGATGCCGCCATATTGCCGGGGATAAACCCAAGCTTCGATCGTCAACGCTTTGGTCAGCTTGAAATCCGGGCTGTCGGGGATGCTGACGCGCCGGCGGCTGCCGTCGAAATCGAAGGCCTGTCCGATTTTACCCGGGGCGAAATTCATGCCAAAGGGCAAGGTGCCGTCATGCCTGCCGGCGCTGTCCTGGACATTGCCCTCCGCCCGCCACCAGCCGATCAGACCGTTTTGCGGGATGGACTGGGCAAACGTTGCGGAAGCCAGCAGACAAACCAGCAGGGTGACGATGGATTTTTTCATGGCGATCTCCGGGGTGAGAGGCTGCAAACCGGCGAATGAGCTTCGCTTCATAAAGAAGCGCTTGGCATCAGGAAGGCCACCTGGCAATCCCGTTGAAAATCCGCGGTTTTTGCGCGAACGGTCGTTGGCGGTTTCGCGGGTCCGGCGTGAAATGCACGCCGGTTGCGGAATTTTCACGCACACGGTTGACCGGTTCATAACGGGTCAGACGGAATGCCACGTCAAATGCTCCCGCGGAAATTCCGAACAGGAGACTTTGGCCAGGAAGGGATCCTTGCGGCGGCGGGAAAGGCGGGGAGGCATGGTTCGACCCTTGCCAACGGGCAACAGTGAACTTAAATTGTGGCCATGAGCAAAGTGGAGATCCTGGCGGAGCTACCCAAGCTGGGCGTGGCAGACCGGCGCGAGATTTTCGACCACCTTTGTGACTTGGAAGAGCGCGACCTGCTGAACGGCAGCGTCACCCCGGAGGAGAAGGCCCTGCTCGACCGCGAATTGGAGGAATACCGACGCAATCCCGATGCCGGCTCGTCCTGGAAAGAAGTTGAACCACGAATCCGCAAACCGTCCCGCCCGTGAGATGGCGCGCCATCATCCGGCCGAATGCGGAGGCGGATGTACGGGAGGCCTGGTTGTGGTATGAATCTCAGCGCGCCGGCTTGGGCGATGAACTGCTGATTGACATTCGCGCGGCGATTCGCCGGCTGGAAAGCGACCCGGAAAACCGGCCATTTTATTACCGCGATTTTCGCCGCCTGCTCACACGCCGGTTTCCTTACATACTTTTCTATCGTGTCGAAGGGGAGCGCGTCATTGTCTTCCTCATCTTGCACGCGAAACGGGAGCACCGGCGGCAGGTTTGAATGGAACAGCGCACGGGCGGGTCGTATTCCATCAACTCCTCGCCGCGCCGACTTGTCACGGCGCAACCAGGTGAAGACGGAAATGAAACGCAGGCGGGTCAACTCCCTGCCGCGCCGAAGCGTGGCGAAGGCGGGTCAACCATCAACTATTTTCGGGTTTGGCCCGGAAGGAATCCTTGCCGCGGCGGCGGAATTTGCAAAGATAAGTCCGCAAAATGAAGCTGCCAAACGCCGAACGTGCCGTCGTGCCGGGCAGGAAAATCACCCACTACCTGCTTTCGACTACGCACCGCGACGGACAGCACAAGGCGGCATTTTTTCGCAGCTTCGGCTTCAAACTTGAACATTGGGAAGCGCTGGCCGCCGCCTTGTTGGAACACGCGCGCAATCATGAAGTTGTTGAAACGGTCTCGACGCCATTCGGGCGGAATTTTGTGATTGAAGGCGCGCTGCCCTCGCCGGATGGTCGTGCGCCGAAAGTGCGCGCCGTCTGGTTCATTGCCAATGGCGAAGAAACTGGTACATTAGCCACGGCGTATCCGTTGGACGAATGACATGATCAAAGAACTCGACAGCGTGGTGTTGACGACCGACCTGCCGGAACACGGCTTGAGCGCGGGCGACATTGGTACGGCTGTGCTTGTTCATGAAGACGGCAAAGGCTGCACCGTGGAATTCATGACCCTCGCCGGGAAAACCATCGCCGTGGTCACGCTGCTGGCCAATCAGATTCGGCAGATTGCCAAGGATGAAATCGCCCACGCCCGGCACGTGGCGGTGGCAGCCTGAATTCTCCCGGTTTGGAACAGATTGCCGCTGCCAGCGAGCCGCTTTCTCTCAACACCCCGCCGCGCCGACTTGTCACGGCGCAACCAGGTGAAGACGGAAATGAAATGCAGGCGGGTCAACCCTATGCCGCGCCGAAGCGTGGCGAAGGCGGGTCAACCCTCAACTATTTTCGGGTTTGGCCGGGAAGGAATCCTTGCGGCGGCGGCAGAATTTGCGATGAGCCACAAACCGATTCCTACATCGTAAAAATCGGATGAAACCCATTCGTCTAACCAAACACGCTTTGGGATACATCGCCTCCCGCAGTTTCATAACGCCGCCGCAACTTCTCCAAAACCTGCTTCCGTGTCGTTTGATTCATGCCTTTATCCATTCCAGCCACGGTAACCCGACTTCTGGCACAACGAATCCTTTTTCACTCCTTTCGCCCCCTCCCCGGGTAACAATACTTTTGGCGCAATTCGGCGGAAAGTTGGCGCTCATGAAAATGGTTGCAATCCGGTAGCATTGAATTGAAATTGTCCATGTTTGAGTGGAAATTGAATCTATGAGCGCCAAAGAAATTCTCCTGGAAGTGGCTGAAAAGCTGCCGCCGGACGCCACCCTCAGTGACGCTATTTATGAATTGGAATTTCGTCAGGCTGTCCAGCAGGGCTTGGACGAACTGGATCGCGGCCAGGGCGTGCCGATTGAGGAGGTCAAAGCCAAGATTGCCCAATGGGCTGGAAAATAATCATCGCCCCATCGGCGCAAGCCGATTTGGCTGATATTGTCCGCTACATCGCCCGGCATAATTCCGATGCGGCAGCCCGGCTGGGCTATGAGTTGATCACCCACACTGAAAATCTGGCGAATTTTCCAGAAATCGGTCGCGCCGTGCCGGAATTCCGGCAGCCGAATCTGCGCGAAGTCACCTGCCGTTCCTATCGCATCATCTACCGGTTGCGGCACGATGAACAGCGCATTGACATCGTCCGATTCTGGCACGCCGCACGCGGATTCCCGCGCATCCCGGTCACGGGCTGAAAGCCGCCGCCGCAAGGGCAAAACACTTTTACAGAAGAAAACAAAGCAAACAAAGCTGAGAATCTTTTCTTCGTTCCCTCCGTTGCCTTCTGTTCAACTTCCCGCCACGCGCCTTTGGGTTTGGCCGGGGAGGAATCCTTGCACGGCGGAGGCGCGAATGAAGGCGCGATCTCAGAACTGTAACTCGCGATATTCTCCGCGCAACGGCACCGGAGTCCCTTGATCGAAGAGGATGCGCATGGCCGGGCGATCAGGCCACAACCTCAGCCAATGAAGATTCGGTAAATTTGAGCACGGTCATGACCTGTTCCCGGTTCACGCCGGGAAACCATTCCAGGAACTGTTCGACGGTCGCGCCGCCTTCAAGATTTTCAAACAGCGCACGCACCGGCACGCGGGTGTTTTTGAACAGCCACGCGCCGCTGACCTTGCCCGACACCCGTTCCACGACGGGACATTGTGTCCAGTCCATCATGCCCGAAGGATACACCTGCAAAGCTGGCCTGACAAGCGCACGGGCGAAGGCCGGTTGCCTGCCTGCGTGGCTGTGGGCTCAAGCGACGCAGGTTCCAACAGGACCATGATCCGCCAATCCAATTCTCAGGTCTCAAGTGCTCCGCGCAGGCCCGCCACGCGCCTTTGGGTTTGGCTGGGAAGGAAGCCTTGCGGCGGCGGCGGAATTTGAGAAAATAAAATGCAAAATGAACCCGTTAATTCTCATGGTAAATCTTCCCATCGTGGCAAAGGCAAAAGAATAAAAACGCTCTTAACCCGAAAAATATGATAAAATTATCATTAATCATTGAGGAAACGCGAGCAAGGGTGAACCCCGCGTTATGTAACGATAGCAGGAACCCAACACCGTTGGAAATCAAAGCTCTGGAGCAACAGTTGGAGACGGGAGGTTTTGGCGGTTTCCAAGACATGCTGAAGGAAGTTGCTAAGTCTGTTGTTGCGCAAGCCCGTCAGAAAAAGTAGCGGACTACTTACACCGGTTTTTATGTTTGGTTTATTCAGCAAAAACAAACAAATCCATGCAATAGCCAAAAGGCTGGTTAACCGGTCCGTGATGACAGAGCCTCTGATTGTGCTCGATGGGCTTGAAAGTTTGGAGGCAAATTCCAAATTGTGTGATGCGACCAAAGGACCAATTCTGATCCGAATTCTTCTCCTTGAATATGTGCTCGTCAACTTTGCCAGAGCTGAAATTGGAGTCACCGGGGCCACGCAGAAGGATTACGAAACCCTTGTTTATTTTGTGACGTATGAAATGAAGTCACACCAGATGTTTGGAGATGAAGCATTAACTTACTGGGCTGATTTGAAGGATGTTGCCGTTGCTGCCTCCCAATGCGGATATATGAGTGAGCCATCAACTGAGGGACTTGCCAAAATTTACGGGTTTTGGTTTCTCAAAAACGTCGGCTACCCCAATGTAAATTTAAACAGCAAGGAAAGTCTCATGCTGGGGATTAAGGTGCTTAACAATTTTCGCAGGATTTTCAGCGTGAGTTGATGCCGTTCCGTTCTCAGATCGCCATGAGTGGTTCAAACATCATCCGCCAGCCAGAAAATGCCTGTGACAGGATCTGGCGCTATATGGATCTTCCAAAACTCATCTACTTGCTTGACCGGCGGAAACTATACCTCTCACGAGCAGATAAATTTGATGATAGACACGAAGGTGCTACGCCTCTTATTCAAAAGATTTGGGAAAGGCAAAAAGACCCCAAGAATTCGGAGACATTCGCAGCCTTTCGTTGCAGGCAGCGGGAGTGGACTTTCATCAGTTGCTGGTCACATTGTGACCATGAATCCCACGCCCTCTGGAGGATTTACTGCGGACCAAAACAGGGTGTAGCCGTGTGCTCGCAGTATTTCAAGCTCGTTAAGCTGAAGAATCCGAAAGTCGAGGATATTATGGTTGGGTTGGTTGATTACGGTAGAAACGAACCCATCCCGCTAAACACGCTCGTTCCATTCTTTCGAAAGCGGCAGGCCTTCGCCTACGAACAAGAAGCACGGTTTGTCGCTAACATTTATCGTTGCTTGGACGTTCATGACGAAACTGGAAAACTGTTAACCCCACGGCCCTGCTTGGAAATTCCGTTGGATCTGAGCGCCTTCATCGAGACGATACGCATCCATCCGGAAGCCGATGCTGACTATATTAATGTCGTAAAATCGTTGGTGAAAAGATATGCGCCAGAGTTAATGAGCCGTGTAGAATTATCTGAAATGGCAGGACCTCCCGTGTTCTGACTTCCAATGTCATTCGCTATGATTCCCTCCTTCGCTCCGCTATGCGAATTCATTTCACGTTCTAAAATTGCTCAATCAAAATCAGGAGATTCCCACCGAGACGTCGCGCGTCCACAGCTACACGCGCGAGATTCTGGAGCGCGACGGCGAACCGGCGCGGCAGGTGTATCGGGAGTTCGCCGCCTACGCGGGCAATCTGCCGCTGGTGTCCTACAATCTGGAATATGATTTGGACGAGGTGTTGCAGCCGGAATGGCGGCGGTTGCGCATCGCGCCGGTGGGCGGGCGCGGCTTTTGCGCGTTGCGGCTGGCGCAACGGCTGCTGGACCCGGTGCCGGCGGGCAACTGCAAATTGCAAACGCTGCGGCAGTATTATCGCCTGCCGGAACGCGGCGCGCACACGGCGCTGGGCGATGTGCAAACGGTGGCTGATTTGTTTGCCAACGTGCTGCGGCCGATCGCCGGGCATCGCGGGCTGGATACGTGGGAAAAGCTGGCGGCGTTCGCGGCGGAGGAATGGTATTCGTCGCGCATCGCGTTCGGCAAACACAAGGGCCGGCTGGTTCAGGGGGCGCGCAAGGACGCGGAGTTGCGCCGCTGGCTGGATTGGCTGGCGGGTTCAGCCAATTCGCGCAACGCGAAAATGGGGCGCTGGTATTTGCGGCAGTTGGAAAAGGATTTGCCGGCGGATGCCACAGTGTTCGCGGCGGCAGGAATGGGGAGCACAGGCCTCCGACCTGTCCCGCCGGGCGTCGCGCCGGGCGGAAGGGCAGAGACGCTTCAAACGGATGCGGATGTTCTTTCTGCCGGAGTTCATCCCACTGTTCCGTTCGGCGGGTCGCCGACCGGGACGGGCGGGTCGCCCGTGCCACCCTTGGTCATTTACGTCAATCCGGAGTTGGAGGAATTGCGGCAGCTTGTGGCAGGCGCACGGGCGAGGATTTGTACTGGCACGCTGGTTCAAAGGCAAAAACCTTTACAGAAGAAAACGAAGCAAACAAAGCTGGGAATTTTCTTCGTTTCCTTAGTTGCCTCTTGTTCAATTTCCCGCCACGCGCCTTTGGGTTCGGCCAGGAAGGAATCCACGCACGGCGGCGGAAATTTTAACGCAGAGGCGCAAAGGTGCGGAAGGTTTGACACGAATTTCCAAGCCCGTGAGGGCTGGCATAGTTGTAGAAAATTGGAATCAGAAAATTCCAAGCTCCGTCAGGAGCGAAATCATCCGAATCATTTTGTAGCAGCGGACGTCAGTCCGCTCATATTTGAGAGATTGGAGCCGACTCACGTCGGCTGCTACGGTGAACTTAGCGGAATATGCCGCCCCGATGGGGCTGGGGATTTGATTTGGTCTTGGGTTCTACAACGATGCCGCGCCTACGGTGCTGGATTGGCAGGCGCCCGGGCGAGGGCCGATTTCCCGCCACGCCGCTGCAAAGGCAAAAACATTTACAGAAGAGAACGAAGCTAACAAAGCAGGAAATTTCTTCGTTCCCTTCGTTGCCTTCTGTTCGACTTCCCACCACGCGCCTTTGGGTTTGGCCAGGAAGGAATCTTGCGCGGCGGCGGCCAATATCGGTTCCCCGGGGGAACGGTTATTCCGGAATTCTCAAAGGACCTCGATATGGCCGTATATCTCGCCTGTCCGCCTCCTCCCATTCGTTGAATTTGGGTTCCGCCTTGTGCTCGCAGTCGCGCCATCCTTCCCGATATCGCCGTCATCGAATCGCTGGAGCAGTTGAAGGAGAGCGCCGAATACGAGCTTTGCGGCATTGTCGAGCAAAAGCCGGGTGTGCTGGATGAACTCGCGGTGGAGCGCACCAATTTGCTGGAAAGGGAAAGCGTGGAGTTGGAGCACCAGGCAGAAAAGCTCGCGGCTGAAATCAAGGAGTTGAGCGGGGAGAAGCCATCACGGATTGGTTAAGTCCCTCTGTTTCCTCCTGTTCAAAAATTACAGTCCGAAATAAGATGGCGCGGCATGGATTCGGACCCGCCTTCGCTCAGAAGCCCCGGCGCGGCAGAAGCGGCACTGCTGGCGCGTTGCCGTCGCGGCGAACCGGACGCGTGGGACGAATTGTTCGAGCTCCATTACGCGGCGGCGGGGCGTTTCATTTTCCAACTGGCACACGATTTCACCCGTGAGGACGCCGAGGAAATCTGCCAGGAAGCCTTCCTGTCGGTCATCAAAAACCTGGGGACCTTCCACGGCGAAAGCCGGTTCCAGACCTGGCTCTTCCGCATCGCCGCCAACCAGGCGCGCGATTACCGGGAGAAGCGGAATGCCGCCAAACGCGGGGGTGGGCAAACGACCGTCTCGCTGCAGGCCGAAGACCCGGAGACGGGCCTGGCGCCCGACCCGCCGGCCAACCTGCCCGGGCCGGATGATCTGGTGATGAACGCCGACCAGATGGCCGGCGTGCGCGCCGCCCTCGACCGCGTCGGCGAACCCTGCCGCGAAATCCTTGAATTGCGCTACTTCGGCGACTTGAGCTACGAAGAGTTAAGCCGCACATTGGACTTGAATCCGAAGACCGTCAGTTCGCGCCTGAGCAAGTGCCTGGACCGGCTGGAGGAAATCATACGCGGCATTTTAGCGAGGGAAAACCCGGGCGTTTTCCCGTCCAACTGACTGAACACATGGAACCGGAACGCGAAATTGAAAAGCTGTTGCGGGCGTACGCGGAGAAACGCCGGGCTGCCGCCGGCGATCCGCTCAAGCCGCACCCCGCGACGCGGCGGTTGTTGCAGGACGAAGTGTCGCGCCGCGCGCCGAAACCGGAAACGGAGGAAGCTTCGCTCTCGCTCTGGCAATTGTTCCGCCAGCGGTGGGCTTTCCTGCTGGGATTCGCGCTCATGATCTTTCTCGGCGCGATGCTGGTACTGCCCCCCTTAAGCAGCGCGAAACGCAAGGCGCAAAGTGTCAGCGCCATGAATAACCTCGAGCAAATCGGCGCCGCCGCCCAAATGGCCGCCGAAGAGAACAAAGGCAAATTGCCGGTTTCGCTCGAGGCGCTGACGAACGGATTTGTCCCGGAACAGGTGCTCACGGACCCGGTCAGCGGCAAGCCGTTTGTTTATCTGGCCGGCGGGCAAAATCTGGATGAGCTGCCGAGCAATGCAGTGCTGGCCTATTCGCCGGTGGACAAGGATGGCCGGGCCGTCCTCCTCGCCGATGGTCGCGTCGAATACGCCGACCATGCGCGCTTCCGCGAATTGACCAATCAAAAATCCTTCCAGCTCGCCCAGGCGGACAAGGTCGCACGTGAAAAAGCGGTGAACTTTGCTTTCAATGGGCCGGCCGCCGCCGCGGCGACACCACCTCCAGCCACAGTGGCCCCCGCGGCCACGCCTCCGGCTGCGCCGACGGTTGGCGGCGAACCGGCAAAGCAAACATCCGAGTTTAGCGCCACGCAATCATTTGTCCAAACCGGTGTTGCCGCCAAGCTGCAAAATCTGTACCGGAACGTGGCCGCTTCCGCCCAGGCTGCGCCGGTGCTGCAATCGTTCCGAGTGCTGCAAAACGGAGACGTCGTGTCCGTGGTGGACCGGGACGGCTCGGTGTACCAGGGCTCGGTGCAGATGGCTGTGGCGGAACGTGAGGCACCGCCGCCGCTCGGGTCAGCCAGCCGGGCAGTCGCGCCGTCGCCGGACCAGGCCAAGACGATGCCACCGCCCGGCAATCAACAGCAAGCGGTCCAAAACTATTTCTTCCGTGTGACGGGCATGAACCGGACGTTGAAGCAGAACGTGGTGTTCACCGGCAACGTGGAAGCGCTCCCCGGCGCGATCACGAACACACAACCGACCCTCGGCGCTATCGGTGGTGGTGTTGGCGGCGGTGGTGGCGGCGATGGCGGAGTCGCACAAAACAACCGGCAGATTTCCGCCAACCAAGTGCAGTGGCAGTTATCCAATTCCCGCGTGGTGGGAACGGCGGTGATTAACCACACCAACCAAATCCAGATCAACGCCGTGCCGGTCGCGCCATAGCTGCGAAGGTGGAACCCCGCGAGCCGGATCCGGCGCGCCAAAGCGAAGCGGCGGCGGCTCGTCCGCAGCCTCGCCCCACCAAACGGCACCAGGACTCTTCGGCAATTCGGATTTCAAATCGGGACACGACCAGGATATATTCCCTCAAACTTTTATGAATCATTCCACCGGTTTCTGTTTCTTGAGCGGACGTTGTCTGCCAGTGATGGTATTGGCATTGGCAGTCAGTTTCAGTCCGCACCTTTCCGCCGCCATTATCGGCACCAACACGCCGGCACCGCCGTTGACCCGCCAGCGCATTGCCACGTTGCCGGCGGCGCAACAGGCGGTCTGGACGGAATATCTGAAACACTCGGAACGGCAATGGCAGGCGGACCAAAGCTTGCTCCGGACGGAAATGCGCAACCGCGGCATGCACACGCCAATGGTTCCCCCCACAGGCTTTTCAGCCCGGAGCACTCCTTTGAACGAGCCCGCCTCCTGGTATGGCAGCAAGGAGGCGGCGCGCATCGCCAACATTATCGTCTCGTTTCAAACCCCCGCCGGCGGCTGGAGCAAAAATTTGAATCTGGCAAAACAGGCGCGTGTTCCGGGGGAAAGTTTTGCGCCCGACAACGACTCACGGCTCCTTGGCCAAAGCGACTTCGACTCACTGCCGGCCGGCCATTGGGACTACGTGGGAACCTTTGACAACAACGCGACGGTCACTGAACTGCGTTTTCTGGCGAAGGTCATCACCGCCGGCGAAACCAATCAGGTCAAGCCATTCGGCACGTCGTTTGAGCGCGGGCTGGATTACATTTTTGCGGCGCAATATCCCAACGGCGGCTGGCCGCAGGTCTGGCCGCTGCAAGGCGGCTATCACGATGCCATTACGTACAACGACGACGCCATGATCAACATTCTCGGGCTATTGCGCGAGGTTGCCATCGGCACAAACGATTTCGCCTTTGTGCCCGAAACAACGCGCCGGCTCGCCGCCGCCAGCCTTCAACGCGGGCTCGCGTGCGTTTTGGCGTGCCAGATTATTGAGGACGGCCACCCCACGGTGTGGTGCCAGCAACACGACGCGCTGACGCTCGAACCGGTTTCCGCGCGGAATTATGAGATGCCCTCGGAAGTCAGCGGTGAAAGCGCGGCAATCATGATGTTTTTGATGGCGCAACCTCATCCTGGCCCGGAAATCATCGAGTCAGTCAATGCCGCGGCGGCGTGGTTCGAGAAAACTCAAATCCGTGACATGGCGTTCAAGGTCGTTCCCGGCCTGGGACACCGCCTGGTGCCGGCGCCGGGTCACAGGCCGATCTGGGCGCGTTATTATCAGATCGGCGCCGACCGTCCGATTTTTGGCGACCGCGACAAAACCATCCATGATCACTTGAATGAAATTTCCGACGAACGCCGCAACGGATATGCGTGGTTCACCGCTGCCCCGCAAACAGCGCTCGAGCGTTACGCGGGGTGGAAAGAACATTTGTCGGAATAGATTCCCGGTCGGATCATTTTTGTCTGGCCACCACTCATTCTCTCGGCAACATTGCCATGCTTTACTGACAATGGCACGCGCTCTAAAAAACCTCGGCCGTCTCTTGCTGGCCGTGGCACTGGTTCCCGGCTGTCGCACGGCGCAGGCACCGGCCAATCCGGCCGCGAACGCCCGGGCCAAAGCCGTTCTCAAATACTTCCAACATCTGGAGCAGCGACCCGACAAACGTCTGGTGTCCGGTCAGTTTTCCAGTTTTGGCAACCGGGCGAATCTGGATTTGCCGGGCGAAATCCACGACCGGACCGGGCATTGGCCGGCGCTGTTGGGCGTGGACTACGCCGGCCGGGGCGGCATCTCCACGGAAGCGCCGGACCAGGCCGCCATCGCGTATTGGAAGGCGGGCGGTTTGGTCACCATCAGCACGCATCTTTACAATCCCGCGCGGGCAACCAACAGCGCCTTCGGCGGCCTGCGGGACAAGGACGTTGACCTCAAGACCCTGCTGGATCCGGACTCGGAAACCCACGCCCGCTGGCTGCACGAACTCGACCAGGTGGCCGCCGGCCTGCAGGAACTCCAGAGCCATGGCGTGGTGGTGTTGTGGCGGCCGTTCCACGAAATGAATGGCAACTGGTTCTGGTGGGACGGCAAAGACCCGGCGACCTTCAAAAAACTCTGGCGCCAGATGTTCGACTATTTCACAAAGACCAAAGGTCTGGATAATTTGCTCTGGGTCTATGCGCCGAACCACGGCACCAACACCGCGGTGTATTATCCCGGCGACCGTTATGTGGATCTGGTCGGCCTCGACGCCTACACGGATTTCGTGGATACCAACCATATTTTCGGTTACGCCGAGGTGGCGCGGCTGCCCAAGCCGTTCGGCTTCACGGAATTCGGGCCGCACGGGCCGAGCAATCCGCCGGGCGAATACGATTACCTTCGCTTCCTGCAGGGGGTGCAGCGGAACTTCCCGCGGACCGTGTTCTTCATGAGCTGGAACGCAAAATGGAGTCTGGCGCAGAACTCGAACGTCACCGAAATGCTGAACAGTCCCTGGATCGTCAATCGCAGCGATTTGCCGAAGGGGCTGGCCGGAGATCCATAATTCAGGCAAATAAGCCGGCACATGGCATTCAAAGACTTTTCCAAACCATCGCGAGGCGTGCAATTGCTCCAACGCTCGCTGGCGCGCGGGCGGCTCGGCCATGCCTACCTTTTCACCGGCCACCGGCTGGAGGAATTGGAGTTACTCGCCCGGACGCTGGCCAAGACGTTGAATTGCCTGAAACCGGTCAAGACCGGCGGGGTGGCGACCGATTGTTGCGACGAATGCTTGAGTTGCCGGAAGATTGACCACGAAACGCACGCCGACATTCATTGGGCGCGGCCGGAATCCAAATCGCGCGTCGTCACCGTGGAGCAAATGCGGGACTTGATGCGCGAGATCCAACTCAAACCGACCGAGGCCGAATACAAGGTGGCCATCATCGCGGCGGCGGACCGTTTGAATCCGCAGGCGGCCAACGCCTTCCTGAAAACGCTCGAAGAACCCCCCGCCAAATCCGTGCTGGTTTTGCTCTCCACCGAATCCCAGCGGATCCTGGAAACGATTTTGTCACGCTGTCTGCGCCTGAATTTCTCCACCGAAAGCGGCTACGTGCCGGACGAAGCGCAATCCGAATGGCTCGCGGACTTCGGCGCTTTGGCGGCGGGCGAGCAAAAGAGCCTGCTGGGCCGCTATCGCCTGCTGGATGTGTTGCTGCAAAAACTCGGCGACATCCGCACGCGCGTGGACGAGGCGCTCACGGCGCGCTCGCCGCTGCAACGTTATGATGACGTGGAAAAGGACTTGCGGGAAAGATGGGAGGATGAACTGACCGCGGCCATCGAGGCGGAATACCGGCGGCAGCGGGCGGATTTGTTGCTGCTGGTGCAATGGTGGCTGCGCGATGTCTGGCTCCGCACCCTGGCGGTGGGCGGTGAATTGTTGAATTTCCCCAAAATGGCCGGTGCGGAAGCCGTGGCCAAAAAAATCTCGCCGCGGCAAGCCCTGGAAAATCTGCAAACCCTGGAACAGACGCAACGGCTGTTGCACACCAATGTCCAGGAGGCGCTGGCATTAGAAGTGGGCTTGTTGAAACTTCATCTTTGAACCGGGCGCGCCGGCATCCTGCCGGCCAGTTCTTCCAGTCGCAATACGCCGGCCAGCTGCCGGCGCTCCCGGGATTGTCTGCCCGGCCCGGATTGAGGGGCTTTTCAAAACATGTGGGGCCCCCGGCGTCAGCCGGCGCAAATCAAATAGAGGAAGACAATGTGGCGCGAACTGACGTTCGCGGCTACGAGGTTCAGGGTATTATTCCAGCAACTCCGGTCTTTTATAAGTGTCGCGAGTTTTGACGACAGTTTTTGGCTTTGCCTTTGGAGATTCAGTTCTTAACTTGCACAAACATGAAAGTCCCCACGCTCGCCTGCCGGTTTCTCTGCGCTGCCACGCTCGCCCTTGCCACGATGAATTTGTTCGCCGCCGACGACTCGTCTCCGCGCGAACGGCTGTTGCTGGACTTCGGCTGGAAATTCCATCTGGGCAACGAATGGGGCGCGGGCATCAGTTGGGCCAAGGCGGGCACCGGCAGCGGCCCGGCCAGCAGGTCGTTCAGCGACGCGAGCTGGCGCACGGTGAACCTGCCGCAGGATTGGGCCGTGGAACTGCCCTTTGACAGCACCGCCGACGGCTCGCACGGATTCAAGCCGGTCGGCCCGGGCTTCCCGCAAACCAGTGTCGCGTGGTATCGCCGCACGTTTGATCTGCCCGAAACCGACACCGGCCGACGGCTCTGGCTGGAATTCGACGGTGTATTCCGCGACTGCGACGTGTTTGTGAACGGCTGGTTCGTCGGCCATCACAACAGCGGCTACGACAGTTTTTGTTACGACATCACCGATGTGGCGAACTATGGCGGCAAGAACATCGTCGCCGTGAAGGTGGATGCTTCACAATTTGAAGGCTGGTTTTACGAAGGCGCGGGGATTTACCGGCACGTCTGGCTGGTGAAAACCTCACCCGTGGCCATCGCCCCGGATGGGATCTTTGTCTATTCCAAGTTCAGCAATAACATTCCCGAAGGGCAGGCCACGATTCAATTGAAAGCAAAGGTGGCAAATCGGCGAAAGGATATCAGCGTCGCGGAAGTCAATTGGAACATCATCTCACCTGACAACAAAACCATCAAAGAAAGTGGAACGCCTGAAACTTCCGAAATTGCTCCGGAATCGGAAATTGAATTCAGCCGGGAAATTGATCTGAATTCCCCCATTCTCTGGTCGCCGGAAAACCCAAAACTCTACACGCTGGTGACGACGATTAAAAGCGGCGGCAAAATCGTTGACCGCAAGGAAACCGAGTTTGGCATCCGGACCGTGGCGTTCGACCCGAACAAGGGATTTCTGCTGAACGGCAAGCCTTACGAATTGAAAGGCACGTGCAATCATCAGGACATGGCCGGCGTCGGGGCTGCGTTGCCGGACCGTCTGCAATACTTCCGCATCGAGAAATTAAAGCAGATGGGTTGCAACGCCATCCGCACTTCACACAACGCGCCGACACCCGAACTGCTCGAAGCCTGTGACCGTCTGGGCATGTTGGTGATGGACGAAAACCGCCTGCTCGGCAGTGACGCGGCGAATCTGGCCCGGTTCCAAGGCCAAATCCGGCGTGACCGCAACCATCCCAGCGTCGCCATCTGGAGCCTCGCCAACGAGGAGTTCACCGTGCAGGACACGCCCGCGGGCAAACGCGTCGCCGACACCATGCAAACCCTCCTCCGGCAACTTGACCCGACGCGGCCCATCACCTATGCCGCGCCCGTCGGCGACGACTATGAGGCAAATATCAATTCCGTCATCGAAGTGCGCGGGTGGAATTATCACGTAGGGCAAGACATGGACAATTACCACCTGGAACATCCCGGCCAGCCGGAGGTCGGCACCGAGCAAGGCAGCACCGTAAGCACCCGGGGAATTTACGCGAACGATGCAGCGCGCGGTTACGTCAGCGCCTACGACACCAATGCGCAGCCGTGGTCGAGCACCGCCGAAAGCTGGTGGAGTTACTTTGCCAAACGCCCGTGGCTCTCCGGCGGTTTTGTCTGGACGGGCTTTGATTATCGCGGTGAGCCGACGCCCTACGGCTGGCCGTGCATCAATTCGCACTTCGGGGTGATGGACATGTGTGGTTTCCCCAAAGACCTTTATTACTACTATCAATCCTGGTGGACAGACAAACCGGTGCTGCATCTGCTGCCGCATTGGAACTGGCCGGGCAAGGAAGGCCAGGACATCGACGTCTGGTGCTTCAGCAATTGCAGAGAGGTCGAATTGTTTCTGAACGGCAAAAGTCTCGGCCGGAAAACGATGAAACCCGATTCGCACCTGGAATGGACGGTGAAATACGAGCCGGGCACGCTCTCCGCCCAGGGTTACGACAACGACGGCAAGCTGATCGCCACAACGAAAGTCGAAACCACCGGCGCACCGGCTGCGGTGCAATTGGAACCGGATCGCGCGACCATCAACGCCGACGGCGAGGACGTCAGCGTCATCACCGTTTCCGTCCGCGACGGGCAGGACCGCATCGTGCCGGTGGCCACCAATCTGGTGAGTTTCCACCTGACGGGTCCCGGCCAAATCCTGGGGGTTGGCAACGGCGATCCCAGTTGTCACGAGCCGGACATTTATCTGCCAAAATTGCGGAGTCAGACCGCGGCCATCAACGATAACTGGCGCTGGAAACCGGTGACGAACGTGTACGACTCAAATCTGCCTGAACTCGAAACCGGTGACGACGATTCAAGCTGGGAAAAAGCCGATCCGCAATCCGCCAGCGGACCGTTGGAGGGCCGGGCCCAGGCGGTTTTTCGCGGGAAAATTCAAGTGACCAAACAACAACTTGATTCGGAAAGTGTCGAATTGTGTTTCGGTATGATCGACGAGGACGGCTGGGTTTATGTCAATGGCCGGAAGGCCGGGGAATCCCACGATTGGCAGTCGTCACCGTCCTTTGATGTGAAGCGTTTACTTCACCCGGGTGAGAATGTCATTGCCGTAGCGGTGGCCAACTGGAACGGCGCCGGCGGCATCAACAAAGGGGTGACGTTGCGGCTGGGGGAAAAACCGGAAATGCCCCAATGGCAACGGAGCGTCTTTAACGGTCTGGCGCAAATCATTGTGCAATCCACCAAAACGCCGGGGGAAATCAAATTGACCGCGCAGTCGGAAGGTTTGTCGCCTGTCACGATGGTGATCCAGACCCGGCCCTGCACGCCGCGGCCTTGCGTGCCGTGAGGGAAATCACTCGGCTTTCGCTTCCCGGTCCACGTCCTCAATTTCCAGAAAACCGTGGAGCTGGCGGATGCGCGTCGGGTGGCGCATTTTGCGAAGCGCCTTGGCTTCGATTTGCCGGATGCGCTCGCGGGTAACCCGGAATTGCAGGCCGACCTCTTCCAGCGTGCGCGCACAGCCGTCGCCGAGGCCGAAACGCAACTCCAAAACCTTGCGTTCGCGTTCGGTCAGACTGCACAAGACGTCGCCCAAGCGGTCCTTGAGCAAACTGAAACTGGTGATGTCGAGGGGATTGTCCGCCCCTTTATCCTCGATGAAATCGCCGAAATTGGCGTCCTCAGTGTCGCCGACCGGCGATTGCAGGGAAATGGGTTGTTGCGACATTTTCATCAGCGCGCGGACGCGTTCCACGGGTATTTGCATGTCCTCGGCCAGTTCCTCCGGCGTCGGCTCGCGGCCAAAATCCTGTATCAGGCGCTTCTGCGAACGCATCAATTTGTTGATGATTTCGATCATGTGGACGGGGATGCGGATGGTGCGCGCCTGGTCGGCGATGCTGCGCGTGATGGCCTGGCGGATCCACCAGGTGGCGTAGGTGGAAAACTTGTAACCGCGGCGGTACTCGAATTTTTCGACGGCTTTCATCAGACCCATGTTGCCTTCCTGGATCAAATCGAGGAACGACAGCCCGCGGTTGGTGTATTTTTTGGCGATGGAAATGACCAGGCGCAGGTTCGCCTCGACCATTTCGGTCTTGGCCTGCAACGCCCGGGTGGAAAATTCGCGCAACCGGTCAAAGGTCTTGAGATAATCCGCATAGGGCATCCGGACAAACTCCTCCAGTGCCTTGATTTTCTGCCGCTCGGCCTCGGCCAAATGCTGTTGGGCGGTGGATTCACGTTGCGCCTCCGTTTCCGCCAACGCTTGCAGGCCGTATTGAAGTTTGTCGTGAATGTTTTCCGCCACCAGGGCCATCTCCTCGATGACCTTGTATTTGTAACAAAATTTGGGAAAGGCCATCCGTAGCTTTTGGTCCAGGCGCCGGAAGGCCGTCTGCGCGCGCCGGCGCTGGGTGTGGCCGCGGGTGTCACGCCAGGCCACGTATTGGTGGTCGGCGTCAAGGTCAATCTTATGAACGCGCGCGACGAGTTTGCGCAACATGCCCAGGTGGGCGTTGCGGTTGTCCACTTTTTTATCGAGAATCACCCGGTCAAAACGCTCGCGCGGCGGTTCGGCCAGAAGTTTTTCGGACAGCGCGATATGTTCCTTGCCGGCAAAACCGAGGCTGTAAATGATTTTGCGAACCTCGTTCTCCGCCGCCTCGATGCGCTTGGAAATCTCGACCTCCTGGGCGCGTGTCAGCAACGCCACCTGTCCCATCTGCTTGAGATACATGCGCACCGGATCATCGAGCGAATCGAGCCGGCTCGTATCGTCCTCTTCGGCCTCGGCCGTTTTGATCCGGTCCACCTCCGCCTGGTCCACGATTTCGATTTCCAGGCTGCGCAACTTGCCAAAAACCTCATCCAGCTCCGGTTCCGTGACGTGGTCGGGCAGCGCGTCGCTGATATCGTTATACGACAAATGCCCCTGTTCCTGTGACAGCCGGATGAGTTCCTTGATGATCCCGGCGATATCGGCATTCGGAGAACCGGGCGTGGCGCCGTTCCGCGAGTTGACCACGGCGGAATCAAGAAGGGGCTGGGTGGAAACGGCCATGCGGTGTGCTCCTTTATCCCGGGCGGAACCCGCCTCGATTTTACAAACCTTCGATTTCGACATACGTACTCAACACTCCCGGTTCACAGACCGCAAGCGGGCGAGGAATATGGGAAGCCCGTTCCGCTCCGTCAATGGGGAAACTTCATGACATAATTCTAAAATGCTTTTTCCGGCACAATGTAAATTCCACGATCCTTCAGATTCTCCAGAATCATATCCACCGTACGGCCCATGGCACCCAGATTTTCACGGACGACCCGGAGCGCATTGCGTCCCAGTTCTTCCCGCCGGTCTTCATCGGCGAGCAATTCGGCAATCGCGCTTTCTAATATTTCCGGGTTGCCGGCCTGAACCGCCGCCCTCTGCGTGACGAAATCCCGCGCAATATCCGTGAAATTTTGCATGTTCGGCCCGAATACGATGGCCTTGCCTACCGCCCCCGGCTCAATCGGATTCTGCCCGCCGACCGCCGTGAGGCTTTTGCCAACAAACACTACTGTCGCATGTTCATAGAAGAATCGCAACTCGCCGGTGGTATTGACCAGCAAACACTCGGTTTTGCCCTCGTCAAACCGGGCCTGGGCAAGGATTTCGTTGCGAAAAATAAATTTGACGCCGCGCTCGCGCAATTGCCGTCCCACCTCCCGGCAGCGCTCAAAATGCCGGGGCACCAGTACGAGAAACAGTTTTGGAAACAGGATCCGCAAGCGCCGGGCCATGTCGGCCAGCGCAATTTCCTCGCCCGCGTGGGTGCTGCCCCCCAAGAGGATCGGCGCGTCCGGCGGCACGCCGATCTGCCGGAACAACGCCGGCACATCGAGCCGGCGGGGACCGTGGAGCTTGGCCGCGTCAAATTTCAAATTGCCCACGACTCGCACGGCCTCGGGCCGGCAACCGATCTTCCGCAAACGTTCGGCATCGGCTTCATTCTGGGCACAGACGCCCGTGAACGAGGCGAACAGCGGGCGGAACAGGAATCCAAACCGCCGGTAGCCGCGATAGGAACGGCCGGACAACCGGGCATTGGCCAGGAAGAGGGGGATGCGAAGGTCGCGGGCACGCCACAGGAAATTCGGCCAGATTTCCGCTTCAAAAAGCACAATGGCTTCAGGATTAATGGTATCGAAGGCGCGGGCGACAAACTTTCGCCGGTCGATCGGGTAGTAAATTTTGCTGATATGTTTGGGCAAATGGTGGTGCAACTGGGCCATGCCGGTTGTGGTCGTCGTGGAAACAACGATTTTGATGTTGGGCATGCGCGGTTCCAAGGCGCGGATGAGCTGGGTGCAGAGATTGACTTCGCCGACGCTGACGGCATGAAGCCAGATGACCTGGCGGTTGGTCAGGGCCTGCTTGAGGTTCCGGCTGTAATATCCAAATCGTTCGAGAAAACCGGGCAGCCAGTTGCCGCGCCGCCACATCCGCAGAAAATAATACGGCGCGGACAAGACGAAAAAAAACGTGAATAGAATGTTGTAGAGTGTACGCACTCCAATTTTAAACGGTACGGCTCTCATTTTCCCGGAAACCGGGGGCGCGCGCAAAGAAAATGTTTCAACTCAACCCCGAAAGAAAATCCACCAGACCGCCAGCAACATCGGCAGCAGGAACGGCAGCGTGAATTTCACGATAAAACCCGGCAACGTCGGCATGCGGATTTTTTCGTGGTCGGCGATGGCCTTGACCATGAAATTCGGCCCGTTGCCGATGTAAGTCGCCGCGCCAAAAAAGACCGCGCCGATGCTGATGGCGACCAGGTTCAACCCATTTGCGATCAATAATTCTCCAACGCCCCGGGCGCCACTCGTGCCATAGAGCGCACTTAAAAAGCTGAGGTACGTTGGCGCGTTGTCCAGACCGCTGGATAAAATGCCGGTGCCGAAATAAAAAATTCCCGGCGCCGGGTGGGCGCCCAATACCGTGCGCGCGTTCAGATCCAGCCAGTCGAGCGCGGGAATCATGGTGGCAAAAATTCCGATGAATAAAATCGCCACCTCCTGAATCGGATGGAAATGGAACCGGTTCGCTTCGTGCACGGATTGGGCGGTTGTGAAATAAGAACCCGCAGCGGCGGCCAGCATGATTCCTTCCCGAAGAAAAACCGGCCGGTTGATGAACACGGCGCCCAGGATGACCGCCAGAAAAAATAAATTCCCCAGCCCCGCGAATTTCCAGGTTTCATGCGCCGTTTCCATTTGCCGAACCGCCCGCGCCGCGCGGATGAAGTTGAGCCGGTCCACCACATAAAAAATGGCCAGCAGGATCCCGACTCCGGTCACCCACATCGGCCAGCAATGTTCCGCCACCCACCAGAATGGGATGCCCTGCAAATAACCGAGAAACAAAGGCGGATCGCCAATGGGCGTCAGGCAGCCGCCGACATTCGCCACCAGGAAGATGAAAAAAACGATATGGTGTGCCGTGACGCGGTATTGGTTCATCCGTATCCACGGCCGAATCAGGAGCATCGCCGCGCCGGTCGTGCCCAAAAGGTTCGCCAGGACGGCGCCCAGCAACAAAAAAACCACATTGGCCAGCGGGGTCGCCTCGCCTTTTACTTTGATGTGGATGCCGCCGGAAACCACGAACAGCGAGCCGACCAGCAGGATGAAGCTGAGGTAATCGTGCGCGACGTGCCGTACGCGGTCCGGATTCCGCAACACCAACAGGTAATAGCCCAGGGTGACGGCTCCCAAACCCAGCGCGACCTTGGGATAATGCCGCCGCCACCAGCCCGGAACGAGCAACGGCGCCAGCGCGATGGCGCCGAGCAACAATCCAAACGGTAAAATCATCCAGGGATTGGGCGCGATGATGTTTTCGCTCATGTGCCGGAAGGTTGCGCGGCGGAGGGAAACGAGGTCAAACAGAAACGTTGGTACGGTCCTAAATTTGTAGGCGACAAGGTAACGAGTCGTTGGGCAAGCACTCCTTACGTCGTGCCCTACTGCCAAAATAGGACACTGCCGAAACATTCAGTCGCTTGACGGCCGGCATTGCCGCTGCGACCTTCTTTCCGCTTGGCGCAAAACGCGGCAGCGTCGGCGGCAGGCAATTTGTTCGCTGACATTTCGCGAGCTCCTGCCGTGCAGTCCGTTGTCCGGCGACTGGAGAATGGCGGAGTGTTGACTTGCGCCGGCGTGGGCCAGGCGGCCCAGCCGTTTTTCACTGTCCTGCTCCGCGACATTTTCCCGGGCCGGCCATTCGTCCTCGTCGCACCGGATTTGAAAACCCAGGAAAGTTGCCAGCAGGACATCGAAACGTGGCTTTCCTTAAGTCGAGGGTCGGGGGTCGGGAGCCGGGAGCAGAAGTCGCCGGGCGAAACCGGCCCTCGACCCTCGGCTCCCGGCTCCCAACCGCTATTTTACCCGCCGTGGGAAGTTTTTCCCCACGAAGGCAAACTGCCGCACGCCGATACCATCAGTGATCGGCTCCAGACGTTGGTTACCCTCACTGACCACTCCGCACTCTCCACTCCGCACTCCGCATTGGTCGTGACCAGCGTCACCGCCCTGCTCCAGAAAACCTTTCCGCCGGGTGACCTTCAGCAGCGGACCCGCGCGTTGCACCGTGGCGATAAAATCAATCCGCTGGATTTGATCGAATGGCTGGAAGAACAGGGTTACGAATCGGAAGCCCAGGTCACTCGGAAAGGTGAAATGGCCCTGCGGGGCGGCATTCTGGACGTTTGGCCGCCCACCAGCCCGTGGCCGGCACGATTGGAGTTTTTTGGCGACGAATTGGAATCGCTGCGTCATTTTGATCCGCTCACGCAGATTTCCCGCGAGGAAATTGTCACCGCCACGGTTCCGCCGGCCGGCGAACTGGGGTTTCTAAAGCAAATTCAGTCGGAGGGGCGAGTTACCCGAGCCCCTGATCCGGGAAATGGGACTCGTATGGCTCGTCCCTCCGAAGTTAAAGCACTCTCAACTTTGTTGAATTATCTGCCCCGCGAAACCATCTTCCTCTTGTGTGACCCGGAACGGCTTTCCGTCCGTGCCGGGGAATATGCCTCACAAATTCCCGCCAATGACCCCTTCTTTATTTCCTGGCCGGATTTTCTCGGCGAATTGGGCCGCGGTGGATTCACGTCCATGGAATTGAGTGATGCTGACGGAGCGCCGGGCACCGCCTCGGCCGGAACCGATGCGGAAGCCAGGCAACCCGCCGGGTCGGTGCCCGGCGTTCCGTTGTTTGCGTCCCTGGACGCTTTTCGCCCGCTCGCCGGGCGTGCGCCGGAACCGCAAATTGCCGAGGCCCAGCGCCGCGAGTTTTTCAATCAGCTCCACCGCTGGCTCCGTCAGGGCTTTGCGGTCCACGTCTTCTGCAACAACGACGGGGAGCGGCAGCGATTCCTCGAAATATGGAAGGAATTCGGTTTAGACGATAAGTCAATAGTCAGTAGTCAGCAGTCAGTAGCACATGCCCAGGAACAGGCCGGCGTAATCTCGAATCCGCTACTGACTACTAACTACCAACTACTGACTCACATCGGCAGCCTGTCCCGCGGCTTCCTCTGTGACGATGCCAAACTCGTCGTCGTCACTGACGCCGAAATCTTCGGGCGCTACAAAATCCAGCGTCCGCGCCGGTTGAAATCGCCGCATGCGCTGGCCACCCGTTCCGCGCTCGATATTGATTTCACTGAACTCGAAGAAGGCGACCTCGTGGTCCATCTTCAATACGGCATCGGAAAATTTCTTGGTTTGAAAAACCTCCCGGCGACCACGAAGCCTTCCGATCCCGGACTCCGGACTCCGGACTCCGGGATTGAATGTCTGGTCATCGAATACGCGCCGGCCAATCCCGGCGACGAGCCGCCGAAACTTTACGTGCCGGTCACCGAGGCGCATCTGGTCGGTAAATATGTCGGGGCGGGCAAGGCGCATCCGTCGCTGAACACGCTGGGCGGCACGCGTTGGCAGAAGGCGAAGGTACAGGCCGAACGCGCCGTGCGCGATGTCGCCGCCGACCTGCTCCAGATCCAGGCCGCGCGCGAAACGCAACCCGGCCACGCCTTCAAGCCGGACGCGCCCTGGCAACGCGAATTCGAGAGCGCGTTCATTTTTGAGGAAACCCCCGATCAATGGCGCGCGATTCAGGAAACCAAATCCGACATGGAAAAACCCAGGCCGATGGACCGGTTGATCTGTGGCGACGTCGGCTTTGGCAAGACGGAAGTCGCCATCCGCGCCGCGTTCAAGGCCGTGATGGGCGGCAAGCAGGTTGCCGTGCTGGTGCCGACGACCGTGCTGGCGCAGCAACATTTCAACGTGTTCCGCGAGCGCATGGCGGATTATCCGGTTCGCATCGAATTGCTCTCCCGTTTTCGCACCCGCCGTGCCCAGCAGCGCGTGGTCAAAGATCTGGCCGGCGGTTCGGTGGACATTGTCATCGGCACGCACCGGTTGATTCAAAACGACATCATCTTCAAAGACCTCGGCCTGGTGGTGATTGACGAGGAACAGCGGTTTGGCGTGTTGCACAAGGAAAAGTTCAAGCGGCTGCGGACGCTGGTGGACGTGCTCACGCTCAGCGCCACGCCGATTCCCCGCACGCTTTATCTGGCGCTGACCGGCGCGCGCGACATGAGCACCATCCAGACGCCGCCGCACGACCGTCTGCCGGTCGAAACCATCGTCACTCAATTCGACGAACGCGTCATCCGCGACGCCATCCAGCGCGAACTGAACCGCGGCGGCCAGGTGTTTTTTCTGCACAACCGGGTGATGACGATTCAAACCATGGCCGACCGATTGAAACGGCTTTTGCCTCGCGCCCGCATCGTGGTCGGCCACGGCCAGATGGAGGCGGACGAACTGGAAGAGGTCATGACGAAATTTGTCAACGGCGAGGCCGACGTGCTGCTCTCGACGACCATCATCGAGAGCGGCCTGGATATTCCGAACGCGAACACCATCATTATTGACCGGGCGGACCGTTTTGGCTTGAGCGACCTTTACCAATTGCGCGGACGGGTCGGGCGTTACAAGCACCAGGCCTACGCCTACCTGCTGTTGCCGCGCCATGTGAGCCTGCTCACCGACGTGCGCAAACGCATCAGCGCCATCCGCCAGTATTCCACGCTGGGCAGCGGTTTCAAAATCGCCATGCGCGACCTGGAAATCCGCGGCGCGGGTAATCTGCTGGGGGCAGAGCAAAGCGGCCATATCACGGCGGTCGGTTTCGAGCTGTATTGCCAGTTGCTCAAACAAAGCGTCAGCGCGCTGAAGGGGGAAAAGGTGAAACCGCGCGTCGAAGTCAGCGTGAAACTGGATTTCCTGGAGCAGTCGGCAGTCAGTAGTCAGCCGTCCGTAGCCACCGGCCGTGGGCACAGCCGGCGGGGCGAGGCTCCGGACGAGCCGGGCGCCGTTGGTTCAAGCGGCTCGCGAGGACGCTCGCCCCACCATGCCGGCTTGCCCCACAATTACATTTCCGAGTCACAACATCGGATCGAAATCTACCGCAAACTGGCGCAGGCCACCGATAAACCGGCGCTCGCAGCCTTGCAGAAGGAAATGCGCGACCGGTTCGGCCCGCCGCCGCCGCCGGTGGAGTTGCTGTGGCTGGTGGCCGAGCTGAAAATTCTGGCCGCGGAGAAATCCATCACTGCCATCGAAGTCAAAGACGACAAGCTGATGCTGACGCGCCACGGCGATTTCATCACGCTCGGCGGCAAGTTTCCGCGCCTTGCGAAGAAGGATGCCAGAGCGCGGCTGAATGAAATCAAGAGACTGCTGCTGGCGATTTGAAATTGGGCGTCGCCTTGTCTGGCACGGATGGGCACTTTCTGCAGGGTGGTATTCGAATGTGGCATTGAAAAAGCTTCTCTTTGAATTCGTTAGCAGAAGGTGTTTGGTCAGCAACCGCGAAAGCATGTTAACAAAGAAAGATAGGGTACCCGGCGTGGAAACCAGTGCTGCGCTCATCGGCACTGTGTTTTCCGCATTTCTTCTTGCCTTGAAAGCAATGAATGCCGGCCCGCTCTGGCGCGATGAAGTAAATACATTCAACGTGGCGCAAATGCCATCATTGCGAGACTTATGGAACAACCTGACGTCTGAATCGTTCCCGCCGCTTTGGCCGCTGCTGCTGCGCGGAGTCAGTCTTCTTGGCCTGTTAAACAGCGATACCAGTGTCAGAGTTGTGGGGCTCTGTGTCGGTCTGTTCTTTCTGGCATCGCTGTGGTTGTGCTCGCGCTGGATGGGTGCGCGCGGCCCCACCCTGAGCATTGCGCTGCTGGGTTGTCTGCCAGCCTTTATATTCGTTGTGGGCGCCAATCGCGCTTACGGCCTGGCGTGCTGCTTGCTGGTACTGAGTTTCGGGATGATTTGGCGAATGCTGGAGCTTCGCTCGAAATCCCGAATTCTTTGGGCCGGTCTCGCTTGTCTTCTGTTCGTGCAATGCCTTTATTACGACTGGATCTTTCTTTGCGCCATGCTGGCTGGTGGCGCGACGGTAACAATCCGACGACGGCAATGGAGGATGCTGTGGGCCTTAACGGGCATCGGCGCCGTGTCCGCCGCTTCCATGCTGATCTACCGGTCTGCCGTTCTTCGCCACTTGGCTTATCTGCCGCTCCTCCGGGACCCGTTTTTTCAATCCTCCGTCGTCTGGTATGGATTCTGCGACGCCGTGGCTGCGCGAAGCAGCGCCAATCCCGGTGGCGCCAGTGGCCCGTTAATCTGGTTTTGGATTGGATTGGCCGTAATCGGGATGGCGGCCGGTATCGTGATTCAGCGGACACTTTGGCATCAGGCGCGTCAGCCCAAGGCCGATGCGGCGGGCAGCGCCCCCATCCGGCCCGATCTAGGGCTGTTCTGCGTTGTCAGCATGATTTTCGGGATCGTCGGGAACTTTCTATTCCTGTCCAGGCTGCAATTTTTCGTGCAAACGTGGTATTACGCCGGGATCCTCACCCTGTGCGCCATTTCGCTGGACGGCATATTGGGAGCGAACTGGCCGCCGCTGCGTTTTGGTGGGAGCCTCCGAATCGGGTTGATGGCGACAATGATGATTTTAGGCGCCATGCCTGCGTGGGAAGAAGCCCATACGCGCCGAAGCAATGTAGACCTGGCGGCCGCTTTTCTGACTCAAAAGGCCTCGTCCGGCGATCTGATTGTGGTGGACAATGTTTGGGAAGGAATCACGTTTGCACGGTATTATCAGGGCCAAGTCCGTTGGATGACCGTTCCTCCGATTGACTCGCACAAGGTACATCGCAAGGATCTGGTCTTGGAAATGATGACCCGGCCGAATGCGATGGCTCCAGTCCTGCGGCAGATCACCGGCGCCTTGCGCGGCGGTCATAGTGTGTGGCTGGTGGGAGATTTTCCGGTTGCCCGTCCAAAGGCGTCTTTGCCGGGTCTGGCGCCACCACCTCCACCGCCGCCGAAACTTGTGACTGGATGGTATTTAGCTCCCTATTTAGATTGGTGGAACCGGCAAGCCACAACACTTTTGCTGGAAAAGGCGTCGCAAGAACAAATCCAGGATATTCCCGTGCTGGGGGCCGTTAATTGCCTGGAAAATGTTTCGGTAATCCGCTTCTCCGGTTATAGATCGGCGACAGCATGGAGCAGGTCTCTCAAATCCTCAAAACGCATCAATCGTCAGCTCTGTCTCCCTCTTTCAGGAGGCACCGGCGTGATGGAGTTGCCTGCTCTGACTGCCCGCTAGCTATCTAATGATTCTACTTATCTAACAATGATTCCAGAGATTACTTTGAATTTGCAGAAGCGAGACGGCGTCTATTATTCGAAGACAAAGCCTCCCATTAGCTACCCTGAAGATCAGAACAAAAACTGCATGCAGTTCGAGGCCGACAGCTTCTGGTTGAGGTATCGAAATGACTGCATTCAGACCATGATGAAGAACCACTTTCCACTCGGAACTGTTCTTGATATTGGGGCCGGGAACGGTTTCGTTTCTGTTGCCATCCGGGAGATTAGTTTTCGATCGATTTTGCTCGAGCCAGGCTAAGAAGGAATTCGAAGCGCGCAAAGGCACAATTGACTGCATTTCGTGCCGCTCAAGAGTTCGTCAATAATCTTCGGCTAAGTTCGACAGGCTGCTGTCGAACGGTTTCTGGACGGTTGGCGAAGTTCCTGATCTTGAATCTTAGTTTCTGTATAGGATGCTCTACCAAGGTGACAATCAGCCAGGACAGGATTAAGCACATTAGGAAGGCAACTATGAAGCATATAACTCCCTGGCCATTCAGCCCCCTAACTGGCTTTCCCCACAGAAGCATTGAAGAAATGAAACCCGCCTGCCAATGAAGCAAATACATGGGGTAACTAAATTCGCCGATTCTCTGGTCAGATCTTTCTTTAAGTATCGACAGGCGGAGATTCATCAAGGAGACGATTAATAGGCAGTTAATGATGTAGTTGGAGTAATAAGACACGTCAGAGCCCAGCTCGGATGCATTCTGATAAGATGCGACGGCAGCCCAACAACCGTTTAAGAGGAAAAGAATAAGAAGACCAACGACCGGCAAAGGTTTACAAACTGAAGATAGAACAATGCAAAGGCCACTTCGATAATGATATATATTGGCCCCTAAGGCGAACGGCAGGCTCCCGGCAAATATTATATCATATCGATACTGGTCTCCTAATGCGAAGACATGCGTTCCCAACATGTAAACGACACTGACAATGAGCCACAACAGACATGAGCGTTTGCTTCTCGATAGCCCTATTGCTATAAAAGCGTAATACATCAATTCAACCGTCAACGACCAAGTCGGTGGCGATAGTCTTGGGACCTCGCTGGTCGGAAAGACGTTGAAGAAAATCAGTGAGATATTTTGTGCCCAGCTTGCTAGCGAGTGTGGTAAAAAGATAGAATTACGATAAGCAATAGTGAGATCAGCACCAAAAAAGACGACAAGGCAGACCGTCAGCACTAGTATAACAAGGTAGGATGGATACAGTCTGAGCCACCTGTTTATGGCGAATGATCCGACACCTCTTACAGAATAACCATACTTTTCGCACATTATCAGCGTCATGAGGTAGCCACTCAGAATAAAGAAACCGTGGACTGCATAATGGCCTATGACAGGGACGCCCAATAAATGGTGTGCCATTACAACAAACGCCAACAATGTTCTATAGGTGCCGAACATCTGCCATTAATCGAATTTCCAGTGACATCGCCAGACATCGAGTTGGCGACCCAAATAGTTTTCCAGGCGTTGAACAGATTCGTCATAGCCTAGTGCCAAGTGATGCAAGGCTGCTGTTGGACATTTGTGGTCGTTTTCGCCAGAATTGATTACCTTCCCTAGTGAGGCCGGTACGTAGGACTGAGCAATGCCCAGAAGACGATACAAATTCTGGATTGCCGCCAAACTGCCAACGATTTCTTCGAGAATGAGTATATGGAGTTGCCGGGCCATGAAGACGGTTAGATAAGCTTCTATGTAATTAATGTAGTGCCCCCGGCGGGCGTATGCGTAAGGGTTGACCGAGGTGTTGAACCTGCCGGAGGACAGACGGTCTGGTTCAGCAGCAAGGGCTTCCTCAAACTCAAGGGTTTCGAGTTGATGCTGCCGGCTGAATCGGTAATTGGACCAGGCTCTTTGAACCGGATCTCGCAGGATCATCAAAATGCGAGCGTCAGGATAAAAGTCTCGAATTCGTCGTGCTGCGATTGGACTTTCGATATAAGAAGTACTTTTTTCCCCCAGGTAGCTCGTCCGTCCAGAAAAGGCAGTGAAATAGGTCTCTTCATAGAATCTACGCCCCCTGCAGTAAAGGTCATCGCTCAAAAAGAACTTGGGTTCCGGGCGAACCGGCTTTGCCATGCTCACATCGGGATGGCTGTCGAGCAGGTGATACAGGTACGTCGAACCCGAACGTTGAGCGCCAACAATGAACAGATGGTTCATCGGCGGATTACCTCACTGACGATGTAGCTTTGCGCAGCGCCCAATTCACGGAGCACACGTATCAAGTACTCGCCAATGATACTGAGTAACAGAATGAGCACTCCGTTGAAGAAGGAAAGCAGCACCACCAGCGTGGCCCACCCGGGAACGCCGCTGCCCCGAATCATGGTGCGCAGCAAATAAAATATGCCGAGCAAAAAGCTGGTCCCGGATACTATAAAGCCAAACGTGGCTCCGAACCGCAGAGGCATGGTCGAATGATTGAACAAGATGTTGGCCACCAGACTCAGCAATTTGCGGAACGTGTAGGTACTCGTTCCGTCCGCTCTGACATCGTGTCGTACACTCACATTGCAGCGGCGGGTGGAATATTTCAGCACCAGACCAGGAATATAAGGCGATACAGATTTGTCCTGGCAAACACGGTTCACGACATCGTGTCTAATGATGCGGAAATT
>DASZAB010000106.1:0-6170 GCA_035945675.1 Verrucomicrobiia bacterium | reverse complement strand
CGCCGAGCGTCTGCGTCAGATTTTTCAGCATGGCCAGATGCGGCAGGCACATGGCGATTCCGTCGTCGGCATTCAGATTAAAAGCGATTGGGCCGGATAAAATAGCGGCACACGCGGCGTCAACTTGCGCTTGGTTGGCATTGATGGCTTTCTGAAATTCCTCCCAAGTGAGTTTGTCGTCGTTGTCTGGCCACGATGGGTATTGTTTTTTCAGCCAGGGTAATTTCCAGACCACTACCGCCGAGTTGGTTCCGACTGCCTCCATAAGATCTGGATGATCCTGAAACGGTACCGATAGATTGTTGGTCGGGACAGTGGCGGTGAGGATGGCTGCACAGGCGCGCAATTCCGGTGAAGTCGAAAAGTTGAAATCGGTGAGGTCAGTCTTAAAACCCTGTTGGCGCAAAACCTGACGGGTTTGTTCGACCAGTTGTGGCCCGCGAGAATTCGGTCGCGACGCCGATATGGCAGCGAGAATGCCCCCCGCGGCAAGAAGCAATACCAATACCCACGCCAGTTTGCCGGAGGATATTTTCATGGGCTGCTGTCTGCTATTTACAGACCAAGGTTTGCCGCTTTTAAGAAAAATTGGCGAGCTTATTTGAGAAGTTTTTCTTTTCATTCCACCTGCCATGATTCAGATTTGCTGGCATGAGCGGCCCCTTGCGGGACGGCAGAATTCGCCACATCGGTTTTCTCGCCGTACTGTTGCTGTCGGCGGCTTCTTTGAAGGCCGATCCGATTGTGATTGGTGAAGGGCCGCCGAGGTTTGAAGCCGTGATCCCCATTGTTCTGGCGGTCTTGTTGGAGGCCGTTTGCATTCGTTGGTTGCTTCGGCGTTGGCGCAGGCCGGCCTTGTTGATCCTGTGGCTCGTGGGAATGCATCTGCTCACATACCCGCTTTTTCTGTTTGTGCTCTGGCTATCCTGGGGACTGCATCCAGCCTTGGGCGTGGCGATGGGCGAAGGAGTAATGGTGTTGGTCGAAGGCGGTTTAATTTACGTGATTTGTCGCTTTCTTGCTTCCGCCAAATCGGTCCTGCCGGCACCGTCCATCTCTAAAAGCCTGCTTGCCTCGTTCATTGGAAACATTTGTTCGGCGGCGTCGTTTCCGCTTCTGATTCGGCTCTGCCAGTTTGCCGCCGGCGCAATCGGAGTTTCGATCCTGGATTAAGCGAACTTCGGCTTTCCTTTTGGCACGATAATTTCTACGCTTTGGCCAATCTTTGGCGTGCGCACTGCTGCAAATCGCCAATCGTAAATCGCAAATCGTAAATGACATGAAAGGCATCATTCTGGCCGGGGGCGCCGGTTCACGACTGTATCCGTTGACGCTGGTCGCGAGTAAACAGCTTCAGCCGGTCTATGACAAGCCGATGGTGTATTATCCGCTCACGACGCTCATCGAAGGCGGTATTCGTGATTTGTGCCTCATTTCCACGCCGCACGATTTGCCGCGTTTCAAACAGATGCTCGGCGACGGCAGCCGGTTCGGCGTTTCCATCGAGTACCGCGAGCAGCCCAAACCCCAGGGAATTGCCCAGGCTTTTCTGATTGCCGAATCGTTCACCGGCAAGGACAGCGTCGCGCTGATTCTGGGCGACAATATTTTTTACGGCAGCGACGTCTTTTACCGCAAGATTGCCGAGTTCAAGGACGGCGCGATGATTTTTGGCTATCATGTCAATGATCCCGATCGCTACGGCGTCGTGGAATTTGACGGCGAGGGCCGGGCCATTTCCATCGAGGAAAAGCCAAAACACCCTAAGAGCGACTATGCCGTGCCGGGTCTTTACCTTTACGACGATAACGTCGTCGCCATTGCGAAATCACTAAAACCCTCTGCGCGCGGCGAATTGGAAATCTCGGATTTGAATGTCGAGTATCTAAAGCGCGGGCAATTGCATGTCCACCGGCTCAGCCGCGGTTTTGCGTGGCTGGACGCGGGCACCAGCAGCAGCCTCCACGACGCTTCGGCCTACGTGCAGGCGATTGAAAAACGGGCGGGCATCAAGATCGGCTGCCCGGAAGAAGCCGCATTTCGCGCCGGCTTTCTCAACCTCGCCCAATTGGAGGAACTCACCGGCCGGATGCCGAACTGCGAATACCGCGCGTACCTTAACGAAGTCGTCGCGGAGGCAAAACGACTGGAAAAAGAATTATGATTTACCATTTACGATTTACGATTTCTGCGCCGCATCGCACACAAACCTGTTTCCGATTCGCCGGTCAATCATCGATCCTCCATCCTCCATCCTCCATTGTATGATTTTACTCCTCGGCGCATCCGGTTACATTGGCGAAGCGTTCGAGCGCGAATTGCAGCGCCGCCAATGGCCTTTCCAGCCGCTGTCGCGCAAGGAAGTGGACTACAGCCGATTCGAAGTGTTGCTGGATTTTTTGAAAAGGAACAAGCCCGAGTTTCTCGTCAATGTCGCCGGGTTCACCGGCAAACCGAATGTGGACGCCTGTGAAATTGCCCGGGCCGAGACATTGGCGGGCAACGCGTTATTACCGCAAACCATCGCCCACGCCTGTGCGGTTTGCGCCATTCCGTGGGGGCATGTGTCCTCCGGCTGCATATTTTCCGGAGCCAATGTGACCCGGAACGGGCAAACGCGCACGGAAAAGGATTTGACCCGGCCTGATCTCCATGCCCTGGTCGAGCAATCGCCGGCGGCCATTCAGGGTTTCACGGAAAACGATCATCCGAATTTCACCTTCCGCGATCCGCCGTGCAGTTTTTACAGCGGCACCAAGGCGCTGGGCGAGGAAGCCATCACCCGCGTCGGCCGAAGTTACATCTGGCGGCTGCGGATCCCGTTCGATGAATACGACAACGCGCGCAATTATCTAAGCAAAGTACAACGCTATGCCAGGGTGTATGAAAATGTGAATTCGATTTCGCATCGTGGCGATTTTGCGCGGGCATGCCTGGATTTGTGGGAACGCCGCGCGCCATTCGGCATCTACAACGTGACCAATCCGGGCTTCGTTACGACGCGGCAGGTGGTGGGCCTGGTGGAACGGATTTTAAAACCGGCCAAACGGTTCGAGTTTTGGCGGGATGACACGGAGTTTTATCAAAAAGCGGCCAAAACACCGCGCTCGAATTGCGTGCTCGACGTGTCGAAGCTGCTGGCCGCCGGCGTGAAAATCCGCCCGGTGGGGGAGGCCATTGAAGATTCGCTCAGGAATTGGAAACCCGAGGCGGCGCAAGGAGTTAAATAAGTCGAATGAGTAACTGGTTAAACAAGTCTGGCCCAACAACTTCGAACTTGCTCGACTGGCTTCTCATTTAACGGATTTAACCAGTTACTTATTTAACCATGAATTTATTGATTACAGGCGGTGCGGGATTTATCGGGTCGAACGTGATTCATCACGTCATTGACCGGCCGGAGGTCACGCGGCTGGTCAATCTGGATTGCCTGACTTACGCCGGCCATCTGGAGAACCTGGAGAAGGTTTCCCGGCATCCCAAATATGTATTTGAGCAGGTGGATTTGCGCGACAAGGCCGCCGGGTTGCGCGTCGTCAAGCAATACGGCATCACCCACGTGATGCACCTCGCGGCGGAATCGCACGTGGACCGTTCCATCACCGGCCCGGGCGATTTCATCCACACCAACGTCGTCGGCACGTTCAATCTGCTCGAAGCCTGCCGCGCCATTTGGAGCGGCCATTTCACTGATAAACGCTTTCACCACGTTTCCACGGACGAGGTTTACGGCTCGCTCGGCCCGACGGGATTCTTCGAGGAGACCACGCCTTATGCGCCGAACTCGCCTTACTCCGCCAGCAAGGCCGCCAGCGACATGCTCGTGCGCGCCTATCATCACACCTATGGTTTGCCGACGGTCATCACCAATTGCTCGAACAACTATGGGCCGTTTCAGTTTCCCGAAAAACTGATTCCCGTCGTCATTCAAAGCATCCTCGCGCGCCAGCCGGTGCCGGTCTATGGCGACGGCCTGAACGTGCGCGACTGGCTTTACGTGCGCGACCACGCCGAGGCGCTCTGGCTGGTGCTCACGCGTGGAGCATTGGGCGAAACCTACAACATCGGCGGCCACAACGAATGGGCCAACCTCCGCATCGTGGAATTGATTTGCGACCTGATTGACGAACTCGCGCCCGGGCTTGGCGGCCATTCGCGCAAGCTGATTTCCTTCGTCAAGGACCGCCCTGGCCATGACCGGCGTTACGCCATTGACGCCTCGAAGATTCAGCGCAAGCTGGGCTGGACGCCCGCACACAAGTTTGAACAGGGCATCCGCGAAACCGTCCAATGGTATCTGGATAATCAAGTGTGGGTGAAGGCCGTGACGAAGTAATTTGCGATTTACGATTTGAGATTTACGCGCCGCGGGGGAAGTTGTGAGAGAATCGTAAATCGTGTATCGTAAATCGTAAATGAGAACACTGGCGGCGATTTTTGTCCTGTGGCTCGGGTTCAGTTTCAGCGCGGGCGCGCAGACCAATTCGGTTGTCTGGCACCCGGCCGCTGACCGGGTGGACGCGGACGTGCATTCGTTGAGTCTGTCGGATCTGTTGAAAGACATCACCGCTCAGACCGGCTGGCGGGTCTATGTCGAACCGGGTACGACCCATAACGCCTCCACCAAATTCAAGAATCTTCCGACCGGCGAAGCGTTGCGGATGTTATTCGGTGATCTCAATTTCGCCCTGGTTCCGCAAACCAATGCCGCGCCGCATCTGTACGTTTTTACGACCAAACTGGAGAACGCCACCCAGTTGGTGCGGGTGCCCCGGACCGCCCGGGCCAAACACGTGCCCAATGAACTGCTCGTGAAACTCAAACCCGGCGTAAATCCCGATGCCCTGGCCAGGATGTACGGTGCGAAGGTGGTTGGCCGCATGGGCAAGCTCGGAATTTATCGTCTCGAATTTGCCGATGCCGCGTCGGCGGACGCTGCCTTGAATCAGCTGCAGAACAACACGGACGCGTCGGACGTGGATTACAACTATTATTTCGACCCGCCGCCGACCTCGCAGGCGCTCGCCTCCGCGTCCATGCCGCCGGTGAACCTGCAGCTCAATCCGCCGGGCAGTTCCGGCAAGGTCATTGTCGGCCTCGTAGATACGCCGGTGCAACAACTTGACGGTTCGCTCAACCAGTTTTTGCTCAAGGAAATTTCCGTGGCTGGCGACGCGTCGCCCGGCAGCAGCGACATCACGCACGGCACGGCCATGGCGGAAACCATCTTGCGCGCGATGGGCATCGCGGGGCAGGGCGCCACGTCCGCGCAAATTCTGCCCGTGGACGTTTATGGTTCCAGTGCGACCACGACGAGTTGGAACGTTGCCCTGGGCATTCAGGCGGCGGTCAACGGCGGTGCGACCGTTCTGAATTTAAGCCTCGGCAGTTCCGGCGACAGCTCGGTTTTGGACGCCATGATTCAACAGGCGGTCAACGATGGCATTCAGATTTTTGCCGCCGCCGGCAACCAACCCGTTGCCACTCCTACGTACCCTGCGGCAGACCCGGGCGTGATCGCGGTGACGGCCGTGGACCGGGGATTGATCGCGTCCTATGCGAATTACGGGAGCTTTATAGATCTGGGCGCGCCCGGAAACACTATCGTTTATCTGGGCAACCAGCCGTGGCTGATTCAGGGCACCTCCGTGTCCAGCGCCTACATGACTGGATTTGCCGCCGGAACCAAAACCGCCACGGGCCACAGCTGGACGCAGATCGAGAACGCTCTTAAACAGAACTTTCCGGTGCCGCAGAAGTGAAATCGGGTCTGGCGTCTGGCGTTCAGGTTCCAGGGAAAATGGAATAGCCGCCATAACACCCGGGGAGCAAGTCCCGGTTCCCAGAGCCAAGACCCCGGCCCTCAATTCAGTGGGTCATGCAGCCGATGCGGCCGAAGGCGACGACGTAGGCGATGATGGCGGCAATCAGGAACCACGGTTTGCCGGCGACCGCCAGCAAAATGCCCGCGGCTAAAACGACGCCCATCAGCACATACACCAGAATCGCCAAAGCAAATTTCATTACGATGATTATAAGATGTTTTTGGCAAGGCGCAAGCCGTTCGATAAACACGCCCGGCCCGTCTTTGTGCCGTAGCAGCCGACTCCTGATCGTTTCGCGATTGTCTAATCGACACGCTGTCCCCGTTCGTCCACCCCAAAATGAAT
>DASZAB010000105.1:0-38300 GCA_035945675.1 Verrucomicrobiia bacterium | reverse complement strand
CGCGGCAAAGTTAAAAAAGCGATGGTCCTGGCCGCCGGTTACGGCACGCGGCTGAAACCCCTGACCGACCGGGTCCCAAAGCCACTGGTGCCGGTCGCGGGTAAACCGATGATCCAATACGCGCTCGACCAGTTGCAGGCTTATGGCATCGAAGAAGTCGTCATCAACGTCTCGCATCTGAAGGAGCCACTGACCGCCTGGCTGGCCGGGTGCAAAAAACTGACAGTCAAATTGTCCGAGGAAGCCGAACCGCTCGAAACCGGCGGCGGACTGAAAAAGGCATTGCCATTGCTGGGCAACGAACCCGTTTTTGTCATTAACAGCGATATCCTCTGGGCGGACGAAGGTGAAAGTGCCCTGGACCGGCTCGCAAGCCATTGGGACGACGCGAAAATGGATTTTCTGCTGCTGGTCCAACCCAGGTCCAAAGCCGTTGGCTACGACAAGGGCGAAGATCATCTCTTTGTGAAACAGGGAAACACCATCGAATGGGACGCAGCGGAGGCGCCGTACATCATCGCCGGCCTCGGCATTTTTCATCCGCGCGTCCTGCGCGGCGCGCCCGACGGAAAATTCTCCGTGAAAATCCTCTGGCACAAGGCGCTGGCGCAAAACCGCCTCTTCTGCCTGCCGCACCAGGGCCGCTGGTTCCAAACCGGCACGCTGGCCGACATCAAAACGGCCGAGGAACAACTGAAGCCATAAGCGGCTCGCACCCTCCCCCCGCGAGGCACGAGCGGGGAGAGAGCCGGAGAGGGGTTCGTAACAAGCTGTTTCCATATAATCAACGACTTAAACCTCGACAGTTTCATATTTAGAAACTCTGTTTGCATTCATTAGTCGGCGTTCCTAAACTCCGCGCCTCATGAAACTGGAAGGTCCGGCCACGATTTATCATCGGCTCGCGTTCTGGTTGGGCACGGCCTTCATTGTGACCGGTGTGGGTTTCCATCTTCCTGATTTCATCGCTGCGCGGGACATGCATTTTCAACTGAGCGGCATGCCGATGTCGAACCTGATGTTGTGCGGCATGGGTCTCATCGTCTCTGGCATTGTGATGACCGCCTACGGCTTGTTCCCCATCCGGAACGAGCAGGCAAAAAACTTGAGCCCGGCGTATCAGCTTCACACTTTGGACAACGCGCGATTGGGTTGGGCGCACTGGCAATTGGTCATCGTGCTGGGCGTGGCGCTGGTAGTGGACGTAATGAAACCGGCTACGATTGGATTTGTCATGCCGGGCATGCGGCAGGAATACGGCATCACCGCCTCAACCGCGTCGCTCCTGGCCCTGTTTGCCATGTTCGGCACGACGGTCGGCTCCGTACTCTGGGGCATGATGGCCGACCGCCTGGGTCGGCGCGGTTCGATTCTGCTGGCTTCCCTGATGTTCATCAGCACGGGGATTTGCGGCACCATGCCGGCCTTCAAATGGAATCTATGCATGTGCTTTTTCATGGGCATGTCAGCGGGCGGTCTGTTGCCAATTGTCTTTGCGTTACTGGCTGAGATGACCCCGGCGCGGCATCGCGGCTGGTTGTCGGTGCTCATGGGCGGGATCGGCAGCGCCGGCGGTTATCTGGCAGCGAGTGGTGCCGCAGCCTGGTTGGAACCGATCTTCAGTTGGCGCATCCTGTGGCTGCTCAATCTGCCCACGGGATTGCTGGTCATCCTGTTGAGCCGTTTCATTCCCGAATCCCCGCGTTTCCTGCTGCATGAAGGAAGGGTCGAGGAGGCAAAACATAATCTCGCCAAGTTTGGCATCAAGCTGGTTCCGACTTTGGGCGAGGCGCAGCCATCGGTGGCCAGCCATGCCACGGAATTCAAACAATTGTTCCGCCGACCTTACGTGGTCCTCACTTTGACCGTCTGCTTTTATGGCGTGGCCTGGGGACTGGTAAACTGGGGATTTCTGACCTGGCTGCCGAGTATCCTGCGGGATTTCCTGCACATGGACGGCAAAATCGCCAACCGGCTGCTGGCCAAATCGGCGTTGTTTGCCGCGCCCGGCTGCGTTCTGGTGGCCTGGTTGTATGGCTTCTGGAGCAGCAAACGGACGATGATTCTCTTTGCCGTCGGCACGGCGGCGGTGCTGGCTGGCTTCGCCGCATTCAAACCCGGTGCCAGTCCGGCGTTGTTCAGTCTGATGACCGTGTTGCTGTTGATCGGCTTGAGCGGAATGATTGCCATGCTGTCGCCGTACAGCGTCGAACTTTATCCCACCAAACTCCGCGCCAGTGGCGGCGGGGTGACGGCGAGCAGCAGCAAAGTCGGCGGGGTCGTCGGACCGTCCGCCGTGGCCCTGATCATGACCGCGTTTCCGGGCCTGGCCATCCCGGCCCTGGTGCTGGCCGCGCCGTTGTTGCTGGCGGCGGGGGTGTTGTGGATGAACGGCAAGGAAACTTCCGGCAAACGATTGGAGGAATTGCAGGAAACGCCGCAAGCGATTGAGGCATCGGGATAAAAACAGAGCGCCATCCCGAAGGGATTTCGGGCAATCGCCCGGCGTTTCAACGCCGGGAACGGGGTTTGTTATCGGTCAAGTCCCGGAGGGACGACGGAAAATTTCCGGTTCATTTCGGCCGTCCCTGCGGGACTTGAAATCATCAACACGCAAACCCGGCATTAAAATGCCGGGCCATTTTCAAATGTTCCTGCGGAACATTGCCCACCACCTCTGCCAGGAACCGGAACGATTTGGGCCATGTTTAAATCGTTGGACAACCCACCAATACCTGAATAGGCCGCACAGCCCCTCCTCTTTCGTTACCCAAACGCGCCGTCGCCTAAACCGGGCACTCGAAATTTAATGCGCCGGCGTAGCGCCTTTCGGAAGAAAGCCGCACTCTTTCCCAAACGCCCGAAGTCTGGGGCGCTCGCCGAGACGCCGCTACGGTTTCTCCTCTGTCATTGCCCGTTTGCCCCATTCGCAGAAACTGGGCGGGTGAAATCCGAAGGCGCGGTTTGCCTGGTCGGGCTGCGCTTGCCTTAAAAACTAAACCGGTTACATTAACAGCATGAACCGCACAGTCGAAGCAGTGATTGATGAGCAGGGCACAGTGCGCCTGCTTGAGAAAATCCGTCTGCCGTCGGCGCGTTCCGCCCTCGTCACCATTCTCGAAGACGAGCCGGTTGCCCATCTGAACGAGACGGCGCTCTTGAGCGAAACCGCGCTCGCCGAGGATTGGAACCGACCGGAGGAGGATGCCGCGTGGGCTTATTTGCAGCAGGGTCGGTAGTCCTCGTCCGATTTCCCTTTTCCGATTTGTCGCAATCCAAACTGCGGCCAACGGTGGTGCTGGCGGATTGCGGGCGCAATGACTGGCTGCTCTGCCAAATCACCAGCAATCCGTATTCGGACACACGCGCGATTCAACTCACGGAAAAGGATTTTCTCACAGGTTCGCTGCGGGCCACAAGCTTTGCCCGTCCGGCAAAGCTTTTCACCGCGCATCAAAGTTTGATTGCCCCACCCGCGATTGGCGTTCTGCATGACGCTTCGCTCAATCGGATCACGGACGTCATCATCCAATTGCTGCGGCCGAAAGCCTGATTTGATTGCCCAAATGCGCGGTCTGCATGAACTGGCACTTGAAATCCAATGTGCTGGCGTAGCGGCTTTCGGGAGAAAGCCGCACATTTCCCAGTCTGCGGCGCTCTGCCGAGGCGCCGCTACGGGTCATCCTCTTTCATTGCCCGTTTCCACCATTCGAATAAGCTGTGCGCGTGAAATCCAAAGGTGCGGTTTATCTCGTCGGGGCCGGACCGGGCGACGCGGGGCTGCTCACGTTGCGCGGTGCGGAATTGCTCCGGCGCGCCGATGTGGTGCTGTACGATGCGCTCGTCAACCCGGAGCTGCTCCGACTCGGGCCGCCCTCCGCCGAGTTCATCGCCCGCGGTAAAAACATGACCATGCCGCAACAGGAAATCACCGCCCTGCTCGTCGCCAAGGCGCGCGAAGGCAAGTGCGTCGTCCGGCTCAAGGGCGGCGATCCCTACATCTTCGGCCGGGGGGGCGAGGAAGCCGAGGCGCTGGCGGCGGAGAAAATCCATTTCGAGGTCGTGCCCGGCGTGTCGTCCATCGTGGCGGCGCCGAATTACGCGGGCATTCCCCTCACCCACCGCGAACATTGCTCCAGTTTCACCGTGTTCACCGGCCACAGCGATTCGGCGGAAGCGGCCACGGCCTTGCGCTACGAACAAATCGCCAAAATCCCAGGCACCAAGGTCGTGCTCATGGGCACGGACAATCTGGAGGACTGGACGAAATCGCTTATCGCACAGGGCATGCCCGCCGAAACGCCGGTGGCCATCGTCCAATGGGGCACGTTGGGCAGGCAAAAATCGGTCGCCGGCACGCTGGCCACGATTGCGTCGCTGGCAGCAAAGGAAAAAATCGTTCCACCCGCGCTCACCATTGTCGGCGACGTGGTCAAACTGCGCCGAAAACTGAACTGGTTTGAGCAGCGTCCATTGTTCGGCCGGCGCATTGTCGTCACGCGCGCCCGGACACAGGCCGGCGATTTCGTGCAGCGGCTTGCGGAACAAGGCGCGGAGGTGCTGGAAATCCCGGCCATCAAGACCGTGCCGACGTCCAACAAACAGGACATCGTGGACGCACTGCTGGAGTTGAATGCCTACGATTGGCTGGTATTCACGAGCGCAAACGGCGTGACGGCGTTTTTTGACCTTTTCTTCAAGCGCTTCCAGGACCTGCGCGACCTGGGCGGCGCGCGCATCGCGGCGGTCGGCCCGGCCACGGCGGCGAAGTTGCGTGAATTGCATTTGCAGGTGGATTTGACACCCGATGAGGCGCTCGGCGCAAAAATCGCCGCGGCCTTTGCCAAATATGAAAGCGTGGAAAATCTGAAAATGTGCCTGCTGCGCGCCGGAGAAGCGAACCCCGACCTGCCGCGCGAACTGGAAATGCTTGGCGCGATTGTGGACGACATCGCGATTTATCACACCGTCGCCGAAACGGAGGATTGGTCCGGCGCGGGCGCCGATCTGCTGAAAAATGGCGCGGACTGGATCACGTTCACGAGCGGTTCGACGGTGGAGCATTTTCACGCGCGGTTCGATTTGCCGAAGCTGCTGAAAAAATTTCCACAGACCAAACTGGCGTCCATCGGCCCGGAAACGAGCAAGGCCATTCGCGCCTTGAAATTGGAACCTGCGCTTGAAGCCAGGGAGCACACCACAGATGGTCTAATGGCCGAACTGCTGAAAGTGATGAATGTGTGAAGTGTGTGGCGTCAACGAGGCGCGCCAGCGGATGGTGGCTCATGTAAAGGCAGGCCAAGCAGCGTATTCAACGCCGCCCGCGCCTGTTCCAACGACCCGCGTAAACGAGCGGCATCCGCGCGTGCCGTCAGAAAATTGGATTGCAGGTTGACGTAAGCGGCGAGGTCCAGATTGCCTTGCTGGTAACCTCGTTTCGCCGCCAGTGCGATTTCCTTCAAAGCGGGCAGATGCGATTCCAGATCACGCAACTGTCGCGCCATGATTTGGGCAGCCTGCCAGACCTGGTCCGCTTCGCTGACGGTTTGATCCAGTCGCGCCTGGTAGGTCAGGTAAAGCAGCGCCCGCGTCGCCCGTTGGATGGCAATCTGGCCACGGTTGCGATTGAAGAGCGGCAACGTCACGTTGACAGTGAATCCGATGGTGTGAATGCCTTCTTCCGCGCTGCGCGCCTGGTCCACGCCGGCGCTCATTGCCGGGAACTGGGCCAGAACCGCCTCGCGCAGCAACTGTTCCTGGCTCTGGTAGCCGGCTTGCAACGCGAGCAAATCCGCGCGGCGATGCGGCAGGGCAGCGACGGCGGTTTGGAATTCCTCGCGCGAAAGCGGCTGAATTTTGTTGCCGCCGATCAACTGGAGTTGCACGCCGGGCTTGAGGCCGAGCAATTGGTTGAGTTCGTAATGCGCCTGGTTGGCTTGAAGTTGGAGTTGGCGCAGATTCGTGCCGGCGTCCGCCAGCGCCACCCGGTCGGGGGAAACGGTGGCGGCGGTCGCGTCGCCCTGTTCCAGCGCGGCCTCGTCCCGGCGATAACGCTCGGCGGACAAGTCACGAGCCGACGCCAATATCCGCTGAAGTTCGCTGTCGGCGCGGATCTGGATGAACAATTCCCGCGCCCGCTCGGCGACCTGCCATTCCTGCCAGAGAATCTCCAGATTCACCTGCCGCTGGTGCGCCTCGGCCGCCGCCCTGGCCGCGCCGCGGGTGATCAACGCTTGCAGGTCCTCGCCCAAACTGATGCTGTAGCCGGTGAACAACGCGGAACGAGCGAGGTCGCCGCTGACTTGCGGATCGGGCAGCAAGCCGGCCTCCAAAACCTGCGCCCCGGCCACGCCCGCCCGTAACCGCGCCGCCTTGAGTTCGGGATCGTTGAGCACGGCAAGCGTGACCACGGCGGTTTCGTCCAAGCCATTGGTCGGGAACGAATGGGGCTTGAGTCCGGGAATTTCAAATTGGCTTGCGGGAATAGTCAGTGCCGGCGTTCGCGCCAAATCGGTCGCCGTCGGCAACGGTTTGGAATGATAAGTTGCGCAACCGGAAAAGACTAACAAGCTCAAGCCAATGGCCCACCGCCCGAGCCAATTTGAAAACAATCTCGCGTTCCGAAACTCCGTAGGAGACGACGTGAGGAATCTCATTCCTTTGACGAAGCAGGAAGTTAGAGATTCCCTACGCCGTCTCCTGCGATTCAGGACGTTCACGCGCGAGAATTTGTTCCGTGGAAATCTCACGCCGCCTTTCCTTTTGCCAGTTGCTTGCGCCGCCAGTGCAGATAAAGCGCCGGGATGAGATTCGTGCTGCGGATGGCGCTCCAGAGAACGCCGCCGAGGATGACCACCGCCAATCCTTGTTCGGGCGCCGCGCCCTGGCCCCAGCCCAGCGCCGTGGGCAACATGCCGAGCGCGGCCGTCAGCGTGGTCAGCACAATCGGACGGAACCGCACGTGAATTGCCTCTTTCACGGCTTCCTCCACCGGCATCCCGGCCGCCTCGTTGCGCCGGGCGCGGTAGAGGAGCACGATGCCATGATTGAGGCCGATGCCAATCAACGTCAGAAAAGCCACCAGGCCGATGGCGTTTAAGCCAACGCCGCTGACGATCAGCGCGATGGCGCCGCCCATCAACGCCAGGGGAATTTCCAGCAGCAGCAATCCGGGCACCAGCAGGCCGTCAAACTGCAAAATTAAAATGCCGACCATCAGCACAAACGCCGCGAGCGCCGCCAGGCCGAGTCCGAGCGCTGCCTGCTCCAGTTCCGCATACAGCCCGCCAAAAGCGATGCGGTAGCCGGCGGGCAGCGGCAGCTCCGCCAGCGTGTTTTGGGCGGCGGTGATCGTGCTACCCAACGAGCCGGTCGGTGTGGCGAAAATGTCCAGCGCCCGCGCGCCGCCGATGTGACGGATTTGATTGGGCGTGTTGACCAGGCTGAGTTCGGCCAATTGGCCGAGCGGCGTCCACCCCTCCGTGCGCACGGGCAACTGGCCCAAGTCGCGCAGGGATTTCTGCGGCGCGTCGCCCAGTCGCACATAGAGGTCGAGCGGCACATTGCCTTCCGGCACTTGCGCCACCACCTCGCCGTTCAACAACGGATTGATTTGCGCATACAACTGCGCCGGCGTCAGGCCATGCGCCGCGAGCGCCTCCGGCCTGGGCTGCAATTGCAGTTGGGTGACGGGGTAGCCGTCATTGTTGAAAATACTGGCCAGCGCCGGAATCGGGCGCAGGCGCGCGGCGACCTGGTCGGCGAGCGTCCGCAATTCGGTGATGCTGCTACCGAAGAGGTGGATGACGAACGGCTGTGGCAAACCGGACAAACTCTCGCCGACGCGCTCGAGGGTCGGCGTGTCGAGCGCCGACTGCACGCCGGTCATTTGACTTTCCTTTAGCACCCGCTTGCCGATGGCGTTCAAGCTGTTCACGTTGACGCCGGGTTTGAGCGCTATCTGCATCTCGCCGGCGTACGCGGGTTCGGTGTAAGCCGTGCTGCCAGACGAACCGATCCGGGCGAACACATGATCCACGTCCGGGTCGGTTTGCAGGCGTTGCGTGATGGTTCTGACGGCCGCTTCCGTGTCCACCAGGGAACTGCCCGGCGGCAGGGCAAAACTTTCCAGCAACACGCCTTCGTTGGGCAACGGCAGGAAATTGACCGGCACCAGCGCCAGCCCCGCCAGACTGAGCAGCAGCAGGACGAACGTAATCGCCAGGCTCAGGCGCGGACTGCGCGCGACCAGGTTGAACAGTTTCTCATTCCATCGCCGCAATCGTTCCAGCGCCTTTCCGCCGGTGGTTAATTTGGTGTGAGGCCGCGCCTTGATGAAGCCCAGGCCCAGCGGAATAAAGCTCAACGAAACCAGCAACGAGGCGAGCAGCGCGAACGCCATGGCCAGCGAGAAAGGAATGAAAAAGAGTCCGGCCAGGCCGCCCACAAACAGCAGCGGCACAAATACCGCCACCGTGGTCAGCGTGCCGGTCACGTCGGGACCGGCGATGTCCTTCAATCCGCGCCAGATGCCGGCCCAATGTTCATCACCTTTTTCCCAGCGATGATAAATGCTTTCGAGCACGATGATGGCATCGTCGGCGAGCAACCCGACGGCCACGGTCAGCGCGCCCAAGGTCATGAGGTTGAGGGTTTGGCCGGCGGCATAAAGTCCCGCGATGCCGAGCAGCAGTGACAGCGGGATGCTGAATGCCAGCGCCCAGATGCCGCGTCCCGCCCCCAATACCCAGAACAACACCGCCACGGCGAGCACGCCGCCGATGATCAAATTCCGTCCCAGGTCCGCGCCGACCACCCGCACGAGATGTCCCTGATTGTAAGTGCGCACCCAATGCACGCCGGCGGGAACCTGGTTTAAAGTTACGTCCAGCGCGGCCTGCACGGCTTTCGTGACCGGCACCGTGGAAGCGCCGGGTTGCTTGAAAATGGTGAGCGCGACACTGGGCCGGCCATCCAGCAAAACCGCGTTGTGGGAGGGCACGGGAGAACGGACGATGCGCGCCAGGTCGCGCAACGGAATCGGGCCGTTCGGCCCGGGCACGGGGATTTGTTCCAGTTCCGCGATGTGCACCGGCAGGTTGCGCGCCTCGATCAGCACGTCCTGATGGCCTTGCGACACATAACCGCCCGGACTCAACAGCACCTGGTCTTTGACCGCCCGGGTAATCGCGGTGACCGGCACCTGATAGCGATGCAGGGCCGCCAGGTCCGGCTGCACCCACAACGCCTCGTCGCCCGCGCCGTAAATTTCCACCAATTGCACGCCGGGCAACGCGCGGAGCGCGGGGGCGACGTTCGCGAGCACCGCGCGCTGCACTTCCGCCGGGGCCACACTGGCGGGAATCTGCGCCGTGTAATCGGCCACTTCGTTGATGGCGTTGCCCATGATCTGGGTCACCGGCTGGGCCGATGCAGAAAGCTGGCCGCGGGCGCGGTCAATGGCGCTGTTGACCGCCAGCAGGTCTTGCTGCGCGTCGGTGCCGTCGCGGAAACGAATGTCAATTTCGACGGTGCCGTTGCCCATGACGGAGCGCACGCTGACCAGATTGGGCAGGGTCAGAATTTGGCCTTCGAGCGGCCAGGTGATGAGGGTCTCCAGCTCGGTCGCGGTGGCGCCCGGCTCATGCGTGATGACGCTAATCTGCGGAAAATTGAAGCGCGGCAGCACTTCAACGGGAATTTTCAGCCAGGCATAAACGCCACAGGCAACGAGCGCGCCGAAGATCAGCGCCCAAAGCAAGGGACGCAACAGTAAATGCCGGATGCTTTGTTGTCCGGGCATAATCTCAATCAGGTGGCTGATAGTTTTTGGAGATGCTGCTGTGAAATTCGAGGTAGGCGTTTTCCACCACCACTTCCGCGCCCGGCTCCAGTCCGCGCTCGATGAACGTCTGCCAGCCACGCGCCGGTCCCGGCGCCACCGCTTGCGGACGATTGCCCCGGTCCGTGTGAACCAGCACCCACCATTGTCCTTGATCCAGAATGAGAGCGCGCGTTGGCACGGCCACCAGCGAATGCACTGGCCCGTTCAGCGTCACCGTACCGGACTCGCCGTTGAGCCAGCCTGCCGACGCTTCGCTTTGGCGCGGCAAGCCGGGCGACCGTGCAACGGCGAGCAGACCAATGGATTCACTGCCGTCAGGATTCAACGCCCCGAAGACCGTGGTGACTTTGACCGGAGTTGGTTGGCCGCCGCTGGCAGGAGAGAATTCTCCGGTCATGCCGACCCGAATCGCGGCGGCATCGGCGCCGTAGCAAGCGGCCTTTAACCACAACTTGTTCGCCGGCTGCAGCGTAAGGATAGTTTCACCGGCATTCACGCGCTCGCCATCGGCGGCATTTACGGCGAGCACGATGCCGTCGGCCGGCGCGGTCAACGCGCTGGTCTGCTGCAAAGCCCGCAGTTGAGCTTGAGCCGTGTCAAAAGCCGCCTGCGCCTGCGCCACCGCACCTTCGGCTTGAAGCACCCTTTGACGGGTGGCGAGATGGGAAGCGAATTGTTGCTGTTCTATCGCCAGCGATTTTTGCGCCCCCAGAAGATTGGTTTGCGCGCTGCTCACCGCGGCATCGTCCTGCGTTAGCAATGCCTGGATTTCCGGCCCGCCAAGTTCAGCTAATTTCTGTCCGGCTGGCACCGTCGCGCCGGGAACGATTTCCAGTCCGGTCACGATTCCGGCTTCCGCGGCGCGCATCGGCAATAGAGCGACAGGTTCGACCTGGGCGTAGGCTTCAAACTGGTTCGTCACAGTCTGCGCCTGCACGGTCACAAAGTTTGTGTCCGCTCGCGCCAGGCCTGGCACAAGCAGGAGTCCTGCGGTCAACGTTCGCCGGAAGCTCGCCAGGCTGACGCCCAGGAAAAGGCGTTTCGACTGTTCAGGTTTCCCTCTCACGCCTTAATCATAATGAACCAACGCTTACAGGAAGCTGATGGGAAGCTTACATTTTTGTCAGGTTCAGGCCGAGATAGTCTCGTCGCCGGGTAATTCAGCAAACGGCCCCGTGATCGACAAGCACCCTGTTGTTTTGACGATCACTGGCGGGTTACATGAACACAAACTCTCGTAATCCGTTGAAGCACACTTCATGAAGTGTGCTCAATTATCGCTCTGTAAATCACTTTGAAGCCAGCCGTGCCAACTCGCGGCCAAGATCATCAGTACGCCCGACTGCGAAGTAGAATCCCTCGGAGCAGGCCACAAAGCGCCGTGCCTGCAATTTCCGCAGATGCCGCCGCAAGGCCCAGCTGGAGATATGAGTGGTTGTCTGGAGTTGCGCCAAAGTGCGGGGTTGGACGTGGATAGCGCGAAAAATCTCAATCCGGCGCGGATGGGTAAATGCGGTCGCCAGCCGGAAAACGGTCTCCACCGGCTCCGATTTTCCCTGAAACGTGCTGCGCAGGGCTTCAGCCATGCGGGAACCTATGTCGCCGTTGGCGGAGCGAAGCCGGTATTCGACCTTGCGGCCGGCACGGCGAGCTTGAAGCAACCCGCGCGCCTCAAGCACTCGCAGATATTGGCTTGCCAGAGGGAGCGGTTTGCGGAGGCGTTCGGCAATGGCAGACACGTTCTGGCCGGGATGCCGCAGAAGGAAGCTGAAAATTTGCAGGCGGGCGCGATTGGCGATGGCGCGGCAAGTCCGCCAGAGCGTCGGCTGGAGAGGAATTGCGACCGACATGAGCACACTTTGCAAAGTGTGCTCCTGCCCGTCAAGACGTTTGACGACAGAAAAAATTATTCGCCCAGAAGATATGGCTCTGCACCCAGCGGCGAGATGCTCAACTTCACCTTGGTCTATTATGGGAAAATGAGGATGAAGCGACTGCCTTTGCCAACTTCGCTTTGCACTTCCACCGAACCTCCGTGCAACGTCATTATGGATTTCACAATGGCCAAGCCGAGGCCGGCGCCATCCGGATGATTTGAACGTGATGGGTCCGCACGATAAAGCCGGTCGAAAATGTGCGGCAAATGTTCCGCCGCAATGCCGCAACCGGTGTCGCTGACATTCACTTCCAGGCCGCCATCCGTGCGTTTGGTGGCGCGAATCAGCACTTGTCCGCCGCGAGGCGTATGGTTCAGCGCGTTTGACAGCAGGTTGTTCACGGCCTGGCGAAACAGCACCGGCTCGGCGTTGACCGTTCCTTGTCCTTCGCAGTGCAGTTCCACGCCACGGTCCTCCGCCAGCGCCTCGTAAAATTCGCGGACGGCCTCGACGGCCTGCCGAGCGTCGAAACGGGACCGCATGATACCGGTCGTCGGGCTGTCGGCACGCGCGAGGAACAGCAGGTTGTCAATCAGGCGCGTCAGTCGCTCAAATTCCTCCAGGCTGGATTCCAGCGTGCGCCGGTATTCTTCGGGCGTGCGGGACTGGGCCAGCGCCACGCCCGCCTCGCCGCGCAGATTGTTGATGGGCGTGCGCAACTCGTGGGCGAGGTCGGCCGAAAATTGCGAGAGCCGCTTGAAGGAATCCTCCAACCGATCCAGCATCCGGTCGAAGCCCCGGGCCAGCGACGCCAGTTCCCTGGGCCAGCCGTCGCCGGCAATGCGTTCGTGCAATTGGCTGGCGCTGATCCGGTCGGTCACCCGCGTCAGTTCCGCCAGCGGCCGCATGCCACGCCGGGCCACGAACGCGCCGGCCACCGCCGAGAACAGCACGCCGAACAAAACGGCCCACGCGAGGTCGCGGCGATAGTGTTGCAGGAAGGCGTCTTCGGGCGACACGTCGAGCGCCACCTGGACTTCCCGTTGGCGGCGCGCCCTGCCGGGTCCCGCCGGCGCGGACAGCAACATGAACCGCTGGTCGTGCGCCAATTCCCGGCTGATGACCCGGGATTCCAGGCGGGCGGCATCGGATGGCGCCGGAAACACGGCCACCGGCAGGGTATTGCTCATGCCGGGCGTTTCCATCAGCGTGCGGCCCTGCCCGTCGAGCACGCGGACGTAATACTTTGCGAAATGGAGAGCGGCCGTTTCCCATTCCACCTCCTCCTGCAAATCGGCGGTGTCGGCGGGCGTCTTGCTTAGAATCGTGCGCAACAGATGGACTTTGTCCGCGAGAAACTGGGCGTCCTGACGATGAAAATTCACCACGAGCGTCCAATGTAAAAATCCCGCCGCCAGCAGCAACATGCCGAACGCGGACAGCGTGTAGAGCACCGTCAGCCGCGTGACGATGGAACTGCGAGTTTTCATTTTGGGAATCACCGAACACTCAACATTCAACCCTCAACACCCAATGCCGCGCACCGCCGGCTCCCATCGACGTTCGAGGTTGAATGTTGAACGTTCTTCACGATTGTCGTTTAGCGTTCTTCGAGCACATAGCCGACTCCGCGCATGGTATGTATCAGTTTCTTCGCGAACGGATCGTCCACCTTCGAGCGGAGGCGGCGGATGGCCACTTCCACCACGTTCGGATCGCTATGAAAATGAATGTCCCAGACCTGTTCGGCGATGAGCGTTTTGGACAGCGGCTCGCCACGGCGGCGCGCCAACAATTCCAGCAGCGCAAATTCCTTCGCGGTCAGGTCCAACGCAGTTCCCGCGCGGCTCGCCTTCCGCCGGGGCAAATCCAGTTGCAGATCGGCGATGTGCAGAAGTTCCTCCTGCCGCGCCGGGCCGCGCCGCAGAATCGTCCGCACCCGCGCCAGCAGTTCGGAAAAATCGAACGGCTTGACCAGATAATCATCCGCGCCGAGTTCCAATCCCTTGACCTTGTCCGGCACCGTGTCGCGTGCCGTGAGAAACAGCACCGGCGTTTGTTTCCCCGCCTTGCGCAGCGCGCCGAGAATGGACCAGCCGTCGCGCTTGGGCAGCATCACATCCAGAATAATGAGGTCGTTTTCCGTCGCCAGCGCCTGTTCCAGTCCTTCTTGACCGTTGGTGCAGACCTCAACGGTGAAGCCGCTCTCGGCCAACCCCTGCCGGAGATAGGCCGCGGTCTTTAATTCATCCTCGATGACCAGGATGCGCATGATTCCAAGACTGGCACGGGCAGGCGCTCCAAGGCAACCGGAATGAAGCCAAAGCGGGTTCCGTTTGAACCGGCACCAGTCATGCAATTCACACGAGTCTGCGCCGGGCCTTTACATATTGGTAATCCCGCCAGATGAGCGCGAGAATGATGAGGTCAAGCAGGCTGACCAAGGCCAGTCCGATCGAGTGGGTGTAACTGAGCCGATAAATCTGGTAGCACAGAAAAAGACCGAGGACGATCAAAGCCACCGGGTAGGCCCACAATTTTCCGCGCAACAGGCCGGCCACCAATCCCACCTTGGCAACCCCATAGATCAAAAGATAAATGGAGGCGAAATATTTGGTGTTGATGGTGAGATGATGAAAAAAATCAACGAGATGGTTGGCGACAAAATCCGTCGGGTCTTCCTGCAGTTCGCCAGCCGTCAACCAGTCCACCAGGGTGCGGAGCGCCGCCGTGGTGGTGAAAAACAGCGCAAAGCCGGCAATCGCCTCCAAAGCGCCATCAACGCCCTTGATCACAATTCCGATTTTGAAAAGGAGATGGATCTGCTCTCCCTTCAGCTTCAATTTCATGTTGCACAACGTTCCTACCGGCATGGCCAATGACGTTCGGCACGGTTTGCCGAACAGCGTTCACTGTTTGGCCTGCCAAAAGCGTCCTTGCCTCTTCCTTATTCCGGCTCGGCGGCTTCGGGATGTTTTCGCAGGAACCGCAGATGCATCCGGATCAGCAGGAAGTAAACCACCGGGGTGGCGATGAGCGACAGCAACACGGAAATGAACAGCGCGCCGATGACGGCGATGCCCAGCGGCTGGAGCATCTGCGCGCCCGTGCCGGCGCCGTAGGCCAGCGGCAACATCCCCAGCGCCGCGGCCAGCGAGGTCATCAGCACCGGGCGCAACCGGCGGTGGCCGGCCTGCACCAGTGCCTCGACCATTTCCACGCCCTGCGTCCGCAATTGTTGGAAATAGTCCAGCACCAGAATGCCGTTTTTGGCGACGATGCCGACGCCAATGATCATACCCAGGTAGGAGATGATATTGAGTGAAATGCCGGTGAGCCACAGCGCCGCCAGGGCGCCGAACAGCGCCAGCACGGAGCCGAACACAATCGCTATCGGCTCGTAAAACGAACGGAACTCAATCAGCAGGATGGTGAACACGAGCAAAATGGCGGCGAGCAGCACCGCCAGCAAATTGCGGAAGGATTCCTGTTGCAGACGGTACAGGCCGCCGTATTCGACCGTGCCGGGCGGCAGCCAATTGTCCTGGCTCAACTTGCTTTGGACTTCGCGCATGGCCGTGCCCAAGTCCACGCCCTCCAGCCGCGCGGACACGATGTCGTTCTGCCGCAAATCTTCCCGGTTCAACTCGAACTCGTTGGGCACCACGCTCACGTCGGCCACCTGCTCCACCCGCACGACCGTGCCATCGGGTGTGCGGATTGGCAGATTGCGCAATTCGGCGATGGTGTCCACGCTTTTCGGCTCCGCCATGACGCGGATGTTCACGATGTGGTCGCCTTGAAGCACGTAGGACGACACCTGGCCGAGCAGCGCGGTGTTCACGGCGTCGGCGATGTTCTGCGCGGTGAGGCCAAAGCGCTCGGCGTCGGCGGGGCGCACGCGCAAATTGATGGACGGGCCGCTTTCGGTCAGGCCGTCAAACGGGTCCACCACTCCGGGAATTTTTTGGATTTGCGCCTCGACGCGCGGCGCGACATTTTTTAACCAGGCCATGTCCGGCGAGAACAATTTGATTTCAATCGGCGTGGGGGCCATCTGCAAATCCCCGATCAAATCATCCAGATAGCCGTGGAAATCCCAGCGCACCGCAGGAAAGCGCCGGTTGAAATCGTGGCGCATGGCGTCGAGCACCTGCTCGGTCGTGTGTTTCCGGTTCGCTTTGAGTTTGATCAGGTAATCGCCAATGTAGGGTTCGGTGATGAACGGCCCCAGTTGCGTGCCGAGCCGGCGGGAATAACCCTCCACGTCGGCGTTGGTGCGGATGCTCTGCTCGGCTTCATCCAAAATCCGCGCGGTCTCCGCCAGACTGGTGCCCGGTATCGCGGTGTAATCCATGACGAAACCGCCTTCGTCGAAATCCGGCAGAAAGCCCGTCTCCAGTTGCCGGAAAATGAAAATGCTGGCCGCAAAAACCAGCCCGCACGCCAGCAACGTCAGCCACGCGTGCCGCAATGCCCAGCGGACGGCAGCTTCATAAATCCGCAGCACCGGCCGCAACACAAAACCGGCCTCTTCCTGGGAACGCCGGCTTCCAGCCGGCGAGTCCGCACGCGCCGCATCGGTGCTCGCCGGCAAGGATGCCGGCGCTCCCAGGGAACGGCCGCGAATCAGCCACGCGGCCAAGGACGGCGTCAGCGTGAGCGCTAAAGCCAGCGACACCAGCAGCGCCACGACCATGGTCAGCCCCAAGGCGCGGAAGAACACACCCGCCATGCCGCTCAAATACGCCAGCGGCAGGAACACGACCACCGGCGTCAACGTCGAGCCGACGAGCGCGGTCAGAATTTCGCCCATGGCTTCGTGAATACAATGCAAACGCGGCCCGCCCGCCGCCAGCCGGTGGCACATCGCTTCCACGACGACGATGGCATTGTCAATAATCAGCCCGATGGACGCCGCGATGCCGCCGAGGGTCATCATGTCGAAACTCATGCCCGTCACCTTGATCACGACAAACGTGATGAGCACGGAAATCGGAATCGTGACGATGGCGGTCCACACGCTGCCCCAGTTTTTCAGGAAGAAATAAAGGATAAACACGGACAAAATCAGCCCGAAAATGATGGCGTCCCAGACGCTGCCAATCGAGTCCTGCACGAACTGGGATTGATCGTAGAAAAACGCCAGATGCATGTCCGGCGGCAGTTCCTGATGCAGTTGGGCCAGGTCCTTTTTCAACGCGGCGGCGATTTCCAGGACGCTGGCGTCGGGCTGGCTTTCGATGTTGAACAATACCGCCTGGCGGCCCTGCGCCGTAATGCTCGTGTAAGCCGGCGCCGGCCCGCGCTCCACCGTCGCCACGTCCTGGATGCGGATGGGATGGCCGCCATTGACCGCGATCACCACGTTCCCGATGTCCGCCGGCGAATGGACGCGCCCGTCCACCGTCGTCAGGTAAAGGTGATAATTTTCCACGATCATGCCGGCGGCGGCGACGAGGTTGTTTTGCGTCAATGCGCCGCTCACGTCCGACAAGCCCAGGTGCGCGGCCTGCAATTTCACCGGGTCCACGACGACGTGATATTCCGGCTCGTAACCGCCGAGGATGTCCACGTTGGCGACGCCGGGGATTCGCAGGAACATCGGTTTAATGGTGTAAGTCGCCTCGTTCCACAAATCCATCTGGTTGCGCGTGGTGCTGGTGAGGCTGATGCCAATGATCGGGTAGCTCAACGAAAACGCCACGCGCGAAACGTCAGTGGACGCGGTGGGTGGCAGACTGCTGCGGATTCCCGAAAGCTCGCCCAGCACGTAAAGCTCCGAGCGCTGCATGTCCGTGCCCCAGTTGAAAATCACATTGATGATGGCCGAGCCGCGCGTCGTGGAGGAGCGCACCGAGATCACACCGGGAATGCTCTTCATCGCCTCCTCGATGGGCCGCGTGACGGTGGCCATCATTTCGTTGGCCGGCATGATGCCGTTGTTGACCATGACGACGACGCGCGGAAAGTCCGTCCTGGGAAACACCGACGACGGCGTGTTCCGCGCGCAAAAAATTCCGGCCAGGCACAACACCACCGCGATGAACGTGATGGAGATCGCGTGTCGCGTGGCGAACCGGCCCAGGCGTGAGGAAGTCGTGGAGGTCATTGCACTTGAGACGAGGACGAGTTGGTCGCGGAGGTTTCGTCGGCCGACGGCTTCACCACCTGGATTTGGGTTTTGTCCGGCAAGCCATAGGCACCGACCGTTACCACGGTATCGCCGGCTTTGAGTCCGCTGCCTGCAACTTCCACCCAGCCATTTTCGCGGAAACCGGTTTGCACCGGTGTTTGTGTCGCTACATCGCCGTTGACCCGCGCAACCGTGCTCTGTCCGCATTCGTCCGTGACCACGCTTGCCTCCGGCGCGGCGAGGCAGGTGGTGTGGACCGCGGTAACGATACGCAAGGGAACAAACTGGCCGGGCCGCAGCCCGCTGTCCGGCGGCAAGGCCGCCCACACCCGCACCGTGGCGTTGTTTGTGTCCACCGTCGGGCTGATGAACGAAAGCGTTGTGTTCACCGGCGGCCCGGTCAGCACTTGCAACGCTTCGCCGGCCTTCAGTTGATTCGCTTCCGATTCGGGCACGTCGGTCTTCACCACCAGCCGGTTCAAATCCATCACCTCCGCCACGACCGTGCTCGCGTCCACCGCCGCGCCGGGTTTGACGTTGACGCTCACGACGGTGCCGGCCAGGGGCGCGGTGACGCGCAGCAAGGCCAGTTGCGTCTCGGCGTCCTGCAACATTTTCAACGACGTGTTGTGTTCCGCGTATAATTTTTTCTGCCGCGCGAGCTCCTGCTCCGCGTAATCCGCCGTGGCGGTGCCTGAATTCAAAGTCATCAGCACGTCGCCTTTTTTCACCTGCTGGCCTTCGGCGACGTTGACCTGGGCCACGACTCCGGCGCTGGGCGCGGCCAGTGGTGCGTCGGCGGCGGGTGCGTCCGCGGTGGCGGGCGCCGGCGCCACCGTGCCGTAGCCGTTGAGGTAGCGATGCAGCGTCATGCGCCGGAGCGCGCCGGTTTGGACGCTGACAACCGTGGGCACAGTGGCTTCGTCACCCGACCCGGAAGCCGCGCCCCGCGATTTGACAAGAAAATACACGCCCAGCCCGAAGCACAGGGCGATGATGATGCCGATGATGATTGGTTTTGGTTTCATTTTGCAGTTTGGGGAAAATCATTTTGCGCCGCGCCAAGCGTTTCCGGGGGGAGTGTCAATGGACTTTGGACGGCGTCCTCCAATTGGCCGAGTGCCTGTTGCGCCTGAACCAGCGCGTTGAGCCGGCTTTGCGCGCCGGTGTCGAACGCCACTTCCGCATTGGCCAGGGCCAACGGGTCCACCTCGCCAGCCTGCGCCTGCGCGCGGACGGAATTCAACTCCTTCCGCAAATTACCCAACAACCCGGTCGCGGTCGCCACCTGTTGGAGCGCGACGCGATAACCAATCAGCGCGCTGTCAATCTGGCCGATGGCGGCGGTCTGCACGGTCAGAAAATGCGCGGCAGCCACCTGGCGATTCGCCCCTGCCTCGGCGATGGGGCCTTGATTTTGGTTCAGAATTGGCAGCGTCAGCGTCACGCCGAGGTCCCATTGGCTGTCACCCGCGCTGCCCGCGTTCCAGGAATAACCGGGTCCGATATGGAGATCGGGATACTGATTGGCGACTTGCAATTGGAGCGCTGCCTGGCTGGCGGCGTAGCTGGCCAGCGCGCTGCGCACGTCGGCGCGGTTCAACAACGCCTGACGCCGGACCGCAGGCCGGGTCAACTGCCGGGGATATTCATTGAATCCGGCATAGGAAAATTTCGCGCCGTCCAGCGCGCGCAAAGGCACGCCCAGCGCGCCCGCCAGCCCCACGCGCGCCTGGCGATATTGGCCGGAGGCCGCCTGCCGCGCCAGCGTCGTGGTGTCCAGCGCAATGCGAGCCTGGGTCACCTCATAACTGGACACGCTGCCGGCGGCAAACTGGCCTTCGAGCAGGCGGACGACGTTGCTCTGCGCCATTTCCTGCCGCGCCAGCAGCGCTTCGGTTTCGCGCGTGGCGTAAAGATTCAACAACGCGCTGCGCACCGCGCTGCGCACCTGCCACACGGCGCCAATCAGATTCCAGCGCGTCGCTTCCGCCAGATGCCGCGCCTGCGCGATTCGATCACCGCGTTTGCCGGCGGTCTCGATGGGCCAGTCAACGCTCACCGGCACAATCCACGGACTGGGCGTGCCGGGAATCTGGCTGTCGTATCCTGGCGTGACGGTCACGGACGGATTCGGCCGTTCGCCGGCCGTGATTTGCGCGGCCTGGGCTGCCAGTAATTGCGCGCGCGCCTCGGCCAGCGTCGGCTGGTAATAAAAAGCCGCAAGCGTCAGTTGCTTCAGATTCCAGCCATTGCCTGAGGACGGCATGACGACGTGATTCGTTTCAAAGAAGGCGCTCAGGCCGGGGTCTCCCAAAGAGCGCTCATTGAACGCCCCGGCGGTTTTCTCCGGCGAAACGGGTTGCGGATGATACGTGGTGCAGCCGGCGACGAAAAGGAGGAGTGCGGAAAACATCCAACATTCAACATCCAACATCCAATGCCCAATGGACGCCGAATGTCCTGCTTTTTCCGAATTGGATGTTCGTTGTTGGATGTTGGGTGTTGGATGTTTCATTTATTTTGCTTCCAAAGGCAAACAAACGGTAACCGCCGTGAGTTTGTCCGGTGTGGACTCGATTTGGATGGTTCCGGCATGGGCCGAGACAATCCAGCGGGCGATGCTCAGGCCGAGACCGCAACCTTCCACCTCGTGGCCGTGCGCCGGGTCGCCGCGATAGAACCGGTCGAACACGCGCGGCAACGATTCCGGCGGAATGCCGGGACCGGTGTTGGCGATGGTTAATTGAGCCAGGTTGCCCGCGCGCTGCAGGCTCATCGTGATGTGGCCCTGTGGTTCATTGTATTTGACTGCGTTGTCGGTCAGATTGAGCAATAATTGACGCAGGCGGTGCCGGTCGCCCGGCAGGGTGATTGTTTCGCAGCCCGTAAGTTCTACCTGGATGCCATGCGGCTCGGCCAGGATTTGGGCATCGGCAAAATTGTCGCGCACGAGTTCGTCGAACTGGAGCGGTTCCACCTTCAGCGCCACCTGGCCGGCATCGGCCTTGGCCAGCAGCGTGAGGCCGTCCACGATGCGCGCGAGGCGCTGCAATTCGTCGAGCTGGCTGACAAAACGCTCACGTTCAGCCGGTGAAAGTGATGCGTCGCGCAACGCGGTTTCCGTTTCACCGCACAACACGGTCAGCGGCGTTTTGAGTTCGTGCGAAGCGTGCAAGGTAAATTCGCGGATGCGGGTGAAGGAATCGTCGAGCCGCGCCAGCATGTCATTAAACACCACCGTCAACCGGTCAAATTCGTCACCACTGCTGGTGCGAGGCAGGCGTTCGCTCAAATTGTGCGCGCTGATTTTTTCCGCGGCCAGGGTAAGGCCCGCCACCGGGGCGAGGGATTTTTTCATCAACCACCAGCCGCCGGCCAGGGCGAGCAACGCCGCCGGCACGCCGCACCACAGCACGATGCCGGTGACATCTTCAAAGACGTCTGGATCGAGCGCCTTTTCCTCCCGCCATTCCTGCCGCTCAAGCGCATGATGCCGCCAAGCGTTGTGGCGCGGCTCGATGACGAGCTGGAAATACAGCAAAACGCCCATAACCATCAGCGCGGCGAACATGATGGCGGCATACCAAAGACTGAGCCGGGTGCGGATGGTCATGGCGATTCCTGCAGCGTGTAGCCCACGCCGCGCACGGTGTGGAGCAGCTTCGGCTCAAAGTTCGCGTCAATTTTTTCGCGCAGACGCTTGATATAAACATCCACCAGGTTGGTGCCCGGATCGAAATCGTAGTCCCAGACCTTTTCCAGAATCGCCATGCGCCCGCAAATCCGCCCGGCGGAACCCATGAGGAATTCCAGCAGGCGGTATTCCCGGGCGGTCAATTCGATGTCCGCTTCGCCCCGCCGGGCGCGATGCGTCACCGTGTCCAGCGTCAGGTCGGCGACCCGCAGCACGGTGGATTTGTTGTCGGTGCCCCGCCGCGTCAGCGCGCGCACGCGGGCGACGAGTTCAACCAGTTCGAATGGCTTGGGCAGATAATCATCCGCGCCCAGGTTCAACCCTTCGACCCGTTCGTTCACTTCGCCGCGGGCGGAGAGCAGCAAAACCGGTATGGCGTTTTTGCGCTCACGCAACTGGCGCAGCACGCTCAGGCCGTCGCGACCCGGCAACATGATGTCGAGCACAATGCCGTCGAACGGAGTGGCGCTGGCGGCGGCCAGCGCGTCGTCGCCATTGTGGCAGACGTCCACGGCAAAGCCCTCGGCCTGGAGCGCCTTGCGGACGAACGACGCCGTCTTTTTTTCATCTTCAACAACCAGCACGCGCATGGTGGAGATCAATTTGCGATGAATGTCTTTGTCATTTTCTCAATTCCCGCTCGCGGCGGCAAGGGTTTGGGCCTGCTTGGCCGGCACTTTTTTACTTGAACGGAGTTCATCAAAATCTCGCGAATGGAGCAGGTAGCGCAAATGACAGTGTTATCATTTGATGGACTGACCGCCCTGCCGAACGGGATGGTCGGAACCGGTGAATTCTGGATTCACCGCGCGATGCCCGGAGTAAACCGGGTTACGCTTCCAGCAGCGGAACACGATGGCGGGCGGCAGATTACGCCAGACTATCGGTGTGATTTGCAGTCGCTGGAAACGCCGAGTCAAAAGTCCGCGAAACCGGCGTGAAGTGGGAAACCAGGCCGCATGCACATAGGCAAAGGCCAGGAACTGCCCGACCGGCGCCAGCGATTCCAGAATGGCCTCCAACACCCGGTCCTGTGTTTGGGGGAGCATGTTGCCCCAAGGCAGACCGCTCACAATGCAAGCCGCCCGCCGCCCGCCAAGATGGTTCCGAATGTTCTCGGCTGAACCCTGAATCACTTCACATTGGGGAAAGTGGCGGCGAAGCAGGGTTGCGTGCGTCTGATTGATTTCAACGACCAGAAGCCGGCCCTGGCCGTTTAAGCGTTCCAGAATCAGTCTGGTAAAAGCTCCCGTCCCCGCGCCCAGTTCGACGACCAGGCCGCCAAGCGGGAGTTCACAATTGTCCGCCACGACTTTCGACAGCGCCGTGGAACTGGGCCAAAGCGCGCCGGTCGTGAACGGCCGGCGCGCGAACTCGACAAGAAATTGCAGGCAGGAGTTCATGTGCGTGTGGGGGGCGGGAGACCCGTTTCCTCAATCCTTGCCGCCGTCCTTGTCCTTCTCCTTGGATTCCTTCTCCGGAGTTTCCTTGTCAGTGGAAACCACTTTGCCGTTGACCGCGTCCACGTTCACCTCGGTGATGTCCTTCGAACCCGGCGTGGCGATGTCAAAGGACCAGATCAACTTGCCATGTTCTTTTTCAATTTCGGCTTCCTTGACAGTTCCGTTGGGCACCTGTTGCAAGGCGGTTTGCTGGGCGTCCGCCTTGGCGATTTTTGCCCGCGCTTCCAGCCTGGCCTGTTTATTTTGATGTTCAGACTTCTCCGACGCGCAACCGGCCAGCAAACCGGCGGTCAGCGCGACACAGAGGATGCTTTTAGTTTTCATGTGTTTGTTTTTGGATTCATTCAATCCGGTAATTTCCGGATCGTCCGTGGATCATGAATAAACGGGATGAATCGTTCGTGAATGGCGAATGACAGTTTAGTCACTCGCCAACGAGCAAGCGAGAAGCAGCGCACCCCCGCTACTTACCCGCCGACTCTTCCATCCCATACACCAGGATTTTGAAGCTGCCCGGAATCATCGACGGCCGGCGGCGTTCGCCATTGGCCGATGCCGGCAGCGGGCCAAATTTGGCGGTGGGCAGGTAGATCTTGTGCGTTGTCGGATCCAGCGCCATCGTCCGCGCGCCGCGCTCGGTTTTCAACGTTTGCACGACGGTCAGTTTGTCCGGCGATTCTTCCTTCGCAATGGTGACCGTCGCGGATTGGCCGCACGAGGCAAACGCCAGCTGCGTGCCGGGATCAAATGCCGCGCCGTCCACGCCTTCGCCGATGGGCACGGTCGCGAGCACTTTTCCACTCGTGCTGTCCATCATCACCATCAGCCGGTTGTCGCAACCCATAAATAGCCGGTGATTTTTCGGGTCAACCGCGATGCCCGAAGCCGACTCGCCCGGCGCAATCGGCCAGCGGTTGACGACTTGATGCGTTTTGGTGTCAATCGCGGCGACTTCGCTTTTGTTTTCGAGGTTGTCAAAGACCCGGTGGGATTCCGGATCGGCCCCGGCAAACTCCGGTTTGCCCCCGAGCGGAATGGTGGTGACCACCTTGCCCGAATCGGCGGCAATCACCGTCGCCGACTGGCCGCGCCCGTTGAACGCATAGACTTCATTTTGTCCCGGCTCAAAAAGAATCGCGTCCGGATTGGGGCCGGTGTCCACCCTGGAAATCGTCTGCCATGTTTTCAAGTCAACGATGCTGGCCTTGGCCTCGCGCCCATCGCTGACGAACCCGCGATTCAATTTTGGTGCGACGGCAATGTCATGCACGCCGGGGGTGTTGGTGATTTCGCCGATGACCGTGTCGTTGGCGAGATCAACCACGACGACCCGGGTCCCGTGCGAGACGTAGAGGCGTTGGGCGGCTGAATCCACGGTCAGCGCATCCCAACCGCCTTCGCCGCCGACAGGGATTTCCTTGATGAAATGATAAGGCCCGTCAGCGCGGCAAACCGCCGCCGTCATGAAGCCAAGGATGCCGAAGAAAACCGGCCAGGAATATTTTTTCATGTTTTGTGTGCGTTTGAGGTTGGGGTTGGGTAGCTTGCGGGTGTTTCCTTAAGTTTCAATGTTTGGTCGTCACTGTTTGTCTGCTTTGAAATCATCAGCCCGGCCATGAAACAAAATCATCATGAACGCCGGCTGAACGGCGCATGACGATTCTGTCATTTCCCACCGCCGTCGCCAAAGAAGATTTCATCCGAAAGTTCCCCAAAAATACTCGACCGGCTCTGCTCCGCACGGTAAAGCTTGCCCGATATGAAACCCGCGTTCAAAATTTTCAACGTGCGATTCCCTTTCGCTTTTCTGCTGGCGCTGCTGCTCCTGGCCGGAAATGGAAACCTCGTCCTGCTCGCCCAGAGCGCCACCAACGCGACCGCGACGGTGTCAGACTTGTCGCAGTATCCCAGGGATCCTTCGATTTTGCCCGGCAAAGGGCCGGCGGCCACGTGGAGCGGGCTGCCAAAACTTTGGGCGCAGCGACATGCGGCGTGGGCGCGGACGGCCAACCAGGACAAGGGCGCGGTCGTGTTCCTGGGAGATTCCATCACCCAAGGCTGGTACTCGCTGGCCAACGCCTTTCCCAACCTCAAGGTGGCCAATCGCGGCATCGGGGGTGACACGACGCGCGGCGTCTTATACCGCCTGAAAGCCGACGTGCTGGATCTGGATCCCAAAGCCATCGTGCTGCTCATTGGCACCAATGACATCGGGAATGGCGCCAAACCGGAGGAGGTGGCCGACAACATTGAAGCCATTTTGCGGGACATCAAGCAATTCAACCCCGCTCTGCCGGTCATCGTTTGTGAGGTGATGCCGAGGAGCGATCGCAACCTGCATGCCGCTCCCAGGATTGAAAAGCTCAATGGGCTGGTGGCGGCGGCGATCAAAAACGACCCCCAATTCACCCTGTGCGACACGTGGAGCCTTTACGCCGACAAAGACGGGGATTGCCCGAAGGATGAATTTCCTGATTTGCTTCACCCGAACGCGGTGGGTTATGAAAAATGGGCGGCCGCGTTGAAGCCGATTTTTGCGAAATTAAATCTGCGGCCGCAGGCGCCCTGACCGCCGTTCACTCGGTGAGGGGCAGATGCGCATACACGGCCAGGGCCTGGGCGCGCGAACGCACGTGCAGTTTTTCGTAAATCCGCCGGATGTAAGTGTTCACTGTTTGCACGCTTAACTGGAGCGAATCGGCGATTTCCTTGTAAAGAAAGCCGCGCGCCAGCAATTCGAGGACCTCTTGTTCGCGCGGGGAAAGGCTGGCTGCGCCGCCCGGACCGGCTATCGGCCGGCAGAAGGACTGGACCACTTTCCTGGCGATGCTGCTGCTCATCGGCGAGCCTCCGGCGGAAACCTCTCTCAGCGCGGTCAGCAACATCTGGCGCGGGGTTTGTTTCAACAGGTAACCGCTCGCCCCCACCGCCAGCGCCTTGAAGATATGGTTGTCGTCTTCGTACACCGTCAGCATGACAAATTGGGTCTGTGGCAGCACCGGTTTCAAACGGCGGATGCATTCGATGCCGTTCATGCCCGGCAGATTGATATCCACCAGCACGACCGCGGGTTTTTCCCGGGGCAATACCACCAGCGCGCTCTCGGCATCTTCATGTTCGCTGAGGCACTGAAACCCCTCCGCACGACGAATCCAATCGGCCAGGATTTCCCGGGCCGGCACGTCGTCTTCGATGATGGAAACGGTGATACTCATCTCATTTCATTTTTTACTTTATCACGCTTGAAAGAAAAGGCTTGTCACTACTTTTAGCGACACCCGCGGGAATTGGATTGGCACCGGGTTCGGGCACCGGCGGTTGGGTCGGGCCTGAATCCGGCTGGTCCGGCGACACGGGCACGATAAATTGCACTTCGGTCCCCTGCCCCGGCGCACTTTGAATTTCACAGCGTCCGCCAATTTTTTCGAGGCGGCGGTGCATGTTCCTGAGCCCGTTGCCGGAGGTGGTGCGGCCGGGTTCGCGGGGCGGTTCGTGGCGGAGCGGTTCCGGCACAAAGCCGCGCCCGTGGTCACGCACCCGCAGGGTAAAAGCGCAGGCGTCGGTCGTCAGGGAAACGCTGACTTCCGAGGCGGCGGCATGTTTAACGACGTTGTGCAAGGCTTCTTTGAAGGCCAGGAACAGATTGTGCCGGACTTCCGCCGTGACCGGCCATGGTGGCAGTTGCACGGGCATATCGAGGCGGCAGCGGATGGCGAGGGGTTCGAGGAAATTCCGGGCAAATTTACCGAGATAGTTGGCCAGACTGTCGAGGGTGTCGTGCTCCGGATTGACCGCCCAGACGATTTCGTCCAGGGCGCGGGTCAGCTCGCGGGTGGTATCATAAATCCGGTTGAGCTGGACGGCGGCCTGGTCCGGGTTCTGCAGTTCGCCCTGGGCGGACTGGCTGAGCAGCGAGATGCGCGTCAGGTTGGCGCCCAGGTTGTCATGGATGTCCCGGGCGATCCGCGTGCGTTCGCGTTCGATGGCGCGCTGGCGTTCCAGGCGCTCGAGTTTGTCATGCATGCGCCGCCGGGCGAGCCACAATGCCCCGCCGCTCAACAGTGCGGCTGCGGACAGGCTGGCCGCCAGGTAAAACCACCACGTCTGCCAAAAATAGGGTTGTACAGTGAACGCCAGCGTCGCGCCGTTGGTGTTCCAAATGCCATCGCTGTTGCACGCCTCAACTTGAAAGCCGTAGCTTCCCGGCGGAATATAACTGTAGATAATGGTCCGCTTGGTTCCGGCGTCCGTCCACTCCCGCTCCAGTCCTTTCAGGCGATACTTGAAGCTGACTTTTTCCGGCGCCACAAAGCTCAGCCCGGTGTAACGGAATTCGAACCGATGCCGTCCCGGGGGAATTCGCAGGGAACCGCCCGCGGGACTGTTGCCGGACATCGGTTGTCCATCCACGAGCATTTTATCAATGAGCACCGGCGGGGGCAGTTGATTCACTTTGATCTCGCCCGGGTCGATGCCCACCAGGCCTTTGCTGGTGGGGAACCACAATTGGCCGTCGCTGGTCCGGCAACTGGCGGGCTGGAAGCCGCCGGAACATTCCAGCGTCGGCATCCCGTCCCCCGTACCGTAAACCAGCGGATGGACCGCATTTGTCTGTCCGTCGGCGCACTGATTTAATTCCGTCTTTTGAATTCTGAAGATTCCACCGTGCGAACTGGCCCAAAAATTGCCGCGGTCATCCTGCTCGATGTCGCAAATGAAACTGTTCGGCAGGCCCTGATTGGCGCCAATCACCGCGAACTGCCCGTTCCGGAGCCGATCCAGGCCGCCGCCATAGGTGCCGATCCACAGTGCGCCATTGGTATCCAGGTGCAGACACTGGACAAAATCACTGGAGAGTCCGTCGGCGGTCCGGAATTGCTTCACCGCCCCGTTCTGCAATCGCCCCACGCCGCCGCCCATCATGCCAAACCACAATGTCCCGTCCGGGGCCTCGGCGATGGCCCGGACATCCGGCAAAACCAGTCCTTCCCTGGTGCCATAGCGGGTGACGATCCCGGCCTGATAGCGGAGCAGGCCGGTATCGGTTCCGATCCACGTCACCCCGTTCCGTCCCGGCAGGAGGGCCAACACCGGCGCCGTGAAATTTTCGAGGCCGGGCACCCGTTCGAAGCGGTTGCTGTGCTCGAGGAACAGGCCGCCGCCCCAGGTCCCCACCCAAAGACGGTTGTGGGCGTCTTCCGAAACCGACCAGACAAAGGAATTGGACAAGCCATCGCTTTCTCCAAAGTGCGACCACTGGCCGGCGTAAAAGCGATATAAACCTGCCCCCTCGGTCCCGGTCCACATCGTTCCCGTGCGGGAACAGGTAATCGAAAGTACGTTGGCGCCCTGCCAGTCGTCCGGAGCGTTCAGGGTGGTCACCCGGCTCGGACGCAACGCGATCAGGCCGCTGCTGCCGGTGCCCACCCACAATGTCCCCTCGCGGTCCTCACACAATGTGCGCACCCAGTTGTTGGGAAATCCATGGGCGCGATCGAAGTGAATCACACCGCGGCGGGGAAAGATCAGATAAAGTCCTTGTTCCAGGGTGCCAACGGCCAGGCAACCGGACTTCATCTCCATCATGGTCGTGACGGAAGCCGGCCCCAACGGGCTGGGCCCGAGGTCGTCGATCCGATGGTTGTTCCATTCCAGCACCCGATACTGGGTGATGATCCACAACGTGCCGGCGTGGCCACTGCAAATTCCTTTGGCAAAATCATCGGATCCCTGTGCGAACGGCAATGAAACCGGGCGGTCGTGATCGAGGGTAAAAACCTGGCCGTTGCAATCAACCGATAACGCCCTGCCCGGACTCTTCGCCATGGCCAGAACCCTGACCGTCCCGCTGGCTTTGGGAAGGGCAATCACGTTGCCGTGAAGGTCCGCCAGGTTTCCGTCCGCATTCAAGAGCCGGACCTGGCCCGAGGCATCGGCACCGATATCCTGGATTTTCTTGTTTTCCCACGCAGGATGGAATGGCACCGCATAAAAATGTCCATCCTGGTAACGGGTCAGATCCCCGCTTTCACAACCAATCCACAGGGTTCCCTCGGTGTCTTCAAACAAGCTGGTAATCCGGCTGCTGCGCATTTCCGGCGTGTTGCTGTTGTCAAAGGTGGTGAAATTGACACCATCAAAGCGCGCCAGGCCATCGTAAGTAGCCAGCCAAAGATACCCGTCCCGCGTCTGGACGATGGACGTGACGGCGTTATTGGGCAAACCGTCCTGGGTCTGCCAGACGCGCGTGAAATAGTCGGGGAGGTTGGTCGTTTCGGCGTGGACGGTCAGGCCGGCGCACTGGAGCAACCCGGCGGCCACCCCCGTTTGAACGGCCCGCCAAATCAAACACCGGTTCCCCGCCAGATCGGATGCCGGGTTTTCAGAGGATTGGCCCGCGCCGGAACGGCTCGCCGATGAAAAGCAGGAGCCAGAGAGGCTTGCTGAACAGGGCTTCAGAACTGGCCGGGACGCAAACATCGCGGAAACTTTGCGGCGAGAACCGGCAGCGCGCAAGCTAATCCCGTTCCGGCCCGCCCGAACGGATTGGCCCGGCAGGCGAACCGGCTGAGTTCAGGAGAAACGCGGCGGCCGCGCCGGCTCAGCAGTTCCGTTGCGTGGCAGAAATTCATCAGCCAACGGACCGGTCGGGGCCCGTGACCGGGTGAAAAGGCTTGTCCCTATTTTTCGCGACATTGTATTTGTTCAAGATTTAAGTTAGATTTGCTTCAGATCAAGCAACCCGTTTTCAACGACCCGCTGATTGCCATGCTGACAGAGATGAAAATGCCTTCCAGTTTTCGTCGGGGAGCCATCCGTCCGTCAGATCTGAGGCAAATTTTATGTGCCGGGCTGGTTTGCGCCACGGCGTGGCTGGCGGCCGGTTGTGGCAAACAGGCCCAAAGTCCGGCGCCCCCCGCGCCGGCGCCTCAAGACACCAATGCCTCACAACCCGCCCCCGCGGCTCCGGCAACTCCAGTCAATTCCGGACCCGCCCTGGCGGCGACGGCCACCAACGCCACTGTGGATTTGCGGCCGTTGAATCAAGCGCTCATGGGTTGGGTCTATCGGAACGGCCGCCGTCCGGCCAATTTTGAAGAATTCGCTGCCAGCGCCGGAATACAGATTCCTCCGCCACCGCCGGGGAAAAAATACAGCATCACTGGCAGAGGATTTATCAGCCTGGTCAACGCGAACCCAAATTAAAACCGCCAATGAAGGTTCCCGAATTGAATGACAGCAAACATTACGCCGGGCGGGCAACGCCGGGAGCGGTTCATGGCGGATTCACCTTGATCGAGCTGCTGGTGGTCATTGCCATTATTGCCATCCTGGCGGCCATGTTGCTGCCGGCGTTGGCGGCTGCCAGGGCCAGGGCTTTGAAAATAGCATGCACCTCCAACCTGCGGCAACTTGGCCTGGGCATCAATCTGTTCGCCGGCGACCGCCACGAAATGTATCCGCCGGCCGGTGATCAAGCCGCCGGCCACAGTGCCACCGGCCGTCTGCTCGGATTTACCTGGGACACCTGGATTTACAACTATATGGGCGGCGCCAACAACGTTCCCCAGTCCGAGCTGCGCCAAAACACCTTTCCGGAGTTCCAGGAAGACGCCGGCGCCCTCGGGCTGCCGGTGGCGCTCAAGTCGTTGGCCTGCCCCGCCGACCGATTTACCAAGTGCTACTGGGTGTCCGGGATAAAAGGCACAGCTCCCCTGGGCATCCGGTCGTATGCCATGAATGGCGTGGGGCCCAATTATGGAACCCAATACCAGATTGATCCCAAAGGCGGAACCTACCCGCTGCCCAACCTGAATCAACCGGGGTATCACGGGGTCGGCGTTTGGTGGCAGACCGCGAATCTTCTCCCGGATTGGAACGCCCGGGGTTATCAGAGTTCGGTCGTCCGTGATCCGGGTGGAACCATCCTGCTGGCCGAGGAACCGGGCGGTCAACAGACCGAAGGAAACATCTGGACCTGCGCCTGCGAAGGTCCGCAAACGCCCGGTTCAGCGTACACGGGTGCAAACGCAAATCTGTTCCAGATTGACACGACCCAGAGCGCCAATGTCATGCAAGATCCGAATGCCCAGGGTGGCGTCAGCCAGGGCAAGTTGTTGTACAAAGCCCACGGCAACCGGTTTAACTATTTGTTTTGTGATAATCATGTCCAAACCCTGGCCATTGAAGAAACCGTCGGCACCGGGACGCTTGCGTCTCCGGCGGGAATGTGGACCGTTAAAGGTGGCGACTAATGCGTGTCCCCAGTTTTCGTGACATGACATTTCCGGCCCTCGTGTTAGGTTTCAGCATCACACAAATGCTATACACGCAAAGAAATCGGCTGCCATGCCTGTTTGCGGGCAGTTGTCTGGCGGAGAGCCAACCGCCGGGTGTTCTCCAAAAATAATCAGCCCATGAATCATATGAAAAGAACAAGCTTTCCCAACCGCTTCGGCATTCAGGGTATTTTAAATTTGGTCAATCATCCGTCCAACGCAAAACCTAAAAACCATATGAAAACAAACCGACTCAAAAATTCAGTATTGGCGGCATCCGCCGCGCTGGCGCTGGTCTCGTTGGCCGGCATAAACAACGCCTCGGCAGATTTATACTACGATACGTTTGACACGTCTGCCGTCCCCCCCATGCCTGATGGCACGGGCGGCGGTCTGGCGGCGACCTCATCGAATATCTGGGACGGGGCCGTTAACGGGCCGAATGAACCCAATTCGCCGAGCGGCTCAATGTATGTCGCGGCTGCGTTCACGAACGTCGCCGGTTGGCAGGAACTCCAGTTGAATTTCTCGGCGCCCGGCGGGTCATTGAGTGTGGGAACTTACCTCAACGTCGAATTTGATCTCAAAGTTGACGTGGCCAATTCGCACGCGGCAGCCGACGGAACCTATGGCGGGGTTTATCCGGTCATTCAGGAGTGGAGCCCAAACAATGTTTGGGGCCAGCTTCCGGGCCAGGTGATTGCGGGCACGAGTGCCTGGCAGCACTTCAAATTCAGTATGGCCTCCGCTCCCTCACCCATGAATCGATTGGTCCTGGACTTCAATACCGGCGGCAGCGGGGTGACCAACATGGTTAAATTCTGGGTTGATGATATTGTCTTCACCGCGCCGCCGTTGCCGGCGCCAACCTTGCTCTCGCCGATCCCGGCGCCCAAACACCCGGGGCTTCAATTTCTGCCGGCGGGTGGAAACCAGTATCAACGGGTTATGGTTTATCCGAATCCTTCAACTAAAGGCACAGCCTTTGGATGGTATGGCACTACACCTCCTGTTTCCTACTCCTTTACGATCACCAATTTCCCTCTCGTAGGTGGTTATACCGCTCAAATATTCTGGATTCCAAACAACGCCATGGTCTATGGCCCCGCGGATACCTCGGTTGACTGGAATTGCACGAACGACCTGATCCTTACCGTTTCGGCCAATTCCAATGCCTCCAGCTGGGGCGTTACGATGGCCGCCAAGACCAACAGTCCCGGCGCCTTGGGCAACGGCAATCCCAATCTGACGATTACGAACTTCGCGTGGACCAACCTGCCCGTGGGCAAGTGGACCGTTACGTTCAACAATAACACGGACTTCACCATCACCGCGCCGGATAATTCCACGGTCAGCGCCTCGTTGCCGGCCGACGTGGCGAACCTCGTCAGCGGTAATTCCCTGAGCAGCACCGCCGACACCGTCTATTTCGGGATTCAACCGAACATGCCCGACGGCATAGGCCAGCCTGCAGTTTTCAGCAACATCCAAATCGCCGGCACGACGCCCAACACGATCAACGACAGCTTCAACGCCGGGTCTCTGGACACGAATACCTGGACCACCCTCACGGATGTCCCGGGGGATATCACGGTCAACAATGGCGACCAGGTTTGGTGGTTGCGGTGGAATACTCCCAATGACCAGGGCTATGCAACCGTGCAGGGCGCATCGTCCATCACGGGCCCGTGGCAGGATTTGGAACCCAGCAGTAACTGGCTTTTGGTCAATACCAATCGTTACGCGTTCATCACCGCGTCCGATTTGTCCAACATCGGTGCGACCAGCGCCGCTTACTTCCGCCTCCTCAAACGGACCTTTACGCAATTGCAGGTATTGTGGCCGGGCGAGACCAATGCCCCCGGCACCGTCAGCGGTTATACCGGCACTGCCGCGCCGGAGAGCGTGGCCACCGGTTATAATGGTTTGGGATATACGCCGGTGACGGTCAATGCGTGTGACCCGACCTGGCATATCGTCAACTCCAGTGATACGGTGGCCCTGGCCAACACGGGCACGTCGGATCCGACCGATATCTTACCCAGCGCCACGGCATTGTCACACGGGACCGCACAGTTGAATCTGATATTTAATACTCAGGGCAGTTGGACAATCAATGCCGTGGATAACAGCAACACGAACATTCCACCGGCCACCAGCACGACGGTTACGGTTGGTCCATAAAAGGTAAAAATATCGAGCAAAGACGGATGCCAGCTCCGAGGCTGGCATCCGTTCGAAGCAAAGAACGAATATGATCATAGATGGCCATGACGTGAACAGACCTGACTCTTCATACCGGAGGCGGTTTCGTCGCATGCCATGCGACGGCGGGTGCGACGGTGGTTTTACGCTCATTGAATTATTGGTGGTCATCGCCATCATCGCAATCCTCGCCGCCATGTTGTTGCCGGCATTGGGTGCAGCCAAGCAGCGCGCCCAGTCGGTTGGCTGCATGAGCAACACGCACCAACTCATGCTCGCCTGGCAAATGTACGCCGACGATGCGCAGGGCGTTTTGGCGCCCAACGATTATCCTTACCTCACAGGCTACTATACCAGCTCAGCCACTACGAAAAACCTGATGAAGAACTGGGTGGTGGGCACCATGGCGAATCCCGCTGACGGGAACATGATCAGAGGGACACCCGAGCTGCTGGATCCTAATAGCATGCTTTCTTCTTACATAAGAAACCCAAAGGTTTACCGTTGTCCCGCCGATAATTATTACGACCCTAACTTCGGACATTCCATTCACCCACGCAGTTACTCCATGAATTCAGCCGTTGGCACGGTGTATTGGTCAGCCTCCAACAGCGGCAGCCCCGGTTCGTCACCAACAGCAGGTCCGATCGGGTCGGCCGTCGGCGAGGGATGGCTGGGAGGCTCCAGTTGGAGCTCAGCCAGGACGGGACCCTGGTTGACGTACGGGAAAACATCTTCATTCACACGTCCCGGGCCTTCCAAAACCTGGGTCATCATGGATGAAAATCCATTTTCCATCAACGACGCTTCCTTTGCCGTGTCTGCGGCGGCAACCCCAGGTAATACGTATTTGATTGATTATCCTTCCGGCCTGCATGGCGGTGCGGGAGGACTTTCTTTTGCTGACGGACACTCCGCGGTTCACAAATGGCAGGATAAACGTACGTACACGCCGCAGGGCATTATCGCCCCTGGTCAGGGCAGCTCCACAGGTACTCACCAACAACCAAACGACAATCCAGATTGTTTCTATCTGGCTCCCATTACTTCCGCGCCGAGCAGCTAGTGGCAACAGATATTTTTGATGGTTGCGATTTGCATTGAGACGAACCCAATGGCCTGACTTTTGACCATGCAAATCAAAACCATTTTACCGGCGTTTCTATCCATTTTGTTCGCGATTCAAACCGCGACGGCGCAGACCAACATGACCATCTACGCCGATTCGCTCGTCAACGGCTGGTCGGATGGCAGTTATAACGTCACCCGGAATTTCGCGAACACTTCACCGGTCCATTCAGGCAGCGATTCTATCAGCGCCACCATCACCAACGCCTACGGTGGCATTCAGTTGAATCATTCCCGGATGACGACCACCAACTTCGCCAGCATCAGTTTCTGGCTCGACGGCGGTCTCATCGGCGGGCAGCAGCTCCAGATGTACGGCAATCTCAGCACCGGAACCCAAAGCGCCCGTTATCATCTGGCGGCGCCTTTGGCCAATACCTGGCAGCAATACACGGTTGCCTTGTCAGCGCTGGGCGTGACCAACGTAACCAATTTTACCGGCTTCGCCATTCAGGATTCCGCCGGTTCGACCGAGCCGACATTTTACCTCGATGACATCCAATTGAATGCTGTCGTGCCGCCGCCGTCGGTGGTTCACTTTACCATCAACGCCGGTCAACCCATTCGCACCGCTGATGCGCGGTGGTTCGGGCTGAATGCGGCAGTGTGGGACGGCTACTACGACACGTCCACGACGGTTTCGCTGCTCAACCAACTGGGCACCCGCATCATTCGCCTGCCGGGCGGCTCGCTTTCGGACGAGTATCATTGGGTCTTGAATAAGTCGCTCAGCAATACCTGGCAATGGCAGACCTCTTTTGCCAATTTCATCCACGTCATCACCAATGCCGGCGTCAATGCGCAGGCCATCATCACCGCCAACTATGGCACTGATACTCCACAGGAAGCGGCGGCCTGGGTGGCGTATTGTAATGCGGCGACTTCCAGCTCGGTATTCCTGGGCGTGGATACCAAAGGGACCAACTGGCAAACCGCGGGCTATTGGGCTTCGTTGCGCGCCGCCGCGCCGCTGCAGATTGACGACGGCAAAAACTTTCTCCGCATCTCCCGAACGGCGCCGCTGGGTTTCAGGTATTGGGAGATTGGCAATGAATGTTACGGCTCGTGGGAAACTGACAGTAACAACCCGCCTCACGACCCTTACACTTACGCATTGCGCGCCACCAATTACATCGGCCTGATGAAAGCCGTGGATCCAGCCATTAAGATTGGTGTAGTGTCCACGCCCGGTGAGGATACTTTCGCCAACTACACCAACCATCCGGCGTATAACGCGCGCGAAGGGGTTTATCACAACGGCTGGACGCCGGTGATGCTCGCCACGCTGAATGCTTCCGGGGTGACGCCGGATTTTCTTGTGGACCACTTTTATTCTGAATCGGGCTCAGACAACGACCAGGCCCTGCTGCAAGCTGCGGCCAACTGGGCCTCCGACGCCGCGAGCCTGCGTCAGCAGCTCACCGATTATACCGGCAGCAATGGCACCAATGTGGAACTGCTGGTCACGGAGAATAATTCCGATTCCGGCCCCGAGGGCAAACAATCCACCAGCCTCGTCAACGGCCTGTATCTGGCCGACAGCCTCGCGCAACTGATGAAGACGGAGTTCAATTCACTCGTCTGGTGGGATTTACGAAATGGTGCCGACACCAATGGCGATTTTTCCGCTTCGCTGTACGGCTGGCGCACCTACGGGGACCTGGGCGTCATTGGCAACCTGAACACGCTCTATCCGACGTTCTACACCTTCAAGCTGATGCGGGATTTTGTTCAGCCCGGCGATACCGTGCTGACGGCGGCCAGTGATTATTCACTACTCCCGGTTTATGCGGTCCGCCGGCAGGATGGCAGCATGACCGTGTTGGCCATCAACAAAGACCCCTCCAACACCTACACCGGGCAGGTCGCGGTGGCTGGTTTCACTCCGGCTTCCAACGGCACAGTCTATTCCTACGGAATACCGCAGGACAACGCCGCCAAAACCAACGGCCCCCTTTCCTTGCAGGACGTCGCCACGGCGGGCTTTTCGGGAGCGGGTACGAACTTCAATTACGTTTTCGGGCCGTACTCGGCCACGGTGTTGGCGCTCTCACCGGCGCCGGCAACTTTGCTGGCCATTCCAACGGCGCCGGACGCGGGCCAGTTCGTCTTTCAACTCCAGGGCCAGCCGGGTACGCCTTACATCCTGCAAAGCTCACCGGACTTGATGACCTGGACGCCCGTCTCCACCAATACGCTCGTTGGGAATACGCTGAGCATTACAAATCCAATTTCGCCGGGTTCACCGCAGCTGTTCTGGCGTGCGGTTTGGCAGCCCTGAGCTCTCAGCGCGCCGGTAATGGCACAATTTGCTGTTCTCGGTGGGGCGAGCGTACCCGCGAGCCGGCTCGTCAGTAGCCTCGCCTCACCAAACTGCACCACTACTGGCCCGACAGGTTTTTCTTGATCAACCGGCAGCGCTGTTCAACGCACATTCTTGAACGCATCCCGTCCTCCGGCGTGTTCATCACGTAATCCAGCAACTTGTCCACCGTGCTGGTCGCCACGTGCGTGCGGGTGTCCGAGGAGCCGTAATAAATGAAGACGTCGCCATTGGCGCGCGCCACCCAGCCGTTGGCAAAAACCACATTGGAAACATCGCCGACCCGTTCCTCGCCTTCCGGTGCCATGAAATAGCCGCCCGGCGACCTGATGATCCTGGCCGGGTTTTTTAAATCGCACAGGAACAGGTAAAGCACATAGCGCATCCCGGCGGCGGTGTTGCGCACGCCATGCGCCAGGTGCAGCCATCCTTTTTCGGTCTTGATGGGCGCCGGTCCAAGGCCGTTCTTGCCTTCCTTGATCGTGTGGTAGAAGCGACGATCCATGATTTCTTCCTTTTCAATGACGGCATGCTCGATGTCGTCGCACAACCCCCAGCCGATGCCGTCGCCGGTGCCGGTGGCGGCGAAATCGGCCATCGGTCGCGTATAGAAGGCGTATTTGCCATTCACGAATTCGGGATGCAACACGCAGTTCCGCTGGTGCAGCGACCCCGCCGTTTTCAAATCGGCCAGCCGCTGCCACTTCACGAGATCCCGGGTGCGCGCGATGCCGCAACGCGCCACGGCGGCGGAAAGGTCGCCCGGTTTCGAATCATCGTGCCGTTCGGCGCAAAACAGGCCGTAAATCCAGCCGTCCTCGTGGCGGACCAGGCGCATGTCGTACAGGTTCGTTTCCTGCGGCTCGTAATCCGGCATTTGCACCGGATAATCCCAATACCTGAAGCCGTCCACGCCATTCCTGCTCTCCGCAACGGCAAAGAACGATTTGCGGTCCCAACCTTCCGTGCGCGTCATCAGCACGATGTTGCCGTTCCAATCCAGTGCGCCCACGTTGAAGACGCCGTTGATGCCCAGCCGGGTCATCAGATGCGGATTGTCGGCGTAGTTGAAATCGTAACGCCAGAACAACGGCGTGTGCTCGGCGGTCAGGACCGGAAATTCGTAACGGTCAAAAATGCCGTTGCCTTGCTTCTGTTTGCGGTTCGGCCGCTTCAGGAGTTTCTGGTGTTGTCGCTGCAGCTGTTTCAGTTTTTGTTGGAAGGATGTTTTAGTCATCGTTCGTGGCAATGGTTCTGGGCGAAAAGCTTACGATGCCGACCCGGACCGGTCTTGTCACTTAAAATGGCTACAGCGCACCGGCCGCGCCTCTGCTAACCTCATCCCATG
>DASZAB010000104.1:0-25226 GCA_035945675.1 Verrucomicrobiia bacterium | reverse complement strand
TCGCCGCGCACGTGATGAACGAGGCGCAGTCCCTGATGGGCGCGTTGCGCAAGCTGAACGAGAAGAATTTGAGCAACCTGACGCCGCATCCCTGGTACAGCGGATTTTACTATTCGCACCCCACCTTGCTGGAACGGGAACAGGCCCTGGCCGGAAAACCGTGATGGAGACTTTGGTGAAAGCTCCAGCGGGGCGAGTGTCCGCTTTAGTGGACCTCTTGCCAGTTGTCGGCCACAAACCGGTAAGGCGGCCCATTGGTTTTGAGTTGCGTATCGAAATGAAAATGGAAATGGCCGCTGAGGGTGATGCTGTTGGCCACAAACGCGCCGGCCACATCGTATGGAATGTTACCACCACCGCTGAAGGTTACCGATGCTTCGGGCGCGTACACCTTTGCCGTCAAACTGGCATTGCCGGGAAACACAATACTGGTGCACGTGGGCAGGCCGTAGATGGCAAAGGGCGGCGCATACTGGTAATAATTATTGACGGCACCGTTGCCGGTATCAAAAGTCCCGGCAGAATAGATTTCAACATTGCCGTTGGTATTGAGCGTCAGCCCGTTGCCGTTTTTCAAACTAATCCCGGTCGGCAAATAGAGAACCGCGTTGGAAGCGTCGATGAAAATGCTCGCCTGATTGGGGGGAATAAAGCCGGAATCCAGACTCCAGAAGATTTTATTTGTAGGAGAACTCGGCTCGCCTGGTACATTCGTAATCATGTAGTAATAGGTTATCGCTGGTGTGCCAATGTTGGTGCCCGAAGAATAATGACCCGGAGCATACCATTTACCTGGAAGGTTTGGCCAATAGGAGTTTGTTGGAATTGGCAACACCGCGTCATTGAACGTCACATTCATATCGTCCCGGGCATGCCCCGGTTGAATGCCCGTCGTCGGCACCCAGCTGGTATCGCCCACCGAGTTCCCGTTGCCTTTTAGAACGTCCGCGCCACCGGGGCCGGTATCCACATATCCGTACACCCAGTTGTTGCCATTCATGGTAATGAGGCCGGAAAGCGTTCCAACGACCGCATCGGCACTTCGCAAGGTATTGGTATAGGTGCCGTAGTTTTTGCCCTGATAGAACCAGTTGGTGTGCCAACAGCTATAAGTGGGGTCGCCTGAATCGTAGCTGTCCACGATATTATTGCCGCCCAAAGTAACCGGGGTTTCCGAAATCAGCCCGCCGTATTTGGTCACATCGGGCGTGGTTTGGACGAGGACTTTGCGAACCGCCGCCGGCCCGAAGGTATTGCTTACCGTCCCGATGGATAAAATGGTGGGAATCCAGAACGTCCCGTTGGTCGTCGTGGTCAAGATGTTGGTCACATAGACGGTGTAAGTGCCGACATAGTTGGCGCCGGTGCCCAACGTGCGGGTCATTTGATAGACTTGCACACCCGGCGAAATCGTGACCGGGGTGTTCCAGTTGTCCTGAGTCACTGCCGTGGTGATCCAATTGGTCAGGGGAGTGGAGGTGGCTTCATATTTGTTGACCAGGGCCAAAGCGTCCTCCACCCCCGCCTCGGCCACCATCAGCGAGGTATTCCAGGTTTGGGAGCGGAAGCCCCGCATGGTTTCATCCTTCACAATGAGCAGATAACTGGCCAGCGCGCCCCCGACGATGACGGCGAGGAGGGCGACGGCCAGCAATGTGCTGGCCTGGTTGGTCTTGAATGAGTGAGTGCTGAATTTCATGCGGCCTCCTTCGGAGACAGGTTGGTTACGAATGATTACGGATGACAATTTTGGCGGTCTGAACACTTTCGGAATTGGTTTCAGCGCCGCCGAGAATGGACCGGGCACACCGCCAGCTCACGTCGATGAGCTTGGTTTCAGATGGATTGCTGTCGGTGGAAGGAAACTGGAAACTGTTGGTCGGAACCTGTGAGTAAACCTGGAAAACGAGGATGGTACAGTTTGTCAACAAGGTTGAGGTGGTCGCTGTCCCTCCGGCCGGGGTGTACGTGCGCGTAAAGGTGGTGGCGGCGGGGTTCCAACTGAAGGTGACTGTGCTGCCATCAATGTTGCTCAGTGAAATCGCGCTGGAGCTGTAACTGGTCACCACCGCCATGCTGCGAATGTCACGGCTCATCACATCGAGGGCATTGCGGCTGTTGTTGTCGAGATCGCGGTAATTGGCAATCGCCAGATAACTTCTCGAGGCAAAAACCGTGACGGCGGTAAGGGAAGCCAGAATGATCATGCCGCAGAACAACGCCACCAGCATCTCCACCAGGGTCCAGCCGGCGCGGGATCTTTTAGCGTTGCCAGCCGGAGCAATTGGGAACAGTGTTTTCATTGTGGTCGGTCATTGTTGGACGAAAATGTAGTTTTGAATCCCCCATCTGGCGACGTAGGTGTTGAAAGTTCGCGTGTGATAATTCGTGCGGCCATAGAACGCGTCCTGCCAGCCCACCTTGACAATAACCTGTTGCATGTTGGTGCTGTAAGAGGCTGAGGGTTTCAGGGTCACGTTGGCGATGGTTACGGAGCCGGTGTAGACGGTATTGGATGAAAAACCGCCGATGCCAGAGGGATAATAATAATCCGTAAAGGTATTCGGGAGCATTTGGGGGTTGAATAACTGATTTGAGCTCCAAAGGTACAAACGCAAACCTTCCATCCGCGCCAGGGCAATCTGGGTCGCACGCAAATTTTCCCGCTCCATTTGGGTCAGAGTAAAACCGGAGTTCAAGCCGGAAAAGAGGGCCAGAAGAACAATGGCGGCAATCGCTGCCGAACACATCGCTTCCACCAGGGTGAACGCGCGTTGCGCAAGGTGCGGCGCGCCCGCCTTCGCCGCCAAAACGGACAAGGGTTCGCTTATAAGTCGAAGTTTCATTTGTATTTGTTGATCGTCCGCCGACTTCCCGCGTGGTCCTGATCGCAAAAACCTTCCATGTGTCATCAGTCAAACTAACGAGTCAGTCATCGTTCTATCAAACCCAGGCACCTTTGGTGCAAGTACCTTTGTGGATTTTTGAGCACGCTCCGTGCCACCAGGGCCGGGGTTGATAATGCATTCGCAGACGTTTGAAGAGCGCAGGGCGTTGCCCCCATGATTCCTGTCCTGAAACGGGACGCGCCCGGGAAAATGGTCTCACCCTCAAAACCGGCGGGGCGGCGTGGCTTTGACGAAACTGGTTTCCCGCAGGTAAATCGGCGCCAGTTTATCGCCGCTGACAAAATCATTTCGTCCCCGGGCAAGCCGGCCCGAGGTCACCGCCGACGGGAACAGGATTTTTCCCTTCGGGAACCACCGTGTTACTTCCGGGCCAACCCAGATTTCGCCGCTGCCGGCCAGCGCCAGCATTTCCGCCAGGGACACAATCCGTAATGGCCGGGCCTCTTCCCAGCCGCGCGCGGAAGTTTCATACGAGGCCAGGTAGAATTCGTTTCGCTGCGCATCCATCACGACGTTGACCCGGCCGAAAATGTTCTCCGCCTGCGCCTGCGCGGCCAGTCCGTCGGCGCTGCTGATGCCCAGCAATTTTATCCCGCGCGCCAGCTGCCAACCCTGCGCAATCGAAATGGCCACCCGAATGCCGGTATAGGAGCCGGGCCCGAGTCCGACCGCGATGACCTCGATCTGTTCACGCGCCAAACCCGCCCCGGCCAGGGCCTTTTCAATCAGGCGGAACGCCCCGGTGCCGCCCGCGCCGGCTTCGACGGCCTCACAAACCCCGCCTGCGGAGGGACGAGTTACCCGAGCCCCTTCCTTTGCTGGCATCGAAGAAGTCAGGGACTCGTGTAACTCGTCCCTCCGGAGATTGGCATGCAAAACCGCCACACTGCGTTGGGCCGATGAAAATTCAAGCGCCAAAACCGTCATAAACAATTCTTCGTTCCGATTCGTTCAAAATTTCGATTTGCACCTTTTTCAAGTCGTCAATCGTCAATCGCAAATCGTAAATTTTCTCGGCCCATTCAATGACCGTCACGCCGTCCGGCTGCAAAAATTCCTCCAGCCCCGCCGTGATGATTTGTCCCGGAGTCTCCAGCCGGTAGAGGTCCAGATGAAACAACCGCCATCGTCCGCCCACGTATTCATTCACCAGGGTAAACGTCGGCGAATGCACCCGCGCGGCAGCACCCAGCCCGCGCGCAATGCCCTTCACCAGTTCCGTCTTGCCCGCGCCCAGGTCGCCGGACAGCGCAATCACCTGCCCGCGCTCCGCCGTGCGCCCCCACGATTCGCCGAGGGATTGGGTTTCCGCCGGGCTATGCGAAATGAACGTAGCCATGGGCGTCCAGTTTTTGCGCGCCGGTTTTGTCGCGGAGGGTGATGCCTTCGCCGGCGACCGTTTTCCCGATGCAGCTTAGCTTCAGTTTCGGAAATCGCTTTTTCCAGGCGTCGATCAGTTTCACCGCGTCGCCGGCCGCCACCGTGAATAATAATTCAAAATCCTCGCCCTCGGACAAGGCAGCCATCAGCGGCGTCTTCCCGGTCGGATTTTTGCGGGCGATTTCCTTCGCCGCCCGGCTGATGGGAACCGCGGTTTTCAACAGCTCGGCGCCGACACCGCTGGCCTGCAAAATGTGGCGCAAATCACCGGCCAGCCCATCGCTCAAATCGATCATCGCGTGGACGGAAAAATGTTCCGCCAGCCAGCGCGCTTCGGCCAGCCGCGGTTCAAAATCCAGGTGTCCACCGGCGGCCGAGCCTCCGAGCTCGCCGGTGACAAAAATCGCATCGCCGGCTTGGGCGGTCGAACGGAGGATTTGCTTCCCCCGGCTGACGGTTCCCAACAGGGCGACGGAAATAAAAATGCGCTCCGGGTTGGCCGTGGTTTCACCGCCCACGACGGCCACGCCGTTTTTTTTGGCGAGGGCATTCAAGCCGTCATAAATTTTAGCAACCGTCTCCGGCTTGAACAGCTCCGGCAATCCGAGGGTCACCACCGCCGCGGCCGGCGTTCCGGCCATGGCCGCGATATCGCTCAGGCAGCGCGCCAGCGCCTTGCGCCCGATTTTTTCCGGAGGCGTGTCTTTCTCAAAATGAACCCCTTCCACCACCGCGTCGGTTTTGAACAGAAACAGTTTGTCCGGCAGGCCGAAATCGAGCACGGCGCAATCGTCCCCCGCGCCGGTCACGACCGTCGGGTTGGCGGGCAGCGCCGGCGTCAATCGGGCGATGAGTTCAAATTCATTCATGACCGGCCGGATCCGATTTCACTCTGAAAGAAACAGAGCAGGGCGAGATTCACTGCGTTAAAGAACGCATGGGCGGTGATGGGCGCGAGCAGACTGTCGGTCTTTTCATAAAGCCACGTCAGCACCAGCGCCAGCAGGAACAACGGCAAGAAGGCCGCCGCGTCCCAGTGAATCAGGGCGAACAGGAAGCTGACCCCAACCCAGGCGAGCCGCGGCCAGCCCGCTTGTTTGATGGCCGGATACAGCATGCCGCGAAAAATAAATTCCTCGGCCACGGGCGCGATGGCCACGGTGAACACGCCCAGATAAGCGCGCAGCCACCATGCCTGGGCCGTGGTCAACACCTTGACCGCGGTCTCAGGTTCCGGCGGCCAGCCCATATGCGTGAGCGCATCCATGGCCGTGCTTTGCAACCACCAGGCTACCGGCAGGAAAATAATCACGACCGGTACGGCCGGGAACCAGGCACGGTTCAAAGCCATTCGATGCAGACCAAACGCATCGCGCCAGTCCACGTGATGCAGCCGCAAGAAAATAAGAATCAACCCCCAGGTTGCGCCTTGAAAAGCCAGCGTGCCGAGCAACACCGCACCGGCCCCGGCCGGCGGTTGAAATGCGGTGAATCCGGCTTTTTGCAGCACGCCGATGATGCTCAGCCCCACACAAAGGCTGATCAATTGCGCCGCGCAAAACCAGATGACGACTTCTGTCCGCCAGGGTTTGGCTGATAACATGCGGCCAGCCTAACGCAACCGTGCATTACTGACGACGCAAAATTGGCCGCGCTTTCATTTTGCCGCCGCTCCCGGCGCGCCGTATCCTTCGCCTGATGGTTGTCGAGCGTCCAAACCGGCTGGCCCGCGAGAAATCGCCTTACCTCCTCCAGCACGCCCACAATCCCGTGGACTGGTTTGCGTGGGGCGACGAGGCCTTTGCGCGGGCCCGCGCGGAAGACAAGCCGATTTTTCTCAGCCTCGGTTACTCCACCTGCCACTGGTGCCACGTCATGGAGCGTGAATCGTTCGAGGATGAAACCGTTGCCCGGTTTCTCAACGAACATTTCGTCAGCATCAAGGTGGACCGCGAGGAACGCCCCGACGTGGACAAGATTTACATGACGTTCGTCCAGGCCACGACCGGCGGCGGCGGCTGGCCGATGAGCGTCTTTTTGACGCCGGATTTGAAGCCGTTTTTTGGCGGCACCTATTTCCCGCCGGATGGCCGTCACGGCCGGCCGGGCTTTTTGCAATTGCTCCGCCAAATCGCCGGCCTTTGGCAGGAACAACGCGGTGAACTGACGGGCTCCGCCGCCGAAATCCATGCCCGGCTCGCATCGGCGACCGGCGGCTCCGCCAGGTCGAACCTGTCGCTGACGGCGGACGTGTTGCGCCACGCGGCAGCGGTTTTCCAGGCGGTTTACGACCCCCGCCACGGCGGCTTTGGCGGCGCGCCAAAATTTCCGCAGCCGAGCGTACCCTTGCTGTTGTTGCGTTGCGCCAGACGTTTTCACAATGAGGAAGCGGTCCGGATGGTTCTGCATACATGCGAGCGCATGGCCGCCGGCGGGATTCATGATCAACTGGGCGGCGGATTCGCCCGTTATGCGGTGGATGCCGAATGGCTCGTGCCGCACTTCGAAAAAATGCTCTACGACAACGCGCAACTCGCGCAGCTTTACCTCGACGCCCATCTGGTTTCCGAGGGACGCGCAGAGCTCGTCCCTCCGGAGGAAACCCCTTTCGCCGGCGTCGTCCGCGATATTCTGGATTATGTTTTGCGCGATATGACACATCCCGAGGGGGGATTCTATTCTGCCGAAGACGCCGACAGCGAAGGTCATGAGGGAAAATTTTACTGTTGGACGAAAGAGGAACTCTCAAAGCTGCTGACCGCAGAGGAATTCCCGGTGGCTGTCCGCTGCTTCGGGATCACGGATGCCGGAAATTTTATTGACCACAGCCACCCGCACCCGTTGGCGGGCCAGAACGTTTTGAGTGTGGTTGAACCCCTCACCCGGCCTTCGGCCACCCCCTCCCCGCCTGGCGGGGTGGGGGACGGGGCGAGGGGCGTGACCGACTCAAATAATCACGACCGTGTTCTGCTCGCTTCTGCCAGACAAAAAATGTTCGCCGCGCGCGGCCGGCGCGTCCGCCCGCATCTCGACGATAAAATTCTCGCGTCCTGGAACGGGCTGATGTTGGGCGCGATGGCACGGGCTTATGCCGTTCTGGGCGGGGAGAATTACCGGGCGGCGGCAGAAAGAAATCTGGCGTTCATCCGGGGAAAATTGTGGGACGAGCCGTCAAAAACGCTGTTTCACCGCTGGCGTGATGGCGCGCGCGATAATGTCCAATTGCTGGAAGGCTATGCATTTTTGCTCGCCGGCATCCTCGAACTCTATGAGGCGACGCTCGCGCCAAAACATCTGGATTTTGCCATTGCCCTCGCCGAGGCGATGATTCTGAAATTTTACGACGCGGAAAATGGGGGTTTTTGGCAAAGCCCCGCCGGCGCGAAGGATTTGATTCTGCGGGTGAAGGACGATTACGATGGCGCGGAACCGTCCGGTAATTCGGTGGCCACCCTGGCGTTGCTGAAACTGGCCGCCACCACCGGCCGTGAAGACTTACGGAGTCCCGCCGAAACCACACTGCGATTATTCGCGCACCGGCTGCAAAATTTCCCGCAAGCCATGCCCTTCCTGTTGCAAGCGGTCGATTTCCGGCTCGCAGAACCCCGCCGCGTCGTTATTGCCGGAGAGGCGAACTCCGCACTTTTCCAGGGATTGTTGCGTGCCGCGCACTCGGTCTATCGGCCCAATAAAATTGTTCTGGGAAATTCAGGCGCGGTCGAAGAATTTGCGCGGACTCTGCCCGCCCAGGGCGACGCGGTCGCTTACCTGTGCACCGGCAACGCCTGTCAGCCGCCAACGAACCAGCCCGAGGCGTTGCGTCATCTTCTCCGTTAAATTTGGAATGGGATTGCCGCTGGACTGTTTTGGGACAGTTTTTGGAACCGTGATGGCGCCGGTCGAGTCCGGCCTTTCGATTCGTTCACACATTATCGTTGAAAGCTCCGTCTGCAATTTGGTCTCAATACGGCATGGAATTTGCGCAGAAGACCGTGTCACAAGACGTACGTACCTATGAAGTTCTCTTTTGAGGTCGGCGATGTGGAAAAGCACCACGTCGATTTTAATTTCAACCAACTCTGCGGCACCCAGCTTATCCGCGTGGACAACCAACCCGTTCACCGGGCCACCCGCCTGTTAAACGAACCGATCCAGGAAGTTTTCGATTTTATGGTCGGCGACGTTGAGCGATGGCCCGTGCGGATTGAGAAGCGGCGCAAGCCTTTGTTCGGTTATCGCAACGTTCTCTACGTGAACCATCGCCTGACCCGGGTGGTTGAAGGATTCTAGTCGCCGCCGGGTTCGTGCGGCGCGCCCGGGTGGGCGCGCGGCGACTGTATTCTTCGCAGGGCCCGGCGTAATGATTCAATTTCACGCTCGTCGGCGGATTTCTGGCGGTCCGCCAGTTCGACCAATTCCTGCACTTCCTCCATTTGCTCCAAAGCCTGTTCGAGCGATTCGACGATTCGCCGCACTTCGTCAATCACCCGGCTGATGGCGGGGGAATCCTTTTCGGACGGGACAATCGTTGAAGGCCTTGGTGCAGGTGGTGCCGTGGTTTCTTCGGCGGGCGCAGCCGCGGGCTGATCGGCCGGCGCAGTGGGAGTGGCCGGGCGCAAGTCACGCCCGCGGCCGCGCCCGCGGCCGCCGCGTCGGCCGCGTCGCCGCCCGCCACCCGGACTGCGCACTGGGGCCGTGGGATTCGATTCCGTTGGTTGTTCTTCCGGTGAAACCATTCTTCCGCGAGCATGGCGGGTTGGCGGGCAAATGCAACCCCGAAAGTGTTCGGGGTTACTTTTTCACAAACAACCCCAGCGAGGCGGTGTAGCCATGGAGGAAATTTTTTTCGCCGACCGGCCCGATTTCACCATTGCAGAAGAATCCGGTCAAGCCAAGGGGACCGAGCCGTTGCTGCACCAATTCGGCATCATGATTGGGCCGGCCAAACAGGTTCTGGCCGCGGCCGTTGCAGGCGCAGAGGCAGCCGCCGTAGATCGTGGTCGCGGCCAGCTGCTTTTGGGCGCGGGACAGCAACTCGTTCATGTCCTCGTTCGCCGCCGCCGCGTCGCGCCGCTGGAACTGCATGGTCTGCCCCGCCCGCGGCATCGCGCCGACGGACAGCACGCCGGAGTTCGGGTCGCCGCCGATGAGATTGCGCACCAGGAAATCGCCCCGGTGAAAATCCTCAAGGTATTCGTTAACGACCAGGCCGATGAACAGATTGCCGCGGGCCTTTTGCTGTTCGGCGGGCGGAAGCTTCTGGAACGTCTCCGCCAGCACCGAATAAGCGGGGCGATTGGCGATCTGGCGGATTAAATTATGTTCGACGCGCGTGAGCGTCCACGTCTCGCCAATCGGCGTGCAACCCTGGGAAATGACGCTCGCCAGTTTTACGTCGCCGCCGACGGAGACAGCCACGCCGCCGTCCTCAAACACGTCGCCATTCAAATAAACCTGCGTGGTTTGATCGGAGAAAACGCCGCTGGCCAGGCCGCCGAGCGCCGGCAGCGGTGCGTAAGCTTCGTTCCAGGAACGGAGCCAGCTTTCCGCATCGAGATGGAACGGGTCAATGAACACCAGCCAGCCATTCGTGCGCTTCGGCTCGACGCCGGTTTCCACCTGCCAGTAGTTCCGGTCATTGGCCTCTTCCACCTGTTTCTGCGTGAAACGAATCCCCTTCAATTCCGCTCCCGGCAGGGAATAAAGCGCGAGCACAAACCCCGTCGCGCCTTCGATTTCGTTTGCACCGGCGATCAAGCCGGTGCTCGAACAACCCGCCAGCAGGGGAATCCGGGCGTGGACCCGCAAAATTTCCAGCGTCGGCCGCGCGTGCGGGAAGAATTTCGGCGACATGAAAACCAGGCCGAGGGAAACCTGAGGTGCGAGAAGCTGTGCGCGCAGATTCTCGGCCCACTGGCGGAGCCCGGCTTCATCGAAGCCGTCCGGCCAATGCGCGGCGATGGAAAATTCGGTGTTCACAGCGCTACTTCAACCATGCCACAACTTTCTCGCCTGACCAAATTTCTTTGGCCGGCTGGCGCTCCCGGGCCACCGCGGCCCGGCGGCCGTTCACCAGGACCTCGGCCGCGAGCGGACGGGAATTATAGTTGGAGGACATCACAAACCCATAAGCGCCAGCACTCAACAACGCCAGATAATCGCCCTCCCCAACCCTCGGCAGCGGGCGGTCTTTGCAGAAATAATCGCCGGATTCGCAAATCGGCCCGACGACGTCCGATTTGATGCTGGCTCCCGTCTTGCGTGCGACCGGCACAATTTCGTGATAGGCGTCGTAAAATGCCGGGCGGATCAAATCGTTCATCGCGGCATCCACGATCACAAAGTTTTTTCGACCGGTGCGTTTGACGTATTCGACGCGTGTGACCAGGATGCCCGCATTGCCGGAAATGAACCGGCCGGGCTCCAGCAAAATTCTCAGGCCGAGCGGTAGCAACTGCGGCAGCAGCCGCGCGGCATAACTCGCCGGCGTCAAAATGTCCCTGGCCGCGGCGGTTTGCCACCAACCGGGTGAACCGCTGGCCAGCGCGGGTTCGTAAACAATTCCGAGCCCGCCGCCGATACTCAGGAATTCCAGTTCGTAGCGCTCCGCGAGCCGCCGGACGAGCGGCAGGATTTTGCGTACGGCCTGTTCAAAGGGCGTAACGCTGGTCAGTTGCGAGCCGATGTGCATCTGCAGTCCGCGCAGGCGCAGGTTCTTCAGCCGGGCCGCGCGGGCATAGATGCCCTCGATCTGTTCGAACGCAATGCCGAATTTATTCTCGTAGGTGCCGGTGGTGATTTTGGCATGCGTGTGCGCCGCGACGTTCGGATTGACGCGCACCGCGACCGGCGCGGTTTTCTTCAACCGTGCGGCCACACGATTGATGCGCTGCAATTCCGCCTCGCTCTCCGCGTTGAACGAATACACGTTCTGCCGCAGCGCAAATTCGATCTCCGCCTCCGTTTTCCCCACGCCGGCGAAAATGCACCGGCGCGGATCGCCGCCGGCCGCGAGGACCCGCTGCAATTCACCGCCGCTCACGATGTCAAAACCGCTGCCGAGCCGGGCCAGCACGCGCAACAGGGACAGGTTGGAATTGGATTTTACCGAAAAGCAAACCAGGTGCTCCACCGGCGACATCGCGCGGTCAAGCTTCTGGAAATGGTCCGTGAGCGTGTGCTGCGAATACACGAAGAGCGGCGTGCCGAACCGGCGCGCGAGCGCTTCCACGGCGACGCCTTCGCAGAGCAATTGTTTGCCGAGGTAATGAAAATCGTGCATGTGCGCTCACAGTTTAAAGTTGGCGGCTGATGGTGGCAAAGAAAAAGCCCGCCGATAAGAACCGGCGGGTGGAAAAGCAGGCGGTTCTTAATGGGATTGGCTCAGAATTTTGGCGCGCTCGGTCTGGTATTGCACCGGCGTGATGGTACCGGCGTCATATTTCTCCAGCAAAGCCCGAAGTTGCGCCTGCTGGTCGGTGGAAATCGGGAGCGGCGGCGCGACGATCGGTTTCAAGCCTAATGCCCTCGCAGCGGTCGTACTGTTGTTGCTTTGCGACGGTTCCAGGGCGAGAGATGGAAGGGCGGCGGGCGCCGGAGTCGGGAGGGCGGTTGGCGCCGCGGACGTGGTTGCTGGCGGCGTGCTTTCCGGCAACATGGCCCCCGTCGGGATACTGCCCGAAGGAGGCGGTACCGGGCCAAATAAACTGTTCCCCGAACTCGAAGCGGAGGACTTTGCGGGCACGGTGCTATGCGCCGGCACTGCCGCCGCCGGCGGGTTGGTCGGCGGTTGCCTGGTCGCCCCCGAGGGAGTGACTGCAACCGGTGGCGGCTGGGCCGCCGGTACATTCGTCACGTTCGTTGTTGGCGCCGCGGCCGCCTGGTTGGATTCCATCGCTGGCGGATTTGCCACCGCGGGCTGAGCCGGTGCCGTCACGGCCGGCTGCGCCGGTTGCGCCGGAGTCGCAGGCGCGGGCGCATTCGTGGACGCCGGTTGCGTGTCCAATGCACGCATCTGTTCCTCCAACGCCGCCCGGGCGGCGGCCTGAGCGGGGTTGTCGTCTGCGCGAACAGTCGGGGAAGTGGCGCAAAGGGTCACCGCGCAAACCACGAGACACAACTTGGAAATTCGCATGACTTTTCCTTACCTTAATTTGGGTCCGGATGCAACAGCTTTCGGGTTGGCGACAAACTGTTTTTGCCATGCGGTTTGCAGCGGGTAAAGCAGCACCGAACGCAGCAAAATGGCCCGGATTTCGCCCCGGGAAATTTTAACGCCTTGCCGCAGTTCCAGCACATTGGCGGCGCGCAATCGCTTAATCGTTTTGACGCCAATCAAAATCGGCCACGCGCAGGCCAGCCGCACCCGCATCTGCCCGCGCGGCAGCGAATGGGTGTATTTCCAGCCTGCCTGCAGATGCGATTCGGCCAAATCGAGGTAACGATGGAAAAACGCGCGGAACCGGGATTCGTTTACGGGTGACAGCAAGACCGACGGCATCAGTCCGGCCTGGTCCAGTTCCAGGGACGGCAAATAACAGCGGCCCTGGCGCAAGTCCGCCGGCAAATCGCGTAAAATATTGACGAGCTGCAATCCTTTGCCGAAACGGATGCTGTCGCTAAACAATTGCGTGTCTTCCAGTTCCGCGCGCGGGAACAGATGCGCGCGGCATACCTGGGTCCAGAACTCGCCGACGCAGCCAGCGACCCGATACGTGTAGTCATCGAGTTCGATGGCGGTTTTGAGCGCGATGATGTTTTCGGCGGAGGCCCCGGCGAACCGCTCCAGATCCAGTTGCTGGCCGCCGCTGATGACCTCCAGCACGCTGCGGACCCGCTGCAGGTCGGCGGGCGAAAGCTTTTGCAGCAACGCCAGGCTGGCTTCGACCTTCTCCAGCAGGAGCCGCTCGGCGGGCAGGGCTTGATGTTGGGCGAGTTGGGCGAAATTCAGGGGTGCGGGGGATTTGCCCAGAATGCGTTGGCGCAGTTTTTGCAGTGCGTCAAGCCGTTGCGCCAGCGGGACAATTTCCGTGTCGGCGATCGTGTCGGTGGTGCGCGCGAGCAGGTAAGCGAGGCCGATTTGCGGGCGCACGCGCGCCGGCAGCACGCGCAGGGTCAGGTAAAACGAGCGCGACGTTGCCTTGAGCAGGGCTTTTAATTCAGCGGCCATTTTGCCACCACAGAATAAATCTTTCCATTCCCTTCGCCAGCTAAAGTCGTGCCGGCTTCCTGCCAAGAACGCGGCATGAACGCGTCAGCGTCCTGGACTGCGACAGCCCTCTGCCGCTTTCACATTGGTGCGACCGATGAGCGACTTCCATTGCACTTCCAGCGGTTGCATCGTCACCTCATGGTCGAACCCAAAACACCCTGGCCACACGCTCCTACGCACCAACTTGCTGGATGCGGAACTTACTTTGTCACCGCTTTAACTTGTCAAAAAGCGCACCGCTTTCGCGGTACAGAGCGATTGCGGGTTTTACATCTTGGTTTGTTGACCGTGGCGAAACAGTTTGACTGGCAATTGGAAGCGTGGGCGGTGTTCTCAAATCATTATCATTTCATTGCCCACTCGCCCGCTGATGCCGGCGACGCTTCCAGTTTGAGCGACATGTTGAGCATGCTGCACGTCAGGACGGCGGAGTGGGTGAACAAGCTGGATGCCGCGCCGGGCCGGCAAGTTTGGTTCAACTTCCGTGAAACCAGGCTCACGCATCAACGCTCGTATCTGGCGCGGCTGAATTATGTCCATCAAAACGCGGTGATACACGGGCTGGTGCCGGTGGCGTGCCAGTACCCGTGGTATTCGGCGGCGTGGTTTGAACGGACGGCTTCGGTGGCGATGGTGAAATCCATTTACCGGTTCAAGACGGACCGGATTTCGGTGATGGATGAGTTTGAAGTGAGCGCGGATTGGTGAGCGGTGGGAAAAGCGCCCGAGGACTGGCGCAGTCCAGGACGCTTCGCGTGTGTCGGGAGCCGCAAGGATTCGCGCCAGCGTCTTGGAGTGCGGTAGCCCTCTACCGCTCCCGTCTGGGACATAGGATGCGTGCGGGCAGCATCGTCCACCATGCGGGATCAGATAAACGAGCGCGACGTCGCCTTCACGAACTCAAATCGGTTCGCATAAATTACGAGAGCTGTTCCCGCCAGCGGGCCAGTTGCTTCGCGACTTCTTTCGCCCCCGGTGCGCCGGTCAGGTTTCGTTTCGCCATCGCGCGTTTCAAATCGAATACGCCCAATGCATCGCGGCCGAAGGTTTTTTCTGCGGACTGCAATTCGGCGAGCGTCAGCCGGTTCAGCGGTTTGGCGGCTTTTTCCGCCAGGGCCACGACCACGCCAACGACATGATGCGCTTGCCGGAACGGCATTCCGTTCCGCACGAGATAATCCGCAAGATCAGTCGCCAGCAACGCCGGGTCGCTCGCCGCGGCTTCGCAGGCGGCGCGATTCACCCGTGTGTTCCGCAACATCGCGGCCAGCAGGCGCGTGGTGGCGCGCACGGTGTCGGCGGTGTCGAACAAACGTTCCTTGTCCTCCTGTAAGTCGCGATTGTAGCTCATCGGCAGGCCTTTCAGCAGCGTCAGCAGGGCAACCAGGTTGCCGATGACGCGGCCGGATTTGCCACGCGCCAGTTCGGCGATGTCGGGATTTTTCTTCTGCGGCATCAGCGACGAGCCGGTGGTATAGGCATCGGCGATTTTGATGAAGTTGAATTCCGCGCTCGTCCAGAGAATCAAATCCTCGGCCAGCCGGGAGAAATGAACGGCCAACAACGCGGCGGCGGCGCAGAATTCGACGGCGAAATCCCGGTCGCTGACGGCGTCCATGGAGTTTTGTGTGAGCTGTGGCCGGCCGCTGGCGTCCACGCAGCCGAGCAGCCGGGCGACGAATGCGCGGTCGAGCGGCAGCGTGGAGCCGGCCAGCGCGCCGCTGCCGAGCGGGCAGACGTTCACGCGCGAGTGGCAGTCCCAAAGCCGTTCGCAGTCGCGTTCGAGCATCTCAACATAGGCGAGCAGGTGGTGTGCAAGATAGACCGGCTGCGCGCGCTGCAGGTGCGTGTAACCGGGAATGAGCACGTCGGCATTTTTTTCACCGAACAAAACCAATGCCCGCTGCAAACCGGCGACTTCCCCGAGCAACAGGACAATTTCATCGCGCAACCAAAGCCGCAGGTCGAGCGCGACCTGGTCGTTGCGGGAACGGGCGGTATGCAGTTTTGCGCCGGCGGGCACGCGCCGGGTCAATTCGGCCTCGATGTTCATATGGACGTCTTCGCGCCCGGCCTGCCACCGGAATCTTCCCTGCTCGATTTCACGGGCGATCGCTTTGAGGCCATGCACGATGGCGTTGCGTTCGCGGCGGGAGAGCACGCCGATTTTTTGGAGCATGTCGGCGTGGGCGAGCGAACCGCGGATATCGTGCCGCCAGAGCCGCTGGTCGAACGAGACGGACTGAGTGAATTGGGCCACCTCCGCCGCCGGGCCGCCGGCAAACCGTCCGCTGCGGGACACAGGAGAAATTTTTTTCATGCGTTTTGGTTAAATCGCCGCTGAACGCGGATCAACACAGATTTTGAGATGCGGCGGCAAAATTCAATCCCAAAGACGGATTAAAATTACTTAAAAAACCTCATTGCTGCTGGGGCGTGGATGTGAAATGTTCTCCCGGTCAGCCATGAGCGAGTTCAAATTTGCCTGCCCGGTTTGCGGCCAACGCATGGCAGTGGATTCGAGTGCGAGCGGCGCGCAAGTGGAATGCCCGACCTGTTTCCAGATCGTCATCGTGCCCAAGGCGCCGGCGGAAGGTTCAAAATATCAGCTGTCCGCGACGCAGTATCTCAAGCCGGTCATCCTTCCGCCCGCGCCCTCCGCAAAGGCGGCCTCGCCGGTGGTGCATCAAAGGAAGCCCGCGGTGCTGATCTTCGCGCTGATTCTGGCGTGCGCCGTCGTGACGGCGCTGTTCGTGCGCGAGAAGATTGTCCAATCGCAGCGCGGGCAGGCGGCAGCGCCAACCCATGTGGTTAACTTTGCCGTCAGCCCGCTGTGGAGCCTGGACTTGACGAATGCGGTTTTCCCGAAAGACACCGCGGCGGGAAAGATTCACGGCAGGAATTTCGTCTGCCGGCAGGCGGTTTTGCTGCATGATTTCCTGGCGCTGCGGTCCGGCAAGGGCTGGCAATCGGAGATGGCGGCGAACATTTTTCTCGATCGCAGTGCCGATTCCCCCCGCGCGGCCGAAATGCTGAGCGGCAGGAGTTTTGAAGTCGGCACGAATCAGACCGACTCCAGGCCGGCGGTCTCATTGGTGTGGCAGGACGGCAACTTGCGGGTTACGGAGTTATTTACCAACGGTTATGCGATGAAGCTGGAATTCGGAACGGTCTCGAGCAATCGGTTGCCCGGAAAGATTTATCTTTGTCTGCCGGATGAGACCCGGAGTTACGTGGTCGGAACGTTCACCGCGGAAATTCAGAGATTTCCCCCGCGCCGCTCGCCGTGAAGGACGCCCGCCACCCCGCCATGCCCGAAGCCGCTGCCGAAAAGAACATTGGTTCCCGGCCGGGCTTCCGACTGGAAGCGGATGTTCTCCGGCGGCTCGCGGGACGAAAGCAGACGCTGGCCTTGGCCGAGTCCTGCACCGGCGGTTGCCTGGCCCACCGGCTGACCAACGTGCCCGGCGCTTCGGCGGTGTTCCTGGGCGGCGTCGTGGTCTATAGCAACACCGCCAAGCAAAAATTCCTTGGTGTCCGGGCCAAAACCCTGGCGACGCATGGCGCAGTGAGCGAAGCCGTCGCGCGTGAAATGGCCGAGGGCGCGCGGAAAAAATTCGGCGCGGATTTTGCGCTGGGCATTACCGGCATCGCCGGACCGGGCGGCGGAACGAAAGCCAAGCCGACGGGAACGGTGTTCATGGCCCTGGCCGGGCCGTTCGGGACCACGGTGGAGCGCAGAGTCAATGCTTATGAGCGCACTAAATTCAAGGAAATCACGGCCCGGCAGGCGCTTGTCCTGTTTCGGTTGAAATTGTCAAATTCTGGCACGCTTTGCGCTTGTGAGTGAGGCTATTTCAGGTAGAATCGGGTTATTAGATGTTTTCAGTGGAACTGTACCGAGCAACTTGATTTCAGTATATGACCTTGACCGCTGATCCTGTAGCTGAGATGGAAACTGCCGTCGCCGACCTCATCGAACCGGCATCAACGAAACGACGTGGGGTGTTGTTGATTGTGGATGACGAAGATGGTCCACGCCAGTCGCTCCGCGTCATTTTCAAGGACGATTACGATTTGCTGATGGCCGAGGACGGGCCGACGGCGATCGAGCTGGCGCAAAAGCATCCGGTGGACGTGGCGGTGCTGGACATCCGCATGGCGGGCATGTCGGGCATCGAGGTTTTGGAACGCCTTAAATTCGTAAACCCGGAAATCGAGGCGATCATGATGACGGCGTTCGAGACGACCGATACCATCCGGCAGGCCTTGCGGTTGCGCGCGTGTGATTACATCAACAAACCGTTCGACATTGCGACCATTCGCAGCGCCGTCGCGCAGGCCATGCAACGCCGCGTCCTCGAGAGCGAAATCCACAACAGCGCGGAGAAAGTCCAGGAGTTGCTGACGGAATTGCAGAACCAGCGCATCGAGGAACAAATCGCCAAAACGCGCGGCGACATCTATGCCAGCATCATCCATGACATCAACGGTCCGTTGACCGTCATTTCCGGCTTTGTGCAGGTGCTCAGCCAGCGGCTGAACCGCACGTCGCAAATGGAAATGGAGGATTTGGAATTCATCAAGGACCGCCTGCGCATCATCGCGCGGCAGGTGGGCAACTGCATTGAAATTTCCCGGCGATACCTCGGTTTTCTCCGCCGCCAGTCGGACGAACACGCCCCGCGTGTCAGTGTCAACCAGTTGCTCAAGGACCTGGAGCAGCTCATGCGCGTGCACCCCAGCGTGCATGAGAACGAATTCTGCATCGTGCCATTGGCCGAAGACACCGGCGTCAAAATCAACGGCACCGACCTCATCCAGATTTTGCTCAATCTGGCCGTGAACGCCTTTCAATGCGTGCCGCAGAAGCACCGCGTGGAAATTGGCGGCGAGATTCTGCGCACGCCGCTGGATCTCTCAAAGATCAAAGACACCCCGCATGACCGGTTGCTCAATGTGGAAAGCGCGGACAACACTCCGCCGCTGGTCAGACTGTGGGTGCGCGATGACGGACCGGGCATTCCGCCCGAGGTATTGCCGAAGATTTTCCAGCCTTACTTCACCACCAAGGGTGCGCGCCAGGGAACCGGTCTGGGCCTCAGCATCGTTCAGCGGCTGATCAAGGAAGGCCGCGGCGCACTGCATGTTCACACCCGATCCGGCGAAGGCACCACCTTCACGATTTATCTTCCGGGATCGAATTCGGCGAAATAACCGGAACCGGCGGCGTTGGTCAGGAGGCATTCCCGCCCTGCGGCGGCGCAAAGCGCTCTCGTCCGCCACCCGGGGGCGCCACCCGAACCCAGGAACAAGTCCTCTCTTCGCGCTGCTGCGCGTTTCCAGCCGTTCTTGGCCGGTGTTCCGGCCGGTTGTCTCCTTTTGCAATGCAAAAAATGCCGCGCGTTGGCCAAAACATGGGTAGTGAATTGCCTTTGCTTCAACGACGCTATTATTGGAAAAGGCGCGAATCGTTGCGCCCCCAAAACACGAAAGACAGAGCATAACATGAAAAAGATAATTCTATTTGCCGGCGTCATGGGTTTTGCCGCCGCCCTGGCGGCTTCCGCTGCGGATCCCAAGGATAACTGGAGTGCCTCGTGCGCCCGCTGCCATGGCGGTGACGGCAAAGGCCAGACCAACATGGGCAAGCGGCTTAACTGCAAAGACTACACCGAGGCGAGTGTTCAGGCCGCGCTCACCGATGATGCTGCGTTCAAAGCCATCAAGGAAGGGTTCAAGGATAAAGACGGCAAGACCGTGATGCGGCCGGCCGCAAATCTGTCCGACGAAGACATCAAGGGCCTGGTGGCTTACTTGCGGGCTTTTAAGAAGTAATACCCCCGGCAGGCCGAGATTTGGCCGTAAGCGCGCGGATAGAAACCGCGAAAGGTTGGCTGTTGCCAACACCAGGCAGGGAATTCCTGATGACTGCAAATCGAACCATCGTAGTGCCGACAACCGGTGATGGCCCGGCGGTCATTCCGCGCCCGCGCGTGGTTCGGCGTCAGGCCGCTGCAGCGGCAGCGATTTGCCTGCTGATCTTTTTGAGGTTGGCAGGCGCCACCGCATTGGGCCAGGCAACGACGCCGACCAACGCGCCGGCGAAATTTGCCAACGCGGATTGTCTGGGTTGCCACCTCGATCCCAACACCACGCGCGTAGTCAATGGCAAAACCGAATCGCTGGTCTTTCCGACGAACACTTTCGCGCACTCGATTCACGCCAATCTTAACTGTGTGGATTGCCATACCGACGTCAAAGACCTGGTCCATGACCCGCTGGGTCCGCCCGATTGCGCGCATTGCCACGAACAGGAAGCGAAGGATTACGCCACCAGCATTCACGGGGTGAGCCATATGCTCGGTGCCTCCGGCGCGGCGCAGTGCTGGGATTGCCACGGCTCCCACGGCATTCTGCCGGTCAAGGACCCGGCGTCGCCGGTGTTCAAGATGAATCTGCCGCTCACCTGCGCCAAATGCCACAGCAATCCGGGCCTGACGAAAGAATACCAGATTGTCCATCCCGAAGCGGCAGCGCAATACATGGACAGCATTCACGGGCAGGCGTTGCTCAAGATGGGCCTGATTGTCGCGCCCTCGTGCGACGATTGCCACGGTGTCCATGACATTAAACGCACTGTGGACCGCGATTCGCCCATCAATCACGCCAACATCGCCCGGACCTGCGGCAAATGTCATTTCGGCGTCGAAGAGAAGTACGACCAGAGCATTCATGGCCAATTATTGGCCAAAGGCGACCCGCGCGGGCCGGTCTGCACGGACTGCCATACGGCGCACGAAATCGTGAATCCGGAGGGCAACAATTTCAAAGCCGTCAGCGACGAGCGTTGCGGCAAGTGCCACGCCGGCCGCCTGGCGCATTATCGGGAAACCTACCATGGCAAGGCCATGGCCCTGGGCCGGCCCAACGTCGCCCCGCGAGTGGCGGCCTGTTATGACTGCCACGGTTATCACGACGTGTTGCCGCCGTCCGATCCCCGATCGCATTTGTCCAAAACCAATATTCTGGCCACCTGCCAGCAATGCCATCCCGGCGCCACGATGGGATTCACCCAATACGATCCGCACGCCGACCCGCAGGACGGAAAACACTACCCCCTGTTCCATGCCGTGTTTCTGGCCATGACCGGCCTGCTGATTGGCACGTTTGCGTTCTTTGGCCTGCACACCCTTGGCTGGCTGGTGCGCGCCATTTATCTCTATCTGCACGACTCGAAGAAATTCCGGGAAGCGAAGATTCAAACGCAGGTGGACGGCGAATGGTTCTCGCGCTTCACGCCCTTCCAGCGGTTCCTGCATTTCCTGGTGGTGACCAGTTTTCTCCTGCTGGTCGTCACCGGCATGCCGCTGAAATTCTACTATACCAACTGGGCCAAGGTGATTTTCGACGTCATCGGCGGGCCGGAAACCGCGCGCACCTTGCATCGGCTCGGCGCACTCGTGACCTTCCTTTACTTTGGCCTGCATCTCACCGCGCTGACGGGCAAGGCGTGGAAAGGCCGGAAATCGCTGCGCAACCCGGCGAGTGACCGGTTCCAATTCAGCCGCCTCTGGAAAACGCTGTTCGGTCCGGATTCCATGATGCCCACGCTTCAGGATTTCCGCGATTTTGTGGCGCACAACAAATGGTTCTTTGGCAAAGGCCCGAAACCGCAGTTCGACCGTTGGACCTATTGGGAAAAATTCGATTACTTCGCCGTGTTCTGGGGCGTGGCCATCATCGGCGCGTCGGGGTTGACCATGTGGTTCCCGACTTTTTTCACGCGATTCCTGCCGGGCTGGATCCTCAACATCGCGCTGATCCTGCACTCGGACGAGGCGCTGCTGGCCGCCGGATTCATTTTCTCGATCCACTTTTTCAACACGCATTTTCGCATCGAGAAATTCCCGATGGACACGGTCATCTTCTCCGGCCGCGTATCCAAGACCGAGATGTTGCACGAGCGCAAACGCTGGTACGACCGGCTGGTGGCGGAAGGCAAACTGGACGAGCATCGCGTAAAGGACGAATGGGAACGCTGGAAGAACATCGCGCGCTCCTTCGGCTATTTTTTCTTCGGCCTCGGCATCCTCCTGCTGATTCTGATCATCTACGCCATGGCCACGCGCCTGGCACATTGACGGCGTTAAGACCCCCATCTGTCATTGCCAAAAAAGGCGCAACAAATGCCAAACTGCGTAGAGCGATTTTGCTCGTCCCTGCCGATCTTTAGAGAGTGGGCAATGCTGCACGAACACTGAAGATCACCCTGGCCGGGTTCTGGCTGCTCCTGGCTGCCGGAGCCGCGGCGGCGCCGGCGATGTCGGATGACGACTGCCTAGTTTGCCATGCCGACAGCACGTTGGCCACCACCAATGCCGCCGGTCGGGCAATTTCGTTGTTCGTGGACAAGGCCAGGCTCGCGGCGTCTGTCCACACGACCAATAGTTGTGTCAGTTGCCACGTCGGCATCACGACGGCGCACCCGGACGACCACCGGCCGGTGCCGCCAGTGTATTGCGCGCGGTGCCATGAACCGCAGGGTGAGAGTTATGGCGCCAGCGTTCACGGACTGGCGCGTCAGGCGGGCCACGCGGACGCCGCGACCTGTGTGGATTGCCACGGTTCACACGGCATTCTGCCGCCGACGTCACCCGCATCCCCGCTCCATTTTGTGCAGCAGGCGCAGACGTGCGGCCGATGTCACGCGCCGGAAGCGCGCGACGTGGCCGCCAGCGTTCACGGCAAGGCCATGGCCACCGGCGCCCGCGACGCCCCGACCTGCACCGACTGCCATTCAGAACATAAAATCGAGGCATTGAAAGACGGATCGCCGCTGGAAATTTCCGATGTCTGTAGCCGCTGCCATGCCTCGGTCTATCTCGACCAGAAGTACAACCTTCCCGCCGACCGTGTGAAAACCTACCTGGAAAGTTACCACGGATTGGCGGCGCAAAACGGCTCAACCGTCGTGGCCAACTGCGCCAGTTGCCACGGCTATCACCTGATCCTGCCGTCCTCCAATCCGACCTCCAGCGTCAATACCAACAACCTCGTGGCGACGTGCGGAAGATGTCATCCCGGCGCCGATAAAATGTTCGTGAGCGGAAGAATTCACTCGGACCTGGCCGCGAAACCCGAAAGATGGGACCTGGCGGGCAAAATCAACTGGTGGGTGCGGCGGATTTATCTGGCGCTGATCTTCGTCGTGGTCGGCGCGATGCTCATCCACAACGTGCTGCTGTTTCATAAAAAAGTCGCGGCCCATCTGCGCGCCAGCGGACGACCCGTGATGCGGATGGGATTGTCGCACCGCTGGCAGCACGCCGTGCTCGCGTTGAGTTTCATTACGCTGGCCATCACCGGGTTCGCCTTGAAATTTCCCGATTCGGGCTTGGCAAAAATGCTGGGTTCCAGCGAACCGGTGCGCCGCTGGATTCATCGCATTGCCGGCATCGTGTTGCTGCTGACGGGGCTTTATCACCTCGTCCACATTTTGGCGACCCGGGAAGGCCGGCGCCTGGTCAGGGATTTGTTACCCACGAAAAAGGACCTCGCCGACCTGCGGTGGATGGCCCGTTATCTCGTTGGCTTAAGCGAGGAGAGACCGAAAATCGGCCGGTTCGGCTATGCGGAGAAAATGGAATACTGGGCCGTCTTGTGGGGCACCATCATCATGGGCGTGACCGGCCTGATGATCTGGTTCAAGCTGGACGTGACGCGGTTCCTGCCACGCTGGATTGTGGACGTCGCGCTGACGATTCATTATTACGAGGCGGTGCTGGCGTGCCTGGCCATCGTGGTCTGGCACTTCTATCACGTCATTTTTGATCCCGACATTTATCCGCTCAACACGGCCTGCTGGAACGGCCGCGTGTCCGAGGAATGGCAAAAGCACGAACATCCGCTGGATGAACGGACGCTCCAACTCGCACCGGCCAGTTCAAACATCGATCAGACTGAACCCCGGGAAGAACCGCCGCCGCCCGCTGCTCCCGGCATACCCGGCGCGGCCGAATAAAGTTCAATCGGCCCGCCATTTGCACCTTGGGACTGCCCTCGGCACCCGGGATTTGGCAAATGGGTTGTTGTAAAGCGGGAATGAATCCGCATCCTGCAATAACCATCGCACTTGGTTGGCTTGGTGCACTAACAGTTTTGGCTGACGAACAACCGCCAGTCCTTCAGGCCGGCACCGATGTTTATGGCAATGTTGCAGTGCCCAGCCTCTCCGCCACCGACGTTTATTTCACCTACAACAACGGACGAGGCATGGCCAACGCGAAGCGGAAGCACCTCAGCCCTGAGCTGCAGAAATATTTTCGTTATAATCCGGCGGCCGCCGACAAGGCGGAACAAGAGCAAATCCGGGCCAATCTCGAATCTCAACAAACTGAGAGAGTGAAATCTGCTTTAGTTGACCGTGAACGAATACCCCGATTCTGCCAATCCGTAAATGAACCAACAACCCAATAGGCCCCCGACGATGGTGAGATCAACGGTCACGGCAACCGGTGTCAGCGCCACCCGGTATATTTGACCTCGACCGTCATTGTATACCGGCAAACTGTAATCAATTTTTTGCCGGCCGGAATAAATTGTGAAGGACTGTGTGTTGGTGGAGATGAGGGCGTAATTGGTTTGCGGGAAATTCGTGCCGGATTCGAGCTGGGTTTGGGAGACCGGTACCGGCGGCAGTTGGTGTGACCAACGAGCGCTGACAAAATGCGGCTTGCGCCCCTGCTTGATGCGCTTTTCGTTTCGATTCAAAAAGTAAGCCCGGGTACGGGTTGAATCGTGACGCTCCGAGTATTCTTCGTAAATAACCAGAAAATCCTTGTGCTGGCCGGCGTCGAACAGTTGCAACCGGGAGTTGTCTGCGGGTTCGTTCCAGGCATCCAGTTGGGCTTTGTTCCAAAGCGCTTCCGTCGCGCATCCGCCGGTCAACAGCGGCAGCCACAGCACAATCATCCACCACTGTGCTCGCATGATTTCATCATGCGACGGACGATTTAAGTTACAAGCGAAATGTTTTAGTTCCCCAAATACTCGCGCGGGTCGACAATTTTGCCGGCAATCGCGCGCGGGTTCACTGGCTCAACCTTCAGGATTATCCAGTAATTCCTGCAAACGCGCTTGAAGCGCGCTGGACATCCGCTCCAGCCAACTCGCGTCCACCAAGCCCACGTCAATCAAATCGCGTAGATGCACGCGGTCTTTGTCGCGGAAGGAAGTGAGTTTCATCCGCACTAGCGCGTCGAGTGAAAGAAGACGAAACGTTTCGGTTTCTTCGGATTCAGAAACATCCGGCGCGGGCGCGGCGTAATCCGGTCGAACTTTTTCCGCGGCAAAAACGACGTGAACCGCATCGCGTGCTTTTGCATCCGGCCCGTCGAGAAACATGTCCATGCCCGCTGCGTGGCGATGAACAAAACCATTACGCTCGAGAGCTGCGCGCGCGGCGGGAAGATCGGCGCGGCGTAAAACGATGTCCACGTCCTGCGTGTTGCGCACCGCCGCCTCGTCCACGCGCGAAACCCACGCGGCCACGGCGTTGCCGCCCGCGACGGCGTAAGGAACTTTCGCCTGCTTCAATACACGAGCCGCGCGGAGCAATCGTTGACGGACTTTTTCAACCGCGTTGCTCATGCGTTCCCAGGAAACTTCGGCGTAAGTGGCGATGGCCATAATTTCATTTGCTCAATTCCCCAAATACTCGCGCG
>DASZAB010000103.1:0-40674 GCA_035945675.1 Verrucomicrobiia bacterium | reverse complement strand
CAGGAGTGAAGCCGGCACCAGCAGATAGGCCAGCCCCAGCCAAATAGTCATGACCGACAGGAATTGGGCGCGGGCTTCACCCTGCAAGAACCCGGTGACCCCGAAGGCCAGGACCAGCGGCAGAAAAAGAAAAAGGACAAGGCCGCCGCCGAAGATGCGCCAGAATTTCGCCGCGGACTTGCGTTGCTGCGGAAGGCCCATGGCATCCCGGCCCAGTTTATATCCAAACAAGGTGCCCAACGTGGCGGGAATCGCAATCAAGCCGGCGAAGAAACCGATGCCTTTCAGGATGCCCGTCAGACCGGTGGCCTGGCCGGTGGCGCTTTTGGTCGTGGCCATCCCCATAATCGCGCCCTTGGCCGTGGCGGTTGCCGCCACCATCGGCAAGGCGGCGATGACCGCCACCACAAACGTGTCCGCCGGCCCCGACCGGCGCAGGCCACTCTGGACCAACTTCGTTACGCGCTCGTTCAGCAGGGCCCGGCCGCGGGAGAGACGTTGTCGCACCGCTTCCTCCGAAATTTCCAGTACCCCGGCCACTTGCGGGATGGATTCATTCTGACGGTAAAAAAGCACCATTGGCTCGCGGTAAACTTCCGGCAAACCCGACAGGACGCGCCAAAGAATGGTTTCTTCCTCCTTGCTGATGGCTTGTTCATCGGGTTCATCGGCGGCCGCCGCCGCCTCCGTTCCCTCCTCGAGCAGTTTGGCATCGGCAAGCGGATTGCGGGTGTGCTGGCGAAAGGCGTTATGGATGAGGTTGCGGGCGATGCCGTAGAGCCAGGCCCGGAACCGTGCCGGTTCCTGCAGAGTGCCGAGCCGCCGCCACGCCGTGATGAAAATGTCCTGTGCGATGTCCTCGCTGCGCCCGACGTTGCCGCAAGCGCTGTAAGCGAGGGCACAGATGGCGGATTGATAACGGTCAACGATCCGGCCAAAGGCGTCGCGGTCGCCGCCCAGGCTCAGTTCCACCAGGGAGGCGTCGCTCCGCATCTCCGGTTCCACGGCAAAGTTCATTTTCATGCTCACCCATGTAGTGGCCTGCCGGATAGAATTGTGACAGGAAAGTTGGAAGGCGGCACTTCACATATTTTGACAAAAGCCTGATAACTTTTGCCAAAAAGGCAGGGAAAGGGCTGCTTGCGAGCGAAACAATTTTCTGGTTTAGTGCCCGAGCGCTCGTTGAATTTCCGGCAGCTTTTCCGCATCCCAGGGAAGCAGCGCCAGGCTGGTCGCATCCAACATTCCGTGCGCGACCACGGCGGGCCAGATGGAGCGGTGGAAAACCATGATCAGCCCCGGTCCGAACCCCAGCCGTCCCGCGAACAGAACGGCGACCGGACCCGGGCCGAGATGTCCAAAGCCAAACAGGATTGCCGCGATGGCGACGGCGGCAATCTGACCCGGGCGCGAACCGAAACGTTGCGGCCAGAGCGTCCGCAATCCGGCCAGAAAGGCCGGACGCCAGAGTTCTTCGCGCAAACCGGCCACGACAAAACTCACCAGGGTCAACGTAAGCCAGAAATAAGGCGGATTCTGGCGCAGGGCGGAACTACGGTGTTCCCTTACCGGAAGGGCAAGCCGCTGACAAGGCGAGTTTGCAATCCGGTTTGAAAAAGAGGCGTTCTTTGGCTAAATGAAGTCCTCATGGACATGAAGGAATTGACGAAGGGATTGGGCGCACCCAGCCTGATAGTTTCATTGCTCCTGCTTCTGGCGTGCGGCGGTTGCACGTCCCCCCGCGCCATTGCCGATCAGACACTGCAAGCGCCGAATCGGCGAATTATTGTGCCCGGATTTTTCCAGCAGTTGGGCGTGGCCCTGGGTACCAATTTTCCGGTCGAGCGGATTCCCGTCGGCCCGCCGCGCGCCACGCTGGATTTGATGGTCATAGAACCGGGAAATTACCAGGTCAAACTGAATTCGACCTTCACCGAGGTTCCGCCGCCCGGCCCGCGAACGCGTCCGCGTTACGATTTCAATTTCACCTTTGATCTGTCGCATTTCACACGACAACCGAAATCCATTCCGGACAACGTTCGCGGCACAATCTTTCTGCTGCACGGTTACGGTTTGGACAAGGAGACCATGATGCCATGGGGACTGGTGCTGGCCCAGGCGGGTTACCGGGTAGTGCTGGTGGACTTGCGGGGAAACGGCCTTGCCACCGGAAATCATATCTACTTTGGCGGTGTCGAGCGCACGGACCTGGTGCAATGCCTGGACGCACTGGTGCAACAGCGGGTCTGTGTGGAACCGGTCGGGGCACTGGGCGTTTCGTATGGCGCGGTGCTGGCGTTGCAGTGGGCGGCCATTGACCCGCGCGTGCAAAGTGTCGCGGCCATCTCACCCTACCCCGATCCCGGCGCCGCCGTGGAGCGTTATCTCAAGACGTTTGCCCCCAACCTGACCTGGCGAACCGACCGGAAAGCGGCCGCGCTGGTGGCGTCCCATCTCGCCGGGTTCCCGGACCTGGCCACGGAAAACGCCATCCGGCGAATTAAACATCCGATTTTGTTTGTGCGCGGTGAACACGATGAGGTGTGCCTCCGCGAAGATTTGAGCCGTTTTCAAGCGGCGGCGGCGCCGGAGTCGGAGGTGCTGGAAGTTCCCCTCGCCGACCATCTGGTGGTTGGCATGTGCATCACTCAACTGCGCGAGCCGGTGACCGAATGGTTCCATCGCCAATTAAATCGGTGATGAACACGGGTTTTAACCGCCCGGACGCGGGGACGCGGAGACTAGTAATTCTAGGTAGGGACACATACAGGGGTGTCCATTTTCTTAACCCTTTACTCTCAACTGACGATCAACCACGGATGGACACGGATACGGCTCCACCACAAAGAATACAAATGAATTCGCCAACATTCGGTCACCGGCTGCAGAACCAGTTCGACACAAGGAGCATCTGGAAATACTTTCCAAGGCCAACTGAAATTGCCCCAAACTGGTATTATGAAGAGGTGCTCATATTGCGGGCGCGAAAACGAGGACGATGCCGTTCATTGCCGGGAATGTGGCACGACTGAGTTCGAAGGTTCTTCAACTGCCGCCACAGCTCCAGTTCCAGGTGAACCCGTTGTTTTGCAATGCGATCGCTGCGGGGCCACCACGCAAATCGCTGAAGGATTCTTCAAAGAACGCAAATCCTTTAGTGATTCGGTACAAACGTTATGTCCCGCTTGTTGGCGGAAGCATAAAACCTCAATTTATAGAGACCTCCTGCTGGGCCGATTGGCCATAGGGTTGTTCGGCATTCTTTTCGTGTACCTGTGGCCGAAGGAGCCAATCGGCTGGCTCTGGTTAAATATTTTTATTTATGATATTGCGCTTTCACTATCGATTTTGCCGCACGAACTCGGGCACGCCTTCACTGCCAAATGGCTGGGCTGGCGTGTCTTTAGAATCTATATCGGTTACGGGAAAACCGTTCTTAAGGTAAAACTTTTAGGCTTCGATACCGAATTCCGCGCCATTCCACTAGGTGGTTCGGTATTGGCGGCTCCTCGGAAAATAGCACATTACCATGCCAAACTGTTTGCTTTTGCCATCGCGGGCCCAATGGCCAATATTCTTCTAATGGTTGTTTTGTTGACTGCAATGGACGGCAGCCTGGCTGGGGTCCAATCCATAGCACAACAATTGACGCCCCTTCAAATGTTTTTCTTCGCCAACCTGTTGATTGTGATTGCCAACTTGTGGCCAAGACAAATCACGACCCTCTTCGGGAAAAGGCCCTCTGACGGAAAACAATTGTCGGAAGCATTGAAAATGGATCCCGACCGGGCGGTAAAGGGCCACGCCGCTGGATTCATCTGGGAAGGTATATTGTGTCAGGAAAAGAAACAATTCATTGAAGCGCAATCATGGCTTGAAAAGGGTCTCAAATTATATCCGGATGAGATTGATTTGCTCATCTCGTCTGGCACCAATTTGCTCAGCCTGACCCGATTCAACGAGGCGCGCGAATGTTTCTTGAAAGCTCTTCCCCGCACGGAGCAGGACCGTCTTCTTCACTCCATTCTTCTGAACAATATTGCTTACGCCGATGCGCTCATTGGCAGCCCTGAACTTTTGGAAGAAGCTGACCGCTATTCTGTAGAAGCCATGAAAAATCTTTCCTGGATGCCCTCGATCAAAGGTACCCGTGGCACGGTATTATCGGAGCTGGGAAAACTTGATGAAGCCGTGCCGTTGCTGCGAGAAGTGATGCTGACGCACGAGGTTCCCCACAACAGGGCACAGAATGCCTGCCTGCTTGCGATTGCCGAAGCCCGGCGAGGGAATCTGGAGGCGGGTTGGAAATACCTGGACGAGGCACGCAAGCTCGATTCTAACTGCTTTCTGCTCGAACGCGCCAGAAACTTTTTGGACGGGGCTAAAGCTCGTACCTGAAATTATTCAACGCCTGGGGAATCTGCTGTACCAGCCGGCAACGTCCTAACCACGGATGCGCGCGGACGAACTCGGATTTTTAACCACCAGGATGCCGGGACGCAGATAATTTCCGCACTGCGGGACGAGGCGGCTCAACCTTCAACTACCTGCCAGAAGCGCTACCGGCGCTCGATTTCAACCTCAACCATTTCGCAGTTGGCGTCGAAACCGCCGTTCCGCAATCCGGTTGAGTAGGTGAGATTCATCACCCGCCCGTCTTCCCGGAACAGTTCCGGGTGCAGGTAGGCGCAATAGACCATCTCGACGCGTTTGCCCTGGGCGTATTGGGGCACTTCCATGCGGGCCACCGGCGGACTCCATGGGCCGTAAGGAGCGTCAGCGACGAGGAACCGAATCTCCCGCGGATGCTTGAAATCACTCGATGAAACCATCACATATTTCTGCAGATACGGGTTCCAGGCAACGGAAACCTGTCCGGGAACGTTCCCGACCAAAAGGGCAGCGGCCTCCTTCCGGGATGAGAATTTCGGGCCGGCGCCGGCGTAGAACTCATACGACCCGGGGTCCTCGATCTTCTCCGGGCGCACCCGGGCCAAAGCGACGCCTTGTTTCCCGCTGAATTCCCGAATTTCGAAAAGGTAGAGCCAGCCGTCCGCCTCAATCACCTGCGTGGGCGCAACCGGAAAACGCCAATCTCCGTGCGGTTGGAGCCGTTCATAAGGTCCCAGGGCCACGGCCGACCGGCCGAGCCCGGAAGCCACACCCCGGAAATCCCACTGACCATTCCCAAACACCTCAATCAGGGAATAAAACAGGTAACATTGGCCGTTCACATGGATTCCACCCAGCGGCCAGATCCGATAACGCTCGGTCGGTCGTTCACCCGGCAAGAATTCAAAGGGCGAAATAGCGCCGCCGTTGCTGGACACGAGATAATTAAACGCCGGCGGATAGCTCCGGGCATGCTCGCCGAGGAAAGCGATGGCACAGAAGATGGCACCGCCCGCAAAGTGCGGCGTCCCATCGGCGGACCGCGAGCCCTTGAAGGTGTCGCCAAAAGCCCAGATGGCCCCGCCCGGAACGGTAAACGATTCGCCGCCATCCTGGGAAATGATTGAAGCCCTGGCGTGCGACTCGTTCCAGAGTGAGCCGTCGAATCTGGCATGGGCGATGGCAAAGGCGCGAACCGTCGGCGGCGCCGTGGCCGGAATGGGTGAACATCCCGCCGCCAGGGCGAGGAGGCCAAGGAGAAAACTCAAACCAAACATCTGTAATTTCAGTGGCGTCATTCGAAACTTGTCAATTTCCGACAACCGCGCAGGCGGCAGACTCAAAGCGGGTCGGCCGCTTCAAGAGTCCTGATGACGCGGTCAGCATCATCCTTTGGCCGGAACTGTCAAGCGGTCAGCAGGATCGCTGACCAGAGGCATTCTGATTGTGGGGTTACCGTGCTTAAACCTCCGGAGGACTCTGCGTTCCTCCGAGTCATTTGCGGTTGAATCAACTTGGAATTGAAACGGCGCGCGAGGATCAGCCTTCGCCAGGTCAACGGCGTGACCCGCCCTCACCCACCTTTGGGTCAATGGTTCCGACTCGGGCTTGCGCGGGCGCAGTCTTAAAACACTTCCGCTTTGAGGCCCGTGACCTGGCGCACAATTTGCGCGATGTGCGACAACGTTTTCAGCGGCAGGTGCCCGCATTCGGCGTGGGACATCGGACGCGCCGCCGAGTAGATTTGCACGAGGGAAATCTGGGCGCCGCGGTTTTTCAATTCCTTGAGGCGCTGCGCGAATTGTTCGATTTCCTCCAGCGACGGTTCTTCCTCGTTGATGGCGGGGAACAGGCTTTGAATGACCACCGGACGCTGGCGGCCCAGCTCCAGAATGTTCGCCAGCACTTTCTCCAGCGGCACGCCGGGCCGGTCCACCCGGTCCAGATAATCCTGCGTGCCGCCGTCGAGCTTCACCCAGATCTCGTCCGACTTGGTGAGGCGTTTGAGGCTTTCCTGAACCTGCGGCCGGTCCAGGCCGGTGGCGTTGGTAATCAAAACAATTTTGAAAAATGGAAAGCCGCCCAGCGCGCGGACATGAATCACTTCCTGCACGGCTTCGGCAAAATTCGGGGCCAGGGTCGGCTCGCCGTCGCCGCTCAACGCCACGTGGCGCAATTGCAACAGCTCGGTCGGCAGCGACTGGTAGAGCGGGCGTTCATGCAACTGGCCTTGCAGGATGTGCGCCAGCGTCCGCTGCAGTTCGCCGGCCATGACACCCACGTCCAGCGTTGTCTCAACGGACGGCGTGCGGCGGTCCACTTCGCAGTACAGGCAGTCGAAATTGCACTGCTTGTCGGGGTTCATGTTCACCCCCACCGACAGGCCGTGCGCGCGCGACGAGATGACCACGTAAACAAACCGGTTGTTGAGAAAGTCGCGCGGCCGGTCGAACGCGGCCTCGCGCACCGGCAGGTGATTTCTCTTTTCCGAATGCCCATTCACCACCGAAGTTCTGGTCTTTGATTCTTCCACGATTCTCACAAGCCACTTTAAAACCGCGCCCGGCTGCGCACTACACGGTTCTTGGCATAATTTTGCCATACCTTGCAGAAGAAACAGCCGGATTTTACAAGGGATTTTAACGCAAACCGGCCCGGGCCGAAAATGGCGCCAGTCGGCGACAGATCGCCCGGCGAAGGGTCGGGCGACGGTCCAAGCCGTTCAGTTTTGCGGATTTTGGCAAAGAAAGAACATCCTTTGGGAATTTCGTCTGGCTTATTGTTTATAGCTATCATTTGAGCTAAACTGATGAGATGAATGCGATAAAAAATGATCGGGCGGCCTGGCTGAAGGCCGGCAAGGCGGTTTGCTCAAGTCCACCACTCAAGGCGCCGGCCAAGGCCTGGCGGCTGGTCCTGCTGGGCTCGCCGGGCGTTGGCAAGGGAACCCAGGCGGAATTGCTTCACCAACGATTGGGCTCCTGCCATCTGTCCACCGGCGATGTTTTTCGCGCAGCCAAGAGCCTGCCGGACGGGCAAAGAAGCCCGGCCATGGAGCAGGCGTTGGAGTTCATGCGGCGCGGTGAGTTGGTGCCGGACAAGACGGTGCTGGACATGGTGAGCGAACGCCTGCGCTGTCTGCATTGCTACGGCGGTTTTCTCCTCGACGGTTTTCCGCGCACGGTGGCCCAGGCCGAGGCGTTGGAGAAATTGATGTTGCACGAGGAGGTGGCGTTGACGGCGGTGCTGAATTACGAGTTGCCACTGGAGGAAATCGTGGCCCGCATCAGCGGCCGGCGCACCTGTTCCAAATGCAAGGCGGTCTATCACGTCACGTCACGACCGCCACAGGTGGCAGATGTCTGCGACCAATGCGGCGGGAAACTGTTCCTGCGCGAAGATGACCGGCCCGAATCCGTCCGCGTGCGCATGGCGGCTTACGAAAAAAGCACCCGGCCGCTGATTAAGTTTTATCAGGAGCGCGGTTTGCTGGTGCCCATCGTCGCCGGCGGCACGCCGGAGGAAACGTTCCAACGCACCATGATTGCCCTCGAAGGCGTGCTGACGGACTAGCAAATCCTCGGAAGTTGTTCGCCGCTGGGCATGTCGAGAATGCGGTTGGCACCAATCGCGCTTTTCAAGGTGACCAGCGGCGCGGCGCTTCCGGCCACCCGGCCAATCACCGCCGACCCCGCGCCGATGGCATGGCCGCGCATGATTTTCAGCGCGCGTTCCGCGTCCCTGGCCGCGACAAACGCAACCAGCCGCCCTTCGCAAGCGACGTGCAACGGGTCCAGACCCAGCATTTCGCACGCGGCGTGGACATCTTCACGCACCGGAATTGATTTTTCTTCAACCTCGATGCGCACGCGTGAGGCTTCGGCGATTTCGTTGAGCGCGCTGGCCAGTCCGCCGCGCGTCAGGTCGCGCAGGCAATGGATTTCGACACCGGCCTTGAGCAGTTCCAGGACGATTTCGTGGACGGGCGCGGAGTCGCTTTCGATGGCGCTCTCGAATTGCAGCCCTTCGCGCACGGCCATGATAGCCATGCCGTGGCGGCCCAGGTCGCCACTCACCAGAACGGCATCCCCGGTCCGCACGTTTTGCGGCGCGATTTTTTGGTCATGTTCGACCACGCCGATGCCGGCGGTGTTGATGAACACGCCGTCGCCTTTGCCCTTGTCCACCACCTTGGTATCGCCGGTGATGATTTGCACGCCGCAGCGTTGGGCGGCCTGCTGCAGGGAGCAGACAATTTTCCAGAGCGTTTCCATCGACAGGCCTTCCTCGATGATAAACCCGGCGCTGAGGTAAAGCGGACGCGCGCCACTCATGGCGAGGTCGTTCACCGTGCCGTGGACGGACATGGAACCGACGTCGCCGCCCGGAAAGAACAAGGGACGCACCACATAGGAATCGGTCGTAAACGCGAGTTTCCTGCCCGTCAACTCCACCACCGTTGAATCGTGTTGCATTTCGAGCAAAGGATTGCGGAACGCGGCCAGAAACATCCTGCCGATCAGCTGGTGCATCAATCGGCCGCCGCCGCCGTGCGCCAACAGCACGTGGGGGTATTGCGTGATGGGAATCGGGCAGGCCGGGGTAAAATCGGGTTGGTGCATGGATAAATGGTCAAAGGGTCTGACGTCCGCCCTCACCCCTGCCCTCTCCCCCGAGGAGCGGGAGAATCACCGCCAGCCGGTCGGCGAATCGAGCCGCCCGGGAACGTCGTAAGCCGATCAAAAACTGTTTCCTCTTCCTGAGGGAGAGGGCCAGGGCGAGGGAAAAACCGGCAAAAAGGTTCATGATCAACATTGTCATGCATCGGCTGCCGTCGGTTGTCGCCGGTAGCGGTAATAGGCCGCGCAGGCGCCTTCGCTGGAAACCATCGTCGCGCCCAGCGGATGTTCCGGTGTGCATTTCGTGCCAAAGGCGGAACATTCCTGCGGCTTTTTCAAACCCTGTAACACCAGCCCGCTGATGCACTCGGCCGGTTCCTCGACATGATGTTCCGCCACACCGAATTTTTTCTCGGCGTCGAAGGCCGCGTAAGCCTCGTTTAAGCCCAGGCCGCTCTGTGGAATTTCACCGACCCCGCGCCATTTGCGCGGGATGACGCGGAATACCTCGCGAATCAATTTCTGCGCAGGCTGGTTCCCTTCGCGGCGCACCGAACGCGCGTACTGATTTTCGACCTCCGCCCGGCCGGATTCCAGTTGCTGCACCACCATCAACACGCCTTGAAAAATATCGAGCGGCTCAAAGCCTGTCACAACAATCGGCACATGATATTTTCGGGCGATGGGGAAATACTCTTCGTACCCCATCACGGTGCAGACGTGACCGGCGGCGAGAAATCCCTGTACCTTGCAATTCGGCGACGATAGCAGCGCTTCCATCGCGGGCGGCACCAGCACATGCGAGACGAGCATTGAAAAATTCTTCAGCCCCTTTTCCGCGGCCTGATAGACCGCCATCGCCGTGGCCGGCGCGGTGGTTTCAAAACCGACCCCAAAGAAAACCACCTCCTTGTCCGGGTTTTGCTCCGCAATCTTCAGGGCATCCAGCGGTGAATAGACCATGCGCACGTCGCCGCCCCTGGCCTTGACCGAAAGCAAGTCCGTCGTGCTGCCGGGCACGCGGAGCATGTCGCCGAACGATGTGAAAATGACGTTGGCCCGCGCGGCAATCTCGATCGCCTTTTCGATGATTTCCAGCGGTGTCACACAGACCGGGCAGCCGGGGCCGTGGATGAGCGTGATTTGTCCGGGCAACAGTTCATCGATGCCGAATTTGACGATGGCGTGCGTCTGGCCGCCGCAGACCTCCATGATGTTCCACGGCCGCGTTGTGACGCGATGCACCTCGCGCGCAATTTTTTGCGCGAGTTCGCCGTCGCGATATTCGTCGAGGTATTTCACGGCTATTTGGTGGGGCGAGGCAACTGACGAGCCGGCTCGCGGGGACGCTCGCCCCACCGGTTTAAATTATCAGCCACTCTGCGCCGGCGGTACCCCTGCGCTGCGTTCTTCAAGTTCGCCCAGCTCCTCAATCTGCCTCAAATACTCGAAAACTTTTTGCGCCTCGTCCTCGTCCAGCCGGCTGAGGGCAAAGCCGACGTGGACGATGACGTAATCGCCGACCCTGGCCTCCGGCACATAGGCCAAACTGGCTTCCTTGAGGATGCCGCCGAAATTGATTTTGCCCATGCGCGTCAACGGGTCGTCACCGCTGATGCTCTCAATCTTTCCTGGAATGGCCAAGCACATGCGTCTTTAATCTAACCGCTTAGGCGCAGGGCAGCAATGACTTGTCCCAGCGCAATTCCGCCGTCGTTGGGCGGCACACGCTGATGCCAGTACGGCTGGAATCCTTCCGCCTGCAATCGCCGCACTGCGCGTTCGGTGAGATAACGATTCTGAAAACACCCTCCGGAAAGCACGATCCGGTTTTGACCAGCGTGCCTGGCGACGGCGACAATGGCTTCGACCAGCGCGTTGTGGAATTTTGCGGAGATCCCGCCGGTGGCAACGCCGTTTTTCACGTCCAGCAGGATCGCTTCAATCATCCGGGACCAATCCAGAATCATTTCCGATTTCCGATTTCCGATTTCCGATTTGTCGGCAGACGCGGCTTTTTTTTCAATCGGCCATCGGCCATCGGCCATCGGCAATTCATAAGCTTCGTCAGTTTCGATTCCGTCGAGCGCAAACTCCAACTCCATCGCGGCCTGGCCTTCAAAGCGCATGGTTTGCCGTAAACCGGTCAAGGAAGCAACCGCGTCGAACAACCGGCCCGTGCTCGACGTGACCGGCGAGTTCAATTTTTTTGCGAGCATCGTTTTTAAGGCGCCCCGTTCCGTTTTGGAAAAGGCAGCCAGTGATGCCAGGTCTTTTTGCCGGAAAACGGCGTCGCCAAAAACTTCATAAAGCAATCCTAGCGCGGTGCGGCGGGGCTCCTTGACCGCCTGGTCGCCACCGGGCAGCCGGAACGGGCGGAAATGAGCTATGCGCTCGACGGTTTTGTCCGTGACGATGAAAAATTCACCGCCCCAGATCGTGCCATCGAGTCCGTAACCTGTGCCGTCCCAGGAAACGCCCAGCGCCGGCGGCGGCAATTCATTTTCCGCCATGCAGGACAGGACATGGGCGATGTGGTGCTGGACGCCCAGGTAGCGCAGGCCTCCGGCCTGCGGGTTGGCGGAGCGTCCCCGCTCCAGCGGACTGCAACTGGCGGCGGGGACGCCGCTGGAACCCGCAGGCGAGGACGCCTGCGCTACGATTTCGCGGGCGAACTTCGTGGAAAGATAATCCGGGTGCAAATCGGCAGCGACCATCTGCGGTTTGGCTTCGTAAAGTTTTTCAAAATCCGCAATGACGCGGCGGAACGCGGTGTGCGCCTGTTCCGTTTCCAAATCGCCGATGTGCTGGCTGATGAAAACCTGGTTACTGATGGAAAGCGCGACGGCGTTTTTCAAGTGCGCTCCTACTGCGAGAATAATTTTCGGAGGGCGGAGCTCCGCGACGCCCTGACTATTTGGGCTCACGGAGCTCGCCCCTCCGAGAGAGATGGGCAACGGCGCATAGCCGCGCGCGCGGCGCAGGACCAGTTCGCGATCGAGCATGACACGCGCAAAGGAATCGTCCACGTGCCGGACAATGGGACGGTTATGGACGAGAAAAACGTCGGCCATGCCGCCGAGCCGTTCCAGTGCTTCGCGCTCGTCCGTGCAAATCGGCTCGTCGCTCAGGTTGCCGCTCGTGGCAACCACCGGAAAATCCAGTTCCGCCAGCAAGAGGTGCTGCAACGGCGTGTACGGCAACATCGCACCGAGGCATGGGTTGTTGGGGGCGACGGAAACTGCAATCAGCAAAGGATTTTGTTCGACACCCGCCCTCACCCTGACCCTCTCCCCCGGGGAGAGGGAACAGTCATTGTCCGCTCCAACACACTCCAAGCCGCTGGGATCGACGACAGTCGTACTTTGCCTGGGAAGAGACGTACGGTTCTCCCTCTCCTGGGGGAGAGGTCCGGGGTGAGGGCGGACCAGCCTCTTTAGCAAAACAATGGGTGCCTGGGGCGAGCGCAACAAACGTTCTTCGAGCGGCGAGACTTCGCAGACAGCTTTGATGGCTTCCAGCGACGGGAACATCAGCGCGAACGGCTTTTCTTCGCGATGCTTCCGTTCGCGCAGAAGCCGGACGGCTTTGTCATTGCGCGCGTCCGCCATCAAATGAAACCCGCCGAGCCCTTTGACCGCGACGATTTTTCCCTCACGAATTGCTTTTACGGCAGCGCACAAAGCTTCGTCGCTGCGCTCGGCAGAGCGCGGCTGATCTTTTTTGAAAGAGAAGTTGGCGGCGTCCTGCCGAACGCCGCCACGCCACAATTCCAGATGCGGCCCGCAAACCGGGCAGGCATTCGGTTGGGCATGGAAACGGCGCTCCGCCGGGTCATCATATTCGGTCTGGCATTGCGGACACATCCTGAATGCCTTCATCGAAGTGTTCGCGCGGTCATAAGGCAGTGATTCGATGATGCTGAAGCGCGGGCCGCAGTTGGTGCAGTTCGTAAACGGATAGCGATAACGGCGATTCTTCGGGTCGAACATTTCTCGGAGACAATCCGGGCACGTGGCGATGTCCGGCAGGACGAGCGCGGTTTTGTCACCGCCGACCCCGCTCTCGCGGATTTCAAAGCCCGTATAACCGGCGGCATCGAGCCAGGAAGCTTCGAGGCTTTGGATGAAACTGCGCGGTGGTTTTTCGGCTTCGAGTCGCAGCAGGAATTTTTCGAGCGCCGCGCGCGGGCCTTCCACTTCAATGAAAACACCCTGCGGAGAATTGTTGACCCAGCCGGGCAGTTTCAATTCGGATGCGAGGCGAAAGATGAAGGGGCGGAAGCCGACGCCCTGGACCGCGCCGCGCACGGCGATCTTCAATCGCGTTGCTGGCGGCGCATTCATCAATGCTCCTTTCAGCGCTCGATCTCGAAACTTTCGAGCACCATGTCTGTGGAATTGACGGCCTTGACGTTTACCGAAGCGCATTTCGGACAGACATCCGGCAGCTGATGGCCGTGGAATTTGTGACCGCATTGACTGCACACCAGCGTCGGTTCGACCTCGGTCAGCTCGAGCCTGGCGTCTTGAACGAGCGGGATTTCCTTTTTGACGATGTCGAAGCTGAATTGCATGTGGTCACTGCTGTGGCTGGTCAGGGGGTTGAAACGGATTTTGACCGCTTTCACGCGTTTGGCTTTTTGCTCAAGCGCTTTTTTCTCAACGGTTTCCAGAATGGCGCGGACCAGATGAACTTCGTGCATAAATGCCTTTCAAATCAGCCGCCGCAATATGCGCCGGTCAACGCGCGAATGCGAGTCATCTCTTGGCGAAGAGTGTGCCTTTCTTGCTGACCGTCCTTTTCAATGACGGCCGGCGAGCGTCCGAATCTGTTCCAGCGCCGCCGCATAACCCTGGCGGGCCACCGGAGAAAGTTCCTCGCCGAAACCGAGTTTCACGGCGGGGATGGTCAGCCACCAGGCTTCCGGGCAATGGCCGAAAACATCGCGCGCCAGCGCCAGCATGGTGCGCGGGTCGGCCGCGTGGGCCATGAGTTGAGAAGACTTGTTCGGCTCCAGCTGGCGCAGCTGCACTTCCTTCGGCGCATCCATGGCGGCGTCCACAAAAATCACCGTCCGCGCCCGGGCAATCGGTTCGGCGTGTTCGGGTGAAAGTTGCTGGCAAATCAGCGTGTGCACGCCGGGCAGCTGGAGCGCCTCCACGGCTTCGGCGACCCTGGGTCCCACGCCGTCGTCGCACCGCAACGGGTTGCCGTAGCCGATGACCAGCAGACCGGTGATTGGGGGCTCTGACACAGTTTTGCTCACGCGTTCAACTCAAATGTTATCATTCCGGGCGCCGACAGCCTCAACCGGCGCCGGGACGCGCGGCAACAGTAAAATCGCCAGCCACCAGCCATAGACCACCGAATCCAAAAACAGTTCGACGGTATGAATACTTCGCAGTGTCCATGGCATCCAGTAAGCCTGAATCAACCCATACAGTCCGGCAACCACAAACAGGTTCAGGCCGAAGGTCCACGCCAGGCGTTGCCGCGAACCCGGCCAGACAACCAGAATCGGCAACCCCGCGAGCAAGGCAATAAGACTGCGGATGAATTGTACGCCGATGACGACGCCCAAGGACGGCATTTGAAGGTCAAACGACTCATTTTGATAATATTTCCCAACCATCAGACCCACCGGCATGCCAAAAAAGAAATAAACCACTGGAAAGGCCAGCACCGCCAATAACAACCGGACGGCCCATTGTGCCTTGGTTCGATTGGCAATGAATTGGCGGAAGTCATATGAAAAGGACGCCCCGACATCGCGACCGCCGAACAGCAGCACGACCGCGCCGGCCACCGAGGCGGATAGCAACAGCATGGTCACAATCATTGTTGGCGCGCCGCCGATGGTCGTGAAGATGCCGGCTTCAATTGTGTTGTTGATGCCCAGCCACGCGAACACAAACCAGGCGATCACCGCAAAACGCGGCCGGCGCTTCATCTGGAGCTGTGGCGATAACGTGGCCAGCGCGAGGGAAAGTATGAAACCACCGACGAGGCAGAGCAGACCCAGTAATTGCGTATCCACCGGTCCGGGAAGCTTAGGTTGTTCCAGATGCAAGGCGCTGGAGACGATGCCGCCGACAAACATGCCAACCACCGAGCTCAGGGCGCAAAGACAAATTTTCCCGATATATTTGACCACGTTAAACCGATTTTGAATTGTCCTGCTGGAAGCGCTTCTGCCGGCGTCGCTCGGAAATCCTTGCCATCAGTTTTGGAAGGAAACCCAGCGCCAGGAACACCGGCACGACAATGAGCATCGCCCGAAACACCCAATTCGTAAGTCTCCAGATATAAGGCTTGAAAAACTTGTCGGCGACCGGGTCGTAAGCGTTGGGTGCGAGCGCGTGTTTCCCCCAAGCCATGGCACCGTTGGCGTACCATCCGAACGCGAGGCCGCCCATCGCCACCGGGGCAATCGCCATGCCGCCCATGGCCAACACCAGGGCCACCGCGACGCTCCCGCAGGCGAACACCCCCACGGCGATGACCGAAAAGGAAACCACTCCGTAGCCAAAGATGCCGCAGGCGATCACCCCCACCGCCACGTCGCCAAAGGCGATGATGCCTCGCGGCGCGGTTCCCACGGCGATGATGGCCCTGGCGCTGCGCTTGCGGCCCGTGGCCGGATTCACGCCGAGGGCCACGTGCAGGAGCGGCCAGCCGAACAGCGTGGTTTTGGAGCGGTATTCGTAGCTCAGTTTGCGGCTGATCTCCGGCGAAAGTTTCGAGGCGACGCCGGCGACGGACTCCAATTCGAGCCGGACTTCAACGGCTTGCTGGTAGCGCCTGCCAGGGTTTCGCTCCATGGCCCGGAGCACAAGCTCGTCGAGCCGCGGGTCCACCGCCGCCTTTTTTGAGGGGAGCTCGAAGCGGCCCAACGGCAATTCGCCGGTGAGCATTTCGTAAAGCAGAACGCCCAGCGAATAAATGTCCGCGCGCTGGTCCACGGCGAGCGGTTTCTCGATCTGCTCCGGCGCCATGTAATGCATCGTGCCCAAAATCTGGCCCGCTTGCGTCAATTGGATGTCTTTGGGCCCCGGTTCCAGCAGTTTGGACAGGCCGAAATCCGCGACCTTCACGCGGCCTTTCTGGTCCATCAGAATATTTTCGGGCTTGATGTCGCGATGAACAATGCCCTCGCCGTGCGCGTATTCCAGCGCCTCACAAATCTGCGGCAGGATGCCCAGCGTTTCCCGCGGCGTCAGACGGTGCGTTTGCAGCAGTTGCCGCAGGTTTACTCCGTCCACGAATTCCATCAGGAAATAATAAAGCGAGCCGGACTTGCCCATGTCAAAAACCGTGACGATATTCGGATGACTCAGCCGGGCCAACGCGCGTGCTTCGCGGGCGAATCGCTCGGCAAAACCGGTTTCAAGCGAAATTTGCGGCGGCAAAACTTTGAGCGCCACCAGCCGGTCCAGGCCGCGCTGGCGCGCCTTATAAACCGCTCCCATGCCGCCGTGGCCGAGCAATTCCAGAATCTCAAGCTGCGGGAAAAGACTGCTCAGCGCCAGCGGATGGGGCGGGGAAAAACCAGCGCCTCGCTGCGGTGAGGGTCCGGGCGTCACGCCTGCCTGAAGGCATTGGGCACACAGGCTCTGCGTTGAATCCGCAGGAAGCTCTGCCTGGCAAGACTCGCAAATTCGCAGCGTTTTCATTTCACCTGGGGGCAGGACATGCCTGTTTACAGTTTCGGCCCGACTCAAGAAATTGTTCTCCCCGCAATTTGGCCATTAATCCACCTTTCTTGCGTTCGACAAAAAGGAAGCCGCCCCGCACGCACCTGGTTCAGCAGGCGCGGTTCAAGGTGGCCGGAATATTCACTGGCGCTTGAAAATTATAACCCGCGTGTTCGGGCCGGAAATGAAATCGACCGGACGTTGGGGATCGCCGGGCGGAGCCACGGCGATCTTCAAGTCATTGCTTTGTTGTTCGTAAATCGCCAGGGCAGTCGCGCCAACGTTTTGGGGCGACTCTTGAATGGTGAGATCCAAGTGCATCGGCTGCGTCTTTTCGTCCAAAAGAAAAACGCCGCGACACCAGTCATTCGACTCGGCGCCGCGATACTCCAGCCGATCGCCGCTAATCGTTACTTCACATTTTGCGTTGGGCGGCGACGCCTCGTAACCCAACCACTGCCCTTCCAGACTGGTTTTGACCGTTTTCTGCCGGCTGCAACCAACCGCCGCGCTTAACAAGAGCACCGCCAACCACCAGCGTTTTGTGGAATCAATTTTCATTTTGGCTCCCCGCTGCAATTTTGGCTGGGGCTAACCGCGCGCCATTTCTTTGAGCACCGTGCCATCCGGCGCCATGAGCCGCACGAGCAACGGCATCTGGCCAACCGCGTGCGTGGAACAGCTCAGACACGGATCGTAACAGCGGATGCCGTGTTCGATCCGGTTGAGCATCGGTTCGGGAATGTCCCGGCCGTGCACGTAATGCTTCGCAATCTGGGCCACGGTCTGGTTCATCGCCAGATTGTTCTGGCCGGTGGCGACGATGAGATTGACCTTCTGGAGCAGGCCGTTGCGGTCAACGGTGTAATCATGGAACAACGTGCCGCGCGGGGCTTCGCTCACGCCCACACCGCGCAGGTTGTTGATGCCGGCGTCGGCGCGCAGGTTGTCGCTGAACAAATCGGGATCGTCCAGGTAACGCTCGACGTATTCCAGCGAGGCGAGAATCTCAATCAGCCGCGCGTAATGATAGAGGAAGGACGACGTGACCGCGCCGCGGCCCATTTGTTTGAAGTTCTTCAGCTCGGCGTCCGCCCGGGGCACGCCCATCTGTTCGCAGATATTCAGGCGCGCGAGCGGGCCGACGCGATACATGCCATCCGGCAGACCCAGCGGCAGGTAATAAGGTGACTTGAGATACGACGAATTTTGGACGGATTCACCGATGAACTCGTAATATTTTTGCGGGTCGAGCTGGTCGGCGATGATGCTGCCGCTGCTGTCCGTGAACCGCAACTTGCCGCCGTGATGTTCCCAGGTGCCGTCGGGCGCGATGAGTCCCATGAACAGGGACGGGAAATTGCCAAAGATCTGGACCTCACGTTGATGGCTGGTGAGGGTCTTTTTGAAAAGGTCGAAGGCGACCTGCGTGGTGGCGAACGCTTCCGGCAGCCACGCGCGGATTCTGGCGCGGCCTTCCTCGGTCAGCGGACTGCGCACGCCGCCGGGCACGGCCCAGGCCGGATGAATTTTTTTGCCGCCGAGAACTTCGATGATTTCCTGGCCGAACTGGCGCAGGCGGATGCCGGCGCGGGCGAGGTCGGCGTTGGAGGCAATCAAACCAAAAACGTTGCGTTGCGCCGGCGGCGTGTCCCAGCCCATCAGGAAATCCGGCGCGCTCAGATGAAAGAAACTCAGCGCATGGCTTTGGATGATCTGGCCGAGATTCATCACCCGGCGCAACTTGTCGGCGGCGGGCGGGATGTTCACGGCCATGATGGCGTCGCCGGCCCTGGCCGAAGCGAGCAAATGACTGACGGGGCAGATGCCGCAGATGCGCGGCGTGATGCCGGGCATCTCGCTGTAGGGCCGGCCTTCGCAAAATTTCTCGAAGCCGCGGAATTCCACGACATGGAATATGGCGTCGGACACATTGCCCGCGTCGTCCATGAAGATGCTGATCTTGGCATGGCCCTCAATACGGGTCACGGGGTCAATGACGATGCGATTTGACATAAATTTCAAAATTAACCGGTAGGGCGGGCAGTCCCCTGCCCGCCGCGTCGCGCACGGAGTGCGCGCCCTGCCATTATCCAAATTTCAGTTGCGTGCCTTCCAGTTTAGGCGTCTGGCCGCCCAGCACCTGGACCATGAGCGTCTTGATGCGGCCGGCCGGCGGCGGACAACCGGGCAGGTAATATTCAACGAAAACGGCTTCGTGCACGGGCATGACGCGTTTGAGCAGGGCGGGCACAATGCCGTCGGCCTTCGGCACGCCGGGGTTATCCTGCGCGTTCTCGATATAGGCGCGTTGGAGGACATTTTCCGCGTTGCCGAGGCCGAGTTGATTGCGAATCGCCGGGACGTTGCCGGTGACCGCGCAATCGCCAAAGGAGACCAGCACTTTCGTTCGCTCACGGATTTTGTGGAGGATTTCGAGGTTGTCCTCGTTGCAGACCGCGCCTTCGATGAGGCAGACATCCACATTTTTCGGATATTCCTTCACGTCCATGACCGGGCTGTAGACGAGCTCGATTTTGCCCGCGAGTTCGATGAGGAACTCGTCGAGGTCGAGAAAGGACATGTGACAGCCGGAACAGCCGCCCAGCCAGACTGTGGCAACACGCAATTTCATAATTCAAATTTCACGGCAACCATTGTTTCTTCTCCCGTGCGTTGACGATAAATTCCAATTTGTCGCGGTCATGTTCCATCTCGCCCGCGGTCGAGCCTTTGTGAAACAGCGCGCCGGTCGGACAGGACATGACGCATTTGCCGCAGGCCGTGCAGGTCTCGGAATCGCCCCACGGCTGGTTCAAATCGCTGATGATGGTGGCCTTGGCACCGCGGCCGGAAACGTTCTTGGTGCCCGCGCCTTCGATGTGCCAGCAGACCCGCACGCAGCGGGCGCAAAGAATGCAGCGGTTGTGGTCCATGCCGAACAACGGGTGCGTCGCGTCCAGACTCCATTTGGGAGTGGAATAGTCGTAGCGCACGTGATCCATGCCCTGGCTGTAGGCCAGGGTCTGAAGTTCGCAATGGCCGTTGGCCACGCACACCGCGCAGACGTGGTTGCGTTCGGCGAACAGCAGTTCCAGCGTCATGCGGCGATATTTTCGCAGGCGCTCGCTGTCGGTCTTGACGTCCATGCCCTCGCTGATTTTGGTCGTGCAGGCGGGCAGCAATTTATTGATGCCGGCCACCTCCACGAGACACAGGCGGCAGGCGCCCACGTCATAGACGCCGTCCAGATGACACAGCGTCGGGAGCTTGATCCCGGCGTCGGTGGCGACATCCAGAATGGTCGCGCCTTCCTCGGCGCTGACTTCTTTTCCATCAATCGTTAAAGTTTTGGCGGCCATAAAATTCAGTTTGCTATTTCCTGGTTGCCGTCAGTTCAGTGTCCTTCGCCTCGCCGTTATCGCGCGGGCCGTATGGGTCCGGCTGAAGCAGTTCCTCATATTCCTTGCGAAAATACCGCAACGTGCTCAGCGTGGGGTTCGGCGCCGTCTGGCCGAGGCCGCAGAGGCTGGTGTTCTTGACCATGTCGCAAAGCTCTTCAAGTTTCGCCAGATCGCGTGCGGTGGCCTGGCGATTGAGAATTTTTTCCAGCAAATGAAGCATCTGCGCCGTGCCCGCCCGGCAGGGAACGCATTTGCCGCACGACTCGTCCACGCAGAACTCCATGAAATACCGGGCCACATCCACCATCCGGGTGGTGTCGTCCATCACGATCATCCCGCCCGAACCCATGATGGAGCCGAGCTTGGTGAGCGAATCGTAATCCACCGGTGTATCGAGCGCCTCGGCCGGGATGCAGCCGCCGGAAGGTCCGCCGGTCTGGACGGCCTTGATTTTGCCGCCGTCCGGGGCGCCGCCGCCCATTTCCTCGACAATCTGCCGCAACGGCGTGCCCATCGGCACTTCAATGAGGCCGGTGTTGGTGATTTTGCCGGCAAGCGCAAAAACCTTGGTGCCTTTGCTTTTCTCCGTGCCGATGGACGCAAACCAATCCGCGCCCTTGCGAAGGATCGGCGGCACGTTGGCAAAGGTTTCGACGTTGTTGATGAGCGTGGGGCACCCCCACAATCCGCTCTCGGCCGGAAACGGCGGGCGCGGACGCGGCGTGCCGCGTTTGCCCTCAACGGAGGCCATCAACGCGGTTTCCTCGCCGCAAACGAACGCGCCGGCGCCGATGCGGATGTCGATGTTGAAATTGAACGGCGATTCAAAAATGCCGCTGCCCAGCAGGCCGAGGGTCTTGGCCTGTTTGATGGCGTTCTGCAGCCGTTTGATGGCCAGCGGATATTCGGCGCGGCAGTAAATGAAACCCTGGCTCGCGCCGACGGCATAGGCGGCAACGGCCATGCCTTCGAGCACGCTGTGCGGGTCGCTTTCCAGGACGCTGCGGTCCATGAACGCGCCGGGGTCGCCCTCGTCGGCGTTGCAGATGACGTATTTTTGCGCGCTCTGCGTCTTGGCGACCGTGCCCCATTTGAGGCCGGTGGGAAAACCCGCGCCGCCGCGCCCGCGCAAACCGCTCTTGACCATGGCCTCCACCACTTCCTTCGGCGTCAGCTCGCGGAGCACATGGTGCAACGCCTGGTAACCATCGGCGGCGATGTAGGCTTCGATGCGTTCGGGGTCAATCTCGCCGCTGTTGGTCAGGACAATGGACAATTGTTTCTTGAAAAACGGATGGTTGAAGTCGCCGCGTTTGACCTTCGTCTGGCCGCCGTTCAAGGTCTTGACCAGCTCCAGGGCGTCCTCCGGCGTGACTTTCTCGTAGAGCGCATCCTGGGTATCCACGCTCACCAATGGCCCTTCGCAACACAGTTTCATGCAGCCGACGCCGCGCACTTCCACTTCGTCGCCCAGGCCGGCGGCCTTCACCGCCTGTTCCAGATTCTTTTTGACGGATTCCGAATTGGAGGACATGCAGCCGGCGGCCATGCAGCAGCGGATGACCGTCTTTTTGCGGGCGGCCCGTTCCTGCTCGGCAATCGCGTTGAGATCATCAATTACCATTTGAAATCCATCCTTTCACGTGTTCGAGTGCGGTTTCCGGGGTTTGGCGCGGCGTGACCGTGCCGTCATAAACGACCGCCGGCGCGATGCCGCAGGCGCCGATGCAGCGCGCGGTCAGCAGGGAAAGCTGGTTGTCCGGCGTGGTTTCGCCGGCCTTGATTTTCGCCCGGGCCTCGACGGCGCCGAGCACCCTGGCCGAGCCCTTCACGTAACAGGCCGTGCCGAGGCAGACGACGCAGGTGTGTTTGCCCTGCGGTTTGAGCGTGAAGAAATGATAAAAGGTCGCCACGCCGTAAACGCGGCTGGCGGGCAGTTTCAGTTTGTAAGCGACGAACAGCAGCAAATCGTCGTCCAGATAGCCGAACAACTCCTGCGCCTTGTGCAAAATCTCGATGAGGGCGTCGTGTTTATACTGGTACTTCTTCATGTGCGCTTCGAGGATCTTGAAGCGCTTGTCGCCGCTGGCGTGCTGCATCACCCGGTCCGCGGCCCTTTGTTTTTCGTGTAAGAGAGTTGGTAGCATAAAACCCGACCTGCCGTTTCTTAAATTCAATTTTCTACTGAATCACAATCAACCATTCACTAAATTTAATGTAGTGGCGGCCGGCAACCCGCTCTCCCCGCAATTTGGTTTTGTGTGCACATTTCTTGCTGGCGGGAAATGGCCAAAGATTTTCCATGACCTTGTCAAAACCGGACTTCCATCAGCCGGGTGAAGCACGAGCACGGTTTGCACCGGCAATCCGCACACCGTGCGGTACGCGGCAGGACGCCGTCAGAAAAAGTGAAGGTATTGCCAAGATATGTGGAGAGCCGCCCGCCGGATGTGCAAAACTTAAAACTGTACGCGAGATTGGTTTTTTATTTCGCCAGTGAAAATCACAAAACAGTTTAAGACTAATTAATAATTTATGGCTAAAGCATCAAAGACCGTGAAGAACGCAAAGTACGTATATCAATTCGGGAACAAGACGGCCGACGGGAACGGCGGGATGAAGCCGTTGCTGGGGGGCAAAGGCGCGAATCTTGCCGAAATGGCCCGCATCGGGCTGCCGGTGCCTCCGGGCTTCACCATCACCACCGAGGTCTGCACCTATTATTACCAGAACAAAAAAACCTACCCGAAGGTGCTCACGCCCATGGTCGAGGCCGGCGTCAAGCAAATCGAGAAAATCATGGGCACCAAATTCGGCGACCAGTCCGCCATGCCGCTGCTGGTCTCCGTCCGGTCCGGCGCCCGCGATTCCATGCCGGGCATGATGGACACGATTTTGAACCTCGGCCTTAATGACGAGACCGTCCTCGCGCTGGTGAAGGCGACCGGGAACGAGCGGTTTGCCTGGGATTGTTACCGCCGCTTCATCCAGATGTACGGCGACGTGGTCATGGGCGTGCAAAAGAACGCTGACGAAGACCACGAGCCGTTTGAAGTCGTCATTCACAAACTCAAACATGACCGTTACCACGCGGAGATTGAGGACACCAAATTCACCGTGGCCGATTTGAAGGAACTGGTGAAACGGTTCAAGGCGCTGATCAAGGAACGCACCAACAGCGAATTTCCGCAGGACCCGTGGCAGCAGCTGTGGGGTTCCATTGGCGCCGTGTTTGGCTCGTGGATGAACGACCGCGCCATTGTTTATCGCCGCAAATACGGCATCCCCGCCGAATGGGGCACCGCCGTCAATGTGCAGGCCATGGTCTATGGCAACACCGGCGACAAATCGGGTTCCGGCGTGGCCTTCACGCGCGACCCGGCCACCGGTGAAAAGGTGTTCTACGGCGAATTTCTCATCAACGCCCAGGGCGAAGACGTCGTGGCCGGCATCCGCACACCGGAACCGGTGGCGCAACTCAAGGGCCACCTGCCCGGGGCGTTTGCCGAACTCGAAAAAGTCCGCAAGACCCTGGAATCGCATTTCAAGGACGTGCAGGACTTCGAATTCACGATTCAGGACGGCAAGTTGTTCATGCTCCAGACCCGCAACGGCAAACGCACCGGCCTGGCCGCCGTGCGGTTCGCCATCGAGATGGAGAAGGAGAAATTGATTGACTGGAAGACGGCCATTCGCCGCGTGCCCGCCGACCAATTGGATCAGGTGCTCGCGCCGGTGTTCGACCGCAAGGCGGTCAAGGCGGCCAAGTGCATTGCCAAGGGTTTGCCCGCCGGTCCGGGCGCGGCTTCCGGCAAAATTTATCTGAATGCCGATCGCTGCGCGGCGGCGGCGGCCAAGGGCGAGAAAGTTCTGCTCGTCCGCAACGAAACCACGCCCGAAGATTTGCGCGGCATGATCGCCGCCGAAGGCATTCTGACGGCGAAAGGCGGCGTGAGTTCGCACGCGGCGCTCGTCGCGCGGCAGATGGGCAAGGTTTGCGTCTGCGGCGCCGGCGCCTTGCAGATTGATTACAACACCCGGACGATGGCCGTGAACGGCGACAGGTTCAGCGAAGGAGATTATCTGTCCATCAGCGGCACCGCCGGTGAAGTTTATCCCGGCGAGTTGCGGACCGCCGCGTCCGAAATCGTCCAGGTTCTCGTCGAAAAATCACTCGACGGCAAGGAGAGCGAGACCTACCGGATGTTCAAGCAACTCATGGACTGGTGCGCGAAGGTCAGCAAACTCCAGGTCCGCGCCAATGCCGACACGCCGGAGCAGACCGGGAACGCCATCGCGTTCGGCGCCACGGGCATCGGCCTGACCCGCACCGAGCACATGTTCTTCGAAGGCAACCGCATTGATGCCATGCGCGAGATGATTCTGGCCGACAACCTCGATGATCGTAAAAAGGCGCTGGCCAAGCTGTTGCCTTACCAGAAGAGCGACTTCGTCGGCATCTTCAAGGCGTTGAAAGGCCTGCCGGCGACAATCCGTTTCCTCGACCCGCCGCTGCATGAATTCCTTCCGCACGAGGACGCTGCGCAAAAGGATCTGGCGGCGAAAATGGGCGTGCCGGTTGAAAGGATCAAACAGCGCGTCAAGGAGCTGCACGAGTTCAACCCGATGCTCGGCTTCCGGGGCTGCCGGCTCGGCATCGTCTATTCGGAAATTTCCGAGATGCAGGCGCGCGCCGTGTTTGAAGCCGCCGCCGAAGTCCAGAAGGCCGGCATCAAGGTGAAGCCGGAAGTCATGATCCCGCTCGTCGGTTTCAAGAAGGAACTCGACCTCCAGGTCGAAGTCGTCCATCGCGTTGCCCGGGAAGTGATGGCCGAGCAGAACGTGAAATTGAATTACATGGTCGGCACGATGATTGAAGTGCCGCGCGGCGCGTTGACCGCCGACGAAATTGCGCAGACGGCGGAATTCTTCAGCTTCGGCACCAACGACCTGACCCAAACCTGCCTGGGCATGAGCCGCGACGATTCCGGCAGTTTCCTGCCGCCTTACACCGAACTGGAAATCGTGAAGAAAAATCCCTTCGCCACGATTGACCAGGCCGGCACGGGCCAGTTGATGAAAATCGCGGTCGAAAAGGGCCGCGCCACCCGCAAAGACATCAAGTTGGGCATTTGCGGCGAACACGGCGGCGACCCCGAGTCCGTGAAATTCTGCCATCGCCTCGGACTGAGCTACGTGAGTTGCTCGCCGTTCCGGGTGCCGGTGGCCCGTCTCGCCGCCGCCCAGGCCGCCCTGGAAGAGGAAATTGCCAAACAAGCGAAAAAGTAACCAAACCACCACAAACCTAGGCAAAAAAATAAATCACTCCTCCGAAATGGAATCGTGTTGGCCGCGTTGTTTGGAGCGGCCAACGCCTTCGCCGGCGAAGCCGACATCAAATTGCCTGACCTGAAAGGGGTGACCTTTCTGAATGGCAGCCTGAGCGGCCCGGTCCTTTTATACCTGGGACTGGCCGCCTGCGTGATTGGCGTGTTGTTTGGCTTCTATGAATACAAGCGCTGCCGCGCGTTGCCGGTGCACAAGTCCATGGGCGACGTCTCGCACATGATCTGGGAAACGTGCAAAACCTACCTGGCGCAACAGGGAAAATTCCTCGCGGTGCTCTGGCTGGTGATCGCTGCGTGCATGGTTTACTACTTCGTCGGTCTGCCGTGGAACGACCCGGCCCGGACCCATGGAGAATTGATCCGGAGTGGTCTCGTCGTCCTGGCCTGCTCGGTGCTCGGCATTCTCGGCAGTTACGGCGTGGCGTGGTTCGGCATCCGCATCAACACCACCGCCAACAGCCGCGCCGCGTTCGCCTCGCTCCGCGGCAGCGCGCTCCAAACGCTCATGATCCCACTGCGTTCGGGCATGAGCATCGGTCTGTTGCTGATTTGCGTCGAACTGATTTGCATGATCGGCATCCTGCTGTTCGTATCGCCGGTTCTGGCCGGGCCCTGCTTCATCGGCTTTGCCATCGGCGAATCACTCGGCGCCGCCGCCCTGCGCATCGGCGGCGGCATCTTCACCAAGATCGCCGATATCGGCTCCGATCTGATGAAAATTGTGTTCAACCTGCCGGAAGACGACCCGAAAAATCCCGGGGTCATCGCCGATTGCACCGGTGACAACGCGGGCGACTCGGTCGGCCCCACGGCGGACGGTTTTGAAACCTACGGCGTGACGGGCGTGGCCCTGATTGCCTTTCTCGGGCTGGCCCTGGCGTCGGAGCCGACGGTCAGCGCCAAGCTCATCGTCTGGATTTTTGCCATTCAAAGCATGATGGTCATCACCTCGCTGGTATCCTTCTACGCGAACAAATTTGCCAGTGAATCGCTGTTCGAGGGCAAAAAGGATTTCAACTGGGAACAGCCGCTGACGAATCTGGTCTGGCTGACCTCCATCGTTTCCATCATTGTCACTTTCATCGCGAGTTGGCTGCTGTTACCCGCCCGCGGGACGTTCCCCGGCACGGACAATGCGAACCTTTGGTGGGTGCTGGCCGGCATCATCTCGTGCGGCACCCTGGCCGGGCCGCTCATCATGGAATTCACCAAAATCTTCGTCAGCACCAAGTCGCGGCACGTGCGCGAAATCACCACGGCGTCCAGCCAGGGCGGCGCGTCGCTGAACATCCTGTCCGGCTTCGTCGCGGGCAATTTCTGCGCGTTCTGGATGGGGCTGGTGATCATCACCCTGATGGCCGTCGCCTACAAGTTTTCGCAAAATCCGGCCCTGCTCGTCCTGATGCCGGACCAGTTCCAGTGGGCGGCCCCCATCTTCGCCTTCGGCCTCGTGGCCTTCGGCTTCCTGGCCATGGGCCCGGTCATCATCGCCGTGGACAGCTTCGGTCCGGTCACCGACAACGCCCAATCCATTTATGAATTGAGCCGCATCGAGGCGGTGCCGAACGTCCGCGCGCAAATTGAAAGGGATTTCGGGTTCAAACCCGACTTCGAGAACGCCAAACTCGAACTGGAAAAGGGCGACGGGGCGGGCAATACCTTCAAGGCCACGGCCAAGCCGGTGCTCATCGGCACGGCAGTCGTCGGCGCGACCACGATGATTTTCGGCATCATCATCATGCTGCAGAACATCGGCCTGCAATCGGACCCCAATTTCAGCATCATCTCCATGCTGAGCCTCGTGCATCCGCAGGTCATCCTCGGCCTGCTGATGGGCGGCGCGGTGATTTACTGGTTTACCGGCGCCAGCACCCAGGCGGTGGCCACCGGCGCCTATCGCGCGGTCGTGTTCATCAAGGAACATCTCAAGCTCGACAAGGCGGAAGCTTCCATCGCCGACAGCAAACGGGTCGTTGAAATCTGCACCATTTACGCGCAGAAAGGATTAAAAAACATTTTCATCGTCGTGTTCTGCATGGCGCTGGCGCTGGCGTTTTTCAATTCGTATTTCTTTGTCGGCTACCTCGTCGGCATCGCGTTCTTCGGCCTGTTCCAGGCCATCTTCATGGCCAACGCCGGCGGCGCCTGGGACAACGCCAAGAAAATCGTCGAGGTGGAGTTGAAGCAGAAAGGCACCGAGCTGCACGCCGCGACCGTCGTCGGCGACACCGTGGGCGATCCGTTCAAGGACACCAGCTCGGTGGCGATGAACCCGGTCATCAAATTCACCACGTTGTTCGGCCTCCTGGCGGCGGAAATCGCCGTGACGATGAAAAATCATGATTTGAAACTCATCATCGGCCTCATCTTCTTCCTGATTGCGCTCACGTTCGTCTATCGTTCCTTCTACGCCATGCGCATCCCGGTGGACAAGCCGTCGGCGGAAGCGAACGGCTCGAAACCGCTGGTGCCACCCATGGATGAACTGGTGGCGAAATAATTTCAAATCCTACTACTCACGGGCGCGTCTTCGGACGCGCCTTTTTGTTTTGTCCACGGAGGGAGACGGATATTCTCTCGATCCTCGACCCGGATCAACCGCCGGCAGTTGCGGCGGCTGACTTCCGGCCTCTGCTTTCAGAACCCGGGTGTCCGGCTTGAGCCGGGGGCAAACCGGCCGATGGCCCACCGCAGAGTATCGATTTCGAATGGCTTGCAGATGATGGAATCCACGCCACCCAGAGGGTAGGCGGAACACTGAAGTTTTTCCGGAAAGGCTGTCAACATCACGACGGGCTGTTTGGGCGCCAGCATTTTGATCGTCGCCGCCAGCTGATCGCCTTTCATGTCCGGCATGAAGTAGTCGGTGAAAACCATATCGAACTTGCCGGGCTTGAACAGGGCCAGTGCCTGGGCGGCGCTTTCGGCTTCGTCAACGATATAGCCCTCATCTCCGAGCAGCAACTGGACGGTGTAGCGGACAAGAGGCTCGTCATCTACAACCAGGATTCGTCTAGGTCCGGCGCGCTGGTGCATCAGGCCCGAAAGCGGCATATTCCGTGCCAGTTCTCACGCGCCCCGCTCATTTGTTGAACCGGAAGTTCACCACGTCGTAATCCTGCATCAGGTACGTCTTGAGTTCCAATCGCAGTTTGCCTGCGCGTTTGGCCTGCGTCTCGCCGCCCGCCGCCACCAGATCCGCAAAGCTGATGATCTCGGCGCGGATGAAACCATGTTGGATGTCCGTGTGGATGGTGCCCGCCGCGTCCCACGCCGTCAGGCCGGCGCGGAGCGGCCACGCGCGGTTTTCCTTGCCGCCCACGGTCAGAAAGCTGATGTAACCGCTTTCGGCAAAAGCCCGCACCAGCAGCGCGTCCGGCGCCGCCAGTTCGGCCTCCGTGGCCACCACCACCGGCTTGTTTGAATAAAAATTGTGCGCCGACACGACCGCCAGATCCTCCGCCGTGAGGTTGGCGGCGGAAACGGGTTTCTCGCTGACCAGCGCGTCGGCGAGCTTCTGCAACACCGCCTTCTCCGCCGCACCCGCGTCCCGGCCCAGCCGCGTTTCCACGAAATCAAGATCCTTCATCAACAGGTCGCTCAGTGCGCCGCGACTGGTCAGAATGGCGTCGCAGCTGAGCAACTCCTTTTCCTCCACCACCTCCACCTGGGCGCAGGTTTTTTTCTGCGCCTCCACCAGCTGGTCGGCCTGATCAAGCCGCGGATCTTTGAGATTATGTTTGCCCGGGGCGATGCCCGAAATGCCGAAGAGGCACATCTTCATGCGCATTGCTTAGGCCCGGACGGACGCGCGGTCAAGATTGGAAACCAGTGGAGCCAGGAATAAAACCGCAGATGCAGACAAACGCAGATGAATTCCGCTTTCCGTCCTCCGGCCTCTGACATTCGTCCGCTGCCTTCTGACCTGCGGCTGCTGGCTGCTGACTACTGACTACTGACTTTTGTCCCGCGGCCCTGCTATCTTCTGCCCGGCATGACCGGGTACATCGTTGACATTTTTGTGTGGTTGTTGCTGGCCGTGGCGGTCCTTGCCTTGCTCGCCCGCCGGTTGCACGTCCCCTACCCCATCTTTTTCGTGATTGGCGGGTTGTTGATTGGGTTGATTCCCGGCCTGCCCAAAGTCCGGCTCGATCCGGACCTGGTCTTCCTTTTCTTCCTGCCGCCACTCCTGTTTCCGGCGGCGCTGTTCACCTCATGGCGTGATTTCCGCGCCAATCTCCGGCCCATTTCGCTGCTCGCCATCGGACTGGTGCTCTTCACCACGGCGGCCGTCGCCTGGCTGGCGTTCGAGTTCTTCCACCTGCCGCTGGCGGTTGGATTTGTCCTGGGCGCCATCATTTCTCCGCCGGACGCCATCGCCGCCACCGCCATTGCCGAACGGTTGAGTGTGCCGCGCCGCATCGTCACCGTCCTGGAAGGCGAAAGTCTGGTCAACGATGCGACCGCCCTGGTCGCCTATCGCTTTGCGGTGGCGGCGGTGGCGACCGGCACATTTTCACCCGGCCGGGCCGGCATGGAATTCCTGTTCGTCGGCATTGGCGGCATCCTGGTGGGTCTGGCGGTGGGCTGGCTGGTGGCGCGGTTCCACCGGCGCGCGCCCGATCCGCCGATTGAAATCACCTTTTCCCTGCTGATCCCGTTTGCGACCTATTTGTCGGCCGAGCGGCTGGGCGTCTCCGGCGTGCTCGCCGTGGTGACGGCCGGCCTGTACCTCGGCCGGCGCGGGCCCGAAATCATCAGTTCCCAAACCCGGCTGCAGGCCGTGCCGGTGTGGGAAATGGTGGAATTTCTCCTGAACGGCTTTGTCTTCATCCTGATCGGGTTGCAACTGCCCGAGGTGTCGCGCGCGCTGTTCGACCATCGCGATTATTCCATCAACCAGCTCGTGTGGTATGCGCTGGTCATCAGCCTGGCGGTGATTCTCATCCGCATCCTCTGGGTGTTTCCGGCGTCCTACCTGCCCCGCCTGCTGTTCAAGCACATCCGGAAAAAGGACCCGTATCCGTCCTGGCGCCACGTCACCGTTGTGGCCTGGACCGGCATGCGCGGCGTCGTTTCGCTGGCCGCGGCCCTGGCGTTGCCGCTGAGCATCCGGGGCGGCGATCCTTTTCCGAACCGCGATTTAATCCTGTTCCTCACTTTCATCGTGATCCTGGCCACCCTCGTGGTGCAGGGTTTGAGCCTGCCCCTGCTGATTCGCTGGCTGGGCATCAAGGACGACGGGTCCGCCGACCGGGAAGAACGCGAAGCCCGGCTCCAGGCCAACCAGGCGGCCCTCGCCCGGCTCAAACAAATGCCAGAGCACAACGCCGCCAAAGCGGACGCCAAACGGCGGTTGAGCATCGAATACGAAGACCGCATCCGCCAGTTGGAAGACACCGACCCGGCCACAGCCCATACCCCGCGCCACTTGTTTTCGTCCGAATACGAACATTTGACGCAGGAAACCTTGACGGAGGAACGGAAGACCATTCTGCAACTTCGCAACCGGGGCGTCATCAGCGATGAAGTCCTGCGCCGCATCCAGCGCGACATTGATCTGGCGGAGGCGCGATTGCGTCATGGGCTGGCGGATGACACGGAGCTTTAACCGCCGAGATCCAGAGACGCGGAGAATTCCTGCCGGTTGCTTGCTATCAGGAAATCCATCGGGCGATGCCAAACGCCGCCGCCGCCGCCAATCCGCCGATCAACACCGTCTGCAATCCGCTGCGAACCATCGACACGCCGGTGAACCGCCCCTTGACCGCGCCGAATACGAGCAAGGACACCAGCGTTACGGTGACCGAGACACCCAACGCGCGATGCGCATCCGCCATCACCAGATAAGCGCTGAGCGGAATCATCCCGCCGACCACGTAGGACAAGGCAATCGTCAGTGCACTGCGGAGCGCCCTCCCCGGTTCGGGCTTTTCCAGGCCCAGCTCGAACCGCATCATGAAATCCACCCAATCCTTCGGCCGCCGTCGTAATGCCGCCACCACGGTGGCGCTCTCCTCCGGTGTGAGGCCGTAACCTTGAAAGATCTCCGTCACCTCCCGGGCCTCCACCTCCGGCACCGTCACAATCTCTTCCCGCTCCCGCCGCCGTTCGCTGGCGTAATGTTCGGCATCGCTGCGTGCGGCGAGATAGCCGCCCAATCCCATGGCGATCGAACCCGCCGCAATTTCCGCCAGCCCCGCCGTCACGATGATATGCGACGACGCGATGGCGCCGGTCAATCCGGCGGCGAGCGCAAACGGCACCGTCAATCCGTCGGACATGCCGATGACAACGTCCCGCACCGACTCGCCGGCGGTGAAATGCTTTTCGACGTGTGGAGTGGCTGGCATAAGTTTGAATTCGGGTTACGAGTAACGACATTAGCACTTTATTCACCCAGGCCAATGGAAAAACAACGGGCCGTTCCATTAAAGCGTTTTTCGAAAAGGTGCAGCCGTCGACGCCAGTCGGCGCAAACCGAACAAACGGGAAGTTATATGGCGCGAACTGACGTTCGCGGCTACGAGATTCGAATGTTCTGGCGGTCTTGGGCCCTTAAACTTTCCCGGCCCTTCAAGCGTCTCCGGCCGAGACGGATGCGCCCTGATCGAGCGACACAATACGAAATCACCCTTGACGCACCGCCTCCGATGAGTGAAAGTCTGAACAACTTTCACTAACCCTGAGAATAAGAAAAAGGCACTGTATGGCATTACGATTAGGCGATGTCGCCCCCAATTTTTCCGCCCCCACCACCGAAGGCACGATTGATTTCCACCAATGGCTGGGCAATTCCTGGGGCGTCCTGTTCTCGCATCCGGCCGATTTCACCCCCGTCTGCACCACCGAACTGGGAACCGTGGCCCGGACCCGGGGCGAATTTGAAAAGCGCAACGTCAAGGTGATCGCGGTCAGCGTGGACCCGCTGGAAGCGCACGAGGGCTGGATCAAGGACATCAATGAAACGCAGGCAACCAGGGTGAATTTCCCGGTGATCGCGGATGAAAACCGGCGGGTGGCCGCGGCGTATGACATGATCCATCCGAATGGGAACGGCACCGCCACGGTGCGGTCGGTGTTCGTCATCGGGCCGGACAAAAAAATCAAACTCACCCTGACCTACCCGGAAGAGACGGGGCGCAATTTTAACGAAATCCTGCGGGTGATCGATTCGCTGCAGTTGACGGCCCGGCACCGGGTGGCGACGCCGGCGGACTGGCAGCCAGGGCAGGACTGCATCATCTGGCCGATGGTGCCCGACACCGAGGCGGAGAGGTTATTTCCCGGAGGCGTTCGCAAACTGAAACCGTATCTCTACTTCACGCCGCAACCGGCAATTAATCCGAACAAAGCCCTTTGGGAAAAAGGCGACTTTACGCGCATTGCCGTCGGCCTGAGGGAAAGCGGCGAGGCGCTCGTGAAGAATTTTGGAATCACCCGGGGGCTCAGGGTTCTGGACCTCGGCTGCGGCGATGGCACGACGGCCATACCCGCAGCGAAACTCGGCGCCGACGTGTTGGGCGTGGATATCGCGCGGAACCTGGTTGCCGCCGGCAACCGGCGCGCCCGGGACCTGGGCCTGACGAATTGCCGGTTTCAGGAAGGCGATGCCACCCATCTGCGCGACCTGGAAGACCAGTCCTTTGACCTCGTCGTGAGCATCTTCGGAGCGATGTTTGCACCCAGGCCGTTCGAGGTGGCCCGGGCGATGGTGCGCGTGACCCGGCCCGGGGGCCGAATCATCATGGGGAACTGGATTCCGGGCGACCCGACGTTGGTGGCGCAAATTCTCAAGATCAGCTCCGCCTACACGCCGCCCCCGCCGGAAGGTTTTGTCAGTCCGATGGCGTGGGGGATTGAGAACGACGTCCTCGAGCGATTTGCGGCCGCGGGGACCCCGAAGGAGGACATTTCTTTCGCCCGGGAGACCTATACGCTCAACTTCGCCGCCTCCCCGGCCGAGGTGGTGGCTGAATTCAGAAAATACTACGGGCCCACCATGAATGCGTTCGACGCCGCGGAAAGGAACGGTCGCGCGGCGGATTTGCAGAGAGAGCTGGAGGCCCTGTTCCTCAGCCAGAACCAAAGCCCGAACCGGAACACCACCTCCATTCCCGCCACCTTCCTGCGCGTAACGGTGGCCAAAAAAGATGGCGTGCGACAAACGAACCGGCGCGATGGCGAGCTTCCGGCAAAGCCGCCGCTGCACGCTCAACTCATTGAGATGGCCACGGCCCATTGGATCTCGCGCGTTGTTTACGTCGCGGCCAAACTTGATCTGGCGGACCGCCTCGACGGCGAACCGAAAAGCGCCGATCAACTGGCCGGGCCGACCGGGACCCACGCGCCATCACTCTACCGGCTCATGCGCACGCTGGCCCACCTCGGCATCCTGAGCGAAGACGGCGGACAACGCTTCACCCTGACGCCGTTGGGCGAGGCCCTGAAGAAGAACGCGCCCGGCTCGGCGCGCGCCACCATCCTCACGCTCGCGAGCGACTGGTGTGCCAACGGCTTTGGCGAATTGCTGTATTCAGTTCAAACCGGAAAAAGCGGCGTCGAGAAATATCTCGGCATGCCGGTTTTTGACTGGCTCGGCCGGAATCCCGAAATGGCATCCTTGTTCAGCGAGACGATGGTGGGCGTTCATGGGACGGAACCGGCGGCGGTCGCAGCCGCTTATGACTTTTCCAGGACGAAAACCATTGTGGACGTCGGCGGGGCCACGGGGAATCTGCTGACCACGGTCCTCGGTCGCGCGCCCGGAGCGCGCGGAATCCTGTATGACCTCCCGCACGTGGTGCGTGATGCGCCGGCCCTCATTCAATCGCGCGGCTTGACTGATCGCATCACGATCGAGCCGGGCAGCTTCTTCGAACGCGTTCCCGCCGGCGGCGATGCCTACCTGCTCTCGCACATCATCCACGATTGGAGCGAGGCGCAATGTCTCACGATTCTGGGCCATTGCCGGCGCGCGATGACTCCCGGCAGCCGTTTGCTGCTCATCGAGATGGTGCTGCCGACCGGCAATACGCCGCATCCCGGCAAGGTCCTCGACATGATGATGCTCGTGGGGCCGGGCGGACAGGAACGGACGGAGCAGGAATACGCCGCGTTACTTGGCAAAGGAGGATTTCGCCTGACCCGCGTCGTGCCGACGGAATCGGCCGTGAGCGTCGTTGAAGCCGCGCCGGCATAATGGCCGGTTGGAATCAAGCCGCGCCGGTCCGCCGAGCGCGGTGGTGGCCTGCCAGCCGTCAGCCGGCCCGATTTTTTCACCACGGATGTGCGGGCCGCGCGTCCCTGCCCCGGTATTGCGAGCTCGCAACACTCATCGGTTTGTTTGCGTGGCCGGAACCAGCGGGACCGCGTTGGTAGCGTGCCCTTGCTCCTGCGACGGGTTCTCCTTTTTCCAGGTCAAATACTCCTTCATCCCCTGCGCCGCCCGCTGCATCCGGCTGTCGGCGTCGGGCATCTGTGCGGCCTGTTCGAACGCGCCCAGCGCTTGGTCATACCTCTCCACACGGCTATAAGCAATTCCCAGGTTGTACCAGGCCCGGGCCGGCGCATGTCGCATCCGGGTGGCGATCTCCAGCAACCTGACTGCGTTCGTGTCCTGATTTTGATTCAAAGCTTCCCACGCCGCCGACTCGACTTCGGGTTCGGCATCCGCTGACAGATTGACCCAGGGCCAAAACACGGTTGAGCCCGCCAGCCCCAGAATCAACACGGCCACCAGCCCGGCGATGGACTTCCACTTCACAGCACCCTGGCTGCCCGCGGCCAATCCCAGGAGCGCTCCCATCCCCGCCCCCACACCGTGCGCGACATTCGCCACCGGCATCACGTTGAGAATGGTCAGCGCAATGCAGAGGAAGAACCAGAACACGAACAACCGTGACGTTTGATAATCGACCGCCTCGGCGAATCGCGGGTCGCGCTTCTCCAGCACCCATAACATCCCCCACAGGCCGTAGCCAACGCCGGATAGACCCACCCCGCCGGAAAACACCGTGAACTCGGCGAGCGATGAGCCAAACGCCAGCAGTAAAAAGATGCCGGCACATCTTAAATGGCCGTACACCCGTTCCACGAGGGTCCCGAAGGTCCATACCCAATAGAGGTTGAATGCCAGATGGATGAAGTTGGCATGCGGCAGCGTGCAGGTCAGGGCGCGCCACAGTTCGAAGTTCGCCCAAACCCGGCCGTTCATGACGAACGCATCTATGCTTTGCCCCGACCACCACAGGCCCGTCACGATGATGGCCGCCAGGGCGACCCCGGCCGTCACCGGGTAACGCGGGACGTTCTTCAAGGATGGTGGCGCCAACATGGTTAAAGCCCTGGGTGCTGAATCAGACCGGCCGCAACTATACCAACCGCCGTGACGGCATCAAGCGCCGAACGGGAGAGCACAGCGGTTTTAAACGGCGAAACAAGGAGAGCTCCGAAATGAGATCTCTGCAGATCTGGAGCGCCGAGCACCGTCTCGGCGCGAGGCGATTGATTTTCCTCAACGGGCCGAGGCGGCGCTCGGCGCTCCGAAAGCCGGCGTAATGGCTTTTGCAGAGATTCCGGGAAATAGCCTGACCGCAACTTGTCGCGCTGAAATGAAATGAAGGCGGAAGAACGTCAAGGGCGCAAAGCTTTAACCGCAGATGGTCGCCGAGTCGTCTGGACGATCACGTTCATTTCCGTGCTCTGTCCTCCGGCTTCTGACCACTGACCACCGACCTCCGACCTCTGTTTTTCGTCTTCTTTGCCATTTTTTGGCCAACTGCACGGCAATATCTGTGAATTGACAGAATTTCCCGGTCGTGAGCGAATGGATTGTCGTGAAATGTCATGAACCATAAACCGCACCACCGATATGAAAGCTCAATTCCTGATTGTTCTGGCGTGTCTGCTGTTCGTTCGGGCACAGGCGCAAAGCGTCCTGTTCGATTTTGAGAATGTCCCGCAATACGCGACCTTGCCCATCAACCTGACCGTGGGCGGAGTGACCGCCCAGTTCTCCGCGACGGGACAGGGTTACTCCATCCAGATGTACAACTGTCAGGGCCTCAGTCCGGTGGGTTTTTCCGGTCTTTGCATCTATCCCAGCAGCGTCTATGCGGCCGATCTCATCGTGGATTTCTCCACGCCGCTGACCGATTTCTCCATTCTGTACGCGCCGGAGGAATATGCCTGTGACTCGTCGGCGACGATGCGGGTGACGGCTTACCTGAACGGCGCGCTGGTGGGGACCGCCACCACCAACGCGCAGGCCGGCACCTGGCCGACGGAAACCCTCCGGTTCAGCTCTCCGCAAACCTTTAACCATGTGGTGGTCCATTATGACGCGGCCCCCGTGACCGGCGGGGACTACGGACCCGTCTTCATGGCGGACAACATGGCCGTCACGCCCGCACCTCAGCCGATTGTTTTGGGGCAGCCGACGATTCGGGCCAATGGCGTTTTTCAATTCTCCTTTACCAACATCCCCGGCTCCAGCTTTACCGTGTGGAGCACGACGAATCTGGCGCTGGCTTCCACCAATTGGTCGGTGCTGGGCACGGTCACGGAAAATCCGCCCGGGTCCGGTGCCTATAAATTCACCGATCTGCAGGCGACGAATCTTCCGATGTGTTTCTACCGGGTCAGCGCGCCGTAGCATTCAACCGCAAATTGCGCGGATGCCGCGGATTTTTATCGCGCTAAACTTCCGTCGTGAATTCGGATCATCTCACGAAGGACCGGCGCATTTGGAACATATCGCGCATCGCGGCAAAGACACGACGCCGGAACGTGTCGTCCGCTCCCTGCTCCGCCACCTCGGTTATCCGGTCACACGTCCGCATTCCGGTCATCCTCTCCGCCTCGACCGCTGTCCCTCGCCCGCGGGAGCGGGAGAGGGTGTCCGGAGGACGGGTGAGGGTCGTTGGGAGAAAACAAACTCCTGCGGCGAGGAAAAAAGGTGAGGTGTCGAAAAAGTCTCTGTCACCTCGCTTTATCACTCCTGACTTCGTTCTAACGAAACAGCAGATTACCATTTCCGTCCACGGCTGTTTCCGGCACCGGCATCGCAGTTCCAGGAACTGCAGAATGGGATTCGCGACCCTTTCTAATTGCCGGCGCCGGGCACGGTGACGACCGCTGTGTTGGTGGTGATGTTTCCACTGGCGTCCTCCCCTTCCAGAGCCAACCAGTAGGTGCGGCCCGCACGGGCGTCGGACCGTTCAGCCCGAAGCAGCACGGTGTGCGCGCCGGTGATTTGGATATCGGGCTGCCGCGCGGTACCCGGCCCGGCAGCGGGGTCGCTGCTGGTGACGGAAGCAATCCAATAAACCGGGGCAGGATCGCAAGTATCGGCGGCCACGGCCGTGACGGTTACCGGGATCATTTTGTGGTCGGGTGGCCATAAGGTGGATGGATTCGCGGAAACCTGCGACAACTCGGGCGGCTGGTTGTCCACGACGACGACGGGTGCCTGGTTGGTAGCGGCAAGGTAACCGTCACTGACCACTAAAGTGACCGTGCAGGACTGCGCGGCGGTGGAGTTTATCGTGAGGACCGGGGTTGGGCTGGCCGGATTGTCGAAGGTGGCGTCCGGGCAATCACTGCTCCAACTGAACGTAAGCGCATCACCGTCAGGATCGCTTGAGGCATTGCCATCCAGTTGGACGGTGGTCGTCGCGCCCTTGCATTCGGCCGTGTAAGGCCCGCCGATGCGGCAGACGGGCGGCTGGTTGGCGGAGGGGGCAGTGATGGCGGTCACGGTGCCATCGGACCCGGCGACATACAGCACGCCTTCGCCCAAGGCAAGAGACCCGGTCACCGGATAGGACCAGACGGCCTGGTGGGAGACGAGGTCAATGGCATAGGTCGCAGCGCCGGCCCCGGCGAAAAGGAGGTTCTCAGTGGCGATTATGGTGCCGGTCAATGTTCCGGCAGGGGGCGTCCAGGTCCAGAGCGGCAAGCCAGTAAGCTCGTCAAGAGCGGCGAGAATTCCGCCGTCGTTGACGTAGAGCACGCCGTTGGCCAGGGTGGGCTGGCCGGTGAAATGGTCGCTGAGGACCCAGCCGATGTGTGGCGTATGGGTGGCGTCGGCGTGGAGGTCGAACATGAGCAGGCGGCCGTTGGGGCCGTAGCCCGGGTAAACCGAGCCGGGCTGGTTAATGGCGAATGCGTCACTGTGGGTGCCGAGGGTGACAGCGGCGTTCATCGTGTAGCCGTTCCATTGGAAGGCATTGTCGGTCACGAGGTAGCGGGTGGTGCCTGAGAACCGGTCAATCATGCGGAACTGGCCGAGGATGGGGACCGTGTCGCCGGATCCGGTGAAGACGTAGCAATAGTTGGTGTCAACCGCGGGCGTCCAGCCGTCGTACTGGCCGACGTAGCCGAACCAGATTTGCGAGCCGTTGGTCGCGTTGAATGAATACATCCCGCCGTACTCGCCGCCGTCCACATATACATTCCCGTCATAGGGAGTCGGGGCAAAATACCTTTCCCATTGGGCGGCATGGGGGCTGCGGAACACGAACGTCCCGGTCCCGGCCTGGAAGGCATGCAGGTAAGTATCCCCATAGTTGTCACAGGTCTGGATGTACACATTGCCATAGGCGTAGCTGGGAGGGTTCACGGAAAAGACGCTACCGAAATTTGTACTCCAGAGGAGGTTGCCGGTAGTGGCGTCAAGCACGTAAAGGCCGGCATTGCCGAAATAACTGTGCTCGGAGACAAACACCTTGCCGTCGGCGGCCGTCACGGGGTTGAGAGCGACACCCGAGTGGATCGTTTTGGTCCAGCGCAGCGAAAAGGCCGACGGATTGAGAGTGACGGGCACATAGCCGTTATGGGCAGGATCGCCCTGGTACATCGGCCACGGCGCATCAGTTCCGGCTGCGTCAAGCGTACCCCACCCGATGAGGGCACACGACGCCAAAACCGCGACCTGTCCCCGCAGAGTTTGCTTTTTCCGGGACGTATCTCTGCCAGGAAACCTGATCGAACATTCGTTGGTAAACAGCCCGGCGGGAATAGGGTAGGAATCCGATTTGCTCATGATTAATGCTATTAAATAAGTTAACCGAATGATGTCAAGGAAATTCGGGTAATTTGTTTCCGCCGTCAGGCGGACTTGATGAGGCCGTCTCAGCGAAACGTTCCCAAATCCGAATCTCCCGCCACCCTGCCCGCATTTAAACCACGGATGGAGGCAGCTTAAAGCCGCGTGGCGGCGCACCACGTGATGGCCTCAGCCATTCTACGTCCGGCCACGCGGTTAGACGCGGATGGACACGGATTCCCATCACCCAATTGGGCTGGTGCTCATCTCGGAGTAGCCAGCGCTCTGGCTCGCCAGCAATCATTTGAAACTCAACGACTACCTGGGCTTGACAAGGCTGTAGCTTTGATTATAACTGTTAACCATTCGCATTAGCTTATAAAAACCAAGGTTAAGCTTATGAAAACAAAGTTTCGGTCCGTTCTCGCCCTGGCCTGGCTTCTGGCCCCCGCGTTCGCAACACCGTTTTCTGCGACCGCACTGACCCTCCCGCCGGGCAGCCTGACCGTAATCCTGTCGAGTAACAATCTGGTTTTTTCGTTCCCCACCACCGCCACGAACTATTACGGGGTGCAACTGTGTCCGGATTTATCGGAACCGTGGACCAATATCCTGGCGGGGATTCAGGGCTACGGAACTGTGCGGTCGGTTACCCTCAGCAATGCCATCTCGGCCGGCCAGGGATTTTACCGGACGGTGCTCCAACCCAAACCGACGCAACTGCTGTTGCCGCAGTCCACCGCCTTCGCCATTCTCGGCTACGACTGCGGCGGCATCTCGGAGCAGGTTTACGCCACCGGCTTTGATCCCACCAACGGATATCCGACCGGCAATGTTTTCCTGAGGACTTCTTGCAGCACCGGCAAGGCCGGCAGTCCCCCCTCCATACACACGGCTTCGGTTGCCGTGACCTGGGATTTCGCCGGCAACGTGATTTCCACAAACACGCCCGCGACCGGGGCGCCGGCCAATCCAACGTTCATTGCCACCGACGGGTTTAACGACATTCTTTATAACGCCGGCGCGAACGCGTATCTCATCGTTCCCGTTCCGGCGGCGCCGGCCGGTGTGACCGCCGTCCAATCGGGCGATCAGTTTCAGGTTGCCTGGATGCCGAACGGGGTCAATCCGGTCGCCATCACGTCGTCAACCCTGACGGCGACG
>DASZAB010000102.1:0-24653 GCA_035945675.1 Verrucomicrobiia bacterium | reverse complement strand
GAACGCCCTTCGATTCAGCCAACCCACGACCCGGCTGCCCAGGCGGCGTATAAACCGATGTTGCTTGCTTTCAAAGCGCCCGACCACAAGGTCGTGGCCTTGCCGAGCCGCCTCGATCAGCTTGCCAATCTCCGCTGGCGGATTTTGCAGGTCGTCGTCCATTGTAATGACGTAATCGCCCTTCGATTCCCGAAATCCACAAAGGTTGGCGTTATGCTGACCGTAGTTTTTGAGTAGATTGATCCCCACCACGCCGGAGAACTTTCTGGCCAAACCGGAGACGACGTTCCAACTGCCGTCCTCGCTCCCGTCGTTGACCAAAATGATCTCGTACCGGTAACCTTGGGAAAGGAAGAACGCGCGGACCTGGGAAACCGTCTCGGCAACGATGGCAGCACTGTTATAAACGGGGATGACGACACTGAATAGCGCTGGAAGCAGATTGATTTCAGCCGATGATTCCAGACCCAAGCTGGCGGTATCAAACGGCGCTCTCTGAGGCTCTTTCTCGATCCGAGTTCGAAGGCCTGCATCGGCTTTATCTGTCTCTGGTGCGATCATCTTCAGGAAACGACATGCAACCAACAGTGTCTCGATTCAAATTACTTTTGTCGGGCGGATCTATTGACGTGTCCACAATCTGGACGGCCGACAAATAGGCGCGGCCAGGGAACTTGAGCAACTCAGGTGCCAGCCGAAAATCGTTTTCTTTCCTTGGTGGACAAGCAGGTCTCTCAGAACAACAGGCAAAGCGTCCAAGTGACCCGAGAGAATTGTCCTATGTCGTCGGGTTTGCGCCGGACAAAATCAGCCTGTTTTCGTCTTCAAACTGCGCAAATACCGCGGAGGAACGGAATTTGCTGAACGTCTTGGCAGCCTCAGTCCTGGATGCTCTTGCAATGACGGAGTGCGCCAGATAACCGGGAATCGACGCGACGTTGTGTGCGCGTGAGCTGAACCATGAACATTCCATTCAACAAGCCCTACTTGACCGGTCGGGAGAGCGACGCCATTGAGCGCGCACTGCGGAATCTGCGTTTCGCAGGTGAAGGCCCGTTCACCCGCGAATGTTCCCGGGTCATCGAAGAGATCGTTGGCTGCCCATGCGCGCTGCTGACGACCTCCTGCACGCATGCCCTCGAAATGGCGGCGCTTTTGCTCAATATCAAACCCGGCGACGAAGTCATTGCCCCATCCTTCACATTCGTCTCGACCGTCAACGCCTTTGTCCTGCGCGGTGCCAGGCCGGTCTTCATCGACGTGCGTCCGGATACCCTGAACTTCGACGAGGAACAGTTCGAATCACTCATCACCCCGCGCACGCGCGTTGCCGTGCCGGTCCACTACGCCGGTGTGCCGTGCGAAATGGACCCAATCATGGAAATTGCAGCCCGGCATGGAATTGAAGTAGTCGAGGATAATGCACACGGTCTGTGTGGCGCTTACAAAGGGCGGCCGCTTGGGGGATTCGGTTGTCTCGCGGCGCAAAGTTTTCACGAGACCAAGAACTTCAGTTGCGGGGAGGGAGGAGCGCTGATTGTGAACCGGAAGGACCTGATCCAGCGCGCAGAAATCATCCGCGAGAAGGGAACCAATCGCAGCCGCTTTTTCAGAGGCGAAGTGGACAAGTACACCTGGGTGGACATTGGCTCCAGCTATGTGCTTGGCGACTTGTCGGCCGCGTTTCTTCTGGCGCAACTGGAGGAGCGTGACGATATCCAGGCGCGGCGTCAAAGAATCTGGCGCTACTATTTCGCGAATCTGATGCCCCTTGCCCTGACCCATGGTCTGGAGCTGCCGTTCGTGCCGGCGCATTGCCAGCAGGCTTTTCACATGTTTTATTTGATGACCAACGACCTTGAGGAGAGAACAGCACTCATCCGCCACCTCAAGTGCCGCGGAATTAATGCCGTCTTTCATTACGTTCCTTTGCATCTGTCAAAAATGGGAGCGCAATTCGGAGGCCGGGCCGGGGATTGCCCTGTCACAGAGAACATCAGCAACAGACTACTCCGGCTGCCCTTTTACAACAGCATTAGCCGGGCGGAACAGGATCAGGTCATCGATGCCATTTTTAAATTCTACGAACCCGCGAGGAAGACCCAGTGCCCGCCGGCAAATCGAGAAATGGAAACCTGCGACAGCGAAGCTCAGGCAGTCGCAGGAGCTTCTCGAAAGTCCGACCGGGTCTGCGTGGCCGGGGAGAACTCGAGAGTGCAGGAACTTTTGCATCCGTAACATAATGAGAAACCAGATCGAAAGCCATCCTGTCTCTCGGATGAAATAATTGGGTTCTGATTCTGATTGAATTGGGACAAAGAAGCCGGGGTTAGAATCGCCTTGGTGAACAACGGAATCCCTGCCTGCGTTATTCGCGGGGTATTTGCTGTGGTATTGGAGTGCTTCCACTCGCATTTGGCGATATTCAAGTACCACTCTTCAAAGTGTACAAGGTCGTCAAAGCGGCTGGTGCTCTGCAAACCAAGGCAGATTCTGTGGCGTTGCTGGCCAAGCAGGTAACGAAGCGGCCAGCCGGAAATTACGGGGATTCCTCATGGAGGGACTCCATCCAAGCCTGGAAGCCACCCATGTCATCAACTTCTGCTTGACAGGCTGATACAAGGCACTAATATCGAGTGTATAAGCCGATCAAGGAGTTCACTGACGTGAATTTGATTTAAAATTGAAAGGATTTCGTATGAAAACGCCGCGTTTTTGCCTGAAAGCCGGGCTGCGGTTCATCCTGCCGGTTGTCCTGCTGACCTGCGGCACCAAAGTCCCCGCCCAAACCACCGATACCAACCTGATTCCCGTCGTTACCGTGGAGGCGACCCAGCCGATTGCGACTGCAACCAATCCCGGTGTGTTCACTGTGTTCCGGGCAGGTAACACGAACGCGACGCTGAATGTCTGGTTTGACCTCAGCGGCACCGCGTCCAACGGCGTGGATTACGCGGCAATCTCCAATCATCTGGTCGAAATTCCCGCTGGTGTAACTTCCAATACAGTCGTCATCACCCCGCTCGCCGGCACGTCGTCGAGCGTGGCCAAAACGGTGGTGCTGACGCTGACAAATTCGCCGCTGATGACGCCCGTCAATTACGCCATCGGTTCGCCCAGCAGCGCGGTGGTGTATATCGAAACCAATGGTGCGACCAACCTGCCGCCGGAAGTCAGAATCATTCAACCGACGAACGGCGCCGTCTTTTATACGCCAACGAACATTCTGATTCTGGCAAAGGCCAGCGACCCGGATGGTTCCGTCACCAATGTTGAATTTTTTGCCGGCGCGCTGGACCTCGGTCCCGGAACGCCTGTTGTACTGGATCCGCCAGGTGTCAACGGCGTCACTGGCCTGGTCTGGATCTTTAACTGGTCCAATCCGTCCCAGGGCAATTATGCGTTGACGGCCGTGGCTGCCGACAACGGTGGCGCGTCCACGGCTTCCGACCCGGTCAATATCACCGTGCTCCAGGGTCCGCCAACGAACCTGCCGCCTGCGGTCAGATTGGTCAGTCCCGCCAACGGTTCTGTATTCCACACGCCCATCAACCTTCCGCTTTTCGCCTTTGCCAGCGATTCCGATGGCTCGGTCAGTTCGGTTGAGTTTTTTGCCGGAACCAAAGGTCTCGGCTTTGGTCAACCGATTCCGGTTCCCATCGCCGGATCAACGCCACCCATTTACCCGACCAATTTCTTTTTCCTGATTTGGAGCAACGCGCCGGCTGGCGTCTATGCCCTGACGGCGGTGGCCACCGACAACGGCGGCGCTTCGACCACATCCACACCGCCGGTCAATATCACTATTCTGCCATCGTTGCCGCCGACAACGAACAAACCGCCTGTTGCCAGCATCGTCGCGACCGATCCGGTGGCCATCGAAGACACCAATTGCTGGGTCTGGGCGGGAGAAACTAACGTGACGGCGACCTGGGCGGCCTGGCCCGCGGCCGTCTGCCGATACTTCACCAACTGCGGGCCCAAGACGGCCACCTTCACCGTGCGCCGGTTCGGCGACACCAACGGTGATTTGACCGTGCCTTACGACATCAGTGGCACCGCCAGCAACGGCGTGGATTACGTCGCCCTGCCCGGTTCCGTGACCATACCGGCCGGCGAACGCCGCGCGTTGATTACGATTGTACCGATTGATGACGGTCCGCCCGACGTGAACAAGACCGTTGTTCTCACATTGCTGCCGGACATGCAAATGAATCCGTTGCCCGGTTATGTGCTCGGTTTCCCGCGCCGCGCCGCCGCCATCATCATGGATCAAGGTCCCTGTCCGACGATCGGCATGTTGCCCGGCAGTTGTTTCCATCTCGCCATACCGGGACCGGATGCCGCCTGGTTCTCCGTCCAGTATTCTACGGATTTGGTAAACTGGACGCCCGTCTGCACCAATCAGGTGATTAATGGCTCCATTGATTTCGTGGATCCCGATGCACCAGCCAGCCCGTCACGGTTCTATCGCGCCGTGCCGTTGACCAACGCGCCGTCGGAATAGCGCGATTGAGGGAAATCAAAAAGTTGCTGCTGGCGATTTGGCGCGAGCGGCTCATCAGGAGCCTCGCCCCACCAAACGACCTCACCGCCGAAAAAACTCGCGGACAGGCCGTCCGCGCTCCGCTTTTCCTGGCGTGCAGCTGGCCCGTCGGCGGCGGGGCGCTGTGGCCGTTTTGCTCAACTGAACTTCAGGAAAATTCCTTTTAAATAGTCTGCTTCCTTGAAGGTTGCCGGATGATCCGGCGCATGGCGCGTGGTTTTCAATTCACCAAAGCGCCGCCCGGAATTCACCGCCGCCTGCCGTACGGCGCCAAAAAATTCCTCCGCGCTCACGTGTGCGGAACAGGAACAGGCCAACAGCAGTCCGTCCGGCGCGAGCTTGCGGATGCCATTCCCGGCCAGCCGGCCATACGCGCGGATTGCCCCGGCGCGTTCGGCCTCGCGTTTGGCAAGGGACGGCGGATCGAGCACAATCAAGCCGAATTTCCGCGTGTCACCGCCAGCCAGCCAATCAAAAGCATCGGCTGGCACACACTCGTGGCGGCAGCCGGCAATGGAGGAGTCGGCAGAATTCAGTTGAAAATTCCGCTGTGCCAACCTCAAGGCGTGGGGACTGAGGTCGAGATCGGTCACGGACTTCGCGCCGGCGCGGGCCGCGTAAAGCGAGAAACCACCGGAAAAACTGAAAGCGTTCAACACCTCGCGCCCGCGCGCAAGTTGGCCGACCTCGAGGCGGTTCTCACGTTGATCGAGAAAAAATCCCGTCTTTTGTCCGCGCAGCACGTCGGCCTCAAAGCAAATCCCGTTTTCCAAAAACACGACCGCCTCGGTCACGGCCGGCCCGGACAGAATTTCTCCGTCATGCCTGCCTTGGCCAAAACGTTCCGCCGCACGTTGGATGTTCCGGCTCAAGCGCAGAAGAATCCGATCCGGCTGCAACCGTTCGCGGATGAGCGTGGCAATGTCGTCGAGCCGCGGCAGCCATGCCGCAGTGTAAAGTTTGAGGACGAAGGTTTTGTCGTAACAGTCGAGCACCAGGCCGGGCCAGCCGTCGCTCTCGCCGTTGATGAGCCGATACCCGGTGGTGCGGGAGTCAAAAAGGCCTGCGCGCCGGCGCACGGCGGCATCGAGCCGCGCCGCCCACCAGGCGGCATCCAGCGCCTGCGGTTTGCCCGCGTGCAACACGCGCACGCGGATGGGCGAATCCGGATCAAAAAAACCGGCGGCAAGAAATTTGTCCCGGCGATCGTAGATCACGGCGAGTTCACCGGAGGCGCCGGCGCGGTTCTGTTCGCGCACACTGTCGGCAAAAACCCACGGATGACCGGAACGGATGTAATTCTCCGCCGCCGCCGTGATGCGGAGCCGCAGGCGCGGGGGCGTTTCTGCAACGGATGGATGGGACGGCGGCTTCACGTTTTAACTGATTCGCAACCACACTGTTTTTAAATACGCCGGTTCGCCGCGGCTGACAGGGAAATCCGGCGATTGCGGGAAATAATGCCGCTGTAAAATCTTACGCCGTGATGGATGGATGGCGGTTTCGACGTTGGCGAGAAATGCCTCCGGCGGCCAGTCGGCGGCATTGGTCGAGGCAAAAAGAATTCCGCCCGGCTTCACGAGCGGCAGCGCGGCACTGACGAGCCTGGCGTAATTCTTTTCCGCGCGGAAGACGCCGCTTTCCTTCGATTGCGAAAATGTCGGTGGATCCAGCGCCACCGTGTCAAAGCGGCGTCCCTTTTTCGCCAGCCGGCGCAGCCAGTCGAACGCGTCGCCATAAATAAAATCGTGCGCCGCCGGGTCGAGCCTGTTCAACGTGAAGTTGCGGCGGCCCCATTCGAGGTATTTCCTTGAAAGATCGAGGTTCGTCGTCCGGGCGCCGGCCCCGGCCGCACACACGGAAAAGCCACAGGTGTAGGCGAAGCAATTGAGGATTTCAAAATCAGCTCCGGAGGGACGAGTTATACGAGTCCCTGAATTATCACAGGCGGATGGAATGGGGACTCGTGAAACTCGTCGCTCCGACCTGAGCGGGAAGTCGGCCGCGATGTGGCCGGTCAAGAAGCGGCGGCGGTTATCGCGCTGGTCCAAAAACAACCCGACGGAATAGCCCTCGGTGAAACTCAGCTCGAAGCGGACGCCATTTTCTAAAATCTCGAACCGATCCGGCGCCGCTTCCCCCAGCACCCGTTGCGGCGATGCCTCCCCCGGAGTCGTGCGCCGGACCTGTCGCGACAGGATTTTGTGATACGCCCCGCGCGCGGAGAACGTTTTTGCGAGCCGCGACAGCTCTTCGCGCTGGTCCGTGGTCAGCGGTTGTTCGGATTGCGAGAGCAGAAAATCGCCCAGCCGTTCGACGTACCACCCCGGCCGGCCGTCGCTGGCGCCGTGGATCACGCGGAAGGCATTCGTCATTTCCGGCTCAATCACCGCGGCCCGCCATGGGCAGGGGCCGAGGTGCGGAGGCTCTGACTTTTCTGTTTTAAGCTTGAGACGGGTCACCTCGTCTCCGGCAAAATCAGCCGGCACGCCGAACGTCACGGGTCGGTGGGTGGCCGGATGGGTAAAGGAAATTTCCGCCGCGTGCAAAAACACGCGCGTTGACGGCGTTCCCCCGTAAAGCACGTCGCCGAGAATCGGGAATCCCTTCTCCGCCGCATGAACACGAATCTGGTGGGTTTTTCCTGTCAGCGGCTCAGCCTCCACCGCTGTGTGGCAGCCGACGTGCGGAGGCTCTGACTTATTTCCGATTTTAATTTGAGCCTCGTGACCTAGGCTGCCACGGAATTTCGTCTCCGCGATTTCCGCGCCCGCGTGCGGCGGCCGGCTCAGATATTTTTCGCCCGCCCGGACCAGCGCGGTTTTGACGGTGAACCCGCCTTCCGGCACCGCGCGATCGGTCAACAGCAGATATTTTTTGCGGACGCGACGCTGCGTGAATTGTTCCGTAAGCGAACGGTTGGCGGCCGGTGTTTTGCCGAACACGAGCACGCCGCTCGTTTCCTTGTCCAGCCGGTGCAAAATTGCCAGTGAAGACCAGCGCGGCTCGCGATGGCGCAGCCAGTCATAGATGCCCTCGCCCGCATATGGACCGGGCGCGTGCGTGTTCCAGCCGGCCGGCTTGTGAACCACCAGCAGATGTTCATCCTCAAAAATGACGCACGGCGCCATGGGCGGATGAAAACATTTTCCGCCGGACAAATCAAAGTCTCCAGATTAAGTACATTGAAAAGACTCGCGGACGGACCGTCCGCGCTTCTATTTTCTCCGCGTGCATCTGGCCCATCTGCGACTCCGGGACTTCCGCAATTACACGCGGCTGGACACTGACTTTGCCCCGGGTTTCCACCTCCTGCTCGGTGATAACGCCCAAGGCAAAACGAACATCCTCGAAGCGGTTTATCTCATGGCCACGCTGCGTTCGTTCCGCGGCGTCGGCGGCGCGCAAATGATTCGCCACGGCCAAAAGGGATACTTCGTCGGTGGCACGGTGGTGGGCGGAACAATTCCAACGTCACTGCCATCTTCCTCCCTCTCCGCCAACAAAGTTGGGGGAGAGGTGGAACCTGGTTCGCAAACTCAAAACCCCCCGCCCCAACCCTCTCCCCGATTGGGCAGGGCAAGGGACACAACCATCCTCACCAGCCAAAGCTCGCGCGAAATCAAAATGTTCTGGTCGGCCAGCGAACGCAAACTCGCACTGGACGGCCAGCCGGTGAAAAGACTGACGGATTATCTCGGCGTGCTGCGCACGGTGGTTTTTTGCACGGAGGATTTGCAACTGGTCAAAGGCGCGGCGCGCGCGCGGCGGCGATTTCTGGATTTGCTGCTCGCCCAGACGCAGCCCGGCTATCTTCCCCTGCTCCAGCGCTATATGCGCGCTGTCCGCGCCCGCAATGCTCTGCTCAAGCAACGCGCCGTGGATGAGGCCGCCCTCGACAGTTTTTCACAGGAACTCGTGAAGTTGGGCGACGAAATCGTCTGCACCCGGCGCGGACTGGCGCCGAAATTTTCGCCCCTGGCGCGGCTGGCCTATCGCCGCATTTCCAACGACGCCGAGGAATTGCGCATTGAGTATCAGCCGAGCGTGAAAAAGGATTTCGCCGTGGAGTTGGCGCAATCCCGCAATCGGGAGCGGAGCTATCGTTCCACGCTGATCGGGCCGCACCGCGACGATTTGCAGCTGTTGCTCAACGGAAAATCCGCCGCGCAGTTCGGCAGCGAAGGCCAGAAACGCACCCTGGCCATCGCGTTGAAAATGGCGCAGGCGGAATTTCTGGCCGGACTTCACGGGTCGCCGCCGATTCTCCTGATTGACGACGTGATGGGGGAACTGGACGCGAAGCGACGCAGCGGTCTTCTGCCCCTGTTCGAATCGGCGCGCAAGACGAGCGGCCAGGTCTTCATGACCGCCACCGAGGAAAACTGGCCGCGTGAACTGGGCAAGGATTTGCAGCGGTGGGAGGTGAAGGCGGGGATTTTGAAAAGGCTTTAACACCCAACCTTCAACATCCGACGTCCAACCTCCAATCGTTTAGTAACGCTCAATCATTGGGAGTTCGATGTTCGGTGTTGGATGTTCGACGTTTTCCAATTAAACTTCTGCCATGCGAATTTTGTCAGGCATCCAGCCCAGCGGCGCCCTGCATCTCGGCAATTATTTCGGGATGATGCGCCCGGCCCTCGAGCTTCAGGAAAAGGGCGAGGCGTTTTATTTCATCGCGAACTACCATTCCATGACCTCGCTGTTCGACGCGCCGGAACGGCGCAAGAACACCCTCGACGTGGCGCTGGATTTTCTCGCGTGCGGCCTCGACCCGAAACGGACCGTTTTCTTCCGCCAATCCGATGTGCCGGAAGTCACCGAGCTGACGTGGCTGCTTTCCACGGTCACGCCGATGGGCCTGCTCGAACGCGCCCACAGCTACAAGGACAAAATCGCCAAAGGCATCGCGCCGAGCCACGGTTTGTTCGCCTATCCGGTGCTCATGGCGGCGGACATCCTGATTTACGATTCAAACGTGGTGCCGGTCGGGCGCGACCAGAAGCAGCACGTCGAAATGACGCGCGACATCGCCATCAAATTCAATGAGCAATACGGCGAGACGTTCGTTATTCCGGAACCGCAAATCCGTGACGAGGTCGCCGTGGTGCCGGGCACCGATGGCCAGAAAATGAGCAAGAGTTACGGCAACACGATTGAGATTTTCGGCGACGAAAAGGCGATCCGCAAAAAAATCATGGGCATCGTCATGGACAGCCGCACACCGCAGGAGCCCAAACCCGACGCGGACAGGAATCTCGCCATCCAATTGCTCAAATTGGTGGCGCCGCCGGACGTGACGAAGGACTTTGAGAACCGTCTGCGCGCCGGCGGACTCGGTTATGGCGACTTGAAGAAGGCGTTGTTTGAATGCTATTGGAATTACTTCGCCGGGGCGCGGAAACAGCGCGCGGAACTGGCCGCCCATCCGGATTTCGTCGACAAAATTTTGTCTGATGGCGCGCATAAGGCGCGGACACTGGCGCAGAAAGTTTTGCACCGGGCGAAGGTCGCCAGCGGGCTGGTTTGAAGATTTTCTGGCACATGACTTGCGGTACGTCACCCGCATGGCCAAGAAAAGCAGTTTGTCGAAAATCCTCCCACAAACTCGCGCTTCGGGCGAAGCTGCAAATCTGCAGCGCGCGCCCCGAGTCCCGGCGCTTTGCCTGATGCAGCTCCGCTCGCACGTCATGCGTATCTCCATGTCCAAACGCCGCCTGCAGATTGCCATTGAAAATCAACCCGAAGGCGACCTTCCCCAGCCGGTCAAAATCAAGCACGCTGGCTAAAATTTAGGCACCTTGTCGGGCACGGTGCCAATCGGGCGCTGGGGAACAAATTCCACCTGCTCAAACCCCGCCTGGTTCAGAAACACGGCCAGTTCCAGACGCGCCCGGTCATCGGCGTCCTTCAAAATTCCTGCCGCCCGGGCGGCCCGGCGGATGTCGTCCACGGCATTCTGGCGCGCGGTCGTTTCCAGGTCCTTGTCGAAGTCGCGTAAAAATCCCTTTTGCCAGTCAATGACCTGGGTTTGACGTTCATCCAGATAGGCGTCGGTGATTTGCGGCGGCGGCAGATGGATAAAGATTTTTTTGCCGGCAATGTCGACGTCCTCCTTTTGGAGCCGTTTCAAATCAATGCCCGCCTTGACGATGCCGTGCGCCAGCAGCAGCACGCGGTTTTCGCCCTGGACAAACTGCCCCAGCATGCTCGTCGGTGGTGAATCCACAATCTCGACCTTTTCCAGGACGTATTTGACGGTGACCAGGTCTGAAAGCGTCTGAACCTGCTGCACGACCGTGGCGGTATTTTCCACGCGAACACCGGCGACGGGCGTCAGCAAACGGGTCAACTTGAGGCCGAACCAGGCGCCCGCGATGAAAACGAGCGCCACCGCCAGGACCCAGAAAATCTGTTTCACCCGCCGCACGGCAAAAATCCATGACACGAATCCCCCGAAGTGTCACGAAGGGAATTGGTTCAATTTGCTGCGGGGGCCAACTCCCAAACCGGTGTCTCCACTTTTCACTTTGCACAGTCCGCCTTGAAGTTCGTTCATGGTAGCAGCCGACGTCAGTCGGCTCATTTCCTGGAATGGAGCGGACTAACGTCCGCTGCTACTTAAACTTTGCACTTTGCACGGCGCGGACAAAATCTAAACTGCTTGCATGACTTTGCCCGGATTTCCGGTTTATCGCCCACGGCGGCTGCGGCAGTCGCCGGCCTTGCGCCGGCTCGTGGCCGAAACGCATTTGAGTGTGGACCAGTTGGTCCTGCCTTTGTTTGCGCGCTTCGGCAAGAAACTGCGCCGCCCCATCGAGGCCATGCCCGGGGTGTTCCAGCTTTCTCCGGATGAAGTCGTCCGCGAAGCGGCGCGGGCCCACGCCGTCGGCGTTCCGGCCATTTTGCTTTTCGGCATCCCCGACCAAAAGGACGCCAGGGCTTCGGGCGCCTACGCGAAAAACGGCATCGTGCAGCAAACTGTCCGGTTCCTGAAAAAGGAATTGCCGTCGCTGCTGGTCATCACTGACGTTTGCCTGTGCGAATACATGGAGCACGGCCATTGCGGCGTCGTCGGAACGGAACGCCGGTCTCCGAACCGGCACAGCGGAAAAAGACCGGCACACGCCGGGCCGGAGGCCGGCGCTCCGGTAAAAATACTGAATGACCCGTCGCTGAAACTGCTCGCGTGCACCGCGGCCAGCCATGCCGAGGCCGGCGCGGACCTGGTCGCGCCCAGCGACATGATGGACGGTCGCGTGGCCGCCATCCGCGCCGAACTGGACCGGAACGGTTTCACCGACACACCCATCATGTCCTACGCGGCGAAGTTTGCGTCGGCGTTTTACGGACCCTTCCGCGAGGCCGCCGAGTCCGCGCCGAAATTCGGCGATCGGCGGAGTTACCAGATGGACGCGGCGAACGCGAATGAAGCGTTGCGCGAGGTGGCGCTGGACATCCAGGAAGGCTCGGACATCGTAATGGTCAAACCGGCGCTGGCGTATCTGGATTTGATTTACCGCGTGAAAACCAAATTCGGCTACCCCACCGCGGCCTATTCGGTGAGCGCGGAGCACGCGATGATCAAGGCGGCGGGCGCCAAAGGCTGGATTGACGAGCGCGCGGTGACGCTGGAAAGTCTTTTGGCCATGCGGCGGGCGGGTGCGGACATTCTCATCACCTACGCGGCAGCGGACGTGGCGAAGTGGCTGAAATAGAGGGTGGTGTCTGGCGTCCGGGGTCCAGTGAATTCCGAGGGCCAGGAACCCCGGGTTCAGTTTCCAATTTCGATTGCCTTATTCACTTGCGCCGGGTACGCTGCATTTTCCTGTTTTGACCTATGATCGGGACAATTCGTAAACATTCAAAATGGCTCTGGTGGTTCATCGCCGGCCTCACGATTATTTCATTCGTCTGGTGGGGCACCGCTCCAGGCAGCCGCAACAGCGGTGGCCGGGGATCGGGCGACCTGGGTTCGATCGCCGGGCGGAAAGTCACGCCCGACGCCTATTTGGGCGCCAAGGGTGAAGTCTATATTGAGCATTGGCTGAATACCCACCGATGGCCGGATCGGGACCCCAATTATTCCGCGGCGGATTTGGATCGCGACATTTACATTCGCCTATTGCTCATTCAAAAGGCGGACGATCTGGGTATTCACGTTGGAAACGACGCGGTGGCGACGATGGCGAAGGTGATTTTAAGTTCACCCGCGCTGGTCCAGGCGTTCGGGAACAATATCGAAAGTGTGCCGCTGGAAGGTTTTGTGAAGGCGGTTCTGCGACCGGAAAACCTGAGTGCTGCGGATTTTGAAAATCTCGTCCGTCACGAACTGATCATTGAACAGTTGCGCCAGATGGTGGGAATGTCCGGCGTGCTCATCACGCCGCAGGAAGCTGCCGCCGTATATCAGCACGAATATCAGAAACTCTCTGCGCAAATCGTCGTCTTTTCCGCTTCGAATTACCTGGCCGCCGTGCCGGTGACGCCCGCTCTCGTCGGCCAATTTTACACGAATTACCTCGCCGAATACCGCCTCCCCGACCGGGTGGAGGTCAATTACGTCGCCTTCCCGGTAACCAATTTCATGGCCGGAGCGGCGCAGAAATTAACCAATCTCAACGACCAGGTGGAAGCCATCTATAACCGGTACGGCACGAACGCCGTTCCCGACGCGAAATCGCCCGACGATGCCAGGGCAAAACTTCGCGACGCTTTGATCCGCGAACAGGCGCTGGCGGATGCGCGCCAACAGGCCGATGATTTCGCCAACACGGTGTTCAACCTGGATCCGGTACGGCCGGAAAATCTCGCGACCGTCGCCAAGCAAAAGGGGCTGGCGATGCATCTCACCGCGCCGTTTGGCCAGGCCTACGGGCCGGCGGAGTTCACCGCGCCGGAAGCCTTCACCAAAGCCGCCTTTGGTTTGACGCCGGATGAGCCGCTGGCCGGCCCGATTGTCGGCCGCGACGCCATCTACGTGATCGCCCTCAACAAACAGCTGCCCAGCGAAATCCCGCCGCTCAGCCGGATCCGCGACCGCGTCACGCAGGATTATCAGTTGCATGAAGGCACATTGCGCGCACAGGAAGCCGGAACCAATTTTGTTTTGAAACTTCAAATCGCTTTGGCCCAGGAAAGCAGCTTTTCCGCCGCTTGCACTGCCGCCGGGCTGCGTCCCGAAACGCTGCCGCCATTTGCCTTGAGCACGGCGGACCTGCCCGAACTGGGCGATCACGTCGCCTTGAATCAACTGAAGTCGGTGGCGTTTGCCACGCCCGCCGGCCATGCGAGTAATTTTGAAACGACGGATGACGGGGGCTTTATTGTTTACGTTAAAGGGCAATTGCCGCTCGACACTGCCGCCATGGCCGCCAATTTGCCGCAGTTTACCGCCGCCTTCCGGCAACAACGCGAGACCGCGGCATTTTACAACTGGCTGGATCGCAACGGCAGCCGGGACTTGCGCGACACGCCCATCTTCCAGGACCAGGCGAGGACGCCCGCACCGTAGACCAGCCGCGCCGCTATCCGGGCCCACGGTCGTGACGGCGGTGGAAACTAAACATGCGATTGAAAGCCGTGAGCGTCGTCAAACTTTCCTCCCCCGCCACGCGTGAATTCTGGGAGATCCCGGTCTTGTTCGAGGACGATCACTTGCTCGCGCTCGACAAACCCGCCGGCCTGCTCAGTTCACCCGACCGTTATGACCCCCAGCGGCCCAACTTGATGAAATTGGTCCACACCGCCATCGCCGCCGGCAAACCGTGGGCGCGTGAACGCAACCTGACTTATCTGATGAACGCCCACCGGCTCGAGTCCGAAACCAGCGGTGTGCTGCTGCTGGCCAAAGACAAACCAACGCTGGTGGCGCTCGCCAACCTGTTCGGTTCCGAAAAACCGCTCAGAAAATATGTGGCGCTCGCCCAGGGAACGCCGACGGAGGACAAGTTTGAAGTGGACGCCAGGCTCGCGCCGCATCCGTTGAAAATCGGCCTGATGCGCGTGGACCCGAAAAACGGCAAGAAAGCGAAAACCCGGTTTGAAGTCCTGGAAAAGTTTTCCGGCTGGACGCTGTTGCGTTGCGAACCGCTCACCGGCCGCACGCATCAGATCCGCGCCCACCTGCGCCATGCCGGACTGCCGATGGTCGGCGACGAACTTTATGGCGGCAAAAAGCTCTGGCTGTCGCGGCTCAAGCACGATTACCGGCTCAAGCCCGGACATGAAGAACGCCCTTTGCTTTCCCGCGTCGCGCTGCATGCCGAAGAATTGACATTGCCGCATCCCGCCACCGGCCGGACCGTGACGATCGTCGCTCCCTGGCCGAAGGATTTGAAAGTGGCCGTAAAATATCTGCGGCAGTATGCGTTGTAGCCGTACTTGTCAAAGCGCGGACATTGGACGGCGATTGGACCGCGTTTTCACAAACGCGGCTACAACCTCACGAAACCACCCAGTTCAACACGGCCTTTTGCACGTGCAGCCGGTTCTCCGCCTGCGCAAAAATTGTGTTGGCATTGGCCTCGAACGTTTCCCCGTCAATCTCCTTGCCGCGATACGCCGGCAGACAATGCATCACCAGCGCGTTCGGCTTGGCCAGCTTGAGGAGCTTCTGGTTGATCTGGTAACCGTTCAAAGTTTTCAGGCGTTCGGCGGACTCGGTTTCCTTGCCCATGGAAACCCACACGTCCGTGTAAAGCAGATCCGCGCCTTTCGCCGCCGCCGGCAAGTCGTCCGTGCACAGGATGTTTCCCCCGGCGCGTTTTGCCATCTCCGCCGGCGGCTGGAATTTCTTCGGCGCGGCGATGCGCAATTCAAAGCCGAGTTTCCCCGCCGCAAACATCCACGAGCGCGCCACATTGCACGCCCCGTCGCCCACAAATGTCACCACTTTGCCGGCAATCGGCCCGCGCTGCTCCCGGAACGTCATGATGTCCGCGAGTATCTGGCAGGGATGCTCGTCATCGGTCAACGCGTTGATGGTCGGGACGCCGGAAAATTCGGCGAATTCCTCCACATCGCCCTGGGTAAACGTGCGGATGACCGCGCCGTCAATCATCCGGCCCAACACGCGGGCGGTGTCCTTGACCGGCTCGCCCCGGCCCAGTTGAATCTCGTTCGCGTTCAGAAACATCGTCTGGCCGCCCAGCTCGCGAATGCCGACTTCGAAGGAAACCCGCGTGCGGGTGGAGGACTTGGAAAACATCAGCACCCAGACCTGTCCCGCCAGCGGCTGCTTGTCGCGTCGGGCCCGCTCGCGCTTGTACACGACGGCGTCACGCAGGATTTTTTCAATGTCCGCGCTCGGCAACCTCTCCAATGACAATAAATGCTTCATTTCAAAAGTTTTTTGGAATTAAGCCCAAACGTGATTTATAACCCGGATCCGGCGACGCGTCACTTCTTTTTGCGCGCCGCGTTGGCTGCCTGCCAGAGGTACCAGGCGGCGGTGGTGCGGTGCGGGCGCCAGCGCTCGCCGAAGGCCAGCAAGTCCTTTACCTTCGGCAGGTCGCGCTTTTTATAGGCCCGGGAAAAACCGGTGCGCACGCCGAAATCGTCCGCCGGCAAAACGTCCGGACGGCCCAACTGGAAAATCAACAGCATCTCCACCGTCCAGCGGCCGACACCGCGGACCTCCGTCAGGCGCGCAACGATTTCATCGTCGGATAATTTTACGATTTGCCGCGAAGTCGGGACGACACCTGCCAGCGTCTTTGCCGCGATGTCGCGGATCGCCTTGATTTTAGCCAGGGAAAAGCCGCAGGCGCGGATTTGTTCGTCGGTAACGCCGACCAGATCTTCCGGGCGCGGAAATTTCCGGTGCGGAAACAATTTTTTGAACCGCGAGAGAATCGTGTTCGCCGCCGCGGCGTGGAGCTGCTGGTGCGCCACTGCCAATACCAGCGATTGAAACGGCGACCGGCGCGTTTCCGGCTCGAGTGCACAAGGGCCGAATTCGCGGATGAGCCGGCGCATCACCGGGTCGCTGGCGGCCAAATGTTTGTGCGCGGCGGGAGTCATGTTTCAGTCAAGACCGTACGCTGCCCTTCTCCCTCTCCCAGCGGGAGAGGGCCGGGGTGAGGGAGAGCGGCTCGAATATTTCACAATTCTCAAGTTCTGTTTGAAGCCGCATTTCCCGGCACGCAACAACCTGGGACCGGCTGCGGCGTTCGTTCCTGCAAAGTCTGCCAGATTTTATCCCGAATGACTTGTTTGTCCCGTCTCAAATGCGAACTCCAAAATCGCAGGACCTTGATTCCTTGATTTTCCAGAAACGCGTCGCGGACGGCATCATTGACCTGGTTTTCCGGCGAGCCATGCTGAAAACCATCCACTTCGACATCCAGTTTTGCGCCGTTGCAAAAGAAATCCAAGATATAGGGCCCGATTGGATGTTGCCGCCGGAATTTATACCCGGTAAAACGCCGGTCACGCAGCCACGCCCACATCAGCCGCTCACCCCAGGATTCCCGCAGACGCAAATTGCGGGCAATGCGGGTTGTTTTGGGCGCCTGCTTTAACATCGCTATTCTGTTTTGAGTAAATGTTCTCCCTCACCCTGCCCCTCTCCCGCTGGGAGAGGGAACCGCAGGCGGCGCCCCCGCGTTGCTGAATACTCTCCCTGCCCATACCGCCTCGCGATATTGCGCAAATCGGCCAATCATTCTCCCTCTCCCAGCGGGAGAGGGCCGGGGTGAGATGAGGGCTTTCTCAAGCGAGCGATTTGACCACTTCCTCGATTTTGCTGATGCCTTCGCCGGCCTCCTGCGGCTTGAGGTTCAGCGGCGGCAGCAGTCGCACGATTTGCGTGCCTGCCGGAATCGTCAGCACACCGGCCTGGTGCAGCCGGTTGACAAACTGCACGGCCGCCGTCTTGTCGCTCGACGCGAACGCCGAGATTTTTTCCCTTTCCATCAGTTCCAAACCGAGCATGAAGCCGAATCCCCGCGCCCGCCGGACCACTTGCGGATAAGCAGCGGCCAGCCGTTCCAACTCGCTTTTCATCCAGTCGCCGAGTTTGCGGGCGTTCTCATCCAACCGCTCGCGTTCGATGACTTCCAGGATTTTCAACGCCACGGCGCAGGCCAACGGCGTGCCGCCAAATGTTGTGGCGTGCGTGCCCGGTCCGAGCAAGTCCGCATAGGGCGCCCGTACCCAGAACGCGCCGATGGGAAAACCGCCGCCGAGCGATTTGGCCATCGAAACGCCGTCAGGAAGAAAATCCGTAGCAGCCGAGGTTACGAGGCTCTGACCTCTTGTTGATCTTTGAGAAGGAGCCTCCTCACGTCGGCTGCTACATTCTTCCAGGATTCGCTGAAAACTGAGGAATTTTCCGCTCCGGTAATATCCACACTGCACTTCATCCATGAGCAGCAGCAGCTTCTTTTCATCGCAGAGAGCGCGCAAGCCCAGCAGGTATTCCGGGGCGGCGGGCGTGACCCCGCCCTCGCCTTGCACGCCTTCAATCATGATGGCGACCGTCGCCGGTGAAATCGCGGCGCGCGCGGCGGCCAGGTCGTTGAACGGAATATGCCGGAAGCCGGGCATCATCGGCTCAAAGCCCTGCTTGACCTTGTCCTGCCCGGTCGCCGCAATGCCGGCCAGGGTGCGGCCGTGAAATGAATTCGTCGCCGTCAGGATTTCAAACCGGCCTTCGTCATGGCCAAATTTTCGCGCGACCTTGAACAGTCCTTCGTTGGCCTCCGCGCCGCTGTTGGCGAAAAAGCATTTGCCCGCGCCGATGCGTTTGACCAGTTCGGCCGCCAGCCGGCCCTGCGGCTCGGTAAAATATAAATTCGAAACATGAATCAGTTTGCGCGATTGCTCGACCAGCGCGTCGGTGATGGCCGGATGCGCGTGCCCGAGGCAGCACACCGCGATGCCGCTGCCGAGGTCTAGGTAGCGTTTGCCGGCGACGTCAAAGACGTAGCTGCCCGCGCCGTGACTGAGCACGAGGTCAAAACGTCCATAGCTCGGAATAACGTTCTTGCTGAACAATTGCCGCACCGACTCGTACTGGTTGTGTACGAGCGGCGGCGGTGATGGAACAAGTTCCTTCATTTTGGATTGGCGATTGCGGATTGCGGATTGTTTTTCACGAGTGCGGTTTTAGCGGATGCAACGACAATGGCAAGTATTTCCGCACCTTCCTGCATCAAGTTCGAGACTAATGCCGGTCTGATTTGATTTGTTTCCACCAACATTTCGAACCAATAAAGTGATTCATCGCATTCTTCTTCAACAATTCCGAGTTTGGCGATGAAGTCGGCGCGCGATTTGGCGCGGCAAACGGCCCGGTAGTTGGCGCCAACGGACGTTGCGCTGCGCAAGGGCTGCCTGCCGATGACAGAAGTCGTTGTGTTTTTCGGCAATGCCTCAATTAATTTTATGACTCGCTTGCCAAAAACCTTCGTTCGTTGCTTAAGCTCTTCCGGGTTCATTAAAATCCGCAATTCGCAATCGCCAATCCACAATTTCAAAACGAATTTCGAGTCAGACGCAATTGCCAATCTGCAATTATTTCTCCGCCCGCAGCGCGTCCCAAGTTTCGAGGTAGTGCGCGCGCACGGCGGGATTCACCGCCAGATCGCGGGGTAATTTGCGATATTTGATCAGCTCAACGACATCGGCTTTATCTTTGAGGCGCCGGGTAGGGTTATTTGCCCAACTGTCGAGCTTCAACGAAATCAATTCCTCCAGCGAAATGATCTGGAGTTGTTCAGCTACTTTGCCGGGTTGCGGAAACGGCACTTTACAGCCGCGCTGCAAAACTCTGCCGGCCGGCAGCAAGTCCACCATGACGCCATTCCGACGGTCTTCCACGCGGTCTTGAACCTCCGGCACCCGATAAAACGGACCGGTCAAACTGGCCGTGAGAAATTCCAGCGCCTCCAACACGTCGGGCACAACGATGTCCACGTCAATCGTCACGCGCGGATAACCGTGTTCCTGCACCGCCAATCCGCCCACGACCAGATGCGGAATCTCGTGCTCCGCCAACGTGGCGGCCACCGTCCGGGCAGTTTCCACGATGCCGGAAGTTCCGGTGTTCTCGCGCAATATGTAAGCGGCCGGGTCCATTGATGATTTTCGTTGGAGTTCAAGCTTGAGCTTGCCGGACACGGCCCGTCCGGTCACCCGCGCAAAATCGTGAACTCCGACAGCCTTTCAATCATAAATCATACATCATAAACCGCAAACCTTAGAGCACCACTTCCGTGCCCACACCTTCATCGGTGAAGATTTCGAGCAGCACGGCGTGCGGCACGCGGCCATCCACGAACGAGACCTTTTCCACCCCGGACTGGATGGCGGCCACCGCGCTGTCCACCTTTGGAATCATGCCTTTGTCAATAACGCCGTTTTTCTTGAGTTCGCCGACTTCGCCGGTTTTGAGATGGGGCACGACCGAATCCGGCCGTTTCGGGTCGTTCAGCAAGCCCGGGACATCGCTCATGAACACGAGCCGTTTGGCCTTGAGCGCAATGGCAGCCTGCGCGGCCGCCACGTCCGCGTTGCAGTTGTAAATCTTCCCGTCTTCGCCGCGCGCCGTCGGGCTGATGACCGGCGTGAAACCGCACCAGATGGACTCCTTCAACGGCGCGGTGTTGACTTCCACGACTTCGCCCACATAACCGATGTCAATTTTTTTGCCCGGATTTTCCTTGTCGTCCAGCCAGAGCTTGCGGCACTTGAAAATATCGGGCCCGGCAAAACCAATGGCGCGGCCGCCCAGCGCGTTGATGGTCTTGACGATGTCCGGATTGATTTCGCGCGACAACACGTCGTCCACGATCTTGGCCGTCGCCTCATTCGTGACCCGCTGGCCCTGGACGAATTCCGCCTTCAACCCGGCCTTCTCCATCGCGCGGGTGATGGCCTTGCCGCCCCCGTGCACCACCACCGGGTCAATCTCGACGGCCTCGAGGAAAACGATGTCGCGGGCGACGCTGTGGCGGACGTTGGCATCGGGCGAATCCATGAAGCTGCCGCCGTATTTGACGACGAAGGTGGCGCCGCTGAACCGCAGGATATACGGCAGCGCCTCCAGCAGGGTTTCGGCTTTGGCGATGAGGTCTTGCACGGGCTTATTCCTAGCAGGAAGCCGGGCGAAGAAAAGCGCGTTTCGATTCCACAATTTAACTTTCGTCCGGGCGGGGTTTTCCTTAACTTGCCGCCGTCATGCCTGAAATTGCCAAGTTCGTGAACAGCGCCTCGGCCAGCATCACCCCGGCCATCGCGGAGAAAGTCCTGCGCCAGTTGCCCCAGTGGAAGCTGGAATTCACCCAGATCAACGCGCCGAAATTCCCCCATCTGGTGGACCAGTTGGAATTTCTGGCCAACGCCGCCGAGGACGCAATTGAAGGCGCCTACAAGGAACTGCCGTACCAGACCCTCGCGCAATCGGTGTTCGCGCTGCTCTACGCGCATAAAAAAATGGGCATCATCCCGGACAGCATTCTGGAACTGGGCCGCGCGGACGATTCGAGCGTGGTGCGCAGCGTGTTGATTCAAAACGAAAAGGCGTTTGAGAAGTACGCCGGCTCGCAGGGTGTGAACTGGCAGCGTATTTCCAGCCAGCCATAAGGCCGTTACCACCCCGGCTGTTTTACGAGGTTCACGGCTCCGTCCGGGGCAATATCAATCCGATAAAGCCCTTGGGGCGTTTGCTCCGCCTTCAGCGTGGCCGCTCTGACCAGTCCGGCGAGGGCGGTAACCGTCTCAGGGCCTTGCGAATCCGTTTTGGAACCCAGCGTGTCGAGCATCCATCCGTCCTGAAGTTTCACGCTGCCGTCCGCCGTTCCCCATCCGGGTTTGATTTTGACCACATAACGGCGGCTGTGGTCGGGGAGCCAGATAATCTGGCTCGCGAACTGGTTTTGAACATTCCCTTTGTCATCCTTCTTCGGTTGACTGCTCACCAGCAAGTAAGGCCGGGGCTCATAGAAGTGCACACCGTCCGACGCGTCCCGGTCATCAACGCGTTTCACCTGCACCTCCGCGCATCCGGAAATCAGGAAGGCGGAACAAATGAGAGTTGCCGTCCATTTGGTCATAACAGCCCTTTCCACGAAAGTTGTGTTTTTTCTACAACAAACCACGCACGATTCAGCCTTGAAACATCTGACGTCCTTCTGAAAAGACGTTGCCATCCCTGATCAACTTATGCCCGCAGCACCCGTCACCCTGTTTACAAAATGGTCAGGCGTCAATCTCGAATTTGCATTGAAGGGGGCTCAAACCAATTCCCAGCGTCGAATCAAATGAGAAATACGCCGGATGGCCATCCCGCACAAACATGCTGTGGAAATCCTATGTGACGTTTGCTAATCATTTTTGCAGTTCACCTTATGTGTCGCTGGTGGGAGCATGCTGTTTCGACGCGAGTTTGAGGTGGTTGGCTTTAACCGGCGCGGGGGTTGTCCGGTTTCCCGGCTCAAGGTGTTCCGGGTAGGTCCAGCTTCTTGGGGGAAATGAAGTGTCACCAGGCACTTCAAAACCATAAAAAGAAAGGATAGTTATGACTCGTTCGTTTACGGAATCCCGGGCCTTGACCCGGGTCGTTCAAGACGTTCCTTCACTACGACGTTGCCACAGGGTTCCCCGGCGACTCTTCGGCATCCGGCTGGTTTTGTCATTACTGGCCGTGCTCCTGTCCGCGTCCTCGGTCATTGCCGGGGTCATGATGGAGGGGTTCTATTGGAATTGTCCCAGCCCCTGGTATCCCACCATGCAATCGGAAGCTTCCGCTTTGGCGAACATGGCTGGTGGTTATGGTATCAACCGCATCTGGTTTCCGCCGCCGCAGAAATGCGCCAGTGGCGGGTATTCAATGGGTTATGACCCCTACGATTACTATGACTTGGGGCAGTTGAACCAGGAAGGCACCACCGCGACGCATTTCGGCACGCAGGCCCAGTTGCAGAGCGCCATCGCCGCCTTCAAGGTGCTGGGCATTTCCTGCATCGGCGACATGGTCCTAAATCACCGCAGCGGCGGCCAAAGCGAGTCCAACCCCTACACCGGCGGCACGTCCTATACGGATTTCAGCCACGTCGCCAGCGGCAAATGCCTGTGGCATTGGGATTCCTTTCATCCCAATTACCAGGAGGTCAGCGACGAAGGCACGTTCGGCGGTTATCCGGACATTTGTTACGTCAATTCGCCGCCGTACGGCGACATCATGACTTGGATGGGGTGGCTGAAAAGCTCGAGTAACGCCGGGTTCGACGGCTGGCGGTATGATTACGTAAAGGGCTACCATTCCTGGGTGGTCCACGACATGAATGCCGCCACCAGCCCGACGTTCTCCGTGGGCGAATACTGGGACACGAATGTCGGGAACATTGATAACTGGGTCAACGCGGCCAATTCCTCCGCGTTTGATTTCCCGCTGTATTACACGATGCAGGCGTTCTGCAACGACACCAGCGGCGGCGGCAATCTCGCCAATATCCTCGACCCCAACCAGTGCTACGCGTCAAAGAATCCGTTCAAGGCGGTGACGTTTTGTGCGAACCACGACACGGACCAGATCGTCAATGACAAGATGATTGCCTACGCGATTATTATGACCTACCAGGGTTACCCGTGCATTTTCTGGGAGGATTATTTTAACTACGGCCTGGCGACCGGTGGCGGCAGCGGCAGCGGCTGGGGCAACGGTATCAATCAACTGGTGTGGTGCAGAGAGAAACTCGCCGCCGGCGGGCCGAACATTCAAGTGCTGGAGAGCAGCGACCCTCAATGCCTCATCTACGGCAGCTATGGATATTCTTCGTCGTCACCCGGCTACATCGTCATCATCAACACCAATCCGACCAATTGGAAGGGTTATACGGTGACGACCGGGAACGGGTACCTGAAAAATCAAACCTTGAAGGCTTATGCCTGGTCTTCGACGGTCAGCGGCCAGAACGTCCAGCCCAATAATCAATGGTGCGATGGGAATGGGAACGTGCAGGTCTGGGCCGCGCCGCGGGGTTACGCGGTTTATTCGGTAAATGGACTCTGATCAAGGGATTCAGCCGGTCCAAGATCGGATCGGTTTCCTGGCCGGTTGACGGCGCAGGTTCGTCCACCACCCGCCTGGGAACCGGAAGGAGAAATGCAATGCCCAGAGAGGCAATTTCCGCAACTCCGGGCATTTCCAATTAACTCCTACGAAATGTCTGCGGCTATTTTCGATAGCGCTGCTGCATTTCGGGGGAAAGATCGCTGAGGTTGATCCGGGTCATCGCCCAGCCGCCGCCGACCGGCGTGTAGCTGATGATGATGGCATCCGGCATCACCCGTTCCACCTCCGCATTCCGGTAAACCGCGCCGGTCGTGGTCACCAGTTCGTTGGCGGGCCGCGCCGAGGCCGGTGAGCTTGCCGGCAACGCCGCCGCGTGGAGGACCAACGTCGTCCCGGAGTTTACCATTGCTGCCGGCGTCGGAGTCTTGACGGGTGTCGGCACAACCGGTTGAGCGTAAGTGGTAATCGGGGCCGCGGACGCAAGGGTAATTTTGGGAGCGGCTGCAACCGTCACCGGTGCCGTCACGGGCGCTGTTGCCACTGGCGCGACTTTGGCCGGTGTGGTGGCAACGGGAGCCGCCGGTGCCGGAGCAATGGCAGCGGCAGGAGCTTTTGCGATCACAGGAGTGGCCGCCGGAGTTTCAGTCGTCGCAGAAATAGCGACCGGCGCTTCGGAAGCCGTAGCGGCCGGGGTGGTAACCGTTGGAGCGGTGACCGCCGGTGTTTCTACCTCCGCAGGAGCGGCAGCAGGTGTTTCAGGAGTCGAAGCGGCAGCAGCGGGAGCCGTCACCGCGGCGGTCGCCGTGGGGGCTTCAGAAGCCGGCGTGGTGGCCGCAGGCACAGCCGCAACCGGACTGGCTGCAGCCGGAGTTTCATCGGCCGAAGCGGTCGCAGCCGGGGCTTCAACCGGAGCCTCAGCCGCCGGCGTTGCAGCAGTCTGGGGAGCCGCCGCTGGGGCAGTAGTTGTGTCGGCTGCCGTAGTGAGGGACGCGGCAGGCTGTGCCGCCACAGTCGCGGAATTTGTATCCGTTGACGGCTGGGCTTGAGAGTGGTCCAACTGGTACATTTCCCGTTCCATGGCGG
>DASZAB010000101.1:0-4062 GCA_035945675.1 Verrucomicrobiia bacterium | reverse complement strand
GTCGCGCAACGACCGCTGCGTCAGCAACACCGGGACTTGCGCGTCCCGGAGCACGAATGCCAGCCGCTCGCGCGGATGCGACGGGTCGAGCGGCACATACGCGCCGCCCGCCTTGAGAATGGCCAGAATGCCCACGACCATTTCCGGCGAGCGTTCCAGGCAAAGGCCGACCTTCACCTCCGGGCCGACGCCAAGCGCGCGCAGTTGTTGCGCCAGCCGGTCGGCCCGGCGGCCCAATTCCCTGTAAGTTACGGATTGATTTTCAAACGTGACCGCCACCGCCTCGGGTGTCCGAACGGCCTGTTCCTCGAACAGTTCGTGGATGCATTTATCGCCCGCAAAGCTTGCCGGTTTCGCGACGGCGGGATTCCACTCGACGAGAATTCGTCGCCGTTCGGCCTCGGCCAGCAATGGCAGTTCGTGGATTTTTTGTGTCGGCCCGGCGGCAATGCCTTCAAGCAGGGTTTGAAAATATCCCAGCCAGCGCTGGATGGTTTCTGCCGCAAACAGGCCGGTGTTGTAACGACAATTGAGTCGCAGCGCGCCACCCATGTCGGTCACGTCGAAGCCAAGGTCGAAATGGGTGGAAGCCAGCGGGTTGGCGTCCAGTTCCGTTTCGAGGCCGGCGAATTTCAACTCCTCGCCGAGGCGCTGCGTGTTGAACGTGACCGATACCAGCGGCATCCGGCTCGGGTCACGGGAGAAATTCAATTTCTGCAGCAGGCGGCCAAAGGTGCATTGCTGATGCTCGTAGGCTTCGAGGAAAACTTTTTGCACACGCCTTAGATTTGCCTCGAATGTCTCCTCGGGATTGAACTCCAGGCGCAGCGGCAGAAAATTCACGCAATGGCCGACAAGTGATTCGCCGCCCGCCATCGCGCGGTCGGCGACGGGAATGCCAACCACGATTTCATTCTGGCCGGTCAACCGGCACAACCACGTGCCATAAGCCGCGAGCAGCGTGGTAAACAGCGTCGCGCCGCGCTGTGCACCGAGGCGCTTCAACTCCGCACCGAGGGGCGACCGCAGCACGCAGGATTCGCGCGCCCCTTCAAACGTCCACGACGCTGGACGCCGATGGTCTGTTGGCAGTTCCAATAGCGGAGCGCCCTCGGCGAATTGCTTTGCCCAGAACACCTCGTCCGTGGCGCGGGCCGGGTTTTCCTGCAATTGCTGCCGGGCGTAATCGCTCCATTGCGGCGGGGCGGCGAGCTCGCTGTGTGCGCCGTGGCATTCTGCCGAATAAATTTCCGCCAGTTCGCGCAACAAGATCCCCAGTGAATGCCCGTCGCAAACAATATGATGCACGGTCAGCACCAACACGTGATGCTGTTCTTCCAGCCGGATCAGCCACGCTCGCAGCAGCGGCCCCGCGACCAAATCAAACGGCAACCGGGCCTCGTCGCGTTGCAGCGCGGTCAGGCGCGACCCCCGCACTTCGGCCGGCAGTGTGGACCAGTCGAGCAGCGGCACGTCCACCTTGAGGGCGGGTTGAGTCTGTTGGAAATCACCGCCGGGTGTGAACGTGGTCCGCAGTGCCTCATGCCGGTCCACCAGGGTTTGAATGCCCGCCGTCAGCGTGTTCTCCTTCAATCCGCCGCGCAGATGCAGCAGACGGCATTCGTTGTAGGCGCAGGACGCGGCATCGCTGATTTGCGAAGCGAGCCAGAGTTCGCGCTGGGCTTCGGTGAGCGGAAGAGTGGCAGCCAACGAAAGGCAGTTCCCGCCGGTTTCCGATTTCAAAGAAGCGCCTTCGTCACTCCGGCTGTCGCAACTCTCGAGGTGCGCCGCGAGTGCGTCAAGCGTGGAAAATTCCTGGAGCAGCTGGCGGAAGGCGATGCGCACACCCAGCTTCTTTTCGATGGCCACGCTGAATTGCGTCAGGAACAGGGATTCGAGACCCATCTCCGCGAACGTCGTCGTGCTGTTCGTCGCAGCGGTGTTGATACCGGACAAATCGCGCAACAACGTCCGCAGAGTTTCGATTGTTCTTTCCTTCGGCGTGGCCGGCGCGGAGGCGGACTTGAAATGGATGGGAACCACTTCTTCGGGTCCATCGTGTGAAGTTGGGGCAACGGTCTGGTTGCGCCCAAGCAGCGTGTCGGCGGATGAAACCGTCTGCGTCCGGTTGGACTTTGCCGGTTCAACGAAATAACGCTTCCGCTCGAATGGATACGTCGGCAAGGACACCCGCCGGCGGTGTTCATATTTGTAAAAGGTCATCCAATCAATTCCTGCGCCTGCGAGCCAGAGCCGGCCGAGCGCCGTTAACAACATTTCCAGGTCCGAAACCGAATCCTGCGCCAGACGGAGCGAGGGGGTGATGGTGGTGCCGGCGCCGCGCGACGGGTGTTGTTTGGCCAGATTGCTCAAAGTCTGGCCCGGACCAACTTCCAGAAGGACGCGCGCCGGTTCCTTGAGCAATTCCGCCACACCGTCGGCAAAACGCACGGTCTGGCGCAAGTGACTCGCCCAATAATTCGGATCGGCCGCCTGTTCAGGGGAAATCCACGTGCCCGTCACGTTCGAGATGAACGGAATCCGCGGGGCGCTTGATTTCATTTTGCCAACTTGTTCGGCGAACGGCTGCAAAACCGGCTCCATCACGGGTGAATGAAACGCATGTGAAGTTTGCAGCGGCGTGCAGGCGACACCGCGCTGCGTCAACGTGCGTTGAACTGTTTCAATTGCCTCCGCCGGCCCGGAGACAACGCAAAGCGAAGGCGCATTGACCGCGGACAGTGAAATCTTTCCGTTGAGCAGCGGCTTTACGTCACTCTCCGGTAATCGCACCGCGAGCATCGTGCCGGCAGGCATTTGTTGCATCATCCGGCCGCGCCCGGCGACCAGCGCGAGCGCATCATCCAGCGTGAACACGCCGGCCAGACATGCGGCGACGTATTCGCCGAGGCTGTGCCCAATCATCGCCTGCGGCTGCACCCCCCAGCTCATCCAAAGTTTTGCCAGCGCGTATTCGATGACGAACAGCGCCGGTTGCGCGACCGAGGTTTGCGTCAATTGCTTCTGCGCTTCCCCGGTTTTTTCCGGTTCCGGATACAGCACCGTCCGCAAATCAAAGCCGAGATGCGGCAGGAGCATTTCGCAACCGTGGTCCACTTGCTCGCGAAAAATGGTCTCCTGCTCGTAAAGCTCGCGCGCCATGTTGACCTGCTGCGCGCCCTGGCCGGGGAACATGAAAATGACCGGCGGGTTTTCGTGTTCGGCCACGCTGGAAAACATCCGTTTGGCATCGCGCGTTTCCAGAATTTGCGCGGCGGCGCCGGTGCCGCGGCAAACCAGCATGCGTCGGTGGATGAACTCGCGCCGGCCGACTTGCAAGGTATAGGCGGCGTCCGCAAGATTGAGTCCCGAATTTTGTTTCAAGTGTACGGCAAGATTGGCGGTCGCCTGGTCCAGCGCGCTTTCCGTTCTGGCCGAAAGCAAAAGCAATTGCGCCGGACGCGACTTTTCCAGGGCTTTGGTCACCGGCCCCTCCTCGAGCACGATGTGTGCGTTTGTGCCGCCGATACCGAAGGAACTGACGCCGGCGCGGCGCCCCGACTCCGAGACGGGGTTTTTCCATTCCGTCAGTTTGGTGTTCACGAAGAACGGACTGTTCGCAAAATCAATTTTCGGGTTTGGCGACTGGAAATGCAGGCTCGGCGGAATCTGTTTACGGTGCAACGCCAGCGCGGTTTTAATCAAACCGGTGACACCGGCTGCGACGTCGAGGTGGCCGACGTTGCTTTTCACCGCGCCGATGGCGCAGCCCCGAAAGTTTTCGGGATCCCGGCTTGTCCCGGCGCGAAATGCCTTCGCCAATCCCTCGATTTCAATCGGATCGCCCAGCGGCGTGGCCGTGCCGTGCGTCTCGACGTAACTGATGGTTTCGGGCGCAAATCCGGCCATCGCCTGCGCCGTGGCGATGACTTCGGCCTGGCCTTCGACACCCGGCGCAGTGTAGCCGATTTTATTTGCGCCGTCGTTGTTCATGGCAAACCCTTTGATGACGGCGTAAATCGTATCGCCGTCGGTGAGCGCGTCGGCAAGCCGTTTCAATAC
>DASZAB010000100.1:0-6880 GCA_035945675.1 Verrucomicrobiia bacterium | reverse complement strand
CAAATCATCGCGTTCCTGTTGCAGCTCGCGGATGCGCGCCTCGTTTTCGGCCTGGCTCGGCCCCGCCACGGCCGGCGGCGGCTTCGGCGCCATGCTCTGCAATTGTTTCAAGCGGTTTTCCAGCGCTATTTTCTCCAGCAGGTTCACCTCCGCCGCCGATTGGAGGGTGGCAATCTGCGTCCGGGCCCCGGCCAGCTCGGCGGCCGCGTTGCCGGTTCCCACGACCGGGGCCGGGGCGGACTGGAGACTGGCCACCTGTTTTTTCAGCAGCTCGTTCTCCTGACGCAAAGCCTCAGCGGCGTCCGCGCTGGCCAGCAGCGATTGCAGGCGCGTTTGCAGCGTCTGATTTTCCTGCGACAGCTTGCCGGCGCGCTCCGTTTGGGCGGCCAGTTTCCGGTTGGCTTCAGCCAGCGCCTGTTTCAACAATTCCAGGTCTTTCGCGTCCACGCCCGCCGCCGCGCCGCCGTTTCCCTGGGCCTGGCTCACCTTCAGCAAATCATTTTCCTTCATCAATGCCCGCAACTGTTGCTGGACCTGGGCCAGTTGGGCCGGTGACACCGTCGCCGGCTGTGCCGCCAGCGCTTCCTTGAGTTTGGACTGCAACGTTTCGTTGTTGCCCTGCAACCGTCTGACCTGCTCCTGCAAGGCGCTGAGCTGCGATTGCAGTTGCGCCGTGGCGGCGGCGATGGCGGCGGCGGTATTGGTTGACCCGGGCGGCGTGCCAGGCGCTGCGGGCACGGCGGCCGTCGGCGGCGGCGCATTGGTTGAGGGAAGGCTGGCCGTCACCCCGGCGATTTTTTCGGCCAGATATTTCAATCGGAAATTGACGATCCGGGGATTCCAGTCCGGGAAAACCTTTTGGAACTTCTGCAGATCGTCCTGCGCCTCGGCATAATCGTCCAGCGCCCGGCGGGGTTGGCCCGAACTGTCGAATGCGTCCGCCTGCTGGATCAGGGCGTAAATGATGAGGTACTGGTCGTCGGGATTCTCCTGCGCGCGCGCCATTGGCGACAGCGACAGCGCTGCAAACAAAACCGCGAACACAGTCAGACGTTTCATGCTGCCAAAATACTCCAAGCGGACGTGACTTGGCAACGTCTGGCGTTCCCTTTTATGATCTGAACAGGACAGACAATTGACCTGCCCGGCGGGTTCTGCTACCTTTTCGCCACTCGTAAATCGCGCCATGAACACCGCGCTGAACCAGCACGTGCTAGTGTTAAACCGGTTGTGGCAGGCAGTCAACGTCTGCACCGCCCGGCGCGCCCTCACGCTGTTGTTTCAGGGCCACGCCCAGGTCGTTCTGGACAGCATGGATGGTTCGTTCCACACGTTTGATTTCGACGAATGGCGCGACATCTCCGCGAATGCGCCCCGCGAGGAGTCGGTTTCCGCCATTTCCTTCCGCATCCGCGTGCCGCGCATCATCCTGCTGCTCATTTACGACCGGTTGCCAAAAAAGGAAGTCAAGTTCACCCGCCATAATATTTTCGAACGGGACAAGAACACGTGCCAATATTGCGGCCGGGTGTGCGACCGGAAGGATTTGAACCTGGACCATGTCATTCCGCGCGATCGCGGCGGCCCGACGACGTGGGAGAACATTGTTTGTTCCTGCATCGAGTGCAACACCCAGAAGGCCAACCGCACGCCGCAGGAGGCCGCGCTGCATCTCATCCGCAAGCCCAAGCGGCCGAAGTGGCGGCCATTCGTGCAGATCAATTTCAGCCTGCACCGGCACGACAGTTGGAAACACTTTATAGACCTGGCCTATTGGAACGTCGAGCTGGGCGAAGACGTCGAGTAAGCCGGAGGACAGAAGCCGGAGGCCGGAAGACAGAGGGCAGAGGCCGGAGGACGGAGAACAGAAGCCGGTGGACAGAGGACAGAGGACGGCCATTGGGAGTCAGAAAGTTGAGGAAACTTATGGCAGAACAAATTTTATCCTTCCGTGATTTGCGCGTTTATCAGAAAGCATTTGAACTGCAACAAGCCGTTTTTCAAATTTCCAAGACCTGGCCGCGCGAGGAAAAATTCTCCCTTACGGATCAAGTGCGTCGTTCTGCGCGCTCCATTGGAGCAAATCTGGCTGAATCGTGGGCGAAGCGGGATTATCCAGCCCATTTTGTCAGCAAATTAACCGACGCGGACGGCGAATTGCAGGAAACTTCGCATTGGCTTTCCACCGCCGCGGCGTGTGAATACCTCACGACCACTGAACACGTGAAATTTCAACGTCATATTGCTGAAATCGGCAAAAAGCTCGGTAAAATGCTGTCCATGCCGGAAAAATTCTCGCGTGACAACTGACCCTGCCGGCTTCAGACTTCTGTGGTCTGTTCTCTGAAACGGGCGGCGTGTTCGTCTATCGGTTAGGACGCTGGATTCTCAATCCGGAAAGACGGGTTCGATTCCCGTACGCGCTACCAATTCATCAGTTTCCTGTCGTTCGGCCAATCATTCGCTTCACTTCTCCCGGTCCAATGTGCTGAGTCCTGTCATTCATGTCCGGGCTGTTTTACCATACAGCTGTGGCGAGAGGAATGAAATGATGCTCTGACGGTGCCCAACAGAACTTGCCTCGCCCAGACCTTTGCCGGTAATAGAATCGTGTGTCACAAACGGCCTTCTCCGAGGAAATGTCCCTTCGCGAACGGTTGCTGCCGCTCTGGCAGGGCGGCCTGATCATTCTGCTTGTCATCCTGGCTTATCTGCCGGCGCTGCGCGACGGGTTCATCTGGGATGACGATTCTTATGTGACGGAAAACTCCACTTTACATGATCTGAACGGACTGCGTCGCATCTGGTTCGAAGTCGGCGCGGTGCCGCAATATTATCCCATGGTGCACACCGCCTTCTGGGTGGAATATCATCTCTGGGGCTTGAATCCCATTGGCTATCATTTGATCAACATTCTGTTGCATGCCGGCGCGGCGGTTTTGCTTTGGCAGGGGTTGCGGCGTCTGCAGGTTCCGGCCGCGTGGCTGGCGGCGGTCATTTTCGCACTCCATCCCGTCGAGGCGGAATCGGTTTCCTGGGTGACCGAGCGCAAGAACGTGTTGTCGGCCGTCTTTTACTTCGCCGCCGCCCTGGCCTACTTTCGCTATGTTGCGTGGGCGGGATCGGAGGGTCAGAGCCGTCACCGGTGGTGTTGGTATCTGGGGTCTTTGGGGCTGTTCCTGGCGGCGCTCTTGAGCAAGACGGTGACCTGCTCGCTGCCGGCGGCGTTGTTGCTGGTGTGCTGGTGGAAGAAGGGCCGGGTGCAATGGGGTGACATCCGTCCGTTACTGCCTTTCTTTGTGCTGGGCGCGGGCTTGGGACTGTTGACGGCAGGGATGGAGAAATATCACGTCGGCGCGCAAGGCGCAGACTGGTCGTTCACCTTTGCTGACCGGTGTTTGATTGCGGGCCGGGCATTGTGGTTTTATGCCGGCAAACTGGTGTGGCCGTTGCAACTGACCTTCATTTACCCGCGCTGGGACATTGAGGCGGCGGTATGGTGGCAATGGCTGTTCCCGCTGGCGGCCATCGGGGCAGTCGCCGGCCTTTGGCTGGCCCGGCGCCGGATTGGCAAAGGTCCGCTGGTGGCCGTATTGTTCTTTGCCGGGACGCTGGGTCCGGCGCTGGGCTTTATTAATGTGTATCCGATGCGGTACTCGTTTGTGGCGGACCATTTTCAATACCTGGCCGGCATCGGCTTGATCACCTTGGGCGCCGCGGGATTGAACCGGATACCGCGGGTGTTCCCGGCCGCACTGGTGGTTCTGCTGGGGGCGTTAACGTGGCAACAAACGGGAATTTACCGGAACCTGGAAATTCTCTGGCGCGACACCCTGGCTAAAAACCCGGATTGCTGGCTGGCCAACAACAATCTGGGCATCTACTTGTATCACGAGGGGCACCTCGCCGAGGCGATCGAACACTACCGCATGGCCATTCACACCAATCCGGAACGCGGCGATGCGTACTACGAGCTGGGCGTTGCGCTCGCTGCCGGGGGCCGGCTGGATGAGGCCATTGAGAACTACCGCCAGGCCATCCGGCTCAATCCGGATTACGCCAACGCACTGAACGAACTGGGCAACGCCTTCGCCGCCAAAGGGCAGTGGGATGAAGCCATCAAGAATTATCGCCAGGCCATCCAGGCCAATCCGAATTTTCCCCAGGCACTGAGCAATCTGGGAGTCGCCCTCGCCACCCAAGGGCACTTGGATGAAGCCGTTGCGAGTTTTCGCAGGGCCGTCCAAATCAACCCGAATTCTCCCGACACCCGCAACAACCTTGGCCTCGCCCTCCTCTCCAAACATCAATTCGCCGCGGCCATCCGCCAATTCCAGGAAGCCCTCCGCCTGAAACCCGATTATGCCGCGGCTCAGCATAACCTGGCTCGCGCGTTGGAAATGAAGAACACCGCGCCGGGCCGCTGAATCACGGCAATCGCGGCGGAAATCGGGGCCGCGCGCTTTCGGGCTGGACTTTCTTCAGCCCGAAATGCGGGCAGTCGGCGATGGGCAACTCCCCGTCTGCCACTTTCAAAAGCCAACTTTTCCGATTGACTCTCAACCTTCAACCCCCAACCCTCAACTCTCGGTGAACACCTTTCAGATCATCTTCACGCCGACGAGCGCGGCCGAACTGGCGCGGATGCCCAAGGAACTGCAGTTGCAGATCCTCGGCGACTTTCGCGGCCTGCCGCAACAGGTGCGCGGCACGGAACTGGACGAATTCGGCAAGCTGGAGCGCGGCGGACGCATCCTGCACCGGTTTCGCGTGGGCGATTACCGCGTCTATTTTGAACGCCACGAACTGGGCGTGCTCGTGCACCGGATCCTCAGCCGGCACACGTTCAAGGATTTCTACTTCCGGTCCGGCCTCAACACCGGCGAAGACGAAGCGCTCCAGGAGAACCCCAAATTCTGGGAATTGATCGAGGCGGCGAAGACTTCGGCGAAATAAATCCGAAAAGGCGATAAACGCCGATAGAGAAGGTCTTTTCAAGAAGTCAACTGTCAGTAGCCGGCGGATAGCTGTCAGTCGTCAGTAGTCAGCAGCCGGCAGTTGGTCGTCTGGAAGGAATCGCTTTGTTGCTTCCCCATTTTGGGCATTGACGAAGCAATGCCCTCCACGAATTACTGCACCATCACCCGGTAGAACCGCTGCGGGTCCGTGGCGGCGGGATCGGAACCCGTCATGACGCCATTGGTCGCCACCACCGCGCTGCCCACATTGTTCCAACCGCCGAGGGCCAGATTGGTGGTGTATTGCAACTGGTAATTCTGGCTGGCCGCCGAGCTCCAAACCAGGGTGACGGTGCCGCCCGACCGGGCGATGGATTTAAAGGCCGGCGCGAGGGGCAGGCTGAGGCGGAAAACGGTGCCATTGGTATAGACGCCGCCTTTCAATGTGGTGCCGTAGAAATTACCGTCCGTGCCCTGCACCAACGGACTTTGGGGACTCGCGCCCGGATAAGCGCCGGTCGGTCCCGTGAAGAGAATCAAAGGCGTCTCATTCCCCGCGGGTGTTATTTCAAAGATCGTGCCGCGTTGGCCGCCCGATCCGACCCCGCCCAGGTAAGTGGTCCCATAGAAATTGCCGTCGCTGGCCTGGATCAGCGCCGCATACGGGTAACTGCCCATGCTGCTGCTGAGGAAGGCAAACAGCGACTGAAATTGCCCGTCCGGGGCAATCCGAAACACGGTCCCGATCGAGCTCGGACCGCCCGCCTCGGTGCTGCCATAAAAATTGCCGTCCGTGCCTTGCACCAGACCGGCCAGCGGAAATCCGCCGTCGTTGCCGCCCGAGAAGAGGTACAGGTTGGTGAACGTGCCATCGGGGCTTAACCGGAAAATCGTGCCGAACCCGAGGCTGAATGAACTGATGTTTCCACCCCACGTGGTTGCGCCATAAAAATTGCCATCCTCGCCGAGTACCAGGGCGGTCGGGTTGGCGCCGTTGGTTCCGGCAAACAAGACCGGGGTGGTCAGCGCGCCATTGGTGGTAACCTGAAAAATCGTACCGTAACCCGTGCCGCCCGACGTGGCGTTGGGATACGGTCCGCCGTATTTGGTGCCGCCATAAAAACTGCCGTCGGCGGCCTGAACCAGAACGACGTCGGGATTGGCGCCGTTGGTGCCGCTCAACTGGGCCAGTTGCCGGAAAACGCCGTTGGTGGAGATCTGAAATATCGTGCCCACGTTGCTCGCCCCGCCGGCGTAAGTCGTGCCATAGAAATTGCCGTCCGTCCCGAGAACGAGGCCGCCGACCGGCGCCGTGCCGTTAGTGCCGCCGCTGAAGCTGTAAACATTGGTAAAAAAACTGCCGTCGCCGGAAATGGCGAAGATGGTGCCGCTGTTGCTCGCGCCCCCGCTCTGAGCCGTGCCATAAAAGTTGCCGTCCGCGCCCTGGACGAGACCCGCCGCCGGGTTGGCGCCGTTGGTGCCGTTGAACGAAACCAAACTGGTGAAAGTGATGCCGCCATAAATGCGGAAGGTGGCCAGCCAAGTGGTAAGAACAATGGCAAAAAGCATGGACCTTTGAAGGCGTCTCATAAGACAGGTTGAACTCTTTAACTATGCTGATTTGAGCGAAACCAGTATGCGCCCGGGAACGGAAAAAACAAGCAACAATCGGGTAACGGTGATGGCACCGTTTGGCAGCTTTCGATGGGGCGAGCGTATTCTCCCCCCGGCTCGTCAGTAGCCTCGCCCCACCAACAAACTGTACAGTTGCCCCCGGTGGGGCGAGCGTCCTCGCGAGCCGTTTGTTCACCCATCTTCCCCTACACCCCGGCTCGTCAGTAGCCTCGCCCCACCAACAAACTGTACCATTGCCCCCGGTGGGGCGAGCGTCCTCGCGAGCCGTTTGTTCACCCATCTTCCCC
>DASZAB010000099.1:0-28074 GCA_035945675.1 Verrucomicrobiia bacterium | reverse complement strand
GCACGAATCTTGTAACGACTGAACGACTGTCTCGGAGAGGATCTCGGCGAAACTGTAATGGCGGTGAAGATGCCGCCTGCCCGCAGTAGGACGGAAAGACCCTATGCACCTTTACTGTAAGCTCGTATTGTGTTCTGGTTAACGATGCGTAGCGTAGGTGGGAGACTTTGAAGCGGGAGCCTCGGTTCCCGTGGAGTCGCAATGTGAAACACCACTCTTCGCTAATTAGGATTCTAACCTCATGCTGTCATCCAGCTGGGGGACAGTGCGTGCGGGTCAGTTTGACTGGGGCGGTTTCCTCCCAAAGAGTAACGGAGGAGCGCTAAGCTTGGCTCAGTACGGTTGGCAACCGTACGTCGAGGGTATGGCTAGAAGCCAGGTTAACTGTGAGACCTACAAGTCGAGCAGGTGCGAAAGCAGGCCCAAATGATCCGACGTTTTAATGTGGAATTGACGTCGCTCATCGGACAAAAGGTACGCTAGGGATAACAGGCTGATCGGGTCCAAGAGTTCATATCGACGACCCGGTTTGGCACCTCGATGTCGACTCGTCGCATCCTGGGGCTGGAGAAGGTCCCAAGGGTCCGGCTGTTCGCCGGTTAAAGCGGCACGCGAGTTGGGTTCAGAACGTCGTGAGACAGTTCGGTCCTTATCCACTGTGGGCGCAGGAGACTTGAGGGGTTCCAACCTTAGTACGAGAGGACCGGGTTGGACGCACTTCTGGTGTGGCAGTTGTCGCGTCAGCGGCAGCGCTGCGTAGCCATGTGCGGAAGAGATAAGCGCTGAAAGCATCTAAGTGCCAAGCTCCTCCCAAGATAATGTCTCCCGGAGCGCAAGCTCCCTAAAGACCACGGGCAGACCACCCGTTTGATAGGCCAGAGGTGTAAGCGTTGCGAAACGTTTAGCTGACTGGTACTAATCGGTCGTGCGGCTTGATCGCTTATTTTTCGAATGGTGACTGGTTATTGTTCATTGTTTCATCGGGTAACCGATTTCAACGATTCAGCATTTAACGAATCACGCATCGAAGATAGCGATTTCAACTCGCGAATTGTAAATGCACCGTGTTCCCTGTGTGTAGTTTTCAGAGAATGATCGCTCTTTGTCAGTAGTCAACAGTCAGTAGTCAGTAGCAAATGCTGCTGACCATCAACTACTAGCTGTTAGCTAAACGATTTTTGGTGGCCATAAAGCTGTGGTCCGACCCGATCCCATTCCGAACTCGGCCGTCAAACACAGTCTTGCCGATGGTAGTAGTCCTATAGGTTCTGCGAGAGTAGGTCGCCGCCAGTCTTTCAAAAAAGCCGGAGAAAGTTCTTCTCCGGCTTTTTTTATCACCACGGCCTCGGAAAACAGCCGGATGACGCGTCGTCGCGGCAGGCAATTTGGCCCGTTTACTGCTCAAATCGTCATCCAGCCGCATTAAGAAGATGCCTTGTTTTTTTACTTTTCCGGGCCGCAGCGCGGAAAGAATGAATTTCATTTTTTCCCTGGGAGTATTTCTGTTGCTTGCCCCGCAACCTTTGCCTGCTCAGGAATCAAACTCCGCACCAGCCATTAGTGCCACCCTGGTCACCAACCTGGCCCAGTTCTGGGCGCTCTCGGCGGAGGAAAAGAAACTGCCGCATCCCGCCCGGCTGGAATTACTGGTCTATTACTGCGATCCCCATTGGAACGTTTACTGGGGGCGCTCGGACGGCTTGGACACTTTTTTGCCGCTGCGCGGACTTCCCCAGCCACTCCAAGGCGGGGAAAAGGTTGCCATTGACGGCCTGATTAATCCGATGGGTGAGGAATTCTTTTGGGACAAAACCTCCATCAAGATCCTCTCCCGGTCCAATGCCATGCCATCCGTTTCCGTCCAGGGGAACTTCCTCGAGCGTACCAATCTTGACTCCCATTTTGTGCAACTGAGCGCACTGGTGGATTCACAGGCGTCGATTTCATCCAATGTTCTGAAGTTGGGCCTGTTTGCTGAAAATTTTTATTTTGGGGCATTCGTACACTTTGCCAATGCCAATGAACCACCGCCGGACTTGCAGGGCAAATTTGTCCGGATTGAAGCAGTCTATTCAAAATCTCTGGACGCCTTCGGCCGGGTGGCCAATGTCACGTTGTGGACTCCCGGTTTGAATCACGTCAAGGTTGTCGGTTCATTGGAGACCGACCCCAAATTTTCAATTCCGGTGACTTCCTCTGAAAAGTTCTCCGGACTTGATCCTCATGCGCTGATTTGCGTCAGGGGCGTCGTCCGCAGCCAGCAACCCGGACAAGCCGTTACCATCTGGGATGAGCGCGGGCAGATTCGCATTTTGACCAAGCAGCTCTATCCGCTGCGACAGGGCGATATCATTAAGGCGGTCGGCTATCCTGCGTTCCAGGGGTTGGAGCGGGTTTTGGTGGATGGATTATTTCGCCTCGCCACGAACACTCCGAAAACCGACCATGATTTGTCTGAAAATGCTGCCAGGCTGCATTTGGCGGACCAGGTCCGCAGCCTGGACGAGGAACGCCTCGCTCAAAGACCGCTCGTCAGCCTCGAAGGGGTGGTGACGTGGGCGGAGGGCAACGGAAACTCGATTTTTGTTTCAGACAGCAGCAGCGGCATCCGGGTCCTGCGGCCGCAGTTTGCCAACGGAAGGCGGATCCGGACCGGCATGCTGGTCAAGGTGGAGGGGGTTGCCGTTGCCGGCCAGTTTGCCCCGGTCATCACCAATGCGGTGGTGCAGCAGACCGGAATCATGAATCTGCCGGACGCGCCCCAGGTCAGTCTGGAGCAAGCCCTCGCGGGCGTGAAGGATGGTTGCTGGGTTCAAATACGCGGCTACGTTCGTGAAGTCAGCGTGGAAACGAATGCGATTAAATTGCACATCGTCGCGCCCGGCGGTGAGTTCATCGCGCGCGTTCCCGAACTGGACTCTTTGAAAACCCTGCAAGGCTCGGTGGTTCTGGTGCAGGGTGTGTGTGTGGCCATTGCCAATTCCCGACGGCAATTGACCGGTATCGAACTCTGGTCCCCGCGAGAGTCCGACGTTCAAATTGTACAATCCGCCCCCAAGGATATTTTTGCGTTGCCTGAACATTCCATCGCCAGTCTCCGCCGGTTTAATTTATTCAACTCGCTCAACGAACGCGTGCATACCCATGGTACGGTGACCTTGCAGGTCCCCGGGCGCTACCTGTATTTGCAGGACGGCGATTACAGCGTGTTGGTCTTGAGCGACCAAAACGATCCGTTGCATCCGGGCGATCGCGTTGAAGTCGTCGGTTTTTCCGGCCATGAGAATGGAAATTTTTCATTGCGAGAAGCGGTCTATCGCCGGATTTCATCCGGGTCCGACCCGCCCCCGGAGTGTCTGCCGGGTTCGCAGTACATTAATGAAGATGCGGATGGGCTGCTGGTGCAGGCGCGGGGCACGTTGCTCAACGTGATGCAAAAGGCGGGTGAAACGTACTTCACTCTCCAAACCAAGGGATTGATTTTTGAGGCGAGGCTCGACAATACCGGAGTGCTGGCCGGGCAGAAATTTGAGGTGGGCAGCAAGCTCGCCGTTACCGGCGTCTATCGCATTCAACGGGACGAATACGGCAAGGCCCGCTCCTTCCTGTTGAACCTTCGTGGCGGAAACGATATTCGCGTCCTCCAACCGCCGCCTTGGTGGACTCCGCGCCGTCTCTTGATGATGTTGGGCGCCATCGTGGTGGTTTCTACCATGGGCCTTTTGTGGACGCTGGCAACCCGGCGCAAAAACAACCAGCTCCTGCATACCCAGGCGGAATTGAAAGCCGCACATGACAAATTGGAAGAGCGTGTCCAGGAGCGCACGCGCGATCTGCGCGAGACCAACGAAGCCCTGCGGCGCTCCGAGGAACGTTTCGTCAAGGCATTCCGGGCCAGCCCGGTTCCCTTGTTGTTGCACAGCATCGGTGAGCGGCGGTGCGTGGATGCCAATGAGAGCTTTCTTCAGTTGACCGGCTGCCAGCGTGAAGAGGTTTTGGGACAAACCCCCGATGGATTGAAATTATTTTCCAGGTCAGAAACCGGGTGCGAAATTCTGAAGGCGCTTTCGGCCATGCAGCCGGTTCGCAATTGGCAAACCGAACTGAACACCCGGGAAGGCAAGACCCTGACCGTGCTGATTTCCGCGGAACCCTTTGAACTGGAAAGCCAGCCGCATTTTTTGATGTCCATCCAGGACATCACCGAGCGGCTCAACGTCGAAAATCAGTTGCGTCAGGCCCAGAAAATGGAAGTGGTCGGCCAGATTGCGGCCGGCGTCGCTCACGATTTCAACAACATTTTGACCGTCATTCAAGGTCATGCGGAGATGCAGTTGAGCATGGGGGAATTGGATGAAGCACTCGCGGAATCCCTGCGTGAAATTTCCAGCGCCGCCACGCGAGCGGCGTCACTCACCCGCCAGTTGCTGGCCTTCAGCCGCAAACAAATGTTGCAGCGCCGCCCGCTGGAGGTGCCGGAGACGTTGAACAATCTCAGCAAGCTGCTGCACCGGATCATCGGGGAACACATCAATTTGCGCATCCAATGCGCGGGCAATCTTCCGCCGATATTCGCCGATGTGGTCAATTTCGAGCAGATCGTCATTAATCTCGCCGTGAATGCGCGCGACGCCATGCCGCGGGGCGGTCCGCTGGCCATCACCGCCGAGCTGGTGGTGACCGACGCGAAATACCAGGAACAGGTGCCGGACGCCATGGCCGGTACGTTCGTGCGACTGAGTGTTGCCGACCAGGGCAGCGGCATGGACGAAACCGTCCGCAGCAAAATTTTTGAGCCGTTCTTTACCACCAAGGGGGTTGGCAAGGGAACCGGCATGGGCCTGGCCACGGTTTACGGCATCGTCAAGCAGCATCAAGGGTGGATCGAGGTTGAATCCCAGCCGGGTGCCGGCTCGGTATTCAAGGTCTTTCTGCCCGTGGTAGATCAAGAAGTGGAAAAGTCGCTCGAATTTAAAACCGGTCTGGTTCGGGCGGCGGACGTTCAATCGCGCACCATTTTTCTGGTTGAGGACGAAACCCCTTTGCGCGAGATGGCTTCCAAAATTTTGCAGCGGCTGGGATACCAGGTCTTGACGGCCGGAAATGGACCGGAGGCGCTGGCGCTCTGGCCGCAACACCGTGGGAAAATTGATTTGCTGCTGACAGACATGGTAATGCCCGGCGGAATGACCGGACGGGAACTGGCCGATTGCCTGCTGCGTGAAGCGCCTGGCATGCCCGTCATTTATTCCACCGGCTACAGCATGGATTTGATCGATTCCGGCACCGGCTTCGGCACCCAGGCCCGGTGTCTGTTCAAACCCTACGATGCCTCGGCGCTGGCCAATGCGGTCAACAAAGTCTTTGCCAACGGGAATTAACCGGTTAAACGGAAACGCTGCTTCTTCAAAAAGATGATTTGTCAGGGACTTGCCTGGTGGATGCGATAAAAGCGCTGCGGAGCCGCGGGGCTTAAGGGCGGTACGCCGGACAAAGTGCCGTCATCTTTCCAACTGGTGATACTCGCGCTGCTGGTTACTGTGGTCAGCGACTGCCAGTGGGTCGGTTGCAGGTTGGGATTAAATTGCACTTCGTAAGCAGCACCGGGCGTGGTCTCCCAGCGCAATGTCGCGGCCCGTTGCACCGCGTCGGCATCCAGTCCAATGATCTGAATGGTCGGCGCCGGAGTAACGGTCAATTGGCTGAAGAACGCGTTCCGATCCTCGGGTGGCGAGTAGTAGTCATTGAGAAAAGCCAGCCCGATGGCATGCGTACCGGCGGTGAGAAACAAAGTGACGGTGTAGGTGGCCAGGTTGGTCGTGGTGAGGAAAAAGTTTGTCCGCGTATTGCCGTCAACCGTCACGCCCACCTGGGGCAACACGCCCACGGCCGCATTACCGCCGGCCACCATCGTAAAGGTGTAGTTGCCAGGGGCGGTAAAATTGACGGTCGTCTCAATACGTCCGTTGCTGTTAAGGTAAGCGATGCCGCCGGACGTGGAGTAGGAATTCACGTTCACGTTAGTCATGGTTACAGCCTCAATGGTGGCACCGGGTGTTTGTTGAAACAACACGCCCAAATCCGTGAGCAGCTTGCTGATGTAGCGCATGGCTTTGGGGGCATTCTGTGTTTCGGTCTCCCATTTAATCTCATCGAGGATGACCAGGCCGTTGCCGCGGCGGTCCTGTGCGACCGCACCGGGATGGGTGAGCAACGTGGACGGATCGTTGCTGGAATCGCCGCCCCAAAGAATTTGATCCAGGAACAGATTGCGGTCTTCCGGCGGCGCATAAGCATCGTTGTCGAACGAAATGGCCAGTTGATGCGTGCCCGGCGTCAAATCGGTGCTGAGCGTATAATAAACGGGTTGGTTGGTGGGCACGGTCACGGAATCCTGTACGACGCCGTCAATTTTCAAGGACATTTGCGGCCAGCCCCCCAGCGCGGGCGTGCCACTGGCCAGGATGTTAAAAAGATACATTCCCGCCCGGGCGACCTGGATATCCTGGGCAACATAACCGTTTGCCCAAAGCAACCAACCTCCCGAGCTGGGCCCGCCGCTGGTGTGAATCGGCATGTTCTCGACTTGAATGGTGTCATAACTCGTCAGGTTGAATTTAATGCGGTAATAGCGGCCAGCCAGGTTGGTGGAAAGCACCTCGTTCCGGTTCCAATTTCCCGGCTGGCTGACCCAATACAAATCGTCATTGGCAATGTGCACGGCGGCGTTGGTCGAGTCATGGCGCAATACCAGGCCAGGGGCCGAAGAGCTATAATCCAGTTCCGGGAACAGCACCGGTTCGGCTGCGGCCAGAAAAGCGTCGGTGGGCCGGTGCAGGACCAGTTTGCCGCCGCGGGCGACATAGTTGGTAAGGGCGGACAATTGCGCGGTGGCTTCCTGCCAGGCCACGTTGCCGCCGGCAACGATGAGCACCGGATAAATGGCCGGATCACAGTTCGTCAGACGGCCGGAGAAGTTTTCCGCCAGCAAACCCAGTTGAGCGAGTTTGGCGGCAGCGGTTGAATTGGTTTCCGCCAACAATGCCGCGGGGTGAAGCGCGAGATGGCCGGCGCTGGAACTGCAGTAATTGAGCAGCCGCTGCAGCACCACGCCCGCCAGCGGCTCGACATCGAATCGAGCGATGAGCGGCCATTGCGAGCACAGCATGCCGCCCGGACCCATCGGCACTTCCACGGCGGCGGCGTAGGCGAGACCGCTCGTGGAACCGATGGACGCCAGCACACGAAAGTTGCCGCCCGAAGGCAAACTGAGCGCTTCCAAAACCACGCGGTTATCGTCCGCCCACCAGCGCAAGTCGCCGGCAGTGAGGTCGGCGGTAACCGGATGATTGGGATTGGGAAAGGCAAAACTGGCATCATAGTTTTGCACTTGCAGGCCGGCCGGCATCCAGGCGGGATAATTGGTTTGTTCGAGCACCAACACCCAGCCGCCCTGTGCCGTGAAGTTCTGCCATTTGCTGGCAATGGTCCCGGAACCCACTTCCGGCACGGCTCCGGCGGTCAACGCGTTTTGACCGATGATCAACAGACTGAATTGATTGTACGACGCGGTGTGCAGATTGGTCACGAGGGTGAACGGAATGCCAAAGCGCCCCAACAAACCGGCAGTAGCACCCGCCGGGTCGTACAAACCGGGTTTCGCACCGGTGGGCAGCGTCAGTGTCGTAGGAGGCACGGCCGAGTAAACGATGGTGTTGGTGTAAGCCACGTTGGTGGCGTTATCCAATTCCAATTGCAGCGGGAACGGGCCGGCCGCAGCCGGGGCCTGGAAAGAAATGTTGCCCTGCCATTGCCCCGCTGGCGGCAAGGAAAACGTCGTGCCGTGCCACGGTCCGGGGCCGCCATTCCAGAGCAGCCCAAAGTTGTTGGACGACAGGGTGTCATTGTAGGCATGCAATGAGCGTTGCACGGTTTGCCCCGTAAAAAAACGCGTATTGTATTGGTCCACGAACACCGCGTTGGGTTCGTAAGCGGCCTTTTGCACCTGGTAGAGATAATTGGATTCCGGATGCAAATCGAATACACCCCATATGACACTCGGGTCCTCGAACTCCGTCCAGGGTGAAATGCCGTTGACGCCATAAGCGCGGTAAGCCTGGATTTGCATCTGCCAGGTCAGGCCCTTGGACAGGTTGCGATAATGGCCCGGATCGAGATAGGCGTCGTCGCCAAAGAGAATCGTGCAATCTTCCGCTGCCGTGCCGGGTACCCAAAGAAATTCACCGATATAAAGCGGCTTGGACCGATCCCAGACCCATTGGCCGCCCGGCATCCAATCGCGGGCAATGGGTTGGCTCATCCAGTAAGCGTCATTGGGCCAGACATGATAGTCGGGAAACTCGTGCGGGTAATGCAGACCCAGCACGTCGGCTTCACCGCCGGGATCCAAATCGGCTTCATAGGTGATCGGGCGCGTCGGGTCGAGGTTTTTTACCGTCGCGCCTAATGCCGCCAGATCCGCCGCCGTGCCCGAAAAGAGCCGTTCCCCGCCGCAATGAAGGATTTCATTTTCCAGACTCCAAAGGACAATGGACGGATGATTGCGGTCGCGCTTGACCGCGGCCGTCACGTGTTGCGTGTAATTGGTCCAGAACGTCGAATCGCTCAGTTTATATGCCGCCGGGTCGCACCACACGGCGCACTCTTCGACCACCAGCAACCCGATTTCGTCTGCGATGTTGTACCAGGCCTCATCCCACGGTTGCGTGTGAAACCGGATGCCGACGTTATTGCCGGCTTTGACTTCTCCCAAAATCTGGCGGATTTGGTTGGAGTCCTGCAGGTCGGAAGGCGGCCAGGTCGCCGTGTCCAACAGGTGGATCGGCGTGCCATTGAGATAAAAGCATCCGCCTTGAACCCAAAATTCGCGGAACCCAAAGCGCGTCTGCAACTCATCCTGGCCGGCGCCGCCCGATACGGTCGTGTCGAGGTAATACAAGTGTGGATCCACAGGCGACCATAAATGCGGATTGCTCCAGGGGGCGATGATCTCAAGTTGCGTGCCGACACCTGTGGGAACCGTGATTTGTTGGGATGGCAATGACAAGGCGGTGACGGCGCCGTCCAGCACGGAATTAGCGACGTTGACAGTTTGTTGAGTCGCGCTGTCATTGCGCAGCGTCAGGCGTACCGTCAGCTGGTTGGACCGCACCGAAGGCATGATGAACACGTCGGCGATGGATACCGGCGGAACGCTGACAATTTTGACCGGCTGCCAGAGGCCATACAATTCATAGCGCCCGCCGATGGGGGCAATAATATTGTTGGTGACGTAGTTGCGCGCGTCTTCACCGGCCGGCAGATTGCTGAAATCCACCGGCTGTGAAAAAGTCGCCGTCCAATCGGTCACCCCGACAATTAACTCATTGGTCTGGCCGACGTGCGCCGCGGCGGTTACGTCGAACTCGAATGGTTCGTAGCCATTCAGGTAACTGCCAACGAACGCGCCGTTGAGCCAGACCTGGGCATTGTATTTCACGCCGCCAAATTTGAGTTTCAGCTGCGTGCCGGCCATGGCGGCTGGCAGAGTAAAAGTCGTGTGAAACCATGCGTGCTGGTATTGCCAGCCGGAAAGAAAACCGGGCACGGCGATGGTCTGCCAGTTATTGGTGGGCGGGTAGGTGAGTTGGCTGACGTTCTGATACTGCCACGTACCGTCGAGATCCAATTCCGTTCGCACGGCATGGGCTGGGGAGGCCAAACCCACCAAAGCGAACACGCTCAAGATAACGACCCAAGCGCGACCGCGAATTTGCGGTCTCAAATACATCATTAAGAATAAGTTATAATTACATTGGTTTGGAGTCAATCTTTCTTTTGATGGCCATCCCTCATAAACCGGTTTCTTGCCACTCCTTTCCGAACGCAAAGGAGTAAGCGGGTTAGCGGTCAGGATCTGCCCTGCTATGCGCGATTAATGTTCATTTGTGGTTGTTCGCAACGTCCACGTGCAGACATCGCTCAATTTCTTTCCGTTGCGTTCCGCTTTGGCGAGGACCTGATTTTCGCCGGGGTTTAATTTCACGTTCTTCCAGACAAACACGCAGTTCGTGCTGTTCCGGTGATACCCCTCGGATTTTCCGTTCAACCACAACTCCACCGTCCTGGCGTTGGAATAGATTTTTACGTCCGTGACGGCGTTCGTGCGTTCGGTGAACCGGCGTTCGGCAATGTACAATACCGGTTCATCCGACCAATTGGCCCTGTAAAAATAATAGGCATCCTTCTTCGTTTTGCGGTCATAGGTTACCAGACCCTTGTCGTTGCGGCCCGGAACGCCGCCTTCGTGACGCGTGCTGACGGCAAAGTCGAACATGTTCCAGACAAACGTGCCCCAGACATACGGCTTCGACTTCATGACCGGCCAGACGGTTTCGTGCACGATCGCCTGCCATTCCTCCGGATGCCATTGGCCGCCGGGGTTCGGTTGAGCCGGGTTTTGTTCGTGCTGCTCCGGATTTGCGCCGGCGCCGTATTCGCTCACGCAAAAGCCGCCGTGCTGGCTGTCGTAACGATGTTTATCCAGCAATTTGCCGGTATCGCCTGGTGTTCCCCAGCCGGCATACCAGCCGGGATAGATGTTCCAGCCCAGGAGATCGGGAATTTTGTTCATTTGCGGAAACCGGTCGGTGCAGGTGGCGCCAATGGTCGGACGCGTCGGGTCTTCGCTGTGCGCGAGATTGTTCAAATCCTGCAACTCGCGTTCCGGGTCGGGGGTTTTCCCAATCCCGATTTCGTTGAACAAACTCCAGGTGAAAATTGAAGGATGATTGATGTTTTGCCTGATCAGGTCGAGTAACTGGCCGCGTGAAGTTTCGGCAAATCGCGCCGAGGCATTGATTTCATTCACCTGCGGGATTTCCGCCCAGACCAGGATGCCCGCCTGGTCGCACAGGCTGTAAAAATAATCGCTGTGCTCGTAGTGGGCGCAGCGGACGACCGTGGCGCCGATTTCCTGGATGAGCCGCATGTCCTCGTCCATGTCCGCATCGGAAATCGCCCAGCCTTTGTTCCACCGGTCCTGATGCCGGTCCACGCCGTGCAAGGCGTACGGCTTGCCGTTGAGGAAGAATCCTTTGTCCGGGTCCACCCGGTAAAACCGCAGGCCAAGCGGCTGCGTGACCGAATCCACCACACCGTTAGTCGAGCGCAATTCAACCAGGGCCTGATAAAGGTAAGGGTCGGGCCGGCCATTCCACAAATGCGGGTGCGGCACCGTCACGCGCAACCAATACGGCGCCGTCGTATTGGCCGCCAAAGTGACCGGCTCTTTGGTTTCGGCAATCTTTTTTCCGCTCGCGTCCAGCACGGTCGCGACCAGCGTCAGGGACTGATGGTTCCGCGTGCCGTTGGAAATTTGTGCGGTCATGTCGAGCAATGCCTTTTTCTTCGTGACGCTCGTTTGCAGCCAGGCGACACCGGGAGAACCGTGATCGGTGGGCGTAACATCTTCGGCCGCCGTTTCCAGCAAATGCACCGGCCGGTAGAGGCCGCCATAGATGGAGAAATCGCCGCTCAACGGCGCGATGTCCGGTTCCCAGGAATTGCTCACGCGTACGGCAATCACATTCGTGCCACTCGCGGACAGATGCCCGGTGATTTCAAAACAAAACGCACCGAATCCGCCACGATGCTCGCCCAGAAAATCGCCGTTCACGTAAACGTCGGCGAACAGGCTCGCGGCTTCGAACCGTAGAAAGTAGCGTTTGCCGGCGTGCGGCTTGAGATCCAGTTCGCGCCGATACCAGCCCGGCCCGCGGTAATAATCCTTGCCCTGTTGTGCCGCTGCCCAGCCCCAGTTGTGCGGAATGGAAACGGTTTGCCAATCGGTGTCGCTGCAGTTCACGGCCTCCGCACCCGGGATATCGCCCTGCTTGAAACGCCAGTTTGAATCCAGCAGCGTGTCTTGCCGGGCGGCAGAATTTAAGGCAAGCATCAGCGCGGAAATGAAAATAAAAAATCTGTGCACAGCACAGAATCTTGCCGGTAATTTCCTCCAAGGCAAATGGAATCTTGACGCCGCCCGCCGGAGGCCTCCGACCAGGCTATCCTCGTCGCCGTTTTACTTTGAGTTGCGTGGTGGCGTGCATGAGCGCGGCCTGAACGCGCGCGGCTTCCTCGTCGCTGATCTTCTCCGCCAGACGCGCTTCGGCCCGACGCAAGGCCTCCTCGGCCTTGGCCTCGTCAATGTGGTCGGCATTGATGGCCATGTCGGTGAGCACCGCCACCCGGTCGCCGGTAACCTGCACAAAACCGTCACCGACGCAGATGGAAACGGTTTCTTTGCCTTTCTGCGCGATAATTTCACCCGCCACCAGCTGCGTCATCAGTGGCATGTGTTGCGGCAGGATGCCCATCTCGCCGTCACCGCCGGTGAGCGTGACCATGTCCACGTCGTCGGAGAAGACTTTCGCCTCCGGCGTGACGATTTCGAGTTTGATGGTTGCGGCCATAGGGCTGGTAACTGGTAATTGGTTAAATCAGTTAAATGAATTTGGATCGGACGGTGAATCACTCATTTAACCAGTTACTCATTTAACTATTCTTTAATCTCTTCAATGCCACCCTTCATATAGAAATTCTGTTCGGGCACGTCGTCGTGTTTGCCGTCCAGGATTTCCTTGAAGCCGCGGACGGTTTCGGCCACCGGCACCTGTTTGCCTGACCGGCCGGTGAATACTTCCGCCACCGAGAACGGCTGGCTTAAAAACCGTTGAATCTTGCGCGCGCGATACACGGTGAGCTTGTCGTCGGGCGAAAGCTCGTCCATGCCGAGAATCGCGATGATGTCCTGCAAATCCTTGTAACGCTGCAACACCTTCTGCACGCCGCGGGCGGCGTCGTAGTGTTCCTGCCCCACGATTTCCGGTGCCAACGCGCGGCTGGTGGAGGCCAGCGGGTCCACGGCGGGATAGATGCCGAGTTCGGCGATGGCGCGCTCCAGCACAATCGTCGCATCGAGATGGGCGAACGTGGTGGCGGGCGCCGGGTCGGTCAAGTCGTCCGCCGGCACATACACGGCCTGGAACGAGGTGATGGATCCTTTCTTGGTCGAGGTGATGCGTTCCTGCAAATCACCCATCTCGGCGGCAAGGGTCGGCTGGTAACCGACCGCACTGGGCGTCCGGCCCAGCAGGGCAGATACTTCCGAGCCGGCCTGCGAAAAACGGAAAATGTTGTCAATGAACAACAGCACGTCCTGGTTCTTCTCGTCGCGGAAATACTCGGTCACGGCCAGCGCCGACAACGCCACGCGCAAACGCGCGCCGGGCGGCTCATTCATCTGGCCGTACACGAGGCCGATTTTGGAACCACCCTTGAGAATGGGCAGACCGTTCGCGCCTGTTTTGGGATGACCTTTGTCATCCTTTTCCACCTTGATGACGCCGGCCTCGATCATTTCGTTGTAGAGGTCGTTGCCTTCGCGGGTGCGTTCGCCCACGCCCGCGAACATGGATATCCCGCCGTGCAGCTTGGCGATGTTATTGATGAGTTCCATGATCACCACGGTCTTGCCGACGCCGGCGCCGCCGAACGCGCCGACCTTGCCGCCTTTCAAAAACGGACAAATGAGGTCAATCACCTTGATGCCGGTCATGAGCACCTGCGGTGAAGTGGATTGATCCAGCAAGGTCGGGGCCGGGCGGTGGATCGGATAAAATTTGTCGGCGGTGACCGGCCCGCGTTCGTCCACCGGCTCGCCGACGACGTTGAACACGCGGCCCATGACGGCTTCGCCCACCGGCATGGAAATGGGGCCGCCGGAGTCCAGCACTTCGAAACCGCGCTTCATGCCCTCGGTGGAACCCATGCAAATACAGCGCACCCAGTTGTCGCCCAGATGCTGTTCGACTTCGAGCGTCTGTTTGGCCCGGGCCGCACCGGGCAGATCGTATTCGACCGTCAGCGCATTATAAATGGCGGGAAGTTGGCCGGGAAATTCCACGTCCACGACCGGCCCGATGATTTGAACGATTTTACCTTTGTTCATATGCGAAATGATTTCAACCCACCGCCATTTGCGCGGTGGCAATTTCCAGCAGTTCTTTCGTGATGTTCGACTGGCGCAATTTGTTGTACTCGAGCGTCAGCCCTTTGATGAGTTGCTGCGCATTATCGGTGGCGTTCTTCATCGCCACCATGCGCGCGCTGTGCTCGCTGGCCCTGGCTTCCAGCAAAAACTGGTGCACCCGGAAATTCAGGCTGTGCGGCAGCAAGGCGCCCAGCACCGTGGTCTCGTCCGGTTCAAATTCAAATACGTCCGTGGTCGCGGCCGGCGGTGGTTCCGGTGCCGGCCCGTCGCCGTGCCCGGCTATGACCGCCTCGATTTTTCCGATCGGCAGAAAGGGAACGACCTTCGGCTGCTGGGTCAGGGTCGAAATAAAGTTGGTGTACAAAACATCCACCGCCTCGACCTCGCCCTTGAGAAATAAATCCTGCGCGAACCTGGAAACCGCCCGCGCCTCGCCGAACTGCGGCGCGTCCTTGTAGGTGAACTCGGCGGCGAGCGGGCGTCGTACGCGGGCAACGAATTGCGCCGCCTTGCGCCCGGCGGTGATGAAAACCGTATGGCTCGGATTGAACTTCACGGCTTCGCGGAACAAGTTGCTGTTGAGCGCGCCGCACAAGCCGCGGTCCGTGCTGACGAGAATGACGGCGCGTTTCCGGATCGGGCGCGCTTCCATCAGCGGATGTTTGAAGACGGCCGTGCGCTTCGCGGCCTGGGCCAATACTTCGTTCATCAACGCCGCATACGGCCGTCCCGCCAGCGCGGCCTGCTGCGCCTTGCGCATCTTGGCCGCCGCCACCATCTGCATCGCCTTGGTGATCTGGGCGGTGTTCTTGACCGAGCGGATGCGTCGCCGGATGTCGCGGGTGCTGGGCATGGATTAATGATATGTCTGTTTGAACTCCGTCACCGCCGTCTTCAACTCCGCCGCGAGGGTGTCGCTGATGGCTTTCTCATAGCGAATCTTCGCCAGTAACTCTGTTTTGCGCGTATTGAGGAAGTCGATGAGCTTGGCCTGGAAATCCTTGATCTTATCCACCGGCACGTCGTCCATGAAATTGTTCTGCACGGTCCACAGCACCGCGACCTGAGCTTCCACCGGAAGCGGATTGTATTGTTGCTGCTTGAAAACCTCCACGATACGCTTGCCCCGCTCCAGTTGCGCCTGCGTTCGGGCGTCGAGGTCGGAACCAAACTGCGCGAAGGCCGCCAGCTCGCGGAACTGGGCCAAGTCGCCCTTGATGCGGCCGGCGACCTGTTTCATCGCCTTGACCTGTGCCGCCGAGCCGACCCGGCTCACGGACAAGCCGACGGAAATCGCCGGGCGCACGCCCTGGTAGAACAAATCCGTTTCCAGATAAATCTGCCCGTCAGTGATGGAAATCACGTTCGTCGGGATGTAGGCGGAGACGTCGCCGGCTTGCGTTTCGATAATGGGCAGCGCCGTGAGCGAACCGTTGCCGTAATTTTCGGAAACACGCGCACTCCGTTCCAGCAGACGGCTGTGCAGATAAAACACGTCGCCGGGATACGCCTCGCGGCCCGATGGACGCTTGAGCACGAGCGAAACCTGCCGGTACGCAACGGCGTGCTTCGACAAATCATCGTAAACAATGAGCGCGTCCATGCCATTGTCCATGAACCATTCGCCGATGGCTGCGCCGGCAAAGGGCGCCAGGTATTGATTGGTGGCGGAATCGGAGGCCGAGGCCGCCACGACAATGGTGTAAGGCATTGCGCCGGCTTCTTCCAGAACCCCGATGACCCGCGCGACGTTCGACTGTTTTTGGCCGATGGCGACGTAAATGGAATACAGCGGACGGTAATTAGTATCACCTGCCTGCGCCGCGGCCTGGTTGAGCCGCGCGTTGTTGATGATGGTGTCCACGCAAATCGTCGTCTTGCCGGTCGAACGGTCGCCGATGATCAGCTCGCGTTGGCCGCGGCCAATGGGGATCATCGCATCAATGGCCATGATGCCGGTCTGGACCGGCTGGCTGACGGATTTGCGTTTGATGATGCCCGGCGCGATTTTTTCAACCGGATAAAATCCGCTCTCCTTGACGGCGCCCTTGCCGTCGAGCGGCTGGCCGAGCACGTTCACCACCCGGCCCAACAGACCCTTGCCGACGGGCACCTGTAACAACCGGCCGGTGGTGCGGACCTCGTTGCCTTCCTTGATTTCGGTGTAGTCGCCGAGAATGATGGCGCCGACCTCCGTCTCTTCCAGGTTCAGCGCAATGCCGGTGATCCCGTGGCCGAAATCCAGCATCTCATTCAGCATCGCGTCGGTGAGGCCTTCAATCTTGGCCACGCCATCGCCGATTTCGCGGACGATCCCGACGTTTTGTTTCACCGTTGCGAGTTTCATACCCGCGATCTGGGCCTCAATTTCCTGCAATAAGTTGCTCATAAAAATTCAATTTTCTCTGCCGCAAAAACGCACCGAAAGCGCGGAATTGTTCCTTCAGATTCCTTGCGCCTGCTGGTGCCTAAAAACTTTGTTCCAACGTTTCCAAACGGGTTTTCACACTGCCATCATAAAGGTCACTGCCCACCTGGATGCGCAGTCCGCCAATCAACGCCGGATTCTGGCTGAAGGTAATGTCCGCGCCGGGGCCGTAAATTTTCCGGATTTGGTTTGTCACGTCCGCCTGCAAATCGGCCGGCAGCAGGGTGGCGCTTTCAACGCGGGCGGCGCGTTGCGCCAAATCCAGTTTCACCAGCCGGTGCAGCCGCGACAAAATTTCAACGTAACCGTGCGGCTGCCTGGCCAACAGCCAGTCCACGGACTGCCGGACGCGGTTGTCGTCCCGCAAACCGTTTACCTGGCAACTGCGGAACAGTCGCCGGGCTTCGCGTTGCGCCAGTTTGGAGATTTTCATTCCTGGTTCTGGTAGGGACGCGCTGCCGCGCGTCCGGCTGACCGGCAGGTCAGCCCTACCGTTGGGTTACGCCGTCAGTTGTTTTTCAGTTTCCTCCGCCAGCCGCCGCTGGTCCTCCGGCGTTAAAAGCTTGCCGGTGACCGTGGTGGTCGTCTGCACGACCAGACGTCCGACCTCCCGTTTCAATTCGTCCAGCATCTGCGTGTGATCCTGGGCGGTGGCTTCCCGCGCCTTGGCGATGATTTGTTCGGCGGCAGCGATGGCCTTTTGCGTCTCGACTTCGCGCACACGTGCCGCGGCGGCCCGTGCTTCCTCAATCATTTTGTCAGCGAGATCACCGGCCTGCGACAATACCGCCTGGCGGTCGGTCTCGGTCTTGGCGAGCTGCGCCTTGATTTTTTCCGCGTTGGCGAGGCTTTCGGCGATTTTTTGCCGCCGGATTTCGAGCATGTTGAAAATCGGCTTGTAGGCCAGTTTCCATAGCACGAAGAAGACAATGGAGAAGCTGATCAACTGAGCGATCAGCATCCGCCAGTCAATTCCCAATGTGCTCATAGGCCGGTCTTGCTGACGACGAGCCAACCGATAATCGCCCAGGCTTCGATCAAACCAATGCCGACGAAGAACCACAGGAGGATTCTGCCGGACATTCCGGGATTTCGCGCCAGGGCCAGGAGCACGCCAACGGTCGCAATGCCGTCGCCGATGGACGCGCCGGCGAAGGCCAGACCGATATGAACATTACCTGTCATTTCTGCGAGCATCATATACTTTTCTTTCTGTTGTTTTTATTTGTCATTCCGGCATCCGATGCCGGGGAAATCAAAATTCAGTGGTTGGACTCTTCGGTGTGCGAACACATCGTGCCGACAAACGCCACGACCAGGATCGCAAATACAAACGCCTGCACCAGACACTCAAATGCGTCGTAACCGTAAGCCACCACCGAAAGCAGAATGGACCAAAGCCACGATTTCATGTGGAACGTCATGTCCAGGATGGTTGAGCCGGCAAAAATGTTCCCGTAAAGACGCATGGCCAGCGCCACCGGCCGGGCAAACAGAATGGAAACCAGGTCCATCACGCCGATGAACAGGAACATGACCAGAAACAGCGGAAGCAACCACTTGCTGGTTTCAACCTTTACCCCGAATATGTGTTTGATCAGCCCCCAAAATCCATTGTAACGGACGGCCCAGAAAAGGCTCATCACCAGGAAAAGCCCCGCCATCGCCACCGTCAGGTTCGCATCCGTCGTCGGCGGGCGGAAAAACGGCTTCTGCATGTGGACGGCAAACGGCAGCGAACTGTGCGGTACGGGCGTTCCGACTCCAATGCTGCCGACGCCCGGAATCACGTCCACGAAATTGGACATGAGGATGAAGATAAAAAACGTCGTGGCGAACGGAAAAACCCAGCGCGCAACCCGCTGGTCGAGAATGTCGCCCATCAGACTTTCCCAGCCTTCCACCAGCGCCTCCAGCACGTTTTGTATCCCCGAGGGTATTTCCTGGATGCGTTTGGGCGTCGTCGCGCGAACAAGGATCAAAATCAACGCGGCCACAATCCACGTGCAAATCATGGAATTGGTGACCGGCAACCCCAAAACCGTGAACAGCACGGGCGGAGCCTGCGGAACCGGTTCAGCGGCGGCCTCCGTCTGCGTTTGCGCCGACACAGCGTCTTCACCTGCGGACGGCGGCGAGGATGGCTGCGCATTCACCGTTGCCGCAATCATTGCGGCAAGGAACGCGCAAACAAAAATGATGATGCTGAATCGCTTCACTTTGACCTGCCCTTTCCAGCCGACACCGATTGCCCATTATGTCAAACCGATGGTGGGTCTGAAAGACGGGAGAAAATGCCTCAGCGTGAAAAAATTCACAAGCATTTTTTGACAAAATTTGGGCCGGGCCCGGAAATTAAAATTACTCCTTAAAATTGCTCCTGACGCAGCAATTCAGGCGTCTTTCCGCTGGTTCGGAGCGTCCGCAGACTCAGGACGTCGTGACGCTTGGCCAGCCGCCCACCGGTTTCGTCGCGCAGCAATGAGCAGTGGAATAAGGCCGGCGGCTTGAGGCCCAGCGCACGGTAAAGCAAAAGCTGCCGCGCCGTGCTCAGCAGCAGGTCCGCACCCCGTACCACTTCGGTGATTTGCATCGCCGCGTCGTCCACCACACAGGCCAGCTGGTACGCCGGAACGTCATCATGCCGCCACACAACGAAGTCACCGAAATCCTTCCCGGCCACGAACTGCTGTGATCCAAAATTCCCGTCGGTGAACGAAATGGTTTCGCCGTCGGGCACACGAAAGCGCCAGTTGAAAGGTGGCAAGTGGCGAGTGACAGGTGACAAGATCGTGCTTGCGGGATCCGTGTCACTGGTCGCTCGCCACTTGTCACCTTTTGGCCGGCAGGTCCCGGGATAAATCAGCCTGTCGTCGTCCGCGTGAGGCGCGACGACGGCTTGCCGGATGTCTTTCCGGGAGCAAGTGCAGGGATAAATGAATCCGGCGAGGCATAATGTTTCGAGTGCGGCACGATAGAGGTGAATTCGCTCGCTTTGATTGTACGGCGCAAATGGGCCGCCGCAATCCGGTCCTTCCTGCCACGCAAAGCCGAACCAGCGCAAGTCCTCGATCATGGCCGTGACAAATTCCGGCTTGCACCGGGTGCGATCCAAATCTTCATTCCGCAAAATCAACGCCCCGTCGCGGGCGCGGGCGCGTTCCTGCGCCGTCCAGAATGTCCGGGCGTGGCCCAGATGCAGATAACCGGTCGGCGACGGCGCGAGCCGTCCGCGATAGCTTTGCCTGTTTGCGGAGTTCACTTATAGATTGAACTACGCAGGAGCCGGGCAACCAAGGGGAAATTTAGGTGGACTTTTTTTACGTTTGCTCAATTATTTTTTCCGTGCATCCAATTCCTCATTTTGACCAAGGACCTTGGCCGGTCAGGGTGGCGCTTTTAGTTTTCATCGTCAGCGGATTTGCGCCCGGTTTTGCGCAGGCGCAGACGAACAGTTCTGAAACGGCCAATGCGCCGGAATCGGTCGCTGCTGCGACGAAAGCTGCGCCGGCAACGCCCATTTTGCAGATTGACGCGGGCAAGGTCACCGCCCGGGTCAGCCCGACGCTCTACGGCTTGATGACCGAGGAAATTAATTATTCCTACGAAGGTGGCCTTTACGGCGAACTTGTTCGCAACCGGACGTTCAAGGCGGACCCGGCCCACGCGGTTGACTGGAGCGCTATGAACGGTTCCATTTCCCTCGACACCAACCAGCCGCTGAATTCGGCTTTGAACGTCAGCCTGAAACTGGACACGAGCAAGGCCTCGAAACGAACGCCGGCGGGAATCGTCAACCGTGGTTACTGGGGAATTCCCGTGAAACCGAACACGACGTATCACGCGTCGTTTTACGCCAAAGGCAAACACTTTGATGGCCCGCTGACGGTCAGCCTTGTTCAGGTGGTCGACTCAAACGACGTGAACGTCCAATCACCGTCGGGATTCCAGTTTTTTCCCGGGGAGTTGACCCGGCCCGTCGCCAGCGCGATCGTTCCAAAAATTTCCGGCGAATGGCGAAAGTACGAAGTCACGCTGACCACCGGCAACCTCGAGCCTTCGAAGGACAACCGGCTGGTCATTTCCACGACGAAGCCGGGGACCTTTTTCAGCAAACACGGAACCATTTGGTTTGACGTCGTTTCATTGTTCCCGCCGACGTACCACCAACGTCCGAACGGAACCCGGCCGGACCTCATGCAGTTGCTCGCGGACCTGCACCCGGCTTTTCTGCGGTTCCCGGGCGGCAACTATCTTGAGGGCAGCACCCTCAGCGAACGGTTCAACTGGAAAGAAACCGTTGGCGACATTTCCCGGCGTCCGGGACATCGCAGCCCCTGGGGTTATTGGTCCACCGACGGTTTTGGTCTGCTGGAATTTTTAGAGTGGTGTGAGGATTTGCACATGCAACCGGTGTTGGCGGTCTATGCCGGTTACTCGCTGCGCCAGCAACACATTGACCCGGGCACGAATCTCGACCCCTATGTGCAGGATGCGCTGGACGAAATCGAATATGTCATCGGCGACCCGACCACCAAATGGGGCGCGCAACGCGCCCGGGACGGGCATCCGGCGCCCTTCGTTTTGAATTATGTTGAGATTGGAAATGAAGATTTCTTTGACCGCTCCCGCAGTTACGACGGACGGTTCGCACAGTTCTTTGATGCCATCAAGGCAAAATATCCGAATCTGCGGCTCATTGCCACCACACCGGTCAAAAGCCGCGTGCCGGATCTGGTGGATGAACATTATTACCGTTCGCAGGAGGACATGGAAGCACACGCGCTCGACTATGATAAACGGCCGCGCAGCGGCCCGAAAATTTTCGTCGGCGAATGGGCCACCCGCGTCGGCTCGCCGACGCCCAACATGGCCGGCGCGCTCGGCGACGCCGCCTGGATGACCGGGATGGAGCGTAATTCCGATCTCGTCGTCCTCTCCAGCTACGCGCCGTTGTTCGTGAACGTCAGCAAGCTTGCCGGTCCGGACCGCTCCATGCAGTGGCGCACGGACTTGATCGGTTATGACGCCCTGACCAGCTACGGCTCCCCGGCCTACTACGCGCAGGTCATGTTCAGCACGCATCATGGCGACGAAATTCTCGCCACCGATTCGCACAACATCCCGACGCGTGACTGGCAGCCGCCGGCCCGGTGGCGCGGCGGTGTCGAACAGCCACGCCCGGCGGTTCAGTTGCTCCGGCAAATTTTCTTCGATGCCACGCGAGACAGCGGGAACGGAACCATTTATTTGAAAGTTGTCAACGAACTCGGCACGCCGCAGCCGGTGGGAATTGAAATCAGCGGCGTGACGACCGTGGAACCCGAAGGTGCAGCGGTCGTGCTGAAGGCCAACAATCCTGACGATACCAATTCGATTGATGAACCGACAAAGATTGTTCCCGTCACCGAGATCGTGGACGGGCTGGGCGCGGATTTCACCCGCGAGTTTCCGCCATATTCCATCACGATATTGGAGTTGAAGACAAAGTAATCTTTGTAGCAGCGGACGTGAGTCCGCGCTGAACAAAATTGAGTCGGCTCACGTTCGGCCGCCAGCCATCAAAATGGTTCATGGGGATTTGCCGCCAGCCATTCCGTCAGTCCGGGAAGAGGCGCCGGCAAAGCGCTTTGCACCTTGGAGATGTTCAGGGACGCGTCCGGGACGCGCGGCGGGCCGGAAAAATCCCTGCCTGAACCGGGTTCAATCTGGGCCTCCAGTTCCGGCCAGCGCCTGGCCAGCAGCTGTCCAATTTGCCAGCGCGACAGTTTTTCCGCGCCGGCAGCGTGAAACAGTCCGGTCCGGTTTTGGATGGCGAGTTCCCAAACGGCGCGTGCCGTCTCGCCGGCGAAAATCGGGCAGCGGAATTCGTCCGTGAACAATCTGGTTTTCTGCCCGGCTTTCCACACCCGCCGCAACTGTTCGTTGAAACCACGGTTGCCCCCGCTTGAAATGCCGCCGTTGATGGACGTGCGCAGGACGAGATGTCGCGGATTCTGCAAAACGATTTGTTCGGCGGCAGCCTTGGTTTCGCCGTACAGGTGCAGCGGATTCACCGGGTCGGTTTCCGTGTAATTTCCCTTCTGTCCGTCAAAAACCAAATCCGTCGAAAGGAAAACGAATGGAATCTCCGCCGATAATTCCGCGAGCAATCTGGTGACTTCGACGTTGAGCCTGCGCGTGAGCGCGGGATTGGCCTGGGCCTTGGTGACATCGGTCACGGCCGCGCCATGGATGACCAGCTTCGGCGGCTCCTTCTGAAATTCGCGCCTGACGGCGTCGAAGTCGAGCAGGTCAAGCTGCGCGTGCGTCAATGCCCGCACCGGCCGGCCGAGCGCACTTTTCGGCGCGTTCCGGACAAGATAATTTCCAATGAGCCCGCCGGCGCCGGTAATCCAGACCGGGGATTTTGAGTCCGGCTCAATCAACGAACCGTCTGGTGAGGTCGCCATAGGCGTCAATCCGGCGGTCGCGCAGGAACGGCCAGTGGGTGCGCGTCCTGTCCACTTGAGCAAGGTCCACGGGCACGACCAAAACCGCTGCTTTCCGCGCGCCGGCCCGGGCCAGAATTTCGCCGGACGTGCCCGCCACGAAGCTTTGCCCCCAAAATTCGATGCCGCGGCCCGCGAGCTTCTCGTGGCCGAGGCGGTTGGGCACGGCCACGTAACAACCGTTGGCGATGGCGTGGCTGCGCTGGATGGTTTCCCAGGCATCGTGCTGGCTTTGGCCGTATTTTTTCTTCTCGCCCGGATGCCAGCCAATCGCGGTGGGATAGAACAAAATTTGGGCGCCCTGCAAGGCCGTCAGCCGCGCGGCTTCGGGATACCACTGGTCCCAGCAAATCAGCACGCCAATTTTCGCGTATCGGGTCTGCCACGCCTTGAAGCCGAGATCACCGGGCGTGAAATAAAATTTTTCATAGTATAACGGGTCGTCCGGGATATGCATCTTGCGGTAGATGCCCAGCAGGGAACCGTCGGCGTCAATGACGGCGGCGGTATTGTGATAGACACCGGCGGCGCGTTTCTCAAACAACGACGCAATGACCACCGCCTGGTGTTTTTTGGCGAGTTTGCCAAAGGCGTCGGTGCTCGGACCGGGGATGGTTTCGGCCAGCTTGAAATGCCGGTGGTCTTCGGTCTGGCAGAAATACTGCGAGCGAAACAATTCCTGCGTGCAGATGATTTGCGCGCCGCGCCGCGCCGCCTGTTCAGCCAGGGCCAGGGTTTCCCGGAGATTCGTGCCGGGGTCCGCCGAAGAGGCGGTCTGCAGCAGCCCGATGGTGACGGCGCTGGCGGAAAGCCGGTTCATTCATTTGGCGCGTTGCTTGAGCCGGGCGGATTCTTCGAGCATGGCAGTCTTGCTGTGCTTGTCCTCGGCCACGCTGCGTGGATCGGTCTGGTCGAAAAGTTCGCGGATGAATTTCCCGAGCGTCTCGTTCGTAGGACCATAGCCGCCGTGGTAGATGTGATACTCGAGGTCGTACATCAATTCGTCGGCGGTCGCGTAGCGGCGCTTCAAATCACGCGTGAGACAATGTTGCAGAATGTCGTTCAGCTCGTCGTCAATGCGGGAATCGAGCGTGCGAAAATCGGGGATTGGCTGGTTGATGATGCGCTGGCGGGACTCCTCGGCGGTTGCCCCCTTGAAGAGGTTGCGCCCCAGCAACAAATGCGAGAGCACCACGCCGGCGGAAAACAGGTCGGAACGTTTGTCGGTCACCTGAAAATTGGCCTGCTCCGGGCTCATGTAATCCGCCTTGCCCGCCACCACTTCGCCTTCCTGGTCGGTCAGAAAACCGCGCGCCTTGGCGATGCCGAAATCGGTCAGTTTCACGTCGCCCTCGAACGCAATCATGATGTTTTTGAAACTCACGTCGCGATGGACGATCCCCAGCGGCTTGCCGTCCTTGTCGGTTTTGGCATGCGCGTAGGCCAGCCCGCGCGCCACCCGGCTGGTGATGAAGACGGCGAGTTCCTTGGGCAGGGTGCGTTTTTTCTCGACCAGTTGGCGGGTGAATTGTTCCAGATTCACGCCGCGGATCAGTTCCATGCAGATGAAACAGGCGCCGTTGGCCTCGCCGAGATGGTAGGTCTGGACAATGTTCGTATGAATCAGGTCGGCCACCAGCTTGGCCTCGCCGATGAAATTTTCGATGAACATCTTCTGGCTGGCGAAATTGGGCCGGATAATCTTGATGGCCACGCGCTTGGCAAAGTTGCGCGCGCCGTGCTGCTCGGCTTCATAGACCACGCCCATGCCGCCTTCAAAAATTTTGCGGACCACGTCGTAGCTGAAATCGCTTTTGATCGTGAAGAGCGCCACGCAGCGGATGTTGGGAAAACCTTCGGCGAAGTCAAGCCCGGTACGCGATAAAAAACCGTGATTTTTTTATGTTTTTTGCTTGCGCGCCGCGAATGAAGGCCTTTAATTCGACGCGAGTCAAATGACTTTTTAACGAAACCAGATAAAATAAAACAACAACCGAAGGACACCGACGATATGTCAAAAGCCCTCTCCAAATCCCAACTCGCCGCCGCAGTTGCCGAAAAGGCTGCACTTTCCAAGAAGCAAGCGGTGGAAATTCTCGATTACATTGCCGAACTCGCCTACAAGCATGCGAAGGACACGTTCACGCTGCCGGGCATCGGCAAACTGGTGTTGCGCAATCGCGCCGCCCGGCTGGGCCGCAACCCCAAGACCGGTGAAACCATCCAGATCCCCGCCAAACGCGTCGTGAAATTCCGCGTCGCCAAGGCCGCCAAGGACGCCATCCTCGGCGCCAAGTAGTTTTGGGATTTCTACGGGCGCTCTGATTGGTTCGGAGCGCCTTTTTTTATCATTTAGTCAGTCGTCAGTCGTCAGTGGTCAGTAGCAAAATCAACGAATTTTCGCCTCTGATTCTGCTGACTATTAGCTGCTGACTGTTGACTTTTGAATGAAAATTGCCGTGGTCGGCTGTGGCGCGCTGGGCAGTTTCTACGGCGCCCGGCTCTGCCGGATTGGACAGGACGTGCATTTCCTGCTTCGTTCCGATTACGACGTCGTGCGGCAGAAAGGCGTGACCATCCTCAGCATTGACGGCGATTTCCACGTTCAACCGCGCTGCGCCCGGACGCCGGAAGAGGTCGGTGCATGCGATGTGGTGTTGATCGGGTTGAAGACCACCACCAACGACCAGTTCCCGAAACTGCTCCCGCCGCTCGTTGGCCCGCACACGGCCGTCGTCACCCTCCAGAACGGCCTCGGCAACGAGGAAGAACTGGCCCGCCTGTTCCCGCCGGAACAAATTCTGGGCGGTCTCTGCTTCGTCTGCCTGAATCGCGTCGAACCGGGCGTCATCCACCACACGGCGCATGGGAAGGTCGTGCTCGGCGAATTTCAACGGCCGCCCCAGCCACGCACCCGCGAACTCGCCGCGCTCTTCCGTCAGGCAGGTATTGCGTGCGACCTCACCGGGGACCTCGCCCGCACGCATTGGGAAAAACTCGTCTGGAACATTCCCTTTAACGGCCTCGGCGTCGCCGGCACCGCCGGTTATGAGGCGTTCACGAATCCACCGCGTCACTTGTCACGTGTCACTTGCCACTCCGCCGTCCTGACCACCGACATTCTGCTGGGCGATCCACGCTGGGAAAAACTCGTCCGCGAACTGATGCTCGAAGTCATTGCCGCCGCCAACGCGCTGGGTTTTGACATTCCGCAATCGCTGGCGGAGGAAAACATCAACCGGACGCGAGTCATGGGCGCTTACAAGGCATCCACGCTCATTGATTTTGAACGAGGCCAGTCGTTGGAACTGGAGAACATGTTTCTGGAACCGCTGCGCCAGGCGCAAACCGCCGGCGTGCCGGTGCCGCGCCTGGTCAGGCTCTGTGAGGTGTTGCACCAATTGGACCCGGCTGGAAGCTGAGCCGCGGAGCGTCAACCGCAGGTTTTTGTTTTCCGCCCGCAGCAATCGGCGTAACCTGCGCCTGACGCAACTTTTAATTTTGCCTTTATAATTTTTAATTGAGATGAAACCGCGTGTTCGCTTTGCGCCGTCGCCGACCGGTTACCTGCACATCGGCGGGGCGCGCACGGCCTTGTTCAACTGGCTTTATGCCCGCCATACCGGCGGCACGTTCATCCTCCGCATCGAGGACACCGACGCCGCCCGCAATTCGCAGGAGGCCGTGGACGTCATCCTGAACGGCCTGCGCTGGCTCGGCCTCGATTGGGACGAAGGCCCGCTCACGGGCGACGCCACCGGCGCCGGCAAAGGCGATCGCGGCCCGTATTTCCAGAGCCAGCGGAAGGAAAATTATCAGCGCCGCGTCGAGGCCCTCCTGTCGCGCGGCCTCGCCTATGAACACGAAGGCGCGGTGAAGTTCAAAATGACCCGTGAGCCGGTCACCATCCGCGACCTCGTCGTCGGCGAAGTCGTCCGCAGACTGACCGACCGCGAGGAGCAGGACCCGGACTTCGTGATTCTGCGCTCGGACGGCCAGCCGGTGTTTCACCTCACGAACGTGGTGGACGATCTGGAAATGGGCATTACGCACGTCATCCGCGGCGAGGACCATTTGAGCAACACCGCCCGGCACATCGCGCTCTTCCGCGCCTTCGATGTGCATCCGCCGCATTACGCTCACATTCCGCTGATTCTGAACGCCGACGGCACCAAGATGAGCAAACGCGATACCGGCGCGTCGCTGACGAATTATTTGGAGGAAGGATTTCTGCCGGAAGCCGTCGTGAATTATCTCTGCCTGCTCGGCTGGTCGCCGAAGAACAACCGCGAAAAAATGTCGCTTGCCGAAACCATTGAAACCTTTGATCTGCCGCAAATCCTCCGGCACAACGCGCGGTTCGACCACGAGAAGCTGCTCTGGCTGCAGGGCGAATACACCCGCGAACTGGGCGACGACCGCTTTTACGAGCTGGCCGTTCACGCCTTTGCCAAGGCGGGCGTTGACACGAACAAATTTCCGTTGAGTTACGTCAAAGCCGCACTCGACACCTGCAAAGGCAAATTCAAGCTGTTCCGCGAACTGCCTGGCTATGCGGGATTCTATTTCACCGATCAGATTGAGTACGACGCCGAAGCGGCCAAAAAGGATTTTGTGCCCGAAAACAAGCCGCGCCTGGAAAAACTGCGGGATGCATTTGCCGCTGCACCGACGTTCGATGCCGCAACGCTCGAAGCCGCACTCAAGGAAACTGCCAAGGCGCTGGGCGTGAAAGCCGGCGTGCTGGTGCATCCCTGCCGGTTGGCCATGACCGGCAAACCCGCCGGGCCCAGCCTCTATCACTTGCTGGAAGTCCTCGACAAAGAACGAGTGCTGGCGAGGATCGATAAGGCGCTGAACAAAATCTGAAATTCATTGAGGTCGAAAACAAGGACCTTGGATTTATGTCGTATGGATGTTTCCCCGTGCAAAGGCACTTAAAAAGTAGAGGCACTTCAGATTTCCGTCTCTCTCGCCTCGCACCCGCCGCTTGCTGCCAGTGCTGCTTTGTGCCCTTGCCTCCCTCTCCGCCGCGGTGGGCGTAGCGGCGCTCCGGTGGAGCGCCGCATTCATTCCTGACGTTTTTTAGATGGCGGCTTTCT
>DASZAB010000098.1:0-30624 GCA_035945675.1 Verrucomicrobiia bacterium | reverse complement strand
CATGTCGCACGCGGACTTTGTCCATCTCCATCTCCACACCGAGTATTCGTTGCTCGATGGCGCCTGCCGGCTGGACCGGCTGGTGGACAAGGCCCATGAACTGAAATTCCCCGCGCTGGCCATCACCGACCACGGCGCCATGCACGGTGTCATTGACTTTTACAAGGCAGCACGCGAACAGGGCATCAAACCCATCATCGGCTGCGAAGTTTACGTCGCGCCGGGCAGCCGGCTGGAGAAGAAAACCAGCAGCGGCGGGCGCGACGCGTATCATCATCTGCTGTTGCTGGCCAAAGACGCCACCGGCTACAAAAATCTCATCCAGCTCACCACCGAGGCGCATCTGACCGGTTACTATTACAAGCCGCGCATCGACAAGGAACTGCTGGCCGCGCACAAGGAGGGGCTGATTGCGTTTTCCGGTTGTCTCGCCAGTGAAATACCGGATTGGATCATGCGCGATCAGTTGCCCAGGGCGCGCGAGGCGATTGACTGGTTCAAACAAACGCTCGGCGCGGATAATTTTTACCTCGAACTTCAGAACCACGGCATCGCCGAACAGGCCAAAGTCAACCGCCATTTGATTCCATGGGCGAAGGAATTCGGCCTCAAACTCGTCGCAACGAACGACGTCCATTACGTCGAGAAAAGCCATTCGCACGCGCATGACTGCCTGATCTGCATCGGCACGCAGACGCTGCTGTCGGACACCAAACGGATGCGCTACGAACCGGAGCAGTTTTACCTGCGGACGGAGGAGGAGATGAAGGCGCGTTTTGCCGACACACCTGAGGCGGTCAAAAACACGCTCGAAGTCGCCGAGAAATGCAACGTCGAGATCGAGTTCGGCAAGCTGCATTACCCGGTCTTCACGCCGCCGGAACATTTCACTCGCGAAGGCTACCTGCGCAAGCTGCTGGCCGAAGGTTTGTTTCGCCGTTACACCATCCACGCCCGGGTCGAAGGAAAAGAGTTCATCGTTGAGGGCATTGATAATCCCAACCGGCTGCCGACCTATCCGGCCTCCGTAGCCGCGAATGTGAATTCGCGGGCCGAACCGCCCGGTCCGCGTTCTCACGAACGCGGCTACGATATCAAAGACCCGGCTGTTGCCACGGCCATCAAAGTTGTGATGGACCGGCTCAAACTCGAACTCGCGGTCATTGAGAAAACCGGGTTCATCAGTTACTTCCTTATTGTTGCCGATTTCATCCGTTACGGACGCGAGCACGGCATTGCCTGCGTGGCGCGTGGTTCCGCCGCCGGTTCGCTCGTCACCTACCTTCTCGAAATCGCCAATGTGGACCCGATTCGCTACGGCCTGCTGTTCGAGCGCTTTCTGAATCCTGAACGCGTTAATCCGCCTGATATTGACATCGATTTCGCCGACGACCGGCGCGCGGACGTGATCGAATACGTCCGTGAAAAATACGGCCGCGACGCCGTCGCGCAAATCATCACCTTCGGCACCATGGGCGCGAAATCCGTGGTGCGTGACGTGGGCCGCGTCATGGGCCTGAGTTACGGGGAATGCGACCGGCTGGCCAAGATGATTCCGTTTGACTTGAAGATGACGCTGGAAAAGGCGCTCAAGCAATCACCGGAATTCAAGGAGGCTTACGAAACCGAGGAAGTGACCCGCGAATTGATTGATACCGCGCTCATTCTCGAAGACCTGACGCGCAATGCCTCGGTCCACGCCGCGGGCGTCGTCATTGGTGACCAGCCGCTGGTGAATTTGCTCCCGCTCAAGCAGGACGACAGCGGCACACTCGTCACCCAATACGCGATGAATCCCGTCGGCGACCTTGGCCTTCTGAAGATGGATTTTCTGGGGCTGAAGACGCTCACGGTCATCCGCAACACCTGCGAAATGGTCAAACGCACCGAGGGGGTTGAAATTGATATTGACCATCTGCCGCTCGACGACGCGAAAACTTACGATTTGCTGAACAAGGCGGAAACTCTGGGCGTATTTCAATTGGAATCCGGCGGGATGCGTGATTTGTGCCGGAAGTTCCAGATCAGTTCGGTGGAGCACATCACCGCACTCGTGGCATTGTATCGGCCCGGCCCCATGGAACTGATCCCCGAGTTTATCAAGCGCCGCCACGGCGAAGTGAAGATCGAATACGAGCATCCCTTGCTGGAGCCGATCGCGAGGGAAACCTATGGTATTTTGATTTACCAGGAGCAGGTGATGCAGGCGGCGCAGGTCCTGGCCGGATTCACGCTCGGCAGCGCGGATTTGCTCCGGCGCGCCATGGGCAAGAAGAAACCGGAGGAAATGGCCAAGCAGCGCGCTGTTTTCGTCAAGGGCTGCAAGCAAAAAAATCAAATCCCGGAGGGACAGGCGAATGAGATTTTCGATTTGCTCGAAAAATTCGCCGGTTACGGATTCAACAAATCGCACGCCGCCGCCTATGCCATCGTCGCTTATCAAACCGCGTATCTGAAGGCGAATTATCCCGTTGAATTTTTCTGCGCGATGATGACCAACGACATGGCGGATACCGCCAAGTTGAGCCAGTACATCAATGAGACGCGCGCCTTTGGCATTGAAGTATTCGGCCCGGACGTGAACGAAAGCCAGGTTTATTTCGCGCCGGCGGTGGGGCGAGCGTCGTCGCGAGCCGAAACTTCAAACGACGGCTCGTCAGTAGCCTCGCCCCACCAAAAAGCCATCCGTTTTGGCCTGGCCGCCATCAAAGGCGTCGGCGAGGTCGCGGTGGAAACGATTTTGCAGGCGCGGAACGAAGGCGGCAAATTTACTTCATTGTCGGATTTGTGCGAACGCGTGGACGGCCGGACGGTGAACCGCAAAATCCTTGAGGCGCTCATCAAATCCGGCGCGTGCGACTGCTTCGGCCAGACCCGCGCGACCTTGTTTGCCCAAATCGAACGCACGCTTGCGCGCGCGGCCAGTATTCTTTCCGACAGACAGAAGGGACAAAGTTCGCTTTTCGGTGCATTGGAGGAAAAAGCTCCGCCGATGCCGGAGGCCATCAGCAATCTGCCTGAATGGCCGCAGCACGAATTACTCGCGCATGAAAAGGAACTGCTTGGTTTCTACGTCACCGGCCATCCGCTCACTCCGTTTGCCCCGATTCTGGAAAAATACACGCTCGCCAACACCGCGAAGTTGGGCGAGTTGTCGAACCGCAGCCTGACGCGCATCGGCGGGTTGATTGCGGCGGTCCAAAACGGCGTGTCCAAAAAGAGCGGCAAGCCGTATTCCATGGTCACGCTGGAAGACCTGGAAGGCTCGGTGCAGGTGCTCTGCATGAACGAGAACTATGAGAAATACCGTGAGTTGCTCAACCCGAACACGGCCATTCTCGTCATCGGCGAAGTGAACACGGGCGACGACCGGCCGAAGATTTTCCCGCAGGAAATTATACCGTTGGCGGACGCGCCGAAAAGATTCACCAGACAGGTTCATCTGCGACTGCACACTGCGCACTTGAAGGCGGATCACCTGGACGCGGTGCGCGAACTGGTCGCCGCGCATCCGGGCAAATGCCCGCTGCTGCTGTGTTTCCTGCGGCCCGGCGGCGAAGTTGTTTTCATGGACACCAACGAGCGGTTCAGCGTCACGCCGTCGCTGGAATTACAGCAGGAAGCGGACGCGCGGTTCGGCGAGGAAACCTATTACGCGAAGGTGGACACTTCCCCGCCCGAACGCGCACCGCGCCGCTGGGAACGCAGGAGCGGCAACAACGGCGGCGCCGGTGCGTTTTAACGCAACCGCGAAATGCCGAATCCCAACCCGGAACGCACCAGCGTCAATGCGCCTGATTCAGGACACCGCATTTCACTGTAACTCCTGGAAATTTCCTTTTACCTCGCCGCCGAGATTTCATTAAATTCAATCGAACATATCACCAAGGCAAATGGCTGTGTCCATGGAAAAACTCAGAAAATTGAATCGCCCCGGGTTGATGCCAAAACTGGTGGCCATGGGATTGTGTCTGAGCGCAACCGCCATGATGTTGCGGGTTGGGACGCTGCGCGCGGCGGATTCGGAGAAAACCGCCGTCCCGGCCGGTTGTTCGTCGTTGGGCGCGATGCCGGCTCCGGTTTGGGATCGGAAGACGCTGTGGTTCCACGGCGACCAGGGCACGCTGGCCGTCACCGCTTTGTCGGATGACATGGTGCGGGTGCATTTCACGAAGGCGAAATCGTTTGGCCGCGATCATTCTTATGCCGTCATCAACCGTGATTTCGGGCAAGTGCAGGCCAAAGCGAGGATCGGCGCCGATGCCACCGTTTTGCAGACGGCCACGCTCACGGTGCTGATCCGGCAAAACCCGTTGCGCATTTCCTTCGCCAGCGCCGCGGGTGAGAGGCTGGATGCCGATGATCCGTTGCGGGGCACGGTTTTCGCGGGAAATGCGTTCCGGGTCGCCAAGCGCCTGCGCGACGACGAGCACGTTTATGGTTTTGGTGAAAAGGCCGGCCAACTGGACAAGCGCGGCTGGAAACTCGGCGGCTACAGTCTGGTCATGTGGAACACGGACACCTATGCCCACGATGCCAGCACGGACCCGATGTATGTTTCGGTGCCATTCTGTCTGATCACCCGCCAGGGTCAGGCGCATGGAATATTTCTCGACAACACCTGGCGCAGTTTTTTTGACGTCGGCCATGAAGATGAGGGGTTGCTGACTTTTGGCGCGGCGGGTGGCGATTTGGATTATTATTTCATCAACGGCCCGGATCCGAAAAAGGTCATTGCGCGCTACACTGCGCTGACCGGGCGGATGCCATTGCCGCCGCTCTGGTCGCTAGGCTACAACCAATGCCGTTACAGCTATTATCCGGAGTCCCGGGTGCGGCTGGTGGCGGACACGTTCCGGGAGGAGAAAATTCCCGCCGACGTCATCTGGCTGGATATTCATTACCTGGACAACTACAAACCGTTCACCTGGAATCACGAGCGTTTTCCCGACCCGGAGAAGATGATTTCGGATTTGCGTGCGCAACATTTTCGCGTGGTCTCCATCCTGGATCCGCATCCCAAAGTGGAGAAGGGCTACCTGCCGTATGACGAAGGCATCGCGGGAAATTATTTCGTGAAAAACCCCGATGGTTCCGTGTACGAAGCCCCGGTCTGGCCGGCGCGCGCGAAGGAAAATCCCGGCCCGAGCGCCTTCCCGGATTTCAGCAATCCGGCGGCCCGCCGCTGGTGGGGCTCGCTTTACCGGGGATTGCTCGACGTCGGCGTCGCCGGCATCTGGAACGACATGGATGAACCGGCCGTGTTTGACACGCCGACGGGTACGATGCCTTTGGACCTGGTTTTTGACAATGAAGGCCAGCCGACGACCCATCGCGAAATTCACAACGTTTATGGCCAGCTGATGAGCCGGGCGACGTTCGAAGGGCTGCGGCGGCTGCGCCCGAACGAGCGTCCCTTCGTGCTCACGCGGGCGAGTTTTGCCGGCGGCCAGCGCTACGCCGCCCTTTGGACCGGCGACAGCACGTCCGACTGGTCGTCGTTGCGGCAATCCGTCGCCACGCTGCTGGGTCTGGGGCTTTCGGGGTTTCCGTTTGTCGGCTCTGACATTGGCGGTTTTGCCGGCGCGCCGTCCGGCGAGCTTTACACCCGCTGGCTGCAGTTCGGAGTCTTTTCGCCGTTCATGCGGGCGCACAGCGATTTGAACTCGCCAGGCAAGGAGCCGTGGGCGTTTGGTTATCGCTACGAAGCCATCAACCAACGCGCCATTGAATTGCGCTATGAATTGCTGCCCTACATTTACAGCGTGATGGAACAGGCCGCTGAAACCGGCGTGCCCGCGCTGCGCCCGCTGTTTCTCGAGTTTCCCGATGACGAGCAGATTGCCGGCCTGGACGACGAATTTTTGTTTGGCGCCGACCTGCTGGTGGCGCCGGTGCTGCGCGAAGGCGTTACCGAGCGCGACGTTTATCTGCCGGAAGGCAACTGGTTTGATTACTGGACGGGCCGCCGGTTCGCGGGCCATCAGACCCTTCACGTGCCGGTCACGCTCGACTCGATCCCCATTTTTGTGCGCGGCGGCGGTTATATTTTCCGCCAGCCGGTGGTTCAGTCCACCGACGAGATGCCGGGAAACGCGTTGGAAGTTCTGGTGGCACCCGCCCGGGAATCCGAATCCACACTTTACGAGGATGACGGCGAAACGCCTGCATACCGGAATGGCGATTTCATGAAACGCCGGTTCCGGCAAAACCGCGCGGGCGGGCTGACAACGATTGAAATTTCCGCGCCGGAAGGCTCATATCGCCCGGCGGCGCGCAGCTTGATGGTGGAACTGTGGAGCGGCAACGAGCCGAAAAATGTCTCGCTCGAAATCGGAGCCGGTCCGTCTCAAAAAAATGCGCTGCCCCGATTGACCCCGGACGCAATGGCTGATTCAGCCTCCGGTTGGTCCTTCGCCAAAGGCCAGTTGACGGTGAAAACTGCGGACCCCTTTGAGCCAATGCGGTTCATCATCGAGAATTGATGCCGGGCGGTTAAACAACAAGCCGGCTTGCGGGATAGTTTGCTTACGGCGCCGCCGCCGCCTCGGTGGCAAGGCCGACTTTGGTGATGTCCAGTTGGCGGAGCACATCCAGCACATAAATCATGTTCTGGTAATCCACCGCATCCGCGCCCTTGACCACCACGCTCAGGTCCGGATTGTCCGTCTGCAACTGTTCCAGTTTGTCCTTGAGCTGCGGGATGGTGACAAATTCATCGTTTAAGAACGTCCGCCCCTGCGCATCCACCACAATCCGGTTGATTTTGGGCTTGGGCTGGTGAGTCTTGGGCGGCGGCTTGCCGGAAGGCAGGGTCATTTCCAAATTGTTCATCATCTGCGGGGTGGTGATGATGAAAATGACCAGCAGCACGAACACCAGGTCCAGCAGGGGCGTGATGTTCAACTCGCTGAGCGAACTGTGATGGCTGTGGGAGGTTTTTTTCACAAACTCACTGGAGAACGGGTTCGGTTTCCTGTTGCACGTCGAAGCGGATGACGACGTTGGGTGGAAAATTGGTCGGCGGCGGTTGGTCCAAATGCGTTACGGCGGTCAAGGCGCGCCGCACCGAGTCGTCCCAACGCGTGTTGCCCGAGCCTTCGAGCCATTCCACGTTGCGGATGTGCCCCTCGCGGTCCACTGTCACCCGTACCTCCGCCACGTAATCGTCGTCGTGCATGTTTTGAGGACGGTCCCACTTTGAACGGAAGGCGTATTCAAGCAGCCCTTTGTACAATTGGACGGGATCGGAACTGCTTTCCACGGTCTTGCCGCCCTCGAAGACAAAGGATGGCAATTCGGCCGCCGGCGGCGCGACCGTGGGCTGGCTCGCGTCGGGGGGTGGCGCTTCCCTGGGTGGCTCGACCTTGGGCGCAGCGGCGATTTTGGGTTGTTCCTTGGGCGGTTCAACCTTGGGCTTTTCGGGCGGTTTGGGCTTCTCCGGCGGTTTTTCCTTAACCATCTCCACCGAAATTTTCTGTATTTGTTTGCCCAGCAACCCGTGGCGCGCCGCGAAATAGAGCGCCACCACCACGATCAGCGCATGGAAGGTGAACGAGACGAGCAGGTTCACCTTCGACGAGTTGCGCTTCTTGCGCGACTGGGTGTGCGGCAGCATATCTCTATCAAGGCTGAAGGCTGAAGGCTGAAGGCTGAAACCAGCCGGCGTGCGGTGTGCGCAAAACTAAATGCTTCATACTGCCTTCTTTCCTTTTCATTTGCCAAGCGGTTCGGTGGCGAGGTCCACCTTGGGCACATTGGCCTGCTGGCAGACATCGAGCACGGCGCGGATTTGCTCGTACTTGGCGTGGCTGTCGCCCCGAATGATGATGTTCAGGTCCGGATCTTCGGTGCGCAGCCCGATGAGGGTCTGCAGCATGTCGGAAGCATTGGCGATTCTCTTCTGGTTCAAATACATCGCGCCGTCAGCCTGGATGCTGATGTAATTGGCCTTGCGCGGCGGCTCTTTGAGGTGTTTGGCCGCGGTGGGCAGTTTCAAATCCAGATCTCGAACCGGCGGAATGGTGGTAATGATGAAGATCACCAGCAACACGAACGCCAAATCCAGGAGCGGCGTGATGTTCAACTCCGTCAGGGAATGGTGCGCCGACTTCGAACACTTCTTCATGATTCGACCAGCGCGGGGGTTTCGTTATTCCTCAACGCGCCGACGATGCGCCCGGCCAGCACCTCGTTCGCGCTCCGGATTTCCTCGGCCAGCGGGCGGTGGTCCACATAGACGTGTTCAATCTGATTGGCGTAGCGGCTGGCAAATCCATCCAGTTCCTGGGTGAGATGACGGATCGTGGTGACCATGAAGTTGTAGGCGAACATGGCCGGGATGGCCACCAGCAGGCCGGTGACCGTGGCCACCAGGGCGGCGGCCACGCCGGGCGCCATGGCGGTGAGCGTGGCCGCATGGCTTTCCGCGATGCCCGCGAACGTGGACATGACACCCCAAACGGTGCCCAGCAGTCCGATGAAGGGTCCGCCGGCCACGGCCGTGGACAGCACAATCATGCCCTTCTCCAGGGCCATGGCTTCTGCCCCCGCCGCCTCCTCCAGGATCACTTTCACGGCCTCGAACGAGGCGGTGCTGACTTTGGTCTCGACCGACCGGGCGAGAAAATCGGTGTTGGTATGTTCCACACCTTCCACCGGGTTTGGAGGGGCAACCACTTCGAGCTGCACCGGATTGTTTTTCAACTGATACGCCAGCTCGTCCGCACCCCGGATGTAAAGCTGGTAGGCCGGTGCACCGTCAAATTCCTCGCCCCGGCGCTGGATGTCCAGCGGATCGCGCGTGGAGATGTAGGCGGCAAGGAACTTTTTGGTCGCCTGGCGCGCAATCATCAGCTGGCGAAACTTGGTGATGATGATCGTCCAACTGAACAGCGACAGAATCAGCAGCACCAGGACGGTAATTTTGCCTTCGGTGGTGGCATTCTGAATGGCGTAAACCGCGGCATTGGCGGCGAACAGGGGTTGAACAAACATGGTGGTTATAACGGTTTGGTTGAGGTTCGGTTCAAGGACAACTCCAAGCGGTTGACAACACAGGCAGGTTCGCGCACGCGCCGGCCGCTAAGCAATAAGACCGTGCCGCCGAATTCCGGTGACGGCCGGCAAAACAAGATCAGAAATTGGATTTTACGCATAAAACCGCTTTCGCAGTTTATACCAGTGCTTCAGGGACGCAGGTTACAAATAGGTGACATTCAAATGGGTGCGAAAGGCAACGGTGCGCCGGCGCCGCCACGTTCCGGCGCAGGCGAGAAATGGCCTGGTCGCGAGGGGGGAAGGTTTTTACGGGGGTGTTGCCGGCGCCATTCGACGGGAGTCAGGCCGAAGCGCTTTTTGAACATGGCATTAAACAGGCCGAGATGCCGATAGCCGCTGATGTAAGCGATGTTGATAATTTTGGCATTGGAATCAACGAGTAACTGGCGGGCACGCTGGAGGCGCAATTCAATCTGACGCGCGTGAAACGGCGCACCGAATTCCTCGCGGAACAAGCGGCTGAAATGGCGTTCGCTGCAATGCAACTGCCGGGCCAGTTCCATCAGGGTACGTTCGGAAAGTTCGGCTTCCGTCATTTGTCCGACCAGTTCCCGGATATGATCACGCAGTTTATTGCCGCCGGCGGACGGAGGCGGGGCCGGCAACAGACCGACGACGGCGCTGGCCCATAATTGCAGCAAGGCGCAACGCATCGGGAGCCGGTTGCTGTACGCCTGATCGGTCAACCGGGCAAATTTCTGGCCAAGGGGTTCCCTGGCGGCAAAAACAGACACCGGCGACCAGGGTTTATGGGGTGCGACCTCGAGTTGGTGCCATTCGGCCACCGTGAGCAGGCCGTCGAGATATTGCGGCTGGACAATAAACAATTGCAGTTTCAGCGGGCCAAGCTGGCTGGCGCGAATGACCCCGTTGGCGTGGCGAATCACAATCAGACCATCGCCGGGGTTCAGTTGGCGATGAGCCGCCTGATGTTGCAACCAGTAACCGGTGCCCTCGGCTACGCGCGCGATCAACCAGCCACTGCAACACGGAAGCCATTCGGCGGAGGACGGCAGTGTCAACTCCTGCAGGATGAGATGTCGGTCACCAATCATCAGTTTACAGGCTAGAGACGGGGTGTGACTGATACGTGTCGGAATTGCGACAATTTTGAAACAATCTGGCCGGTTGCCGGGAATGGAGATTCCACGTCCGGGACGTGACTTGAGGCGTGCCACACGGTGCGCCATTTTCAGCAGGCAGGACCGCCGGCATTCCAGCCCCTGCCGGCGATTCAGGCAGGTTCATTTGAAAAATGGGCTTGCCGTTCCTTCCAGGCTGCAAATGGCTGCGCCCTTTTGCTCCGAATGCCTTTGCTTTCGCCGTGGTTCTGATATTTCCGCCGCCACCGGCCGGGACTGGTCCCAAAATGGCGCGTGAACATGAGATTGAACAAGCTCAAGGATTTGTAGCCGCTCTCCAGAGCCACTTCCACCACTTTGGACTTGCTGGTGGCGAGCAGATCGCGGGCTCGCGTCAACCGGAGTTCGGCGCGCTTGTCGCGAAAGGACATGCCGACCAACTCACGAAAAAGGCGGCTCAGATGCCGTGGCGTGCAATGGGTCCGCCGCGCCAGTTCGCCGAAGCTCATCTCCAGCAACTCCGCCGACGGAGTCCGTTCCAGCAACACGCCCAGCCGCTCCCGGGCATCGGCCGTCTCCCAATTGGAAGTAGCCTGCTCCAATTCATTGCCAAAAGCTTCGACAAAGAATTGCAGCAGACGCAACCGGAACAACAACCCGCTCGAATCTGTACCGGCGCACAGTTCTCTCATTTTCAAAGCCACCGGGTGGTGCGGTGGAAGGATGCGGGGGGGGAAATCCTTTCGGGACGCCGCTTGCTCGAGAAAATCCTGCTCGCCCAGCGTAATCAATCCGGTCAGACGCGCCGGGATGACGCTGAAGGAACACAGGGACAACCCGCCCAACTGGCTGGCACGAATGCTCCCCGGGGCATGGCCGGCGAGCAAAAGCGCCGTGCCCGTTCCCAGTTCCAGACTCGATGGCGGTTGCAGGAAATAACCGGTGCCTTGTTCAATTTGAATCAGTGACCAACCGGGTGAACGCGGTGCCCATTCGCCTCCCGGCGGCACGGAAAATTCGCGCCTGGCCAAATGAGGTTCGTATCCAGACTCCGGCTTCTTCATACTTTACTTCACGGTCTCCCGGCGATTCTTTGCCACCCAGATTGCGTTTCAGGCGGGCGGCTTGGTGTCTCACGACGCGGGCGCTGATTCTCCCGTCCCAACGTCTGCTGCAAATTCTCGGTGGGCCTTGCGGCGACGACTTACTTTAGGGATTGACTGTTACAAACCGGTGTCGGTTGTGAAAAATGACTGAAAACTGATTTTTCCCAATCCTTGACCCGGGCAGTCGTCGCCGGAAGATTCTTTTTTTTGCGGTGAGGGGATTTTAAACACGGCTCCGGTCATTTTCAAACTCTCCCCCAATTTCCCGCCGCCCCCGATTGTTTCCGGATTGTCACAATTCCGACAACGACCTGTAATATAAATGGCCCAGCCTGCTTTGACGTAAATTTGCAGATACCCGCCCCTCGGTTGCCCGCGGCGGGCGCGGGTCGGGGAATTTTGCCGCGGGACCTGACCACCGTGATGTCGGTTTTACCAACGGGCAAAGTGCAGGAGAGCAATGTGATCGCGTGTTGTTACAAACCATGAACCTGATTGTCTTGTCCACCAACGGCTCCACCCGAATTCCATGCGGGCGGTATCCACTGTAAACCCCGGTACGCGCCGGCCAAGGCAGCTCAATCATTATCCATCTAACATGAAACACGCCTCCGCCCCGACGCTGTGGTTTATGGGTCCGAACGAGTGCGTATGACCGACCGGCATCCCTTTTTTTTCATGATGCCCGAACGCCGCCAGGTCATTTTGCTGCCGCTGATTTTTTGCTGTTGGATTTGCGGAATGCCATCGAACGCGTTGGCAACTGAATCGGCGGCTTCGCCGGTCTCCTTAAGTTCCAACGCCACACAGCATTATTATGTCCGGGGCTACACCGTCGAGGGTGTGATGCTGTCCACAAATACTCTGACCCCCTTGTTTTCCAGATACACCGGCCCGAACGTCAGCTTGGGCGAGCTGGTAAAAGCGGCCGCGGATCTGCAATCGGCCTATCGCGACCAGGGTTATCCGGCGATGAGTGTCGCCTTCGCCCCGGAGCAAATTGCCGACGGCATCGTCACATTCAATGTGGCGCAAACGGCGATTCCCCAGATTGTGGTGGCGGGCGAACGCTATCTGAGTCTCAGTAATGGCGTGGAGATTGTCTCCCGGCCGCCGGTCGCCGCCCCAAAACCGCGGGTTGTGCCGGGCGCCAATGTGGTTTCCCGGACACTCACCAACCCTGTTCCACCCGCGGCCAACGTGGCAACAAGGCGGGCTACCTACAAAGAAATGGTTGATGCGCTGGTTGCCCTGCACCGGAAGCTGGACGAACTGAAAGTCCAGGCCGGCGACACCCGGGTGCACGTGGTTTCGACGAACGCCGGACCCCGGTTTGCGGTGGAGAAATACCTGGTGAACGGGAATACCATCCTGCCGTCGGCCGCCATCGGCCAGGCGATCACCAACATTGACGGCGCCTTTGGCACCAATGTCGGCTTTGATGGAGTTGAAACGGTGGTGTCCGAATTGGGCAAGGCGTATCACGAACGCGGCTATGGGATGGTGAAGGTGGAGGTACCCCAACAGAAACTCACCAATGCCACCGTGAAATTACAGGTGCTGGAAGGCCGGCTGGCGGACATCAAAGTGGCCGGCAACCGCTACTTCAGCTCGAACAACGTGATGCGGGCGATGCCCAGCCTGCGCACCAACCTGGTGCTCAACGTCCCCATCTTCAACACCGAGCTGGGCCGGGCCAATGCCAATCAGGACCGGCAAATCTATCCGGTCATCGGTCCCGGCCCGGAACCGGGGACCAGCGAACTGACCCTCAACGTCAAGGACCGCCTGCCGTTTCACGCCAAGCTGGAATTTAATAATCAAAGCTCGCCCGGCACGCCGGACCTGCGCGTGAACGGGTCAGCGGTTTATGACAATCTCTGGCAGGCCGAGCATTCGCTCGGCGTGCAATATGGTTTCTCACCCGAGGTGTACAAGGCCGGAAATCAGTGGAATTTTTACGACCAGCCGACGGTGGCGTATTATAGCGGGTTCTACCGCCTGCCCTTGGGCAATCCGGAACCGATTGAAGACCTGGTGGCGAACAGCCCCGGCCGTTTTGGTTACAATGAAGCCACGCGCCAATTCAACCTGCCTCCGCCGACCGGCCAGCCGGAGCTGACGTTGTACGCCAACCGCGCCTCCATTGACACCGGCGTGCAAACGCTGTCCACTCAGACTCTAGGCACCAATCTAACCCTGCAAACAGTTCACCAGGACCTCACCGTTAACGAGGGGATTGGATTCCAGTTGGCCAAGCCGTTGCCGGAAATGAACGGTGTCCGTTCCCTGCTGTCCGGCGGGCTGGATTTCAAAATCTATACCTTGACTTCCTTTCAGACCAACATTTTCAGCAGCACAAGCCTGGTGACGAACAGCGGTACGGTTTACGGGACCACGAATATCGTCCTCACCCAAATACCGACCACCTATTCAGCGCTGAACTATCTGCCTTTGTCGCTGAACTACAGCGCAAACTTCCTGGATGCCTTTGGTCCCGCCACTTTAGGATTGGGATTGAGCGCGGATCTCTGGTATTCGGGCGAACAATCAGCCACCAAAACCGACACAAACGGTATTCCGGTCGTGCTTACTTACCAAACGGGCCGGGATGCATTGGAGGCCATTACCGGCTCGAAGGAGTCCACCGGCCATTGGGTGATTCTCCGGCCCAGTTTTTCGCAAGAAATCCAATTTTACACCAACTGGATCACGAGCTTTCGCGCGGATGGCCAATGGGCCAGCGAACCGCTGATCAGCGTCGAACAGTTCGGCGCAGGCGGCATAAACAGCGTCCGGGGCTATCACGAAGGCGAAGTTTTCGGAGATACCGGCTGGCATCTGTCCCTCGAACAGCAGACGCCGCCGTACACGGTGGGCATGATTCGCGACGGCACGCCGTTGACGGTTCGCAGTTCGGTCTATATGGATTATGCCCGCGTTTACCTGATTGATCCCCTGGGGCGTCAGGGCAGCACTCCGCTCTGGGGCACGGGCTTTGGGTTCTCGGCTTCCGCCGGTTCGCACTGGCAGGCGCAATTCCTTTTCTCCTGGCCGCTCTTGAGCGCCGGTACCACGCCGGCCTACCAGCCGTTCTTTAATTTCGCGCTGACGGCACAGTTCTGATTTGTCACCTGAATGTCACAAAAAACGAATTTATTCCGATGACCGCAGCCCTATATTGTCAAGGAGGTTGACATCCGCGCCAGTGAAAAAGCTCATGCTCATAGCGTTGGTTACGGGAGCTATGGCGTGTTTTCCACGCCAGGGTTGCGCTCAAGGCACACTCGCGCCGCTGTTTTTGTCCACCAACGGCGACGGCAGCATCACTCCACTCCAAAATGGGCAGTTGCTTGAAGTCGGCCAGAATTACGACATGACAGCGCTCGCAGGTTCCGGATTCGCATTCTCCAGTTGGCAGCCGGTTCACGTCTTTATTTCGATTTCCAGCGTTACCAATGCCGGAACGACCTACTCAACCACAAACATAGTATTTTCACCTCTACCGGAGTATGCCGATGCACCTTCGTTGACATTTACCATGCAGTCTCCAATAGTCGTCGCCGGTGGGAACCCGAACGTCACCGAGAATTTTGGATGGCAGGCTAATTTTGTGCCCGTTCCGGAACCGTCAGATGCCTCATTCATTGCCTGCGGATTTGCGGCAGTCATGTTCCTTCGGCGCAAGCAAACCACAAAGAACACGGGTGTGACCACGTATTTCAAAATCCGGCGGCATTTGGGATCGTGTTTCGGAAATATTTTTCCCTGGCGGTCGCCTGAATTCGCCACGATGGGCATCCTGCTGCTGGTGTTGGGAGGAAACATGCTTCACGCCAATCCGACCGGCGGCACGGTGACGCAAGGCGCGGCCACCATCAGCGGCGCGGGTTCGTCGCAGGTGACTATTAATCAAACCTCGCCCAACGCCTGCATCAACTGGCAGACGTTCAATCTGGCTGCCGGGGAAACGACCATCTTCAACCAGCCTTCGTCCTCCTCGGTGACCTGGAACTACATCAACGATCCCAATGCTTCCAGCATCAACGGGAATATCAACGCGATCGGCTATGTGATTTTGCAGAACCCCAACGGCTTCAGCGTGGGCGGTCAGGCTTCCATAACTGCCCATGGCCTGGTCATGACCACGGCTTCCACGCCCGCGCTCAATCTTTCCAGCGGCGGCCCCTGGTCCTTTAACACGCCGCCGCCCACGGCCAATATTGTCAACTACGGCCAGATCAACATCACCGGGGGCGGCTCGGCCTTTCTGATTGCAAATAATATTCAGAACCATGGCACCATTTCGGCGCCCGGCGGCAATATCGGCCTTTATGCCGGTCAATCCGTCCTGGTTTCCACGGCACCTGATGGCCGTGGATTAAGCGCACAGGTGACCCTGCCGCAAGGTTCGGTGGATAATGAAGGCAGGTTGATTGCCGACGGCGGCAGCATTGTGGCCCGGGCACAACTCGTCAATCAAAACGGGTTGGTTCAGGCCAATACCGCGCAAAACGTCAACGGAACCATTGAACTGGTGGCGGGCGACCCGAGGAACGCCAGCGATTCGGGCAACGCCAATGCCGCGCTCAATCTGGGTCCGGGTTCGACAATCTCAGCCACCGGCGATTCGACGGCGGCCTCACCAAGTTCAGGTGGTTCAGTGACGATCCAATCGGGCAACAATTTCTCCGACCAGGCCGGTTCCGCCATTAACATTGCCGGCGGCACACAGGGCGGAAATGGCGGGCAGGTGGAAATTTCCGCGCCACAGATGGGCGTCCTCAACTCGATCATCCGTGGCGGGGCGGCGGACGGATTCAGCGGCGGAATCCTCACCCTTGACCCGGCGAACATCTGGCTGGCCTCGGCCGACACCGATCCCGCCGCTCCGTCGGGTTATTCGGTCGTCAACGTCAACTCTTTCAGTGGCCTTTCCCAGATCAATCTTCAGGCCGACAACAACATCACCTTGAACACGCTTTGGGCTTTGGCTGACCAAACTGCCGCCGCCGGCTTGAGTTTGTCGGCCGGCAACAATATCACGCTGGACGACGGTTCCGGCATTCAAGCCGGGCAGAACTGGAGTGTCAATCTGACCGCCGGCACGGCCTATTCGGGAACGGTCAGGCCGGGTTCCGGCAGTGACGGGATTTATCTGAATGGCAGCGCTTATCTTCAAACCGCAAACGGCGACCTCAACCTTGACGCCGCCAACGAAGTCATCGTCAACCGCGGCGCCATCCGCACCACCGGTGGGGGTAACATCGCCGTAATGGCAGAATACGGAAACGTCAACAGTGGCATCAACGCCATCGGCTATGATTATTTGACGACCGCGCCTTATTATCTTCCTGACCTGAATCTGGGTGGCATCAGTACCGAGGCAGGCGGAAATGTGACCATCCACGCCGGGGGCGACGTTATCAGTTTTCCCACGACGACGGTGGCGGCGGGCGATCCGGGAGCGGGAGCATTCGACCCCGCGGCGCCGGGGAATGTGACGATTACCGCCGGCGGCAGTGTCTATGGACATTTCGTGGAAGCAGATGGCACGGGCACCATCAACGCGGGCCAGAATATCGGCACCGCCCTCCAGAATGTGGCGCTGAGCCTGGTTAACGGCGGTTGGAACCTGAACGCGCCAAACGGGAACATCTACTTGCAGGAGGTGCGGAATCCCAACGGGGTTTTCGATAATCTGACGACTCTGAATCGCCAAACCCGCAGGAGCACACCCACCCCGGGAAATCATCTTTTTGACTATGATCCACAGGCCTGGGTGGATCTGACCGCCGGCAGCGCGGTGTATTTGACGGGCTTTGATTTGCCGCGGCCCAACGATCCGGTGCCTCTGCTTTTGCCACCCACGGTCATCATCAATGCCGGTCCCGGTGGAGTCGTATTGGACACTCCGAACGCGGTCGATGCCCAGAACAACAGCGTCGCCTTGTCGGCGGACTACGGCATCATCCTGTTTCCTTCCCCTTACCAGAGCCTGCAAATCACCACCACCGGGGGAGGCTGGTTAAGCAGTGGCAATGCCGGCGGCAGCGATACCACCTTGATGATGTCCGACAGCGGCCTGACGCAATGGTATAATAATGCCGTCTCCGGCGGTCTCCTGCCATTCGGCCCCCAGGACCACGCCAGCGTCCCGGTGCTATTGAACAATTCCGACCCGGTCATGATCAACCTGACCGGCAGTCAGATGGTCAACGGCATTCCCATCCTGGCCGGCATGGAAAGCATTATTCTGCAAATGGACAAGGCAACCCGGATAAACATCGCCGGGGACATGATCGGCTGCAGTTTTTATGGAGAAAACCTGCAGGCCGCCGGGCCGGCTTCGGTAACTTCGATCAACGTCGGCGGCCAGATTTACAATGCGGGTTCGTTCACCTCGGTCGTTTTGGATCAGGGATTGCCTGCCTTGCCTGCGGCGGATATTCCGGCGGCCAGCGGTCTTCCCGCGGGTGTTTCATTGAGCAGTTGGTATTTAGCCCTGGCCCTGGCTGTAGATCCGACCAGCAAAGTATTCACCCAGTCGTATTCGGATCCGTCGCAATTGGCCGGCGTTATCAATGGCGCGGTGGCGTTCCCGGGCCTCAACTTCAGCAGCCTGATTTACAATCCCAATACTAAAACTCTGACCGCCATCGGCCCCATGTCATCGGATTTACTGGCTGCGCTGCAGAGTCCAACCCTGACGCTGGTACGTTACGGCCCCAATGGTTATCCACTCCTGGACGCCAGCGGCCACTTTGTGCTGGATACCATTTATAACGACTACACCAGCCAACCGGTTCCCCCGGGCGCCAACACCTGGCTCCCGCTCGCTGATTTCTCCCAGATTTCATCCCTGTACGCAGACAGCCAGGCATCCGTTCCGCTGAATGGAGCGGCTGGCGCTTATGTCATCGGCGGCCCGGGCCAATTTGACGTGACGGCGGGTTCCATCTCGCTTGGCAATTCCCGGGGCATTCTTTCCGTCGGCAACGGTCAAGCTCCTCCGGGGCGCGACTATTCTTATCTGACCCCTTACATGACATCCGGGGCAGACATCAACATCACCGCCGGTAATTTGGAGATGCCCGCCTCCACGATTGCCTCCCTCGGCGGCGGCAGCGTGACCGTCACCTGCACGGGAGAAATCCCGAACAGCCCCCTGAATGCCAGCGGCGCCGGCGTCTCCATGGATTTGGGTTCCCAGGACCTGCTGAACTTCGAAGCTCAAATCATGAATGAGAACCAGCTTGGCCTGGGGATTTACTCCACGGCCGGCGGCAACGTGGATGTGACCGCCGAAGGCACCATCAATGTTGACAGCTCCCGCATCGCCACCTTCGACGGGGGGGACGTCACCGTCGAGTCGCTCATGGGCGACGTCAACGCCGGCACGGGCGGCACGTCGGTGATCCCGGTCAATTACTACGCTCCGGGTTATTCCGGGGGCAATCCGGTTGAGATTGTTCCCGCGAACGGCATCATGGCGGGCACGCTCACCGCCGCGCGCCACCTTCCGCCGGGCGCCGTCCGGCTCCCGGGCAACGTCACCGTGAAAGCCGACCAGGGAAGCATCTATGCCAATGCAGGCGGCATTTCGCAGGTGGCCTACGACGAGATTCTGTCCGCCGCCTCCGGCTCCGCCACCATTACCCTGATCGCTGACGGTTCACCTGATCTGGGTCAGGGCAATATTGTACTGGGCAGTTCCGGTGTGATTGGGGTGAACGTGGTCGCCAAAGCCGCGGGCACGATCACGGGCTTGATCATTTCCCAACAGAACGCCGATATCAGCGCGGCCCAAAGTTTTGCCGGCACGGTCCTCTCCGGCGGCAAGACCACCCTGGCGTCCGGCGGGACTATTTCCGGAATCATTGTCGCCGGCGGCGGGGTGAACACCTCCGGCGGGGGGAACCTCACGGCCAGCGTGTTCAGCAGTTCCGTCAACGGCGGGGCGGGCACCCTGGCCACCTCCTCCACGGTTTCGAGCGCTGGTCAGAGTGCCGCCGGCCAGACCAGCGCCGAGAACCAGCAGCAGGTCGCCAGTAATAACAACGATAACGACGACGAAAAGAAAAAGAAGAAAGCAAACCTGACTCGCAGCGTCGGCCGGGTCACCGTCATTCTGCCCAAAGCGGGTTGAGAACCAGTTCGAAAGGCAATCCATGCGGCTTGGCCACCGTCACTACATTTTTGCAGCCCTATTGTTTCTTTGAGCAGATGGAGCGGTTTGCCCGGAATTGATCTCTTATGAAAGACTCGTTTCACTTTCGTTTGGTAGCCGTCGGTCTGGGTCTGGCCGGGATTTTGAGCCTGGCGCCATCCGGATTGGCCGCTCAAACATTTACCATGGACACCGCCCGCGCGGCCGCCGCCAAGGGCGATCCGGAGGCGGAATTCTTTCTGGCCCGGCACTATGCCGATGGCCAGGGGGTTCCCCGCGATTATGCCAAAGCGGTGGATTTCCTGCATCAGGCGGCCGGCCAAGGGTATGTCCCGGCCGAGACCGGGCTTGGCTCCTGTTACGCGCAAGGCCAGGGGGTCAAGCAGGATTATACCGAAGCGGTCCGGTGGTATCTCAAGGCGGCCGAACACGGTGACGCGTTGGCGGAGTACTGCCTGGGCTACGCCTATGCCCATGGCACCGGCGCGCCGAGGAACTTGAACGACACCCTCACCTGGTGGCAAAAATCCGCTGAACAAGGCCAGGTCTATGCGCAAAATGCGCTGGGGCAGCTTTATCTCTATGGAGAACACCCGGGCGACACCAACCACATCAATTATCCGGAGGCGATCAAGTGGCTGCGCAAAGCCGCCGAACAGGATTATGCACCGGCGATGGGCGCATTGGGATACATGTATTTATATGGTGTCGGCGCGGAGCATAATTTCCCGCAAGCGCTCCAATGGAACCGTCGCGCTGCCGAACTGGGTGACGCCGCGGCCCAGGATAACCTGGGCCAGATGTATGAGAATGGCAACGCGGGGCTTCCTCACGACCTGGTGGAGGCTTACAGATGGTTTTGGTTGAGCGAGCAGCAGGGCAACCCGGCCGGACGGCACGATGTCATAGAAATTGAGTTACACCACGCGCTCACACATGAACAAATTGCCGAGGCAAAACGCATGGCTGCTGAATTTCAGACCCGGATGGGTGCAAAAGGTCATTCTGCCCCGGCGGATTTCAAGAAATTCGGGACAGATCATTCCACGCCGGTTCAAAACTGAGATCGAGCGTCACGTCCCGGTTTTTGAGTAGTGCCCTAATTTGGTTTTACGATAATTAATGGGGATGTTCTGACGGCGACAAAAATATAAATCAAGGCGAGCACTAAAGCAGTTAGAATAACGCAGACAATCACTTTCTCCTGCCTGCTCATTTCTTTCCATTGTTTAGCCATTATTCAGTTCCCTTTGGCCTTTCGCCTCCTGGCATCGAACATAATTGATGCCCGCCCAGCGGTTAGCCGTGAACCAGACACGAGAAAGTCGGCGGGGCGAAAGTCCGTTGAGCTCAAATCAAGTCAGGGCTTGACGGCGTCTCGCCTCACCAAGCTTCCATTCCTGCCAGCGCTCTTTGCCCGCGAAGACCGGCAGGGAATCGGTCAGCGGTATATCTTGCGTGCGGGTGAATTCGCATCCAAACAGCTCCATCGCCTGCGATTCGGCCATTGGATACGGGGGCGGTTCGGGCTCATCGCCGTAGAGGAAGAAACCGATGAGCTTTCCGCCCGGTCGAATCAATTGCCGCATCCTCGACGCGTAATCCGGCCAGAGGCGCGGCGGCAGGGCGCAGAGAAACGTGCGTTCATACACCACATCGAAAACCGATTCGCCGAACGGATACCGGAAAAAATCGCCCAGCACGACGCAGTCACCGAGCGGCCCCAAAAGATTTTTGGCACGCTCAACGGCGACCGAAGAAAAATCAATGGCCGTGACAGACCATCCCGCCGCGTGAAAGGCGGCCACTTCATAGCCCGAGCCACACCCGGGGATTAAAATCCGTCCGGGTTGCGCGTCTGCAATGTAAGACTTCACTTGTCCGGGAACACCATGACTGTCCCACGGCGTCTTTCCAGCTTCGTACCGACGATCCCAAAAATCCTGTTTCGATGGATCCTGTTCCACAGCTTTGAAAGAGGCGAAATTCGACCGCCCGTCAAGCTCCGATAGCCTGGCGCGGCTGGCCAGCATCGGCCTCTGGGTGCTGCACGCTCAGGACCGGAGGCCCGAAGAAAGCAGCCCACTTCCGTTTCAATCATAAATCGGGGCAAGAACTTCAGCCTTTAGCCATTAGCCTTCAGCCATTTTTCAGCCTCTGGGTCCTGCGCCAAAATCTTGCCCGCCCTGTTCATCCTGCCGGGATGGCAAGCTGTTGAAAAGGATGTTATTGCCCTTGAACCCGGTAGTATCGCGGCGAAGTGGTTGCACTGGTGTCGGTATTTGTCACCGTGGTTCCGCCGGCCATCTGTGAGCCGCCCACACTGGTCCAGCTGGTTGGCGACAAACTGGTTGTGTATTGCAACTGATACATATGGGTGGGTAACGCGTTGCTGGAAATCACCGTCACGGTGCTGCCAGTCCGGCTGAGGGACGCGATGATCGGTGGCGTCAACGTTGCGGGAACGTTCGTGGACGTGAACGTCAGTTTCGGGTTGACGCCGGTGAGGTCCAACTTGAAAAAGCCGATATACCTGTAAGGCTGGCCAAGGCTGCCGCGCGGATCACCCGAATCACTGGTTTCCCACAGATCCTCATAAAGGACGCCGTTCGTGCTGACCTGTGAGTCCGGATTAAAGCCGGCATTCCCATAGAAACTGTTGGCGGTGTAGGCCGGCTCGACATAAGTCTCCCAGGATTTGCCGTTATCTAGAATTCCACTTCCGGCTGGAGGCCCGTTGATTTGTGAGAGCGCGGTTTCGGTGCCGTTATCAATGGATTGTTTCGTCGGTCCAGCGGGCGCCGAGGAACCGGCCAGGGCGGGATTTCCCAGGTTACTGGTGCGCAGCGCCGTTCCATAAACGTATGCGGTGCCACCGTCATTGGCGGCGTTTTCCGCGCCGACCACCCCGCCATAAATCTGAGACGACGTCCCCTGAAGCGAAGAGTTGTGGAAGAGGCTCGACGAAAAGTCGGCGCTGAGATCAACCACCACATTGCTGCCGACGATGTTGGTTGCCGGACCGAGGTTGATAATGTAATCCGCCACCCCGCCACCTCCCGAGTTTTGAAAGCCCAGATACAGGTCGTTTTGAACGAATGTATTCTGGGCAAATGCCGATTGCGAAGCCAGAATGACTCCGCCGACCAGTGATGCTGCTGATATTAATTTTCTCATAATTTCGTCTGCCGTATTGTGTTTTGAACCTCGATTTCCACCGCAAAGACGGTTCACACGGAAAGTGACATCGTGGTTACCCCCGTTATACGATGCCATCATTGGTACTTCCGCAGTTTGTCAACTCCCGCCTCGCTCCCGAAATATGGTTGTCGGAAAAAACTCTATCAGGGTCGATGGGGTTTAGCTGCATGTTACCGGACATGACCTTTCTGTTTCAGGACTTGAAAATCGAAGTCGTATCTTGTTGGGGGCATTGAGGTTGGCTTGGGAAGCTCACCAAGGCGTCGCCACGGACAGGCCTTGTCACCGAAAGGTAACTTCACGCCAACCACTGTCAGGCCACGGAACTCTTTCGCGGCGAAAATTCTCTTCATTTTAATGGTAAGCAGCCGGATTGATCGTCAAAGGTTCTCCGCTGGCGGCAACGGCTTCCACCTGGGGCTGGTACCACGCATAATATTGCTGCTGCTCGTAAGCCATGTAACCTTGCGCGCCCAGCAAGCCGTGCAACTGGTCGTCTGCGTTCTGCAGCGCCTTCTGCCATTGCGCCAAGGCAGCCGAATCACCCGGGTTGGGGCTTGTTGAAGCGCCATCAGGGCTCCCTGCGTCAGGAGCCGGGTTCGCGGCGTCACCAGGGCTCTGATTCAGATTGGCCGTCGCGTTCTGAAACTGCTGACGCACTTGCGCAATCACCGCCTGCTGATCGGCACTGAAACCCAGAGCACTCCAATCGCGATTCTGAAGAAACAGAGGATAGGCCGGTGTTTTTGTATTCGCATCTGCCAAAGGAACAGAAGACTGGGCAATTTCACTGCCGCCGTCTGCGCCTCGGGGGTGCCTCGTGCTTTGCGCCAGGGTCGCGGTTCTGACTGGCACTTGCCCGCCCAGCAGGCTGGCGACCAGTTCCATCTCCCGCGACTGCGACCATGGGCCGGTGCCAGAGGCGTCCAACCCCAGTTGGCTGCGTTCCCAGGAAAAAGCCCGGTCGGTGTCGCCCCGGACAATGTCTTCAATGGTCGCTTCCGGGCAGCCGATGGCGCGCAAATTGGCAATGTAAATCCGATAATCCTTTGCTGATATAAGCTGGTCCCAACGAAACGGCGACGACTCCGCAGCTGATGTCGCCGGGGGAGGAGGGGCCGCCGCCGGCGCGGACGTTCCGGCTTCAGGCAGGGCCGGCGCCGGGGCGGAGGTTGGCTTGGGCTGATGGGTCAGCAGAAAAATCAGGCTGCCTAGCAAAGTCAGGTTTAATATCCGTGAAATTCGCAAAGTCGTTTTCATGATCATTTCAGAGCCGGTTGCCGCATCAAATCGTCCTGGTTTAAAGAAGCAGCGGACCTGGGTCGGCTCGGAAGTTTAATGGGAACGAATTCACATCCGCTGCCACAGTTTATTATTCGGCTTATGGCCGATAAACCCTGGTCGTCGTCCTGCTTCATCACCAACCACATCTTGAATCTTGTTGGCTTAAATCCAAAGGCCAGCCCCGAAAGCTTTCGGGGCTGGCCGTGTAACATTCCCTCGCTCAACCCATTTTCACCCGATTAGAACGACGGGAACGAAACGTCGCTGCCCTTGCTGACGAACATGAGCGAGTAGGGGATCCCAGGGTCGTGACCGCCCGGCGCAACCCCGAAACCCGTCAGGTTCAATTGACCACTGACTGCGGTGAAGAGGTGGCTGCCCACCGTATCCGGAAGGCCGGTGATGCCGAATTTGCCATACAGGTGTTCGTGGCCCCAGTACCACCAACTGCCGTTCTCAATATTGTTGTTGTTTGAGGGCACGCCATCCACGGTCACCCAGTAGTTGGTGTTGCAATACAACGGAGGAGTTTGACCGCCGTTATTGCCGGTGCTCAAGGCATCCGACGGGCTCAGATAGCCGATGGCAAACCAACCGGCGGCGCCATGAATCGGGTCGGCCTGCTGGCAACTGCCGGCGGTGCTGCTGCCACCGGTGTCCGCCAAGGCCTTGGCCACGCCACCGCCGCTTTCATAACCGTTGTTCCCTTCATTCTGGAGAAGGAGCGTGGTTGGAGTCTGCGCCGGGTCACGATTGTCAACGCCGTAACCGATGGAGTTTTGGACCACCTGCCGGTGGGCGCCATACGTGCTGCAGGACAGAATGTTCATGCGGGTGCCGGAACCGAGGTTGCGGCCGATGATATAAACATTGTCATTGAGGTCATTCGGATTGCCGGAGATGAACCAGGACGGCGCATAGCCGTTCTGCAGCATCGTGTTGATTTGCGGGAGGGTGATGTTGCTGCAGTCGAGATAGTCCTGTGATGGATTCGGATTCACGTTGCGGCTCAGGGTGAAGGTGACCACACCTTCCGTGCCGTAATCCTTCAAGGCCGTCGGCGTGTTGTTGGTTGCGGGCGTCCAGGAAACCGCCTGGGACGTGTCCGCCTGGGCCAGGTCCGCGCCGTGGCTGGAAGCCTCCAATTGCGCTCCATTGGCAGGCGAGCCGTTAGGGCCGGGATTGCCGGCCTGCACGTTGCCGGCAGCGCTGAGCGTGGCCGTGGTGTAATCAACCCAGGTTTCCGGCGAACCGGCCAGCGGGGTGGTTGTCCCATCACGACGCACATTCAACAAAGTGGTGTTGCACGCCGAGGCGATGCCCGCTTCGGAACCGCTCCACGCGCAGTCCACGTACACGCCCTGTCCACTGATGGTGCCATGGAACACCATGTAGTTGGCGCTGCCGGCGGAGCTGTTGCCCCAGGTGCCATAAGTAACCGAGCCGGCATCGAACAAGGCGTTGGTGGGACCATCCGTATTGTCAACCAGTGCCTTGAACACCGTCGAACGAAAGGCCGTGGACCCGGTCAGATAGACGACGGGATCCGTCGCCAGCGCCTGGGAAACAATTCCCGCGGCGACCAGTGCGGCCGTTATTTGAGTGCTGATTTTCATATTTGCTTTGTTGTTGTTTGGTTTATTGGTTTTTTGTCTGCAAAACTGACAAGGTGGGTTAACTGATGATCCGGCGGCGAAGCGCCAGAAGGAGCACGCCACCACCGGCGAGAATGCCACAGGTCGCCGGCTCAGGAACCGCAGCCACGTTCGCCCCCGTGAAGGTCAGAGCCGGGCTGCTGCCGGTGAGATCCAGCGTGAAATAGCCCAGATAGTTGTAAGGCTGGCCGGCGCTGCCGCGCGGATCGCCCGAATCGCTGGTTTCCCAGAGGTCCTCATACAGGACGGTGGAAGTGCTGACCTGCGAGTCCGGATTAAAGCCGGCATTCCCATAGAAACTGCTGGTGGTGAAAGCCGGCTCAACATAGGCCTCCCAGGATTTGCCGCCATCCAGCAATCCCGTCCCGGCCGAAGGCGCGTTGATTTGTGAGAGCGCGGTTTCAGTGCCGTTATCAATGGATTGTTTCGTCGCTCCGGCCGGCGCAAAGGAACCCGCCAGGGCGGCATCTCCAATGTTGCTGGTGCGCAACGTCGTTCCAAAAACGTCCGCCGTGCCGCCATTGTTGGCCGCGTTGGCCGCGCCGACGACGCCGCCAAAAATCCGGGACGCCGTGCCTTGAAGTGATGAGCTGTTGAAAAGGCTCAACGAAATGTCGCTGCTGAGGTCAACCACGGACGACTGGCCGATAATGCCGGAGGCCGCGCCGAGGTTGATGAGGTAATCCGCCGAACCGCCACCACTCGAGTTTTGAAAACCCAGATACAGATCATTTTGAATGAATGTGTTCTGGGCAAATGCCAATTGAGAAGCCAGAACGGCTCCTCCCACCAGTAAAGATGCTTTCGTCAATTTTTTCATAACTGTCCCTTTGTGTCCGTCTTGCTTGTTGCTGCTTTGAATTTTGAGTTGGTACTTTTGCCTCCCACACAAAAGTGGTTTGACGCTGCCCACCCTATCACGAGCCAACGAAGTTTTGCTTCATGTCTCAGGACATGGTTGGTTGCTTTTAAGACCTGTACGCTGAAGTCGTAAGTTATTTTCAACGTGTCTCTTAACACGGTTGCATTTCCAAGGCGGGGAATCGGGCGCGCTTTGTTGCAGGAAGGTAACTTAACGTGGACCGGGCAGACGGTATAAGCAAGGTGCCGGCTGGGCGACCAGTTCTTCCCTTGCGGCGGGCCAAAGTGGAAGGCATCAGACACTGCGCCCGGAGGCAGCATCCGGTGAAGCAGTTTGCCCTGCTTTCGGCCCCAAGGATTCGAGGTGAGAATCGTACCCCGGCGATGCCGCAAATGACCGACTCCGCGCCGGCCGCGGAATGGCAGCCAACGTGGCCGCCCGGCTCCGTTCGGCTTCGGTTTGTAACCGACTTGTAACCGGCGCGCCACATATTCGCCGCATTCAACCGGCAGCATGCCCGCCTGATGCGAATCATCGAGGCAAGGCGCCGGACAACCCGGGTAGCGGGGATCATTCTGACGGCACTCGCAAGTCTGGCAACTTCGGGCTGGGGTGCGGATTCGTCCATTTCTACAAATACAACCGATAACACCACGGCCGGTAACAACACTGACCCCCTGCTGGACTTGTTCATTAAAAAAGGCTTTGTGACACAGCAGGAGGCGGAACAGGTCGAGGCCGAGGCGGCCGGGCTTCGGACCAATGAAGCGCAAATGCCGGCGGTACCGCCATCCCAATGGAAAATCAGCCAGGCCATCAAGCACGTGGAATTGTTTGGCGATCTTCGGTTGCGTTACGAGGACCGTTCGGCGGCAGATCCCGCGGGCAACAGTATTGATCTGCAGCGGTTACGTTACGCGGTGCGGGTGGGTTTGCGGGGCGATGCGTTTGACCACTTCTACTACGGCTTCCGGCTGGATACCGGCGCCAATCCGCGTTCTCCCTTCGTCACCCTGGGCACCTCGGCCAACGGGGGGCCGTACCAGGGGCCGTTCGGCAAATCCAATTCGGGCATCAACATTGGCCAGGTTTATCTGGGCTGGCGGCCGTGGGACTGGCTGGAAGTGACGGTCGGCAAGATGCCCAATCCGCTCTACACCACGCCCATGGTTTGGAGTCCGAATATCAGTCCGGAAGGCTTTGCGGAACACCTGAAATACACGGTGGGTCCGGTGGATTTCTTTGCGGGGTTTGGGCAATTTCTTTATGCCGACTTCAATCCGGATTCCGCCAGCGCCGGGTTGGGGATCGGGCTCCCGCCGGGAAGCTCTGGCCCCGGCAATGGACAGCAGACGGACAATATCTTCATGTTCGCCTGGCAGAGCGGTTTTAACTACCAGATCACCACCAACGTTTCCACGAAGATCGCAGCCACCTTGTACAATTACAAAGGCCTCCAGCAGAGCTTTTCCGGCAATGCCGGGCTGTCGCCCTATTTCGGCGATCCCTATGTGGGCGAAGGTGCGTATTACTATTATGCCGCCGCCAACCCTAATTACGCCCGCGGCGCCAGTGGCTATAGTCCCGGCACCACTTTCAGCCCCATCCCGGGATATTACAGTCTAAGTTTTCCATTTAATCAGGTTGGCCTTAACCATTTGCTGGTATTGGAGGTTCCCTTTGAATTCAATTTCAAAATCAGCCGGCTGGAGGCGCAGGTCTTTGGCGATTTTGCCTACAATCTGGAAGGCCGGCAGCGGGCTGAAGACGCCGCCAACGCGTATCAGACGATTTTAGCCAATCAAGCCCAGATCAACCAGGGGATAGCCACCAATTTCCCCGCGCAAACACACGATGTGAAGGCCTACCAGATCGGTGTTGATCTGGCGAGCGCGGGCGGTCATGGACTGGTTTATGGCACCAGTTCGCACAAGCATGCCTGGGAGGTCAGGACCTACTGGCAACACGTCGAACAATACGCACTGGATCCCAATCTGCCGGATACGGACTTTTTCGAGGGCGCGCAGAATCTGCAGGGCGTTTACGTGGCGCTGGCCTATGCAATCACCGGCAATTCGATTGTCACCTTTCGCTACGGCCACGCCAGCCGCATCAACAGTCTGCTGGGTACCGGCGGCAGCGATTCCGGCGACATTCCCCAGATCAATCCTATCAAGGACTACGACATCTACCAATTGGACCTGACCTTCAGGTTCTGAACAGCCAGGGGGCGCCGGGCACCGGTGGCAGGAATCAGGATCTCACGAGGACGATCTCCTTAATGATTTCGGCCTCTTTAAGGTTTACAGCCGGTTGGCAACGCTCCGCGGTGGCAAGTTTGGGGCCGCATCGCCATGGGCTAAAAACGATTCCTGAAAATGGACGAGCCAGTTGAATTTTAATGGATCATGCCCGTTTGATAATTCAGATCGGCATGTCGAATCAGCACGTTGTAACGCGCGTCGGTGTCGGCAATTTGCGCTGACGTCAGGTTCAGCTGCGCCTCGCTCAGTTCGACGATGGAACTCAGGCCGGTTTTGTAGCGTGCCTGGGCCAGATCGTAAGCCTCGGCAGCGTTGCGAACCAATTTGTCGGTTGTCTGGAGCTGTTCCAGCGCGTTGTTGAAATTCAGCCAGGCAATGCGCACATCGCGGATCACGTTGTTCTCCAGGGAACGCAGCAATTCGCCGTCGGTCTGCGCCCTTAATTTGGCCTCATGCTGCCGTGCGACGTAAAGTCCGCCGGCGAACAGCGGCAGGCTCAACTGCACGCCACCCGCGGCATAATCATCCGGCAAATGACTGTCATGGGTCGGCGCGTCACCGGCCACCCCAACCGCGGCGAGCGTGGGCAGCCGCGAATCCCGCTCGGCCCTGGCGTACCGGAGCGCCGCGTCGTGCTCATCGCGCAGGCTCAACAATTCCGGACGGCGGGACAGCGCGGTCTGGACCAGCTCCGCAATGTTGTTGGTGACGGCAGTTGCCGGCGGCGATTGTTCGACCAGTCGGAATTCATGAAACTCGCGATAACCCAGCGCAGTCGAAAACGCCGCCATCGCGGCGTCGGCGTCATTCTGCGCTCTTTCCACGAGCAGGCGGGCCTGCTGCAATCCCACCTGCGCGAAACTGACGTCCAATTCGGATCGCAATTTATTCGTGGCGAGGGCGGTGACCTGGTCCAGCAGCAATTGGCGCGTGTCCAACGTCTGTTGGGCAACATGCAATACCGCCTGCGCCTCCAGCACGCCGAAATAGGTGGAGTCCACCTGCAACAACACCTGTTCACGGGTGGCGCTGGCATTCTGATTCTCCGCCTGCGCCTGAAATTTCGAACTGGCCGTCAGGTTGGCCGTGCGGCCGAAATCGGTGATGAGTTGGTTGACCTCCAATCCGCCGGCCGCGCGGTCATAGACGCTCGGATTGTTCAAGCCGCCGGCCATGATCCGCGTGCCTTCCTCGTTCGCGCCCACCGCCGTGCCATACAGATTGACGCTCGGAAAAAAACCGGCGCGGGTTTCCACCACCGCTTCTTGCGCCGCCAGTGCGCGATAATTCGCGGCGGCAATTTGCGGATGATTTTTCAACGCGAGTTCCTGCGCGTCCGCCAAGGTCAAGGTTCGCACGGTATTGGTCTGACCGGCGGCCAGGGCGCCGGTACCCAGCGGAAGGCATAACAAAATGGAAAGAATTTGTTTCATAGGTTAAGGAGAGTCGTGAGTCGGCGGCAGGCCGGCGGGCGTGGGGGTGGAACCTGCAACCGGTCCTTCGGTTTTCCGGTAAATAATATAATACGCCGCCGGGACAATGAACACGGTGAGCACCACCGACACGGCCAGACCGCCAATGATGGCCCGCGCCAGCGGCGCATAGGCTTCGCTGCCGGTGCCCAGCTTGGTGGCCATCGGAATCAAACCTATCAGTGTGGCCAGCGAAGTCATCAGCACCGGACGCAACCGCACGCGACAGGCCAGCGAAACCGCCTCGCGCAGGGGCCGGCCTTCCTCGCGCAGCCGGTTGGTGAATTCCACGATGAGAATGCTGTTGGACACCACAATGCCCACCATCATCACCACCCCCATCAACGACATCACATTCAGGGTCGTACCGGTCAGGAACAACATCAGCAACACGCCCGTCAAGCCCGTCGGCACCGCCAGCAAAATCAACAGCGGATGCAGGAACGATTTGAACTGCGCCACCAGGAT
>DASZAB010000097.1:0-7912 GCA_035945675.1 Verrucomicrobiia bacterium | reverse complement strand
GATCGAGAACGCCATCATTGATAAAAACGCGCGCATCGGGAACAACGTGACCATTTCGCCCGCCGGCAAAGCCGACAAATTGGACCACGAACTTTACTACATCCGCGACGGCATCGTCATCATCCCCAAAAACGCCGTCATTCCGCACGGGACGGTGATTTAGGATTGGCGATTTACGATTGACGATTGACGCGCGTAATGGGTTTCACGAAACCTGCAAAGAGATGATAGCGGATGGGATTCAACTGCTTCAGAAATCTCGGCAAAAGTCCCGATCGTTCGTAGCGGGGTCTCGGCAGAGCGCCGCAAACTCCAGAAGATTGATGAGTGCGACTTCCTGCCGAAAGCCGCTACGTTTGCCACGGCTTTGTTGAGACGGGAACACTGCCGGTTAAAGGACTGAATCGCTGTGGACAAACTGAGAAGGCGGGAATAACTTCATTTTTATGAAACAGGATAGGGTGCAGAACCAGCCGTCCATTATCTTTTAGGCGTATGTCGAAGAAGATTATGATTTGGATTGCCGTGCTCCTGCTCGTGGGATTGGGAATTATGGTCTGCTCCATTATATCGGCAATCAGACCACGCCAAGGGACAGTATCCAGCGTTTCCGATCTACAAACAGTCTATAGCGACGCGGGGCCACAAATCGCTGCCACTTTCACGAATTCGCTCATCCAGAAGTTCCCTTTCGCCGGGCCGGTCGTTTGGACGCGTTACATTTTTAAGGAGCCGACGGTAGTTTTAACCGGAGGAGTTGACACGAATGCGATGCACCAGTTTATAAGCGACCATCCGGACACTAGATTTTTATGGTGGGGCACCAAAAATGAAAGTGAAGAAGGATGGCCCAGCACCAAAGATTACCCCACAACCACATGGACAAACATATGGTTTAGAATGGACGAGGTTGTTGAAGGGTATGAGGCGACTATTGAGGGGAAGATAAATTTTCAGTCCCGTATTGCGACAGTAGAATCATATGGTAGCGACGAGCCGGTCACTTCTAGACAGTAGTCTGCGCCTAATATAAGGATAGGTTGCAAAGGACGATTCTCCAGTTGCTGCCGGCTTGCCATGAGCCTTTTACTTTCCCCGTTTCACTGCTAAAACTTCCGCACGTCCAACGATGTTGCCAGATCAAAGTTAAATTTGAAACCAAAGAAGGCAAAACCGTATCGTACGAAGCCGCGCCCGCTCGGTCTTCGCAAAGGTTTCAGGTATCGCAATGCTTTTGAATTGCCCACGCGCACTGAAGGCAGACGTTATCGTTGAGTTTTCCAATCCGTAATAAAATGACATGCATTCGCGCATTTTTGACAAAGACTTGTGGGCGCGCTCATTCTTCCTCGCCCCGCGACGCAGGAGCGGGGCGAGGATCGAGGAGAGGGGCGACTTTATTGATTGAAAGGCTCCTCCTCTCCCCGGCCATCTCCTCCATTTTATGGAGGCGAGGGAGTGTTTGCGGCGCAAGCCGCGTTGGGTTTATCCATGTCCATCTGTGGTTGAATCGCTGTCATTTACTTTCCCCCGTTTCACTGCTAAAAACTTCGGCATGTCCAACGGCATTGCCCGGTCTGCCATTTTTAAAAAGCCATTTTTCATCCATTTTCGACGGTGTCTGTTCTGGCTGTTGCTGGCGGGAACCGTTGCCGGCAACGCGCGGCTCCAGGCCCGGGATTGGGATGCCCGTGCCCGCCGGCTCGTCAGTCAAATGACATTACCGGAAAAAATCGAGGAACTCCACGGCATCGAGGACAGGTCGAAGGGGATTTTCCGTTATGTGCCGCCCATCCCGCGGCTGGGCATTCCGGCGTTGCATATCGCCAATGGCCCTGCGGGCGTCGGGCCGGCTGGCGACAAGCCGCAAAAGCCGGCCACCGCCCTGCCGGCGCCCATTGCACTCGCATCAACCTGGGATGCCACCCTGGCGCATCGTTACGGCGTCATCATCGGCAGGGAAGCAAGGGACTTGGGCGAGGACCTGCTCGAAGGGCCGGATGTGAACATCGCGCGCGTGCCCCGGAACGGCCGCACGTTTGAAGCGTTTGGCGAAGACCCGCACCTCGTCTCGCAAATGGCAATTGCCGAGATCCAAGGCATCCAAAGCCAGGGGGAGATTGCCAATGTCAAACACTATGCCGCCAACAATCAGGAGACGGACCGCTTTTCTATCAATGAAATCGTTGACGAACGCGCGCTCCGCGAAATTTATCTGCCGGCGTTTGAGGCGTCCGTCGAGGAAGGCCGCGTAGCTTCAGTCATGGCCGCCTATCCTCAGGTTAACGGCTATTACTGCTGCCAAAGCGCCGAATTGCTCGACCAAATCCTCAAAAAGGAATGGGGGTTCAATGGATTTATCACATCAGATTTTGGCGCCGTCCACAGCACCGTGCCTTCGGCCATGGCTGGTTTGGATTTGGAAATGCCGACGGGAAAATACTTCGGCAGCGCGCTCGAAACCGCGGTCAAATCGGGTCAGGTCCCAATGTCTGTGATTGATGACAAGTTGATCCGACGATTCCGAACCATGATGCAGTTCGGCCTGTTCGATCATCCGCTGAAACCGAAACCCATTCCGGCGCGGGAGGATGGCAAGCAGGCGCGACAGATTGCCGAGGAAGGCATGGTGTTGCTTAAGAATTCAGGCAACGCCTTGCCGCTTGATCCGGCTCATTTGCATAGCATCGCCGTCATCGGGCCATACGCCGCCAAAGCCATGACCGGCGGTGGCGGCAGTTCCTGCGTTGTCCCGCTTTATACTGTAGCTCCGGTGGAAGGCATCAAGCAGCGCGCCGGCGTGAAAGTCAAAGTGGAGTTCGCCGACGGCAAGGACATTTCCCAGGCCGTCTCGCTGGCCAGGTCGGCGGACGTGGCGATTGTGATGGTGGGCGACCACGAAACAGAAGGATACGACCACCCTTTGACGCTTGCCGGAGATCAGGATCAACTGGTGGAAACGGTGGCGGCAGCCAATCCGCATACCGTTGTTGTCCTCAAGACCGGCTCGGCGGTGCTCCTGCCGTGGGTGGACAAGGTTCCTGCAATTTTGGAAGCCTGGTATCCGGGCGAGGAAGACGGGCACGCGGTGGCCGCCGTCCTGTTCGGCGATGTCAATCCGTCCGGAAAACTTCCCCTGACTTTCCCCAGGCAGCTTGCCGACTTGCCGGCCAATACTCCTGGACAATATCCCGGCGTTGATGGCGTGGCACATTATTCCGAAGGCATCTTTGTCGGCTACCGGCATTTCGACGCCCGGGACATTCAGCCGTTGTTCCCGTTCGGATACGGTCTTTCCTACACGACCTTTGCCTGTAAAAATTTTGTCATTGCTCCCGACCACATTTCTCTCAAGAACAATTCACCGGGAACGGTCGCCGTTGATCTCGATGTCACCGACACCGGCAAGCGAGGGGGCGAGGAAGTGGTCGAACTTTATGTGGGATTGCCTTCCACGCCCGCCATTCCACAGCCGCCCAAACAGTTGAAGACCTTTGCGAAGGTATCGTTGAAACCGGGTCAAACCCGCCACGTTCGCCTGGAACTCGACGCGCATTCGCTCCGCTGTTGGAACACCGCGACCCACGGCTGGGATATCCTGCCGGGAACCTACCGCGTCATGGCAGGTTCTTCTTCCCGCGATCTCCCGCTGCAGGGCACGTTCAAGGTCGGCGCATATTGATTGATTTTGCAGGAACGATTGTTGGAACGTCAGCCTTCCGCCGGTTTCCCGCCATTTACTTTCCGCCATTTCACTGCTAAAACTTGTGCGTGCTCAACGATGCCGCCATCTGGAAGAACCTTAATTCGCCGCACCGCTTGTTTCTGATTGCCGGGCCGTGCGTGATTGAAAACGAAAAGTTGTGCCTGCAGGTTGCCGCTGCACTCAAGAAGACCTGCGCCGCGCTCGGCATCTTCTACGTATTCAAGGCCAGCTTCGACAAGGCCAACCGCACCTCGGCCAAATCGTTTCGCGGCATGGGCCTGGAAACCGGCCTGGAAATTCTCGGCAAAGTCCGCACCAGGGTCGGCGTGCCGGTGCTGACCGACATCCACACGGAAACCCAGGCCGCCATTGTCGGCGAAGTCGTGGACATCCTGCAAATTCCCGCTTTTCTCTGCCGCCAGACGGATTTGATTGAAGCCGCCGCCCTGACCGGCCAGATCGTAAACCTGAAAAAGGGCCAGTTCCTGTCCCCGGCCGAAATGGGCCAGGTCGTGGAGAAGGCCCGGCGCGCCGGCGCCGACAAAATTCTGCTTACCGAGCGCGGCACGTCGTTCGGCTACAATAATCTGGTGGCCGACCTTCGCTCGATTCCCATCATGAAGCGCTTGGGCTGCCCGGTGGTTTTCGATGCGACGCATTCGGTGCAGTTGCCGGGTGGGGGCGGCGACAAATCGTCCGGCCAGCGTGAATTTGCGCCGGTGCTGGCCCGCGCCGCGCTGGCCGCCGGCGCCAACGGCCTGTTCATCGAAACCCACCCGAACCCGGACCGCGCGTTGAGCGACGGGCCGAACATGATTCCGCTGGCGGAGATGCCCGCGTTGCTGCGCGGGTTTCTGAAACTTTTTAAAGCGGTATCAAAGTGACAGGTGACGTGTGACACGTGACAAGAAAACAGCGGCCGTGCGACGCGCGACAAATCCTGTCACCCGTCACGGGTCACTTGTCACCCGACTTGAACGGGTGAAATTATTCCTGTGCGACGTGGACGGGGTGCTGACCGACGGCTCGGTTTACCTCGGCGGCACGCGGGAAATCAAACGGTTCAACATCCGCGACGGTCTCGGCCTGATTTTTTTGCGGCGGGCCGGTTTCCCGGTCGGCTGGGTTTCAGCCCGGCCATCGCCGGTGACGAAGGCGCGCGCCGCTGAACTGGGAATTGATTTTCTGATCCAACAAGGCGATCGCCGGAGCAAAACCGGCGCGGTGGAAAAATTGTTGCGCCGGACCCGACTGGATTGGGACGCCGTTTGTTTCGTCGGCGACGACGTCGTGGATTTGGGGCCGTTGACGCGGGCCGGTCTGGCCGTGGCGGTGGCCGACGCGCGGCCGGAGGCAAAGGCGGCGGCGCATTTTGTCACGCGCGCGGCGGGCGGCCACGGCGCAGTGCGCGAAACGGCGGAAATGATTTTACAGGCGCAGGAAAAATGGGACGCCATTATCGCCCACTATCAAAAGTGACAGGTGACGTGTGACAAGTGACAAGAAAAAAAACTCCGGGCGGCGCGTGATGACTCGGGTTACGCGTCAGGTGTCACGTGTCACACGCCTGGCGATAGCCAGTGTGATTTTAACCCTGGCTGCTACGACCGGCCATGCGCAGTCGAATGTCGTGGGCCACGCCAGCGATTTCACGTCGGTGGAGTACTACCCGGCGCCGAACCAGCAGCAGATGAAATCGCGGTTGTCCGGCGCGGAAGCGCAGCCGCTGCCGGGCGGGTTGCTCGCCATCAAACAGCTCAAGCTCGAAACGTTCGGACCGGACGGCAAGTCGGAAATCGTCGTCAACGCGCCGGAATGTGTTTATGATCAGCTGAATGGCACCGCGAGTTCCTGCGGCCGGTTGCAGGTGCAGTACCAGGAAGGAAAAATCCGCATTGAGGGTAAAGGTTTTTTGTGGCGGCAAAGTGATTCCTTCCTCACCATTTCAAACCGCGTATCCACGGTGCTTCAATTCGGCGCAGAAAAGAAGAATTAGACTGTGAAAAATGTTTTTTATATTGCACTGCTTGCTCTCGTCGGCGCCGGACCGTTACGCGCGCAGATGAACACCAGTACGAATGCCGTGAACGAAATCCTGGCGCTGGTAACGACAAACGCGCCCGCTGCCAAACCGCCGACGCATTCGGAGACGGTGATTGAAGCCGACGGCCGCGCTGATTTTGAGCAGACGGAACACGGCGGGAGGGTGATCTATCGCGATCACGTACGCGTGAACTCCCCGAACCTGAAATTGCGGTGCGAATGGCTTGCCGCCGACCTGTCGCAGGCCAGCGGACGCGTCACCAACATCGTCGCCGAGACCAATGTGGTGATTGACGCGACCGATGACAAAGGTGAGAAGATGCACGCGACCGGCGACAAGACCGTTTATGTATTTGCCATAGAAAACGGCGTGACCAATGAAACTGTCACCTTGACGGGCAATGCCAAGGCTGAATACAAACAAATCACACTGACGGGCGATCCAATTATTTGGGACCGAATGCACAATCGTTTGTACGTGCCATCCAATCCCAAAATGATTTTTCATCAAGCGATCAATGGAGTTGCGACGGGCACCAATACGCCGCCGGGGGAAACCAACCTAACGCCGGTGGCAACCCGCTCGCCGGCAACGGACACGAATTCCCCGCCGGCGAAACCGGATCCCGTGCCCAAAACCGCCCCGCCGGCTAAAAATTTCTGAGTCTGAATGGAAACGACTGCGACATCGTCAAACGGCCTGCTGCTCGCCACCGAAAGGCTGATGAAGGAGTATCGTGGCCGGCGGGTGGTTGACGGCGTTTCGGTAAACGTGAAAGCGGGTGAAATCGTGGGTTTACTCGGTCCGAACGGCGCGGGCAAGACCACGACCTTCAACATGGTCGTGGGCGTCGTGAAACCCGATGAAGGCGTGGTAAACTTTCGGGCGCGCAACATCACGCGGCTGCCCATGCACAAACGCGCCCGGCTGGGCATAGGCTATCTGACGCAGGAACCGTCGGTGTTCCGCAAGCTGACGGTCGAGCAAAACATCCTGGCGATTCTGGAAACGTGCAAAATGTCGCGTGACGAGCGCGCGGTGCGGTTGAAGTACCTGCTGCAGGAACTGGATTTGACGCCGGTGGCCCGGAGCCGGGCGTACCAGATCAGCGGCGGGGAGAAGCGGCGGCTGGAAATCACCCGCGCCCTGGTGACCAGCCCCCGGCTGATGTTGCTCGACGAACCGTTCAGCGGCATTGACCCGATTGCGGTTTACGAAGTCCAGAAGATCGTGCGTCGCCTCAAGGAGCGCGGGCTGGGCATTTTGATCACCGACCATAACGTGCGGGAAACCTTGAAATTGATTGACCGCGGTTACATCATTCACAAGGGTCAAGTGCTGGTGGAGGGCAGTTCGGAATTTCTGACGAACGACCCGAAGGCGCGCGAGATTTACCTGGGACCGGAATTTAATTTGTAACCAAAATTTTGAGAACCGACGTATGAAACTGGATGAATGGATTTACGGATTAATGGGATAACCGGGTATAATCCATGAATCCACCCATCCAATAATCCATCCATCCATCCATTTTATGGCACACGAACCCGTCACGGTTGAACGGTTTTATGAAGAGCACGCCGACTCGCTGCAACTGCGATTGCTGTCCGGCAAAAACGGATTCAAACGCATCATCCGTGAGCCGACGGTCAACCGTCCCGGCCTGGCGTTGAGCGGGTTCACGCGTTATTTCGCCTACAAACGCATCCAGGTGCTGGGCAACGCGGAAACGTATTATTTGCGGTCACTCTCCCGCGCGGAGCGCGAGACCCGCTACGCGGAACTGTTCGCGTACCGGATTCCCGGAATCGTGTTCAGCCGCAATCTCCGGCCGGACGGCGAACTGCTGGTGGCGGCGGACAAGGCGGGCGTGCCGATTTTTCATACCGCGCTCGTCACGATGCGGTTCATCAATTTCGCCACCTTCGCCCTGGAGATGATGTTCGCGCCGCGCGGCACGGAAATGGGCAGCACGGTGGACATCCTGGGCGTGGGGGTGCTCATTCGCGGTGAAAGCGGGATTGGCAAAAGCGAGGCGGTCCTGGCCCTGATCGAGCGCGGTTACAGTCTGGTGGCCGATGATGTGACGAAAGTGACGCTGTTGGACGGCCGCCAGGTGATGTGCACCAGCGCCGAATTGACGCGCGACCACATGGAAATCC
>DASZAB010000096.1:0-67437 GCA_035945675.1 Verrucomicrobiia bacterium | reverse complement strand
ATCAGATTCCCGCGCTGAATCCAACCGACAGCCAGTATTCGTTCCAGCTTGTGTTTCTCGGTTTTAATGCCGGCGTGACGGCTACTCCCGAAACGATTCAACTGGACAATCTTCAGATAACGGTGGCCTCGAATACCAATACGTACCCGAACCCGCCACCGTCCGGCACCAACACCACGGCACCGTACTATGTCAATCCTCCCATCTACGCGGATTATCCCGATCCGGACATCATTCGCGTCGGCAATGATTTTTACTTCACCACCACCACGTTCATTGACGTGCCGGGACTGACCATCTTGCATTCACAGGATCTGGTGCATTGGGAAATCGTCACACATCTTATTCCCCAGCTTACCGGCAGCCCAAACTATAACATCACAAACGGGGTCCAGAACTACGGTAACGGCGTTTTTGCATCGAGCATACGGTATTACAACGGAACTTTCTATGTTGTCGATCAACCGAATGGTCAACCCACCGCCACTATATTCTATTCCACAAACATTGCCGGTCCGTGGCAGTCTCATCAGCTCAACGTAGGCGCATTTGACCCGGGACTCTACATCGAGACCAACGGCACGGGATACATTGTCACTGCCGGCGGCTGGCAAAATAATACCACGTTTTTGACCTTGAATTCCAGTTATTCTCAAGTCGTCGCATCTACGACGATAACTAATGGTTTGGGACTTGAAGGCTCTCACGTGTACAAGGTCGGCAGCTACTATTACATTTTCAATTCGCAGCCGGCGACCGGAAATTTCTACGTTTCGCGCGCCCCGAGCCTTTTTGGCCCTTACACTTTCATGAAAAATTTGGATAACGCGCATGGAGGACATCAGGGCGGCATCGTGGACATGCCGGACGGCAGTTATTATGGATTTATCATGAGGGACAGTGGCACCATCGGACGGATGACTTATATCAGTCCCATTTTCTGGTCGAACGGCTGGCCGGTTTGGGGCACGTCGAATGCGCCCGGACAGGTTCCGGCCACTGCCCCCATGCCCATCGTCGGAGCGCCGGATTACAAGATTCCGACTTCGGATGATTTCTCGTCTCCCACGCTCGGTCTGCAATGGCAATTCAATCACAACCCCGACAACACGCGGTGGTCGCTGACTGACCGGCCCGGTTTCCTGCGGCTGTATCCAACAGCCGCAACGAACTTCTGGTATGCGCGGAACACCCTCATCCAAAAAGGCCAGGGGCCATGGAGCGGCGCTGAAATTAAATTCGATTTGAGCAATCTCCAGCCAGGCGACATTTGCGGCCTTGGCGCGCTTGGCAAGAGCAATGCGACCATTGCTGTCACTTGCAACAGCCACGGCAACTACACGTTGAGCCAAAACGTGATCGTCTCCCTCGACAGCACCAAAACCAACCTGAGCACCACGACTGTCACCACCGCGCCGTACACAAACACAGCAATTTTTCTACGATTGGGCATGGATTTTATCCAGAGCAGAGGGACCGTGCTCTACAGTGCCGATGGACTCAGCTGGACGCAACTGGGTGGCCAATTCAACATCGCCTACGATTGGTTAACGGGAACTTTCCAGGGCGAGCAATTCGCGATTTTCTGTTACAACCCACAACCCGGCGCAGGTTATCTCGACGTGGATTGGTTTAGATTCACGCCGCCTGCGTTCATTAACAGCATCGTCCAGAATCCAGATTCCAGCATGACGCTGTATTTTGCGAACAGCCCCGGCTCCACGAACATCATCCAGACGGCCCCCGACCTGGGCACCTGGCAGAACGTCTCCACGAATATAGGCGATTCGAACGGCTTCTGGCAATTCACCGACACCAACGCATATTCGTTGCCCGTCCAATTTTACCGTTCTTACACCCGCTAGGAATGTCTTTATTTTCCACCTTTCGCAAACCCGTGAACGTCGCGACTGAATATCCTCCCCAAACCCAGTTCAATTATTTTGCCACGCTCCACAGTCAACGCCGAGGCGCCGTGGAGATGGACCCGAAGAACGATCTGAAATAATCTTCTTCTGAAAACATGCACCGCCTGCCCAAACACGACTAAAAATCCCATGTGAACAAAAAACTCGCACGTTTCTGTTCCTCGCCCGCCGCTTGTCTCGGACTTTTTATGGCGTTGCCAACGAAGGCAGCCAGTTTAGAAGGACAATTTGGCCGTTACCGTACAAAACAACACTGCCAAATTCCATGCCGAAGATGAACGCAGGGGACAATCACATTAAAATCGCAAGTTGGCATAGTGCTGGTTTTAACCTCGATTCCGCCGTTGCCGATGCGGCATCGCGCACACCATGCCTTGTCGTTAAAAGGGGTGCATGAATTCTACACCTTCACGGGGGCTTCACCCGACGGGTGAAGGCGTTTTCACCATTCCGACCCGGAGCGGCAACGTTCGTCTGTGCCCCACCAGTAACGCGGTGACCCCTTCGGCGGGCGGGTGCGATAGGCTTTGTGCACAAGATTAATCTGAACAATTTCCAGGCGGCAACGACGAGAACAGCCCGCGACATAAACCGACGGGTGGTCCTCAACCTCATTCGCAAACATCAGCCCATTTCTCGCGCGGAAGTCGCCCGTCGCGCTCGCTTGCAGCGCAGCACCGTGTCCGCGATTACTGAGCAATTGATTGCGGAACGCTGGGTCACCACGGGTGCCTCCGGGAATCTGCCCCGCGGCCGGAAACCCACCCTGATTCATTTCAATGGAAGCCGGGCGGGCATCATCGGCATCGATTTGCGGCCCGCCGAAACGAAAATGGTCCTGGCAGATTTGGAGATGCGCTTTCTGGCGCAGGAAACGATTGCAACGGATCGGGATGCCGGGCGATTCATCCCGGTACTCTGTGACCGCGTCTGCAGATTGGTTAAGTCGCATCCACAGATTACCTGCGAAGGAATCGGGGTGGCATTGCCAGGCAGGATCGACCCCTCCTCAAGTCGGTTGGTGTTCGCCCCCAATCTGAGATGGGCGGCGGTTGATCTCCGGGGTCCGCTCAGCCGAGCCACCGGTCTCTCCGTGGAACTCGAGAATGCCGCCAACGCCTGTGCTTTGGCGGAAATATGGAGCGAAGTTTACCCGGAAAGCGTGCGCAATCTGGTTGCGATCACAATTTCGGAAGGTGTGGGTGTCGGCATGGTTCTCAATGGACAGCTGGTTCGCGGCACGACCGGTTGGGCCGGGGAATTCGGGCACATCGTGATTCAGGAAAACGGCCCGCTTTGCAACTGCGGCCAGAGAGGGTGCCTCGAGGCTTTTGCCTCCAATACGGCAGCGGTCCGATACTTTCGCGAAATTGCCTCCCAACGAAACGCCGGGCCGGCGCAACCGGGTTTTGACTCAATCTTAAGGATGGCTGAGGAGGGTGACCGAAATGCAGGTGACTCCCTGAATCGCATGGCTCATTATTTAGGTATTTGTGTGGCGATAATCACAACCGGTTTGGCACCCGACGTGATTGTGCTGGTGGGTGAAGTGACCCGTGTTTGGAAGCAAATACGCCCCGTCATAACCGCTGTCGTCAAAGAGCGTTCCGTCGTCAGTGCCAGGCCCAGAATTATTCCGGCTGGCCCCGAAACTCGCCTGCGTGGAGCGGTGGCCCTGGTAACGCAGAGACATTTCGGGGCGTTACACTCTTTTTAACCTATGAAAACCGTGATTGTCGCAGCCCTCCTCTCGGTCCTGGTTGGCGCCGCCGCGCTGGCGCAGCCAGGCCAGCCGCCCGCGGACGCCAAACCGGCACCGTCCAACGTGCCGGGTGGGCAATTTCCCAAAATTGATTCTGAGCGGCGCGCTTATTTCCGCATCCGGGCGCCCGAAGCGAAAAATGTCTCGGTCGGGCTTCCCGGAGGCCGCGCGGCGACGGAAGGCGCCGATGGCCTCTGGACCGTCACCACGGATCCGCTTGCGCCCGGGTTTCATTATTACTCGATCACGGTGGATGGCGCCACGGTGTCCGACCCGGCCAGTGAGAGTTACTTCGGCACGGGCAGGATGAGCAGCGGCATCGAGGTTCCGTCTCCGGGGGAAGATTTTTATTTACCCAAAGATGTGCCGCACGGTGACATTCGCGCACACTATTATTTCGCCAGGTCCACCGGCAAGATCCGGCGTTGTTTTGTTTACACCCCGCCGGGTTACGACACGAACCTGACGGCGCGTTATCCGGTGCTTTACCTGCAGCATGGGATGGGAGAAGACGCCCGTGGCTGGCCCACCCAGGGCCGGGTCGGGTTCATCCTCGATAATTTGATCGCCGAAGGCAAAGCCGAGCCGATGTTGGTTGTGATGGATGACGGCGGTATCACTCCCGGCGCCATGAGCGGTCCCAGAAAAGACGGGCGCCCCATGTTCTGGGACACATTCACCCACGTGCTCATCGAGGACATCATTCCGATGATTGACTCAACCTATCGCTCCATCCCCGACCGAGATCACCGGGCAATGGCCGGGCTTTCTCTTGGTGGCACGCAAACCATGGAAATCACGCAAGCACACCTCGATGACTTTGCCTACATCGGGATTTTCAGTGCGCCATTCGGTTTCCCGAGAATCCCCGAAGGATTCCACGGGCTGCTGGGCGATCCGGCCGCTTTCGCCAGGCAGGTCAAGGTGCTCTTCATCAGCATTGGCACCGCCGAAGGCGGGATGACAGCCAGCGGTCGCAACTTCCATCTGGCGCTGGAAAAGGCCGGCATCAAGCACGTTTACTACGAATCACAGGGCACGGCGCATGAATGGCAGACCTGGCGCCGAAGCCTGTATCATTTTGCCCCGTTGCTCTTTCAAACCACGCAGGATGGTAACCGGTAAATCCAGAGTAAAACCATGAGGACCAAATAAATTATCGCACGAATCTTGATGGCGGGTAATCTGGTTGCCGTCGGCCGGCAGTCCCATCCTGTTTTGCCATCAGCAACAATCGTTAACCGCCAAACGCAAAGAAAATTTATGATCAACACTTATCACCTGAGACAGAAATGGGCCGGTCATCTTGCCGTTATGCTGGCCGTCGCTTTGATTACCGGTTGCCAATCGGCCAGGGAGAACGCTGCCACAAACACGGGTTCCCCCGTCGCTGCCACACGGGCTCAACCCGCCCCCCTGGCACCGCACCCGATTGACGCCCGGTCTGTGCCTCCGCTCGCGGTGACTCCGCCGGTTCGCATCAATTGCGGTGCCGCCGAAAAGTTGACGGATTCTGAAGGTAACGTCTGGCTGGCTGATGAAGGTTACGCCGATGGGAACCCATACCAGGTGGATGACGCTCAAATCAGCAACACCAGGGACCCCGCGATTTATCGCACGGAACGATACTCGATGACGTCATACAATTTCGGCGTTCCCGACGGCCAATACACTGTGAAACTTCATTTTGCCGAAGTTTATTCGGGCATTACCGGTCCGGGCGACCGGGTGTTTTCCTTTGACGTCCAGGGGCACGAGTTCAAGGATTTTGACATTTGGGTCAAAGCCGGTGGTCCGGATAAGGCCTATATCCAAAGCGTTGACGTCGATGTGACCAACGGCGTATTGAACATCACGTTCACGCCCAACGTGGAAAATCCCAAGGTCAACGGCATTGAAATTTTGCCGCAGTCTTGAACCGACGGGCGGCCGGCTTCCATGTTAAAACCCGTCATTTGAATTCTAAAAATGAAAGTGCTGAAATCCCGTCATCATTTCCAATGAAAAAACCATTGCTACCCTTATTCGTCATTGCCGCAAGCCTCGCCTGGGCGCAAACCGAACCGACGCCAGCCTCAAATGTGCCGGCAGCGGCGCCCGCAGATGCCAACGCCACGGACGCGGTCCCGGTTCTGCAGATTGACGCCGGCAAAGTCACCGGCAAAGTCAGCCCGACGCTTTACGGGCTGATGACCGAGGAAATCAATTACTCCTACGAAGGCGGGCTTTACGGCGAATTGATCCGCAATCGCTCTTTCAAGGCGAACCCGTCCTGGCCGGTCGATTGGGAAGCCGTCGGCAACCCGGCCGTTGCGCTCGACCAGCACCAGCCGCTCAATTCTGCGCTGGACGTGAGCTTGAAAGTGGACGCAAGCGCGGCTTCGGAAAAGGCCCCGGCGGGCATCGCCAATGGCGGTTACTGGGGAATCCCGGTGAAGTCGGACACGACTTACCGTGCGTCCTTTTACGCCAAAAGCGACAATTTTCGCGGTCCGCTGACCGTCGCGATCGTCAGCACCAACGGCGAAACGATCTTTGCCAGCGCGAAAGTCCCGAAAATTTCCACGGCCTGGCGGAAATACACCGTGCGATTGCGGACAAAGAATGTCCCGGCCTCGAAGGACAATGTCCTTGAAATCATAACCACCACGCCCGCCACGATCTGGTTCCAGCAGGTTTCGTTGTTCCCGCCGACGTTCAACAACCGGCCCAACGGCACCCGGCCCGACATCATGAAGTTGCTGGCGGCCATGCACCCGAAGTTCCTGCGCTTCCCCGGCGGCAATTATCTGGAAGGCAACACCATCAGCGAGCGATTCGATTGGAAGAAAACGATCGGTCCGGTTGAAGACCGGCCCGGCCACAAAAGCCCGTGGGGTTACTGGTCCACCGACGGCTTTGGCCTGCTGGAATATCTCGAATGGTGCCAGGATTTGCACATGGAGCCGCTGCTCGCCGTCTATGCTGGTTACTCGCTGGGGGGGCAGCATGTTACTCCCGGCCCCGACTTGGCCCCGTACGTTCAGGACGCACTCGAAGAAATCGAATACGTGACTGGCGGCACCAGCACGAAATGGGGCGCGCAACGCGCCAAAGACGGCCACCCGGCTCCGTTTCCGTTGCACTATGTCGAGGTTGGCAACGAAGACTACAATCGCTCAAGTCAATATGACGGCCGGTTCACGCAGTTCTACGACGCCATCAAGGCAAAATATCCGGACCTGGAGGTCATTGCCACGGCCCTCGTAACCAGCCGCACGCCGGATTTGATGGACGAACATTATTACCGTTCGCAGGAGGACATGGAGGCGCACGCGCTCGACTACGACCGGTATTCGCGCACGAACAAAACGAAGATTTTTGTCGGCGAATGGGCCACGCGCGTCGGCTCACCCACGCCCGACATGGCTGGCGCGCTCGGCGACGCCGCGTGGATGACGGGGATGGAACGCAATTCTGACATCGTTTTGTTATCCAGTTATGCCCCGCTCTTTGTCAACGTCAGCCAGCTCCGCGGACGGGATCGTTCGATGCAATGGACCACGGATTTGATCGGCTATGACGCGCTGACCAGCTACGGATCCCCGGCATATTACGCCCAGATGATGTTCAGCACGATGCGCGGCGATGATATTCTTGCGACCGATTCGCAAAACATTCCAACCCGAGAATGGCAGCCGCGGGCATTTCGCGGTTCCCAACCGCCGTCGCAGCAAATCCGGCAGATTTTCTTCGATGCCACCCGCGACAGTCAAAGCGGGACCATTTATCTCAAGGTCGTGAATGAAACCGGAACGGCGCAGAACATCAATATTCAAATCAACAGTGCACCGCAGATCGAGCCCGAAGGCGAGGCGGTTGTTTTGAAAGCAGACAGCCCAAGTGATACCAATTCTCTCGAGCAACCTCAGAACGTCGTTCCGCACACGGAAGAAGTGCAGGGCTTGAGTGCAAATTGTACGCGCGGATTCCCGCCCTATTCCATCACTGTTTTGAAGTTAAGAACGAAGTAGAGTCGGCGCACCCGTGAACCCGGAGAACATGAAAATCCGAACGCACCTTCCCGGCCTTGACGGCGGGCAGTTGGATTGCCCTTGCCCGAAACGCAGGAACCTCACCCACATGAAGATGAACAGCTCGAACCACAGATCTCTTGCCGGCTTGCTCGTAGCCGTGCTGCTTGCCGCCGGTGCAATGGCCCGGCCTGCCGGCATACCCATGCTCCAGGATGCCTACCAAGGCCATTTCTACGTTGGCGTGGCCATCAACCGCACCATTGCGACCGGCACCGCAGTTCAGGCCGATAACGTCAATCGGACGCAAGAAATGGTTGATCAAGACATTGCTCTCGTCGAACAACAGTTCAACCAGATTTCCCCGGAGAACGATCTGAAGTGGGCGCTCATCCCGCCGCGACCGGGACCGGACGGCTATGATTTCGGCCCGGCTGACGCCTACGTGAATTTCGGCTTGAAGCACCACATGTATATCGTGGGACACACGCTCGTCTGGCATGGCCAGACACCCGGCCGGGTTTTCGCGGGGACGAATCCACCGCCCGCGCTGACGAACGGGGACGGGACAAGCGCGCCTGGCGGCCGCCCGTTTGGCCGCCGCTTTGGCGGCGGTTTCGGTTATAACGGACCACGAGCGTCCCGCGAAGAATTGCTCCAACGGATGCGCGATCACATCTCCACCGTGGTGGGCCGCTACCGGGGCAAGATCAAGGTCTGGGACGTCGTGAACGAGGCCATCGCCGATAGCGGCACGAACATCCTGCGGAACTCGCTCTGGCTCCAAATCATCGGGCCGGATTACATCGCCAAGGCCTTTGAATACGCCCACGAAGCGGATCCTCATGCGATTCTCCGCTACAATGACTACGGGCTGGAGAATCCGGCAAAGCGCCACAAGCTCGTTACTTTGATCAAGTCATTGCAGGCGCAACATGTGCCGGTCATGGCAATTGGCTCACAAACCCACGTCAGCATTTCATCGCCAGGTTATGAGCAAGAAGACCGAACGTTGACGGATCTCGAACGCCTCGGGTTGCCCATCCACGTGACCGAACTTGACGTCAACAGCGCGCAAGGCGGCCAGCGTGGTTTCGGGGCCGATATCGCGAGCAATGCCGCGACCACCCAAGGCGGCCTCGTGAATGACGCCAATCAACGTCTCGCCAATGAGTATGTCACGCTTTCCAAGGTGTTCCTCAAGCACCCGTCCGTGAAGGTTGTCACCTTCTGGGGCGTAAATGACGGCGTGTCCTGGCGCAGGAATGGGCGGCCGCTGTTGTTCGATGGCAACGACCAGCCAAAGCCCGCCTTCTACGCTGTCATCCGTGCCGCCGCCGGCGGTCAAGCCAACCCCAACTGATTCTTAAATGGCCTGGTAACGCCGAAAACCTAAATATCATGAAAATGAAATCAGGTCTGTTCCTGCTGGCAGGATTGCTCTTGTTAAATGCAGACGCCTTTTCCCAAGACACGAATTTTTGGATCTTCCTTTGCTTTGGGCAGTCAAACATGGAGGGCTTTCCCGGAGTCGAACCGCAGGACAAGACGAACGTGGATAATCGCTTTCAGGTCCTGGCCACCGTTGATTTTCCAAAATCCGGCAGAGAAAAGGGACATTGGTATCCTGCCGTTCCGCCGTTGTGCCGGCCCTCCAATGGCCTTTGCCCTGCCGATTATTTTGGCCGAACCATGGTCGCCAATCTGCCGAAGAACATCAGGGTAGGCGTGGTGGTCGTTGCCGTGGCCGGGTGCAAAATTGAACTGTTCGAGAAGACCAATTACCAGGCGTATGCATCCACGGCGCCCTCCTGGATGAAAAATATAATCAAGCAATACGACGGAGATCCCTACGGGTGTCTTGTTGATATGGCAAAACGGGCGCAGAAGGACGGCGTCATCAAAGGAATTCTACTGCATCAAGGAGAATCAAACACGGGTGACAGGCAATGGCCTGACAAAGTCAAAGGCATTTACGAAAATCTGGCCAAAGACTTGAATCTCAAGCCGGAAAAGGTGCCTCTGCTCGCAGGCGAAGTCGTGAATGCTGATGAGCATGGCGCTTGTGCCAGCATGAATAAAATCATTGACGTGTTGCCGGGGACAATTCCCAACTCCTACGTCATTTCCTCGGCCGGTTGCGCCGCCAGACCTGCAGATCATTTGCATTTCACTCCGGCGGGATACCGGGAGTTGGGAAAACGCTATGCCGAAACAATGCTGCCATTACTCGGTTACAAGAACATCGGACCCGAATAGGAATCGCCGGCTGCCGGGCCATCCTGCAACCAGGCTCGCAATAAGCGAGCTGGCCGGGGCGTGATAGCCGGCGGGATTCAAATGCAAACCATGAAAACCATAACCACCATCGCACTCATCCTGGCGGCCGACGGTCTGCTGGCTCTCGCCCAAACCAATCCGCCGGCTGCCGGCATTGAGCTCGGCAACGATGCCAAATCCGCCAGTTCGAATGTCCCCGGGCAGCGATTGCCCATGATTGATTCGGAGCGCCACGCGGAGTTCCAGCTGCGCGCGCCGAGTGCCGACCGGGTGCAGCTCGACCTCGGTGGCCACAGATATGACATGACCAGGAATGGCCAAGGCATATGGTCCGTGGTTACGCCGCCGTTGGTCGTTGGCTTTCATTACTACGCGTTTGTGGTAGATGGTTTCTCCGTTGCCGATCCCGCCAGCGAGACTTTCTTCGGCGTGAGCAAGATGATGAGCGGCATCGAGGTGCCGTCGCCGGGTGAGGATTTCTACAACGCCAGGAATGTGCCTCACGGCGAAGTGCGCGAGCACTGGTATTATTCAAATACCAACAGCGCGTGGCGCAGATGTTATGTCTATACGCCGCCGGATTACGAAAGCAACCCGACGGAGCGTTATCCGGCAGTCTACCTCCTGCCCGGCGCCGGCGAGGATGAGCGCGGGTGGTCCACGCAAGGCCACGTGAATTTCATTCTCGACAATCTAATCGCCGAAGGCAAAGCCCGGCCGATGATCGTGGTCATGGAAAACGGCGGTGGCAGCGCCCTTTTCAACCGCCCTGGATTTGGACGCGGACGCGGAGGCGGGCGCGGCCCGGCCATGCTCGTGGGTGGAACGAATGCTCCACCGCCGCCGGGCGGAGCCACTCCGCCCCGGCGCGGCGGCTTTGGGCGCGGTGGGTTCATGTTCAGTGGTTCCGCAGCCCTCTTCCCCAGCACACTGTTGCACGAAGTCATTCCGATGATTGATTCGACTTACCGCACCATTCCCGACCGCGAGCATCGCGCCCTGGCGGGCCTTTCCATGGGCGGCATGGAGACGCGAACGATCGGGATGGCACACCTGGATACGTTTGCGAACCTCGGCATTTTCAGCGGCGGCACGCTGGGCGAATTGATTGACACAAACAGTCCGCTGGCGAATCCGGCGGAATTCGACGGTCTGGTTAAGGTGGCGTTCGTCAGCTTTGGCAGCGTTGAAGGCGGCGCTCCGACGCTCAAGAGCTACCACGATTCACTCGTCGCGGCGGGCATCACGAACATGACTTATTACATCTCGCCGGGCACGGCGCACGAATGGCAGACGTGGCGCCGGAGTTTCTACCATTTTGCGCCCTTGCTATTCCAAATTCCTTAAAGATCAATTGCCGCCCCATACCGCAACAATCCAAATGTAACCATGATCACGTCAGTCCTGTCGCGTCTTGCCGCCTCGATGCTGCCGGCTGGCAGTGCTCTTGTAATCTTCGCCGCCACGTCGGACGCTTCGAGAGTTCCGCTGGCTGCGACCAAACACTGGACCGCCGACAACGGTAACGGCACCTACTCCAATCCTCTGTTTTATGGGGAATTTGAAGACCCGGATCCCATCCGCGTCGGCAACGACTATTATCTGGCCGGCACCACCATGCACATGAACCCGGCGGTTGAAATCCTGCATTCCAAGGATTTGGTGAACTGGCAACTCGTCGGCTACAGCATGAAGAGGCTCGATCTGGGCCCCGCCTATCGCCTGGAAGAGGGCCGGAACATCTATGGCCAGGGCATTTGGGCGCCGTGCCTCCGCCACCACGACGGGATGTTTTACGTTTTTTGCAACGTCAACGGAGCCGGACTTCAGGTCTTCCGCTCCAAATCAATTCACGGCCCTTGGGAGCGCAACCAACTGCCCGGAAGGCACGACCTGTCGGTCCTCTTCGATGATGACCTCCACAAAATCTTTATCATCTCCAGCGCCGGCACGCGCGGCCCCGGAGGAACCACCACCTATCCCATCGAAGAGCTGGCGCCGGACCTGAGGTCCTTTGACCCCAACGCCCCCAAACACCAAATGGTCATCCCGCCGGGCGAAAGGATGGGCGAAGGCCATCATCTCTACAAAATCAACGGCAAATATTATGACATTTCCGCCATTCCCGGCGGAACCGTCAACCAGATGGTCGCCAAGGCAGACGCTATTGACGGCCCATGGACCGTGACTCCGATGGTCGAGGGCGAGTCGCTCGGCGTGACCGTCGCTGCGCCCGATCTCGCCCAGCCCAACGATCGCGGACTCTGGCTGCATCAAGGCGGCATGGTGGATACGCCATCGGGCCAGTGGTGGTGCATCATCATGTCGGACCACGGCAGCGCCGGTCGCATGGTCTCTCTGGTTCCGATCACCTGGGACCGGGGATTCCCGCTCATCGGCCTGCCAGGCAATCTGCGTAGAGCCCCCAATACCTGGATCAAGCCCGACACGGGTTACACCCAGGAACCCGAGCCGACTTACGTCCCCGACGACAACTTTGACAATGGTAAAATGAATCCGCATTGGCAGTGGAATCACGTTCCTGACGATGCCAAGTGGTCTCTGACCGAAAAGCCCGGCGTGCTGCGCCTGCATTCGTTGCCCGCCGACAGTTTCTGGACGGCCCGCGACAGCCTCTGTCAGCGGCCCCCTGGACCCGAGTCCATCATGACGGTTGAACTGGACACGACAGGTCTGGTTGCCGGTGACCATGCGGGTTTGGCGCTGTTAAGCTCTCCCTATGCCTGGATCGGCGTGGTAAAAACCGCCGAGGGCACGACACTGCGGAGGTATGACAGCCCAGGGATGGGCCGCGGTTTCGGACGCCGAGGCGGTGAGGCCCCGATTCCGACCAATGCCCCCACCGGGAGCCCGACCCCTCCTCCCACGCATCTCTGGCTGCGCGTTCACTGCAATTTTGACAACGACAAAGCCATCTTCAGTTGGAGCGCCAATGGCAGGGAATTCACGCCTCTGGGCAAACCCTTCACCATGACCTTTCAGTTGATAACCTTCCAGGGCGTTCGTCCTTCCCTGTTCAACTTCAACACCGACGGACATCCTGGCGGCTATGCCGACTTCGACAACTACACGGTAGTCGAGCCGCGCGCCCGCGGCATCGAACGCGAGATTCCGGTGGGCAAGACGATCACCCTGACCAGCGGCGCCGACGGCAGCTATTTGACGGCGGACACACAAAGCAATATTCTGGTGAACGTGGCCGCGGATTCAACGACTGCGAACCCGCAGAACATCCAGTTCCAGGTAGTTGATTTGGATCTGGGCCGCGTGGCATTCAAAGCCAGCAATGGCCGGTTCGTTTCCGCCTCGGAAGACAGAGTCATTTTGAAAGACTTGGCCGGCCAAAAACCCGGCTTGGCGGAATCATTCCAATGGATCAATCTGTTGCGGGGCGACACTGCGTTTATGTCTTTGGTTGACCATCGCTACCTGGGCAGCAAACCAGACGAACCGGGACCGGTTACGGCGACCGCGGCGGGCCCGACTCCGGCTCGTAAAGGCGGTGTGTGTTTTAGATGGAAAGAAATCGAATAGGACCCGACCGCAATTTCAGCTCGTCAATGAAACAAACGAAAGAAAGGAATCATCATGGATAGGCGCCATTTTTTTAAATTAATTGCCGCAAGTGCGGGTGCGGTGTCGTTGCCGCTCGCGGGGGATCTTGGCTGCGCGACTAAACGTTCAACCAGAAACAGTTCGCTCTCCGGTGGCGGTTCGCCCACCAGTTTTCCAGTATCTGATTGGCAGGCGGTGGTGAAGGAAGGGTGGGGCACCGCCGGCGCTCAGGCCGGGCCAGACACATGGGACGGCGTGCCGTTGCAGGCACCAGCAGGCATTTCTGATTTGACCGGGGAGGGGCGGTTCCAGGCGGACTGGAATTCGCTGCTCGCCTACGACGCGCCCGAATGGTATCGCGACGCCAAGTTCGGCATCTGGGCGCATTGGAGCCCGCAGTGTGTGCCGGAGGACAGCGATTGGTATGCCCGCAACATGTATATCCAGGGCCAGGGCCAGTATCGGAACCAGGTCAAACGCTACGGGCATCCCTCGGTCTTCGGTTACAAGGACCTGTGCGCGCAATGGACGTTGCTGAATTGGGAGCCGGAGGCGTTGATTGAGCGTTACAAAAAGGCAGGCGCCAGATTGTTCCTTGCCCTGGCCAATCATCATGACGGCTTCGATACCTGGAATTCAAAGTATCACGCGTGGAACGCGCAAAACATCGGCCCGCGCCGGGACGTCATCGGCGATTGGACAGCGGCGGCGCGCAACCAGGGACTACGCGTCGGTGTGACCGTCCACGCGGCGCGCAACTGGTGGTGGTTTCAGGTTTCTCATCTTTGTGACCGGACCGGTCCGCTGGCCGGCGTGCCTTACGACGGCCACCTCACACTCAACGATGGCCAGGGCCAATGGTGGCAGGGCTACGACCCGCAGCAACTCTATTGCCGCAAGCACGGCGCTCGCGAAAACCCTGATGAGGCGTATGTCCGCAATTTCTACAACCGGGTTCGAGACCTGATTGACCTGCATGACCCCGACCTGCTCTATTTCGACAATGGCGGATTGCCGCTGGGCTGGGCGGGTATGAATATCGCCGCCTATTTCTACAATCACAACCTCAGGACTCGCGGCGGCAACATGGAAGCTGTCTTGAACATCAAGCAAGTGCCGGACAGCCACGCCAAGGCGGTGGTGGCCGATTACGAACGCGGCGTGACCAACCGTATCATGCCCTATGCCTGGCAGTCGGAAACCTGCCTGGGCGACTGGCATTACAACCGGGCACGCTTTCTCCATCATTCTTACATGAAACCCGGGCAGGCCATCCACTGGATGGTGGATGCCGTCAGCAAGAACGGGACATTTATCCTTAATGTCCCCGGCAAGCCCGACGGCACGATTGACGCCGATGAGAAGGCGATTGTGGACGCCATCGGAAGCTGGCTGCAGATCAACGGCGAGGCAATTTACGCCACGCGGCCCTGGAAGGTTTTCGGCGAAGGCGAGCATCAGGCCCAGGGCGGCGCGTTTCACGGTGCCGGCCAGCTGGATGCCCGCGACGTTCGCTTCACCCGCAACAAGCGCGGCGACGTGGTTTACGCCATTGTGCTCGGCTGGCCGGACGGCGACAGCTTTGCCATCAATAATCTGGGTACTGACGCTTCGGCGCAACCCGGCGGCGTAAAAAATGTCGAATTGCTTGGCAGCCAGGAAAAACTCGACTGGAACCAAACGGCCGATTCCCTGACGGTGAAAAAGCCCGCGGCGAAACCGTGTGACTTCGCCTGCGCCCTCAAGGTCAGTCTGGCGTGATTCGCGGCCAAAAATGTTCGTCGGAGTGGAATCCCGGCTCTGGGTCGGACAGGAACAGCGCCTCCAGCCATACCTGAGCTCACCTCATGCGATTCATGGACGGCCACCCCCAATCCGACAGTGTGCTGCAGCGATTGGGAACTTACGCTGCTGCGCCATCCATTTCGTTCCGGTTCACTCCAGTTCACAAAATGTTTCCATACGTAACAACAACTCCGCCATGAAAACGACCTGCTCCATCCTTCTGGTTCTTACCGCCCTCGCCGCGGTGGCCCAAACTCCGGCTCCCAGCCAGCCCGTGGCCGCGACCCTGGATGCCTCGAAAACCGGCCCGCCGATATCGCCGTATGTTTACGGCCAGTTCCTCGAACACATCGGCGGCCTCATTTACAGCAGTCTTTGGAGCGAGATGCTCGATGACCGCAAATTTTACTACGCCGTTACGAACAAACCCGCGGAGAACCCCGACGCCGGTCAACGTGGATTCGGCCCGGGCCGCCGGCGCGGCGTCGGCCCCGGACGGTGGAATCCGATTGGCCCGGTGGATTCCGTGGTAATGGACACCCGCAATCCATTCGTTGGAGAGCACACGCCGTTAGTCACCCTGGCTGGTGAGGAACCTCGGGGCATACGCCAAACGGGCATTAACTTTGTTGCAGGCAGCGCTTACAACGGACGCATCCAATTGGCCGGTGATCCTACCGCGCAGGTTGCCATCAACATTGTCTGGGGCACCAATGCCGACGTCGTCCGGCAGACGGTTCCGCTGGGTCCGTTGACCAAGGATTACCAAAAATATACCTTCTCATTCCAGGCGGAAAGCTCCGGCGCCGCCCGCTTTGAGATCGTTGGCACCGGCACCGGCTCGTTCCATGTCGGCGCGGTCTCGCTCATGCCCGCCGACAATCTGGACGGCTGGCGGCCCGACGCCATCGCCGTGCTCAAGAGCCTTCACTCCGGCGTTTACCGCTTCCCGGGCGGCAATTTTGTTTCCGCCCATGACTGGCACGATGCCATCGGCGACCCAGACAAACGGCCGCCGGTCTTTGACCCGGTCTGGCGCGCACTTCAGCCCAACGACATCGGCACCGACGAGTTCATGACGATGTGCAAACTCCTCGGTGTCGAGCCCTACATCACGGTCAATGCCGGCACCGGCGATGACTGGTCCGCCAGGGAATTAGTCGAATACTGTAACGGCGCCGTCACCACCCCGATGGGCAAACTCCGCGCCGCCAACGGCCATCCCGAACCTTATGCGGTGAAGTTCTGGGGCATCGGCAATGAGATGTGGGGCATCACTTACCAGTATGGCGCCATGAAACTCAACCAGTTTGAGTATAAGCACAACCAGTTTGCCAGGGCCATGAAGCAGGTGGACCCGACCATCCAGCTGATTGCCAGCGGCGCCATGCCGGACACCATGACCGGATCCAGGGAAGCCTTGAGCCTGGGCACCAACCTGGTTCCGCCTTACCTCTCGCCCGAAGATTGGACCGGCAATTTGCTCGAGCATTGTTTCGACAACCTTGACCTCATCAGCGAGCACTTCTACAACTACGGCAGCACGCACTTCAGTCTCGCCCAAGGTCGCCAGGTGCCGAATGATCCCCATGAACCCATCACGGACTGGATGCGCCGCCCCGCAAACCACATCCGCATTAAATACGAGGAATACAAAGAATACGAAAGATTGTTGCCTCAACTCGCCGCCCATCCCAAGCCGTTGAACATTGACGAATGGGCCTACAGCGGCAATGGCCGTTATCCCACTTATCCCGCCTATGCCTGGTTTTTCCACGAAATGTTCCGGCACTCCGGCATTTTTCAAATGGCGGCTCACACCTTTGCCACCTCGCTGCTGGCCCGCAATGGCGCGAACGTCTCCCTGAATGCCAACGGCCTCGTCTTCAAAATTTATCGCGATCATTTCGGCACCATCCCGATCGAGGTCTCCGGCAACTCGCCCCAGCCCAAACCCGCCGATCCGCCCGGTGGCGAGCAACCCGCGGTCAATGCCGGGAGCGATACCTTTCCCGTGGATGTTGTCGCCGCCTGGACCGCCGACCGTCGCGCTCTCACGGTGGCCGTGCTGAATCCGACCGATGTCGAGCAGCCCCTCAAGCTCAACATTACCGGCGCCGCTTTGTCCGGCAAAGGCACCCTGTGGCGATTGGCGTCCGCTGAAGCTGACGGCCACAATCCCGACATCAGCAGTTCCCCCATCGAATCCATTCCTGATTCGCTTGCCCTGCCGCGTTTCAGCGTCAGCATCTATGAACTTCCGGTGAATTAGGCTCCAACCAACGAAACGATCATGCGATATATGAAAGGTCAAAAAATCGACACTCGACTCACAACCGCGACGGTGAACCAAATGGAGATTCCAAAGCAGCCCCCCCAGGTTGAATTCGCCCGGCCCGAACCGGCGCGAATCAATTCGCCGGAACCTGGATGGTCAGGCTGCGGAAATGTTTCCCTCGTGCCAGCGCTGATCTTCGCGGGGTTGCTCGCAGGTGCTGGACTCGGGACGCCCGCGGTGTTTGCGGCCGAAGAAACCTGCGCCTCCTGCAGTCAGGAGGTGGGCCTCAGCGGTGACTTTGCGCATCGCCAGGACGATGCGTCCATCACCATTCAGGGCGCCGCCAACAATGCGTCGGCGTTTCGCGAAGATGTCCACGGCAAGAATTTTACCGTCACCATCGCTCATCTGCCCGCGGGCAAATACACCATCCTCATCGGCGAAGTGGAAACGTTGGTGCATGAGCCGGGCGAAAGGTTGTTTGAGGTGACTGCCGGCGACGCCGCGCTGGCGACGAATTTCGACATCGTGGCTGCTGCCGGCGGCGTACGCAAGGTGTGTTACCTCACCGGCGTGGTTGAGCATGCCGACGACTCAATCAGGGGGCCGCTGGCCGTGTCGTTTACGGCGATCAAGAACGCCGCGAAATTCAACACGTTCGAAGTGAAAGACGCCTCAGGCGCACCGGTCGTCGCTTTCAATGCCGCGGAGCTGGCGGAACCTTTTAGCGCCGCCGCCAGGCGCATACCGGAAATCAGCGACCCGCCCATCTGGCGGAACCCGGCGCAGCCGTTGCCGGCGCGCGAGAACGATCTGATCCGCCGGATGTCACTGGCCGAGAAAGTCGCGCAGTTGCAGAACGGGGCGCCGGCGATTTCGCGGCTGGGGCTGCCGGCGTATAATTACTGGAGTGAAGCCTTGCACGGCGTGGCTGCCAACGGCATCGCGACCGTTTTTCCACAAGCCATCGGCATGGCCGCCACCTGGGATCCTTCATTAATTCATCAAGAGGCACACGTCATCGGCATTGAAGGCCGCGCGAAATTCAACGAGTACACCTCCAGGCACAATGGAAATGCCAAATGGTTCGGCGGCCTGACATTCTGGTCGCCCAATATCAACATCTTCCGGGACCCGCGCTGGGGCCGCGGCCAGGAAACCTACGGGGAAGACCCGTTTCTGACCGGCACACTCGCTGTCGCGTTCATTCACGGACTGCAAGGGGACGATCCGCATTATATGCTGGCGATGGCTTGCGCCAAACATTTTGCGGTGCATAGCGGTCCCGAACCGGAACGTCACCGGTTTGATGCCACGCCGCCGCAACGTGATTTGTATGAGACTTATCTGCCTCAATTCGAGATGGCGGTGCGCGAAGGGCACGTGGGCGGAGTCATGGGGGCTTATAACGCGCTTTACGGCGTGCCTGACTGCGCGAATGCTTTCCTGCTGACCGACCTGTTGCGCAAGCAATGGGGATTTGATGGCTACGTCGTTTCCGATTGCGGGGCGATTCACAACATTTGGGGGCCGCGAGAGCATCATTATGTGAATACCCCGGAGGAGGCCGCGGCTGACGCGGTCAAGGCTGGTTGCGACCTTTGCTGCGGCGGAGATTACAACGCCCTGGTGCGGGCGGTTCAAGAAGGCCTGGTCACCGAGAAAGAAATTGATCGGGCCTTGGCTTACACACTTTGGACCCGGTTCAAGCTTGGCTTGTTCGACCCGCCTCAAGATTGTCCTTATGCCACAATCGGCATTGACCAAAACGATACACCTGAACACCAGGCATTGGCGCTCCAGGTTGCCGAAGAGTCCATTGTGCTGTTGAAGAATGACAGGGTGCTGCCCCTGAATCGCGCGAAGATCAAGCGCCTCGCCGTCATCGGCCCCAATGCCGATTCGGTGCCGATGCTGCTGGGCAATTACCATGGCACCGCGTCGCATCCGGTGACGATTTTGAACGGCATCAAGCAAGTCGCCGGAGCGGGCATCGAAGTGACATATGATCCGGGTTGCCCGGTGGCGCCGCGCAAAGATGGTTCGAACCAGCCCGGCGACCAGGAGGTCGCGGCAGCCGTCGCTGCGGCAAGATCCGCTGACGTGGTTGTTTTTGTGGGTGGAATCAGTGCGAGATTCGAAGGCGAGGAGATGAGCCGTGACAACGCGTTTGACGGCTTCGCCGGCGGCGATCGGACACTGATTGAACTGCCCTCGATCCAGGCCGATTTGCTTAAAGCTTTGGCGGCCACGCGCAAGCCGGTGATTTTTATCAATTGCAGCGGCAGCGCGATGGCCATGCCGTGGGAGGTTCGACATTTGCCCGCGATCCTTCAGGCTTGGTATCCCGGTGAGCAAGGCGGACGCGCTGTCGCAGAGATCCTGTTCGGCGAGGTCAACCCCTCTGGCCACCTCCCGGTGACGTTCTACCGGGCCACGGCAGATCTGCCGAGTTTCACGGACTACTCGATGAGCAACCGCACCTATCGCTACTTCAATGGTCAGTCCGAATTCGCGTTCGGTTACGGCTTGAGCTACACCCGGTTCAAGTTCCGTGACGGGAAACTGGATTCAAAAGCCATCCCTGCCGGGGGCATGGTGAAGGTGTCGTTCACGGTGAAGAACACCGGTAAACTTGCCGGCGATGAAGTGGCGCAGGTTTATTTTCGCCATGTCCATTCCAACGTTTATCAACCCAAACTCGCCCTGTGTGGTTTTACCCGGGTACATTTGCTGCGCGGTCAGTCAAGCCGCGTCACCGTGAATGTCCCTGCCGAAAACCTGCGCTATTGGGATACGGAAAAACAACAATACACGGTAGCGCCCGGGAAATATGAATTCCTCATCGGCTCGGCCGCGAACGACATCCGGCTGAAATTACTATTGGAAATCACCACGCCGTGAGATTCAACAAACAACACCCAGGATTGAATATGAGGGTTCAATTCCCCCCTTCACCCGCTCTAGGCTTTAACTTCAACAACTTATAAACATGTTGATTTCATTAGGAATCCATCAAATATGTACTTGCAGGATAAATATGTACTTGCAGTTTTAATATGTATCCTGCAAGTTAATAATAGCGATGAACGCAAGTCCAGATATAAACAAGCGGCGCCAGCGACATCTCGACGTGGATGCTCGTGAAGGCAATGCGCTAATCGAGGTCAAATTTGGTGTGGATGCCCTTCGCACCATTCGTACCAGCCTCATGCAAGTTGCCTACCCGGTCGGCGAAGACCCGGCCACGCACGGTTATATTGTTCTAGTGGATTCCCCCATCACGATGGATCGTTTAAATGATGAATGGGAGCGGGCGGCCACAGTTCTGCGCCAGGATGTCTTAAACCGGCTGACAATATGCCTGCACTCAGAAGGCCGTATGAAGGGGATTCCGCGTGACCCGGATAACGAAACCCAGCGGATACTGTCCAAAGTGGTGGAAGAGGAACGGGGCAGGATGAATACCACGCGCACGGACTATTCTTTTGTGGTCCAAAAGCTCCTGCTTCACCACTGGCTTACTTCCGGTCAACCTGTCACATCCGAATGGCTGGCCCGCACAGCCGGCTGCTCCTACCCCGCGGTTGCTCGGGCGTTGGGCTCCTTGGGCAGCCTGCTCGAACGGCGCTCCGATCGCCGCGTCGTACTCCGTTGGTTTCCCAAAGAAGATTTTGCCCGGCTGCTTGCGGTGGCAGATCGTGCCCGATCCACGACGCGTTTTGCCGACCATTCCGGCCAGCCACGTACTCCGGAATCCCACTTGCGCCGCCTGGAAACATTGAATCCTCCCGGCCTCGCCATTGGGGGCGTGCTGGGAGCAAAACACTATTATCCCAATCTGGATCTTGTGGGTACGCCCCGGCTGGACCTGTCGCTGCACAGCCCGGGAAAACGGATGAATCTCGATTTTCTTGAGAAACTTGATCCCGCGCTGAGACGCGTGGAAGACCCGCTGGCGCCGGCCAACGTCGTGGTGCATGCCGTGCGCCAGGCCGATGCACAGTTCGCTCCGCGGGAAGGCGGCCTGGCATGGGCCGACCCACTGGAATGTCTTTTTGATCTGCACGAAGCCCGGCTGGAAATACCGGCCGCTCAATTCCTGGAAGCCATGCAACGCCAGCGTCCGGCCACTTCATGAAACCCGGGTCCAAGGAAGTCTCCCCACGCAAGGTACTGGCCGAGGTCGCTGCCGTCGTCCCGGCCGAGGTGCATCCCAACATTATTATCATCGGCAGCCTGGCGGCGGGTTACTGGCTTTTCGGCGGCAACGAAACCTTTAGCGTCCGCACCAAGGACATTGATTGTGTTCTGTCACCGCACCTTTCGGCCGTGGAACACGGCCGCGTGGTTGCCGAAAAACTCCTCGCCGCCGGATGGCAGCCCAGAAGCGAAGGCGAGTTCGGGAAACCCGGGACGAAAGGCACCCCTGCCAATAAGCTCCCGGCTGTCCGGCTCTATCCTCCGAACGGCGGCGAATGGTTCATCGAACTGCTGACCGAACCGGCCACCGAAAACCAGACCACTCGGGTCTGGACGCCGTTGCCGCTGGCCTCGGGTGATTATTACGCGTTGCCCAGCTTTCAATTTACCAGCATCGCCACCTTCGACGCCCCCGCCTCCACCTGCGGAATCCGTTGTGCCCGTCCGGAAATGATGGCGCTCGCCAACCTGCTCGAACACCGGCCATTTCTGCCTGTCCCCATCGAAGGCACGGAATACCTGGGCCGCCCGCATAAACGTTGCAACAAAGACCTCGGCCGCGTACTGGCCATCGCCGCGCTGACTTTGGACGACATCATTGAAAAAGAATGGCCGCAACGCTGGGCTGCGGCATTGAAGCATCGTTTTCCGCACCGTTGGCGCCGATTGGCCGCCACGACTGGCGACGGGTTGCGCAAGCTCGTTGCCAGCGGAGAAGATCTGCAGGAAGCCGCTTTTCTTTGCGCCAACGGATTGCTTTCGCGGCGTAATACCACCGCGGATCAGCTTCGTGATATTGGACGACGTTTACTCGCCTTCGCGGTTGAACCGCTCGAACAAACTGGAAAAGCAGTATGATGAGTGCGACAATGAAGAAGCGCACGACCAGCGCGAACAGCACGATAATTACAACTTCACCTTCTGATCTGGATTTACGTCGTATTACAAATGCCTCTTTCCAGGCACCCGTGCTGTAACGGGTCGAGTCGGGCAACCGGCTGCCTTGCCCATGCCAGCCATCACGCCCGAAAATCGCATTTTCGCGCTTGAATACTAAAAGTTTCGTCAATTTTGAACGTGAGGGGCTCAACGCTGGTCTAAAATCTCCGCCTATTTATACAAGGGGGTAATGAAATAGACGTACCATGAATGAGACAACAACCACACCATCACCATCTTTATCACCATCGGAACCGGCGGAGCGGCTGCTGAAAATCTTTGAGTTCCTCAAAACCTACCTTGATTTGCGCTACCCGCATGTGCGGGACATCGGCCAGCAAATGCGGGTGCTTTGGCTGAATGACCTGCCCCGGCACGCGGCCATCGAAATCTTCGGCCCGAACGGCGATCCGGAGCAGGGACCCGAGGAGGACAGCGACATCGTACTTCGCATCACGCGGCCCAGCCTGACGCATTGTCCCACGCCGCCGATCGTCATTGCCGACTGGCTGAAGCCCGGCTGGCAGGAAGTTGACGCCAGCGTCGAGGTCCAACCGTCCCGGACGGTGCGGGATAAGTACGAGGCCACGCGGGTCGAACGGTTTGAAGACGTCCCGCAGCGTCCCGCGGTGTTCCGGCGATGGCAGGCGGAACGGGCCGAATGGCAACGAAACGAACAGCCGGCCCGCGAGGCGCTCGCGGCCTTCCAAACCGCCTATGAGTGGTTTGGCATCCACGAGCGGGAAGCGGAACAGATCGAATTGCTGGTGGGCGACGGACTGTTGAACTGTCCCGACGAGGGTGGTGCGTTCAACCACCAGGTGCTGCTTCAACGGCTGGAGCTGGAATTTTATCCGGAAAAGGGCAACCCCCAGTTTGTCTTCCGCAAACGCGAACAGCCACCGGAGTTGTATGTAGAATTCCTGCGCCTGCTCCCGCAAGCCAACCACCAGCAAATTGCGAAATGCGTGGAGGAGTTAAAGCAAACCGAATTATCACCGCTGGGCGGAGAGGAAACGGACGGATTTCTGCGCCGGCTGATTTACGGTCTCTTTCCGGGCGCCGGCGACCTGCTGGCTGCCCATGGGCAACCCATTGGCGACAAGCCCACCATCCGCCGGGCACCGGTCATCTTCCTGCGTCAGCGGCGTTCAGGCGTGGAGAACGTCTTCGACCTGGTGCGGGAGGACATCAGCCGGCGCACGGAGTTTTCCACCGCCTTGCTGCAAATCGTGGGCCTCGGCGGCGGCCGGCCGGGTGAATTACACGGGCCTCAGGCGGCGCCCGGAGCTCCACTGAAAAGCGGGGACACCGAGATTTTGTTGAGCAAGCCGGCGAATCAGGAGCAGCTGGAAATTGCCCGCCAGTTGGCAAAGCGCGATTGCGTGGTGGTGCAAGGCCCGCCGGGAACGGGCAAGACGCATACGATTGCGAACCTGCTCGGCCATCTGCTGGCCCAGGGCAAACGCGTGCTCGTCACCGCGCATACGCCTAAAGCGCTGCGCGTGTTGCGACAGAAAGTCGTGGAACCGTTGCGACCGCTGTGCATCAGCATTCTGCAAAACGACAAGCAGAGTCAGGAGGAATTGCAGCAATCCGTCCGGCAAATCTCCGTCCGGCTCGCCCAGGATGACCAGGTGTTGGAGCGGGAAGCAGAGCGGATCCAGCGCGAACGCGAACGGATCATGGCCGAACTGGCCCAGGCCCGGACACGGTTGCAGGAAGCGCGCCAGGATGAAATCCGCGGCATCCGGCTCGGCGGAAAGGAGATTCGACCGATTGACGCCGCCAAGCGGGTGAAATGGGGCGTCGGTTTGGAGGATTGGATTCCCGGTCCGGTTCATCCCGGTGTGGAACCGCTATTGTCGCCCGCCGAGGTCGCCGCGCTCTATCACACCAACGCCCGGGTCCGTCTCCACGACGAACGCGAGCTGAACGCGGGCCGCCCGGACCTTGCGGTATTGCCGACGCCGACGGCGTTCCGGGAATTGATGGAGGAAATCGGCGCTCTGTCCGCGCAGAATCTCCGCTACCGGGAGGAATTGTGGAATGGCGCGTCCGGTCCTGGAGAACTGGCGGAATTCGACAGCATGTTGTCGCGCGCGACCAAAGCCATTGAATTTTTGAAAGACAGCGCGCCGTGGCAACTGGAAGCGGTGCAGGCCGGTCGCGACGGCAATCGTGCGCGGCAGGTCTGGGATTCGCTGGTCGAGCTGATTGAAAATTCCTGGAACGAGGTCCAGGAATGCCACGCACTGGTCATGACCCACGGGCCACAGGTGGATGACCAGCGTCCACCGCGGGAACTCCTGCCCATCGTGGACGAAATCATCCAGCACATCGAATCGGGGAAGTCCTTCGGACGGCTGACGAAACTGATCCGGCCGCATTGCCATCAGTTCATGACCACGGTGCGCCTCGGCAACCGCCCGCCGGCGCCAAACCAGCCGGCGCAGTTCCGGGCGGTGCGGGCACTATTGCGCATGAGAATTGTCCGGGAGGAACTCGCCGAACGCTGGACGCGGCAGATGTCCGCCCATGGCGGGCCGCCGGCGGAGGAATTGACCGACCAGCCGGAGAGGGTCGCGCACGGTTTTGTGCCGGCGATTCAGAACTGCCTGGATTGGCACCCCTCAACGTGGCTCGCGCTGGAAAAGGATTTTGAGCGGCTCGGTTTCGACTGGCCGGGTTATCTGGAATCCACGCCGCCGGAAACCGGGGCCAACGCGGAATTGCGACGCCTGCGGGCAGCGGTGACCGGCGAATTGGAAACCGTTCTCAAGGCCCGGGCCGGGCGGCTGCGTGAAAAGCACCTGGAAAGCGTCTGGGCCGCCTGGCTGGCGGCCCTGCCGGAGGCTGGCCCGCCGGAAGCGGCGGCAACGCAGGAATTGAGACGGTCACTCCGGGAAGGCTCACCGGCCGACTACGAGCAGGCTTACGCGGAATTGGTCCGGCTCAAGAATCTTGAACCGGACCTGGCCTCGCGCCGGAGTTTGCTGGCCCGATTGCAGGTGAGCGCGCCCGTTTGGGCCTCGGCGGTGGAAAACCGTCATCCTGTCCACGCGAAACCGGTACCCCCCGGCGACCCGGCATTGGCCTGGGAATGGCGACAGCTCCACGACGAATTGGAGCGCCGGGCAAAGGTTTCGCTTGACGAACTACAACAGCACATCGAGCGGCTCGACTGCGAAGTCATGAAGGTTACGGCACAACTGGCCGAAAGGCGGACTTGGGCCAGCTTGATCCGGCAAACCAGCCCGGAACAGCAACACGCGCTCAAGTCGTATGCGCTCACCCGCAACAAGTTGTCGAAAACGGGCACCGGCGTGCGCGACGCGGAATTGCGCGCGGCGGCGAGAAAAGAACTGACCGTGGCCAAGGCTGCCGTGCCCGTCTGGATCATGCCGCTGAATGAAGTGGCCGACTCGTTTGACCCGCGCACCACCCGGTTCGACGTGGTGATCATTGACGAAGCCAGCCAATGCGATCCGACGGCCATGTTCGCGCTTTATCTCGGACGTCAGGCCGTCATCGTGGGGGACGACGAGCAGGTGACACCCCTGGCCGTGGGCGTGGACATGAAGGAGATCGAGGAATTGATTGACATCCACCTCCCGAAGAATTTCCCGTCGCGGCAACATTACGACGGGACCACCTCCATCTACGAATTGGCGCAGGTGTCGTTTGGCGGAGTCATCCGGCTGGTCGAGCATTTCCGTTGCGCGCCGGACATCATCGCCTTCAGCAATCACCTGTCTTACAAGGGCGAAATCAAACCCTTGCGCGAGGCGTCCTCCATCAAACTCGCGCCGCATGTTGTTCCGTATCGGGTCGTATGGACCGGCGGTCCCCGGAACGAAGAGGACAACCCGGCCGAGGCGGAAGCGATCGCGTCGCTCATTTGTGCCGCACTGGAGCAGCCCGAGTATGCGGAGAATGAGGAAGGCAAGCCGATGTCATTCGGGGTGGTGTCCATGGTCGGTGACCGGCAGGCCATGAAGGTGGATGCCATTTTGCGTCAGCGCATCGAGCCGGCCGAATACAAGCGCCGCCGGATGCTCTGCGGCGATTCGGCGCAGTTCCAGGGCGACGAGCGGGACGTGATGTTTCTCTCCGTGGTGGAGGCTGCACCGGCGGAACCGCCGCTCCCCATACGCCAGGAAGGCCCGAAGAAGATTTTCAAAAAGCGATTCAACGTCGCCGCCAGCCGGGCGCGTGACCAGATGTGGGTGGTGCACAGTCTCGATCCCGAAACCGACCTGAAACCGGGCGACTACCGGCGTCGATTAATCGAGCACGCCCTTGACCCCGCCGCCTGGGAGGAGAAAGGAATGCAGTTGCCGGAAAAGACGGAATCGGTTTTTGAAAGACGGGTGCAGGCCATCCTGGCCGCGGCGAATTTTGTGGTCCTGCCGCGATTCAAGGTCGGCCATTGCCGGATTGATCTGGCCGTGGTTGGCGGTGGACGGCGATTGGCGGTGGAATGTGACGGGGAGCGGCACCTCGAACCGGAACAATTGCAGGAAGACATGGAGCGTCAGGCCGTCCTGGAACGGCTCGGCTGGCAGTTTGTCCGCGTGCGGGGCAGTCTCTTCTTTCGCGACGAAGAGCGGGCGATGGAGCCGGTTTTCCGGCGGCTGGAGGAACTGGGTATCACCCCGGAGGCCGCATCCACCGGGCCGGAGTCCCCGGCCAAGGAAGACGAACTCGTACAACGGGTCATCCGGCGGGCGGAAGAATTGCGCTCCGAGTGGCGGGAGGGAAACACCTCCAAAGAACCACGTCAGGAGTTGATCAAACGCCCGGATAAACACAATCCGCGAACCCGTCGCGTTCGCGCCCGACACTATTCGCTGGTTTGAAACACCGGCGGACTGAAGGAAGTCAGGTTGTGGGTTTGGATGCCGGACACGTCAAAAACGGACAAATTACCGATTAACTCCCAACCCTGTTAAATCAGGCGTTGCCTGCGGATCTGTAAATCACAAATCTGTTCAACGCCAGGACCTGACGTGGCAATTTTAAACGGCATTTTAAGGTCAACCGGCTCTTGAACTGCTATTCTTATCTGGGACCAGTCGCCCTGACTCAATGGCAGCACGAAACGCCCTCAACGCGATGACGAGATTCGCTTCGGCCTCAGGGGTGAGGCCCTCGGCGAATGAATCGAGATCCGCCGGTCGGATGCCCAGGAGCCACCCGCCCGGGCTGGCTCCAAACAAGTGGCTGGAAAGATACAGCACCGCCTGCGGCGAGACGTCGTGCGAAAAACAGTTGGCGTCGGGCGCCGGTTGGATGGACCGCAAATAGAACGGGGTGTCACCCTCCATATCGGTGGCGGCATCGGCGAACACCACAGTGTCGTGCCGGGCGGTGAGTTGCGCATCTTCGATCGAGAGTTGGTAGTCGCTCTCGACTGTAACGCCAGGCAAACCAAGCGCTTCCAGGCGGTCGGCAAACGCGGGGCCCAGACCATCATCGCGACGGCCGGGGTTGCCATAACCGATCACCAGGATGCGAACTGCCGGTCGTTCGCCCGCCAATTCATTTTTTTCATTCACTTGAACGTCTCATCGCCGACAACCGCTGTCCGGACACGTCGTACAGTTCGACGGCGAGCGGCATTCGGCCAACCGCGTGAGTGGCGCAGGACAGGCATGGGTCGTAAGCGCGAATGGCCACCTCGATATGGTTGAGCAGACCTTCGCTAATCTCAGACTTGCCGGTGAAAAAGTCTTTGGCCACCTTGGTGACTGCGCGATTCATCGGCTCGTTGTTGTTGGTCGTCGCCACGATGAGGTTGCACAGGGTGACCTCGTCGTTGCGGTTGACGCGGTAGTGGTGAAACAGTGTTCCGCGCGGCGCCTCGAGCAGACCCACCGCCTCCTCGCGCCGGGGACCTCGCGAGATGAGATCGTCGCCTTGGAGATCGGGGTCTTCGAGCAGGTCCCGCATGACTTCGATGGCGTGAAGCAACTCGATGTTCCGGGCCCAATGATAGCACATGGTTACGTTATTGGGCCGGCCATGAGTGAGGGCGAGAAAATCCCGCCGCGCGGCCTCGGCTTCGGGTGTGGGAATGAACGTGCAGGTGTTGAGGCGCGCCAAAGGTCCCACGCGATACCAGCCCTTTTCCGACCCCAGGAGCTTGAGGAACGGAAACTTCATATACGACCACGAACGCACCTCCTCGCCCACCACTTCGAGGTAACGCTGGTAATCCACGTCATTTACCAGCCGCTGGCCGTCCTTGTCCACGGCGCGTAAAACGCCGTGATACAGGTCCAGCGCACCGTCTTCCGGGCGCACGAGTGACAGGTGGTTCGATTCGAACGAACCGAAGGGCAGAAGTTCGACGAGATGGTCCATGGTAAAGTCGCGGGCGATCTTCACCGCCTTCCGGGCCCATTCGAGCATCTGCGGCACGTCTTTCAGCAGGGCATCGCGCTCGGCGAGCGAAAGGTTCTTGTTGACGCCGCCCGGGATCGCGCCCGTCCCATGGATCTTCTTTCCCGCGGTGGCCTTGATGATTTCCTGGCCGAACTTCCGCATCATAATCCCCTGCACCGCCAGTTCCGGATATTTGGCGGCCACGGCGAACACGTTGCGCTGAGCGGGCGGCGCCCCGAACGCGCTCGTTGCCGTCCCATCGGTGCCGAACAGCAGGTCGGGACTGGCGAGATAAAAAAAGTGCAGTGCGTGGCTCTGGAATATCTGGCCGTAATGCATCAGGCGCCGGATCTTTTCCGCCGTCGGGGTCAATTGCTCTCCACCCACGATCCGATCCATGGCCTTGGCCGCGGCGAGGTGATGGCTGACCGGACAGATGCCGCACAGCCGCTGTACGATGACGGGCACCTCCCAATAAGGCCGTCCGAGGATGAACTGTTCAAAGCCGCGAAACTCCACGATGTGCAGGCGCGCCTCCGTAACCTCGTTGCGCTCATCCATGTGGATCGTGACTTTGCCGTGACCTTCGACACGCGTTACCGACTCGATGGTGTAGGTGCGACCCTTGCTCGTCGTGTTCCCGGCAGCTGTTGTCAGGTCTTCAGTCATATTTCAACCGATCGTAAGCGAGGGTTACAGGCTGGCCGGTCAGCAGCGCGAACACCGTGTCCCAAATGGCATCCGCCGGCGGCGGACAGCCGGGGATGAAATAATCAATCTTCACCACTTCCTGGCAGGGATAGACGCGATTCAGCAACAGCGGAATTTCAGGATCGTTCGGAACAATCCCGTCCGGATTCCAGGTGCCGGGAGATTTGAGAAAGGCCCGTTCGAGAACCTCCGCCACCGGCAAATGGTTGCGCATGGCCGGGATTCCTCCGTTGAGCGCGCAATCGCCCAGCGCGATGAGCACGTCGCAATGTTTGCGGAAATCCTCGAGCACGTGGACGTTCTCTTCGTTGCAGCAACCGCCTTCGATAAGACCAACCGCGCACCGGCCGCTGAACTCCTTGTAGTCATTGATGGGGGAACGGTCGAACTCCACCAGCTCCGCCAGCTTGAGAATGCGCTCGTCCAGATCGAGGAGTGACATGTGGCAGCCGAAGCAACCACAAAGACTGGTCGTCGCCACCCGGGGTTTCGTCAGAGTGCTCATGCTATGCCTTGGTTTCCGGGACACAGTCGCTGCCGATGGGTTTCCGATCAAAGGGCCGTTGCCCCACCGGGATGGCGTAACCGACGCGCTTCTTCATCAGCGCTCCGCCCGGGCAGGAGGCGGTGACCTGGTCGGTGACGTCAAGGCTGGTCGCGGCCAGTGCTTCTCCATTTACCTGAAGCCGCTTCTTATGGCCGCGGCCAACGAACTGGAAAACGTTCTTGTGATCCAGTTCCTGCGAGGCCCGCACACAACGGCCGCAAAGGATGCAGCGATTGTGATCCAGATACACATCCGGGTGTGAAAGATCGATGGGCCGGTTCGGATTGAGGTAGGGGAACTGGGGCGCCGTGATGCCAAAGCGGTAGGCCAGCGCCTGCAACTCGCACAGCCCGCTCTTCTCGCAGAACATGCAGAAGTGGTTGCCCTCGACAAAGAGCATATCGAGGATGGCTTTGCGAAACTCGCGTATTTCCGCGGTCTCGTTCTCGACCACCATCCCGTTGGAGATCGTCTGCACGCAAGCGGCCTGGATGCGGCCGTTCACGCGCACCGAACAGATCCGGCAACTGCCGTGCGGGATGAGATTTTTATGGGCGCAAAGCCGGGGAATATACACACCGGCCGCTTCCGCCGCTTTGAGGATGGACTGGCCGGTGCGACCCGCCACTTCCTTTCCATCAATCGTGAATTTAACTTCGCTGTTCATGGGGTTCCCGGTTCAGACATACTGCGACATTCGACCGGCACGCAGTTCGGCATCCACCACCGACTTGGACAGGTCGAAGGTGGAGAGCAACCCGGATTTTCTTTCGCCCACGAGATCGGCATACAGGGCATGGAAGTTTTGCAATGCGCCCAGCACGGGATTGGGGGCGGCCTGGCCAAGCCCGCACCGGCTGGTCTGGCTGATGATATACGCCAAGCGGCGCATGTAATCGAGGTCGGCCGGTTCCCCCGCGCCGCTGACGACCTTGTGGACCGCCTGCTTGAGCAGCACCAAACCAACCCGGCACGGTGTGCAATGCCCGCAACTTTCCTCAATGAAGAAATCCAGGTAATGCTCGGCAATCTCCAGCTTGTTGCGGGCGCGGTTGAAAATGAGGATCGCCCCGCCCGTGGCGAGGTCGTCATAGCAAATTTGGCCGCCAAAGCGATCCGGACCGATCATCTGGCGGCACGGGCCGCCGATGAGCATCGCCCCCGGATTGTCCGCCTCGGCCAGCTCGAGCAGCGCGCGGGCCGTAATCCCGAATGGAACCTCGTAAACGCCAGGCTTGCGGCAGTCCCCGCAAATGGAGAGGAGTTTCGTGCCGGTGGTGCGCTCCGACCCCATCTCGGCAAACCACTCGGCGCCTTTGTCCATGATCCGTGCCGCCGCGCTGAAGGTTTCGACGTTGTTCACGATCGTCGGACAGCCGCGGTACCCTTTCTGGGCCGGGAATGGCGGGCGGTTCTTGGGGTCGCCGCGCAAACCTTCGCAGGAACTGATCAGCGCAGTCTCTTCACCGCAGACGTAAGCCCCGGCGCCCAACTGAATGCGAATGTCAAAATCAAAACCTTTCTTTCCGAGAACCGACTTGCCCAGCAATCCTTGCTGTCGGCGCTCGGCGAGCACCTCTTCAAGGAAAAGGCGCAGGTAGGCGTACTCGCCGCGCAAATAGACGATGCCGGTGTCGCTGCCCAGTGCGTAACCCGCAATGGTCATGCCCTCAAAAACCTGGTCCGGACGCTCCGTGAGCAGCACGCGGTCTTTGAACGTTCCCGGTTCGCCTTCGTCCGCGTTGCAGAGCACATACCGCTTCTCTCCCGGCGCATTGCGGGCAAACTCCCACTTTTGCCCCGTCGCAAACCCGGCTCCCCCGCGTCCGCGCAGCCGCGACGCCCGGACCTCGGCAATCACGGCCTCGGGAGTCCGCGGCAACGTCTTCCGCAGTGCGCTCCCGGACTCGAAGCCGTCGAAATGAACCGGGCCGCGCCGGCGAATATTGTTGCGCACCATCGCGTGAACCAGGGGATGCGCGTTGTTCCCATCGCCGACCATGGTGATGAGCTGCGGCGGGTCAAGGTGACGCCGCAATTCACGCACCATCTGACGGCCACGCTCGGGGGTTAGGTTGGGGACTACCACTTCGTTGACGAGTGCCGCCGGGGCCTGGTCGCTCATCCCGATGCAAGGGGTGTAAGTGAGCGTGATGGCACCGTCGGCAGTGGTTTCGCCCATGGTAATGCCCAGCTCCTTGGCCATTGCGTCGGCGACTCCCTCATAGCCCTTCATCCAATCCACAATGTCATTGCAGAGTCGGATGATGACCTTGCCGCGGGGTTTGACCGAAAGAAACGCGTAAAAGGTGACGACGCTCTCAACCTCGACCCGGTGGGAATTCACCATGCGCGCAATGGTCTCCATGGCCTCCGTCGAAACACAGCCCAACCGCTGCTGGACCGCAATGACAATGTCCGTCATCCGGGTCCGGTCACACTCGTACCGCCGACAGATATCCTCGACCACGGTCGCCAAGGCCTGTTTCATGGTTCTGTTTTACCACCCAAAGATGAATAAGTCACACGAAATATCTATCAATCTAGCATTAGATAATATGAATGTTGCGTCGAGGGCAGCGCCCTAAAAGCTGTTGCCAGGATGCTTTTTCTGCGCTGCGGGCGGGATGCCGCCAAATGATGCCCTTGAATGAGTGCGTATGAAGCTGAAAACAAAACCGGACGGTGCCGCTGCCATCGGCCAGGTTCTCCGTACTGTCAAAGACACCCGATTTCTTGCCAAAGCCTTCAGCGCCGCAACGCTGGCCGAAACGGTACGCGCCTGTTCGCATGACGCGAGACAGTCAACCGCAAAGCGAAAGCGTACCCGGCGCTGCAGACCTGACGAGCGCCCGCAGCACCGTTTTGTCATTGACATCGGCGCGCCGGCATGGCTTAATCTTCGATAGTCAGCCGGTACATTCCTTTACAGACCAGAACGACAGGCAACCATGAGGACGTACAGATGAACGTGTCATTGCTTGAGCACATTGAAGCGAAAATCATCAATTTTCTTCACGATACGAAAACCCCCCATCATGCGAGCCAGATCGCTGTTCGCATTCGCGAAAAGAGAGAGGACACTCTGCAGGCCATCCAAAAGCTGGTAGAAAACCGGGCCATCCGGGGCGTGCAGGATTTTGCCCTCTTTGGTTCCACGGGTGAAACCATGGCCTATACGTTGGTCAACGTCGCGCCGGGGCCGGCACCCGTCCTGCCTTCGATTCCGCCTTCACGATTGACACCGCGGGCACATTACGGCTCAACTCCAGGCGTTTAACGAAAAGTGCCGGGCGATGACCTGATGTCTCCGGTTAACGGTAAAACAGTCTTCAGGCTGCTTTGACCGTCCCGGCGAATTTTCTTCGTTCGGCGAAATGCCCGCGCAAATCGAGCGAAATTTTGAGCGCGACGAGCAGCAGCAACCCCCACACCGGCGAATGCAACGCCAGCATCAGAAACCCGCCGAACAGGATGGCCAGGTGCAGCACGACGATGCGTCCGTAAGGCTGTTGCATCAATTGCTGGAGGCTCGCCCGCTGGTATTCGCCGCTGCCGAGGTAATTGGTGGCAAACGAAATGCCGCGGCTGACGGCCAGCCCGAGAATCGCCCAACCCAGATAATTGTCGTGCGCGATTTTCCAGAAGGTTTCCGGCGTGGGCAATCCGGTGCCGGGCTTTAAACCGCCGCCAAACAGTCCAATCACCAGAACGCCGTGGACGAACGTGAACATCCCATAGTGCACGCAGAAGAAGGGGATGATGAACAGCTTGGCGGCCCAGCTTGACGGGGATTCAGGATTGGCGGTGAGCATCTTCAGCACATTGATCACGCCGATGATGACATTCTCGCTCCAGAACAAGAACATGAGCGGAAAGATTTCCCAGCCAAGAAGAAAAACGCCGGCAACCGGAACGAGATTGGCCAACCCGAGCGCGATGACGGAGGGTCGCAACCAGTCGGCGCCGGTGGTTTCCCCAAAGAATTTCATATGGAAGAATTGGCGGTAAGCAGCCTGAATGCCAGGTCCGTCGAAAGGTCATGGCAGTCGGCATCGCCGGTGGCAATACCGCAGACGCCGGGGTTACAGCCATGACTTCAGCCGTTCGCGCAAAATCTGCCGCGCCCGGTAAAGTCTCGATTCCACAGCCTTCGGTGTCGTTTCCAAAATCGCGGCCGCCTCGGCCACACTGCGTTCCTCCCATTCACACAGCACAATCGCCTCCCGCAAATCCCCGGGCAGTTTGTCCACGGCAACCCGCACGGCCGCGGCGCGTTCCGCCGTCAGCGCCTGTTCGTTCGGCGCCGGCTCATTGGCGGGCAGAGTGCTGCCGAGGGTTTGGTCAGTTTCCGGCGAATCCGTTTCGAGTGAGACGTTGCGGTGCCGTGACCGCCAGCGGAACTGGTTGCGCGCCAGGTTCGCGGCGATGGTGTAGAGCCAGGTGGAAAATTTTTCGTTCGGCCGAAAGCCGGCGCGCGCGCGGAAGACCCGAACAAAAGTTTCCTGGGCCAGATCGTTCGCGTCGTCTTCGTTGCCCAGCATCCGGCAGAGAAAATGAAACACCGGCGTGGCATGTCGCTCCATCAAATCGTTCAGCGCCGCGTCGTGGCCGGCCGCCAATCGTTCCATATCCGCGCGATCACGGGCGTTGGCTTGCTGCGCCGAAGCCTCCGGCGAAGACGGGGTGTCAGTGGATTCCATGGTCGTGGCCGGCGTGGTCAGACATGGATTGCTCGATTTCCTCGTGGGACCCGAGCGTGATTTGTTCCATTTCGGCGAGATACCGGCGGCCTTCGGCCGGCGGCATGGCCTGGCTGACAGCGATGAAATGCCGGAGCATCTGTCCCTGGCATTGTGCCCGCAACTCACCCAGTTCCGTCAGTTCCTTTTGTGCTCCGGCGGTAACGTTGGTTTCGTTCGCCAGTGCGGCCTGGACTTCGGCCTTCTTGGCTGCGATCAGCGCGCACATTTTGGCGCATTCCGGCAGGTAACTCTCATGCAACTGCCGCATGCGCGCCATTTCGGCGTCATTCAGATGGAATTCCGTGCGCAGCCAGCTCAAATCGTCTGCCGGATTGGCGCAATAAGCGACGCCGGCGCGCTGGCCGGCGAAATAAGAGCCGGCAAAGACCGCCGCGCCCAAGGTCAGCGCGCCGAGAACGACGATCAGCGAGCGGTTCATGCGATCTCAGCGCAGCGCATTCGGCGCCACCATTGCGACGTAGCGTGCCTGTGCATCCTGTTTGGCGAGTTGTGCGCCTTGATGCACACCCAACAGGGCACCGGCCAACACCAGCGCCGTGACCGTGGCGTAGGCAAATCGCGGCCGTAACACCAACCCGGCCAGCGCATCCAGCCACGAGCCGGCTTTTGCCGGAACGGCGTTGGCTTCAATCCGTCGCCAGACGTTTTCCTGAAAGCGCGGCGGCAGAGGCGGGGAGACGCGGGATTCGCGCAACAGGGCGCTGAGCTTTGTATCGTCGGGATTCATGTTTTCTCTTATCGGTTCAATGGGCGGCGGAGGTTTTCATCCGCCGCCCGTATTATACATTTTCAATCGCACCGGGACAACCCGGTTGATGGTTTGACTACTTAAGCGGCGCAACGGCCACCGTGTTGCAGCCCGGCATGTTCGAATTCGCGGTACACGCCTGGATCGTCTTCGGGGTGCCATTCATGGTTTTGGCGCAGGCCAGGACAGGGTTCACGTCACCGTTCGTGCCGGCCGTAGTGGCAATCTGGTTGCCCGCAGCGCGCGGCGGAAGGGCAAGGCCTTGATCTACCGCCACGAGGTCGGGATCATTCACCGTGCCGGCAATGGTATGGATCTGGTTGCCGGCGGCACGGGGTGAGAGCAATGCGCCATTGGTATTGAAGGTTATCGCGGTCAGGGCGGCCACGCCGAGAGCAGTAAGGAGGATTCGTGTTTTCATTTTTCTTTCTTATTTTCAGGCAACGCTTCATTGCGTCACCGAATGTTTGTATCTGCAATACACCGCCGCGCCGGAAACCCCGCGGATTTTTTTCATGACCATTTCCCGCTGGAGCGCAAAAATTCTTGAGTGATTTTAACCGTCATGGTGTAGAATAAGACACGGCGACCGCAGGGGACGCCCAAATCAACCGATAACATCAACCGCAACCGAAGAAACAATACATTCATGAAAAAGGTGAAGACCATCCTGTTGGCAGCCGTCATGGGGCTTTTAGGGAGCGCCGGAGCGCGCGCGGATAACCCGGCTTTGACGGCGCCGGTAAAATCCGTCTATGGCCATTATCTGAAGATTCAGGCCAGCCTGGCAAAAGATTCGATGACGGGCGTGGCTGCAAATGCGGACGCCATCGCGAAAGCCGTTCAGACCGATGCGAAAGCGTTGCCGTCGGCGGTCGCCACCGAGGCGGAGACCGTGGCCCAGGCTTCAGATTTGAAATCGGCGCGCGCCGCCTTCAAGCCGTTGAGTAATTCGCTCATCCAGTATCTCGCCGATCACAAAGCCAGAGACGCTTACGTGCAAGTCTATTGTCCGATGGCCCGCGCCAGTTGGTTGCAGGCGGACAAGAACGTGGACAATCCGTACTTGGGCCAGGAAATGCCGACGTGCGGCGAAATCAAGAATTGAACAAGGTTTTCGCCCCCGCTTTTGTTCGCCGGCCGCAAGTGAAAAAAACAGCCGAAACTCCACGGCTGGCCAGAAGCGGTCGTGCCGCCGCCAGCCAATAAATGCTAGTCGTTCGCCAATAAACGCGAAGCCAAGCGTTCCCCATTTTAATACAAGCTATCAAAGAAATGTTGAAGAAAAGCACGAAATGACAGCCACCGACACCGCGTCTTTTAGGAGCCGAGTCAAAATCCAGACCGTGGCCCGTCTCACCAGTTGGCCCTTTGTGTCCGCCCTGGCCGTGCTTGCCCTCACCGGCGTTGTTCATGCTCAGTTCTATGCCGTCACCGACCTGGGTGCGCTCGGCGGCACCATCTGCCTTGCCTACGGCATCAACGACCACGAGCAGATTGTGGGCGCCGCTCAAACAGGCGCTGGCCATTATCACGCCTTCATGTTTAACGGCGGCCGGATGATGGATGCCGGAACCTTCGGCGGCAGCAACAGTTGGGCTTACGGCGTCAACGACAGCGGCTGGATGGTCGGCGCGGCCGAGTTGTCAACGACCAACCTGCACGGCTTCCTTTGTACCAATGCCGCCGCCAGTCCGCTGATGCTGGACCTGGGCACGCTGGGCGGTTCCAACAGCGAAGCGCAGATGATCAACGCCCGCGGCGAGATGGTGGGCTGGGCGGCCATGCCGGACGGCAGTCATCATGCGTTCTTCATGACCAACGCCGTGTCAGGTGGCATGATGGACTTGGGTACAGCCGGCGGGACAAATGCCGAGGTTTTTTGCATCAACAGCAACCGCATGGTGGTAGGCGACACCATCGAAACCGGCGGCAGTATGGAGCCGATCCTGTCCAGTGACGCGCTGCAAGGCATGTCAGGCATGACCACGATGAGCATGAGCGGCATGAGTGCGACGGGCGGGCAATCCTGGTTTGTCAACGACTCGGGGAGCATCTGCGGCCAGGCCCAGATGAGCGGCGGCAACCATCACGCCTTTGTGTCGGGCGGCGGCATGATGGGCCGCATGAACGTGGACCTGGGCACGTTGGGCGGCACCAACAGCGCCGCCTATTGCCTCAACCACGCCAATGACGCCGTCGGCATGGCAGAGACGACCAATGGAATGCCGCACGCTTTCCTGGTAACGAACGCCCTGGGCGGAACCATCCACATGATGGACCTGAACAATTTGATACCCACCAACAGCGGCTGGCAATTGATGGCAGCCCGCGGCATCAACTCAGCCGGGCAGATTGTTGGCTACGGAATATTCGCCGGCCACACGAACGCCTTCCTGCTGACGCCCGTGTCCGCGCCGGTCTTGATGACTTCCTCGCCTGCACCCCGGATCGTCGGGCCCGGAACGCCCGTCACCTTGCTGATGCAGATGAGCGCCGGCGAGCCGCTGACGTATCAATGGCTGCGCGACGGCGTGCCCGTTCCCGGAGCCACCAACGCGACACTCAACCTTCCCGGCATGGGTCTCGCCAGCGCCGGTGAATACACCGTGACCGTGTGCAATGCCGTGGGCACCGTGGCCGCCGCGTCGGCGGCGGTGAGCATATTCAGCATCACTTTCACGAACGGCCTCGCTCATCTGACGGTGGCCGCGCCGGATGACAGCAATTTCCGCATTGATTACTCGGACGGCCTGGGCACCGTGGCAAACTGGCAGACGATGACCAATTTCACCGTCATGAACGGGATGAGCCAGATAACCCAAACGCCACCGACGGGGTCGCCGGCCCGATTTTACCGTGCCGTGATGCTGCCTTGAGCGGGGCCAACGCGATTCAAGGAAAACCAGGATTGACGCGCTCCGCTTCGCTTTCCCGGATCCGCTGGCGAAGCTTTGGAGAAAGCTCTGAACATCCTGAACTTCATTGATGTCAATGAAGTGTAACCTGCGGGGGCACGACTTGACATGAGAACCGATTGCCGATAGAATCAATGCGTCTAATTGCATCAGTTAACGACAATCATTGCCCAATAGCCTCCGGGATATGAACGTCCGATCGCCCGGGTTTTCGCCCGTCGTCCGCCTGGCGGCAGCGGGTTTGGCAACGCTCTGGGTGGTGGCAGTGGGGCATTGCGCGTCCGAATGTCTCGCGGACGATTGTCGTTGCCAGTCTGAAGCGGCCCCAGCGGCGGTAGCGGCAGATCTGGCGGGACATCATTCAAATCAGCCGGCTCATCACGAGGACGGCTTGTGCGATTCGCTTCATTCCGTTTGCCCGATCTCGCCGGGTTCAATTTTAGCGCGACCGGATTTTGGGTTGGCCTTCTCGCCGGCCTTTGTTCCCGCCATCCAATCCGCCGCATCGGCCATGCCAGAAATTATCATTCCCCGCCAACCGCCAGACCGCGACCGGGCCTTCACGCCTGAAGTGTCGCTGGGTCCGGCGTTCCGCAGCCTCGCCCCGCCATTTTCTCACTCTTGCTGAATCAATCGCGCCACCGCGCGTCTGATTCGGTTTTCCCACGGGTTCCGTGTCTTTTCCGGCGCGGAGGAATTCCATTTTTTGCATCAACCTAAAACCAAATGACTTTGACTACACCCATTCTGTTGGCGGCGGCCGTGCCGCTGGCGCTGGCGGGCTGCACGAGCACGAATCCGAAACCGGCCTTCAACGAGGTCAACCGGACCGTGACCGCGCGCCTCAGCGAACCGGTGCAATGGCCGCAGCATCTGCCGGATCCGCAAATCACGCAGGCCGTTGACGCGCTCCTCAAAACGAATCTCACTGCCCAATCCGCCACCGCCATCGCGTTGCTCAACAATCGTTCCTTGCAGGCGGATTTCGAGCAGATCGGCATTTCCCAGGCCGACCTGGCCCAGTCGTCGCGGCTGCCCAATCTCGAGCTGGCGGGAAGCTGGCGCTTTCCGGACCGCCCGCCGTCGGCGGTGGACGTGGAGTATTCCGCCGCCGGCAACTTTCTCGACCTGCTGACGCTGCCGGCGCGGAAGAAAATCGCGGCGCGCCATTTGGAACAAACCAAACTGGAGGTTGCGGACAAAGTGCTGCAACTGGCTGCGGACGCGCAATCGGTGTTTTACACGCTGCAAGCGCAGATGGAATTGACCAACCGGCTGGGCACGATTGTTGCAGTCGACGCCGCGGCGGCGGATTTTGCGCGGCGGCAATACGACGCGGGAAACATCAACGACTTGGACCTGCGCAACCAGCAGGCTTCGGCCGCACAATCGCACTTTGACTTGATGCAGGCGCAGGCGGAAACGCAGGCGGACCGCGAGCGGCTCAACCGTTTGCTCGGTTTGGCGGATGGACAAATCCGCTGGCGAATTGCGGATGAACTGCCGGCGCTTCCGGCGACCGAACCGCCACTGACCAATCTCGAAACGCTGGCCATAAAACAGCGACTGGATTTGGCGGCGGCGCGGAGCCAGGCGGAGTCACTGGCCGCCGCGCTGCGTTTGAAGGAGCACACACGCTTCATTCCGGGCCTGAACGTCGGCGTGGACAGTGAGCGCACGCCGGACGGCCAGCGCGTGACCGGGCCGACGCTGGATTTGGAACTGCCGTTGTTCGACCAGGGCCAGCCCGCCGTTGCCCGGCTGATGGCAAAATACCGGCAGGCAGAGGACCATTACCAAGCCTTGGGGGTGAACGTTCGTTCCGAAGTGCGGCAGGCTCGGGATGCCCTGCTGGCGGAGCGCGCGGCGGTCCAGTATTCCCAGGAGGAGCTGCTGCCATTGCGCACACAAGTCTTGCACGAGACGTTGCTGCAATACAACGCGATGGGAAAGAGCGTCTATGATCTGCTCCTCGCCAAGGACCGCGAGCAGATGGCCGAGCAAAGCAGCCTCGAGGCGCAACGCGATTACTGGCTGGCGCGCGTGGCGCTGGACCGCGCCGTCGGCGGGCGATTGAGTGGTGAAGCATTGCCCTCGCCCGCGCCGGCGGAAGACTCATCATCTCCTGAAAATCACCAACCCGAACACGTGCCATGAATCGCCAGGCACATTGGAACCAGGTTCTTAAAATTCAACTGAAAAAGTCTATGTTCAATCGTCGTCAATTTTTCAAAGGCGCGGCCACTGTGGCGGGCGGCGCGCTGCTCGCCCGACTGGCGCCCGCCGCCGAAGCCGCCGATGCCGTCAGCAACGGCCAGACGGAAGCTTTCACTCCGCCGGCCAATGCCGGCTACAAACCGGTCATCACGACCAACGGCGCAACCTTGTCGTGGAAGTTGGTGGATGGCGTGAAAGTGTTTCATCTCATCGCTGAGCCGGTGACGCACGAGTTCGCGCCCGGCCTCGTGGCCGAGTGCTGGGGCTACAACGGGCGCGTCCACGGGCCGACGATCGAGGCGGTGGAAGGCGACCGCGTGCGCATCTACGTCACCAACCGGCTGCCCGAACCAACGACCGTCCATTGGCATGGCATTTTTCTGCCCAACGGCATGGACGGGGTTGGCGGCCTCACCCAGAAAACCATTCCGCCGGGCGAGACGTTTCAGTATCAGTTTCCGCTGATTCAACACGGGACGTTCATGTATCACCCGCATCACGACGAGATGACGCAAATGGCGCTGGGCATGATGGGGCTGTTCATCATCCACCCGCGCGAACCCAAAGGGCCGCCGGTGGACCACGATTTTGCCATCCTGTTAAGTGAATGGCGCATCGACACCGGCGCCCGCCGGCCTGATCCCAATGAGATGACGGATTTCAACGTGCTGACCATGAACGCGCGGTGTTTTCCCGGTACCGCCCCGCTGCCCGTCAAACACCACAGCCGCGTGCGCATCCGGTTGGGCAATTTGAGCGCGATGGATCATCATCCGATTCACTTGCACGGACATCGATTTTTCGTCACCGAAACGGACGGCGGCGTCATCCCCGAATCGGCGCGCTGGCCGGAAACCACAGTGCTGGTGGCGGTGGGACAGACGCGGACGGTGGAATTCATCGCCGACGCGCTCGGTGATTGGGCGTTGCACTGTCACATGAGCCATCATGTGATGAACCAGATGGGGCATCATTTCGGCAATGTCATCGGCATGAACACCGACGGTTTGGGCCGGGAAATCGGGAAGCTCGTGCCCGGATATATGGCGATGGGCGCGGAAGGCATGGGCGACATGGGCAGCATGGGCATGCCGGTGCCAAAGAATTCGCTGCCGATGGTTGGCGCCCAGGGGCAATTCGATTACATCACGATGGGCGGCATGTTCACGATCCTGAAAGTGCGCGGGGAACTGCCGGCGAACGGCGCTGACCCCGGCTGGTATCACAATCCGCCCGGCACCGTCGCCGACATCGCGCCGGAGGCGGACTTGAAACGCAACGGCGTCAAAACTTGAAAATTGGATGCCGTCAGGATGACGGCGAAAGCAAACAACAAAAAAATAAAGCTATGATAAACATTGAACCTGTTCTCGGCGCCGGAATTCTTTCCGCGCTCCAAAAATTCGTCATGACGACCAAGTTGCATCCGATTCTGGTCAATTTCACGGCGGCGCTGGTGCCGGTGTCGGTGGCCAGCGACTTCATCGGGCGCTTCATCAAGAGCGAGTCGTTCCGCCACACGGCGTGGTGGACGTTGTTCTACGCGACGGCCGTTACACCATTTACGGCCGTCACCGGCTGGCTGTTTTGGATGCCTGACGACAACGGCGCCACCGGCATGACCATCCACAAATGGCTGGGCACCGCGCTGGCCGTGCTTTTATTCGTGCTGTTTGTTTGGCGCTGGAAACTGCGCCGGCAAGCCCGGTGGGCCACCGTGTCTTACCTGGTTGTGGCCGCCATTTTTGTCATTGCCCTGGCGTATCAAGGCCATCTCGGCGGCGAGCAGGTGTTTAGCGGCATGTGACCAACCGCTTTTTGCGTCCGAGCAAAAATCAGCTGGAATTTTTGCGGGATTCTGTCGGGAGTGGGGTAAGAGACTGGGTGTTTGCCGCTTAAATCACCCGGCCGCCGCACGCCGGTGCGGACCCTGGCGCCGCATTGCGCCAAAAATTGACAAGAAGAAGCCAAAAGCGGTTGAGCTTCTTTCGATGATGTGGATGACATTGAAAACGTGAAAACGATACTGGCCATGGTTTGCAGCCTGTTGCTGGCTTGGACGCCTGTCCAAGCCCAAGCACCGGCGGCCGGTGTTGTGCGCGGCGCACATGCCGGTTGCCATTGCGGCAAGGCGTGCTGTGTCGCATCTCCCTCCCCGGAGTCGCGGCCTGTCCCTGCGACTCCGGTTTCTATTTCGACGCCAAATCAGTTTTTGACCCTGGCACCTGCCGGGTTGTCCTGGACGTTGCCGGACGCACCGGTGTCTGAGCCTGTCGCTTCCGTTTCTGCGCCGTGGCAGGCGAATCGCACTCCGCTGTACGAGCGGAACTGCGCCTTTCTGATCTGACTTCCTTATTCCACATCCGTATTGTGTCCTGAGCCGGTCACACGACTTTTACCGTTTTGGCTCCACGGATTTTTGTGCCCGTGATACAATCCAAAATTCGCCGCTGCCGCACGAACAGTGGCATCTGAAACCGAAAAGACTTTGAATTTATGAAAACGGTTTTGATTTTCGCGCTGATGGCTGCGGGCCTGTTTGCCCTGGCCGGCTGCCGGGGCGTGCAAACTGCCGGCGAAAGGCAGGCGCGCCACGATCTCGGGACGGTTGCCGGACGGTATCGCCCCGGCGATCAACGTCCGGTGCTGCCCGAACTGACGCCGGATTCGGGCCTCAGCAATTTTCTCGCTTATGCACTCCTGAACTCGCCGGTGGTCGAAGCGACGTTCCATGACTGGTCGGCGTCGGTTGAGAACATCACCGTGTCGCGCTCGTTGCCGGACCCGCAGTTGACCTTTCAGGCTTACATTCAAGACACCATCACGTCGCTGATGCCGGGATTTGCGTGGAGTTTTCCCGGCCCGGGCAAACTCAAGGCGCGCGCGGGGGTTGCGGTTGCTGAAAGCCGGGGAAAATACTTCGCGTTCGAAAGCGCCGTGCTGCAAACCGCCTTCAACTTGAAGCGCGCTTACTACCGACTCGGTCTGTTGGAGGAACAACTTCGCCTGAAGCGCGAAACGCTTTCCTTGCTGGGAAATCAGGAACAGGCCGTCCGCGCCCAGGACGTGGCAGGCTCAGCCGCGTTGCCGGATTTGCTCCGTGTTCAAAGCGAGCGTGATCGGGTCCGCACCGAACTCGCCAATCTTGAAGATTCACGGCATGCCCTGCGGGAAAATTTTAAGGCCGCGCTGGGCTTGACGCCGACGCAAGCCGATCCGCCCACACCCGCACATTTTGAAACCAGCAACGAAAAGATTGACGCCGACGAATTGCTCCGTGTGGCATTTGCGCGCAATCCGCAACTCAAAGCGATGGAAGCCGACGTGCGCACCGCCGAAGCCAGCATGGCGGTGGCCTACAAAGAACGTGTGCCCGATTTCAGTGCGGCGCTGATGGCCGACGTGAAAGCGTCGCCGGTGCTTTACTGGCCGCAGTTGAGCATGAGCCTGCCAATTTGGCGTGACAAAATTGCAGCGGAAGTTGCCGGGGCCAAGGCGGAGGAACTGGCTGCCCAATCGCGGTTGAAAGCGGGGCAGATTGATCTCGCCGTGAACTTTGCTGAAAAGTCATTCGCTTACCGCGAAACCGGCCGCAACCTTGCGTTGATTGAGAACCACCTTATTCCCAAGGCCCGTCAATCGCTCGAAACCGTCCGCGCCGGGTATCGCACCGGCACGATGGATTTCTCCGCGATGACGGACGCGGAACGCGTGCCCTTGGATTTGCAGCTCGAAGCTGCCGAAGTCCGCACGGACCGCGAGATTGCGCTGGCCGACCTGTCCCTGATGGTTGCCGGGGTACCGCCGGCCGGCTCGCCGCTTTTGCCGAACCATCCCCTTGATAAACCCCGTAGCAGCGGACGTCAGTCCGTTCCGTCTTTCCGAAATGAAGGTCAGAGCCGATTCACGTCGGCTGCTCCCAAAAATTGATTTTATGAACTCGAAATTGAAACTGATTTTAGCAGGAGCGCTGCTCGTGGTGGCAGCCGGCCTGGGCGTGTTTGCCGCCAACACTGCCGACGTCGCCCACCCGGTCACGGCGTCAGCCGGAAAGACGCTCTACACCTGCGGGATGCACCCGTGGATTATCCAGGATCATCCCGGTAACTGCCCGATTTGCGGCATGAAATTGGAGCCGGTCCACAAGACGGCGACTGCGACGGCGGACGGACACAAAATCCTGTACTACAAATCCACGATGAAACCGGGCGAGACCAGCCTGGTCCCGGCCAAGGACAGCATGGGCATGGACATGGTGCCGGTTTATGAAAGTGAGGGGAGCGCATCATCCGCCATTACCGTTGATCCGGCGACGATCCAGATGATGAATATTCAGACGACGGAGATCACACGCGGCCCGTTGCGCCGGACCATCCGGACGGTTGGCACGATTGATTACAACGAAACGGCGCTGGCGGATGTGACGACCAAGTTCAAAGGCTGGATCGAAAAACTGGACGTGGACGCCACCGGCGCTCTGGTGATGCGCGGCGAGCCGCTGTTCGAGATTTATTCGCCGGAACTTTACCGCGCCGAGGCCGAGTATCTGGCGGTCCTGGATTCCACGAACGATCCCGGTTCGGCGGCGCTGCGCGAGGCGGCGGTGGAAAAATTGAAATTTTTTGACATCTCGGACCCGCAAATCGCCGCGCTGGAAAAAGCGCGCGAGCCGCGCAAGACGCTGCAAATTCTCGCACCGGCGGACGGTTTTGTGATCGAGAAAAACGTCGTGCAGGGCCAGATGGTGGACGCGGGCATGACGCTTTACCGGCTGGCGGACCTCGGCATCGTCTGGGTTTATGCGCAGGTTTATGAGCAGGACCTGCCTTACGTCCAGCTCGGACAGGAGGCCGCAGTCAAACTCGCCTCGCTGCCGGATCGCGAATTCCGGGGGCGTGTCACTTACATTTATCCGAACGTGGACGAAAAAACGCGCACGGCGCGGGTACGGCTGGAATTTGAGAACCCCGGCTATTTCCTCAAACCCGGCATGTTCGTCTCGGTGCAAATTGCCTCTGAATTGAAACCTTCGGTGCTGCTGGTGCCGGATTCGGCAGTGCTGCGCAGCGGTGAGAAAAACACCGTCTTCGTCGCCTTGCCCGGCGGAAAATTTGATCCGCGCACGGTCGCGCTGGGGCTGGAGGCGGAACAGGACATGTATGAAGTCGTCAGCGGTTTGCGGGCCGGCGAGCGTGTGGTCACGTCCGGGCAGTTCATGCTCGATTCAGAAAGCCAGTTGCGCGAGGCGATTCAAAAAATGCGCGAGCCGTCGGGCGCTACGATGGCAATGCCGACTGCCACGAACGCGAATAAAACCGAGCCATTGTCCACCACCAACGCTGAAAAGGAACCGGTGGTCTATGTCTGCCCGATGCCGGCGCACGTTTCCATCACCTACGATTATCCGGGCAAATGCCCGATTTGCGGCATGACGCTGGTGCCGGTGACACCGGGCGAACTCAAGCAGCTCCAGCCGGGCGGCAAGGTGCTTTACTACACCTGCCCAATGCCGCAACACAATTACATCCATGAAGACAAACCGGGCAAATGCCCGATCTGCGGCATGACGCTCATTCCCGTGATGGGGCCGCCGGGCGCGTCCACCAATACATCACCACCGGATATGGCGAAATAACCAGGGATTCCCATGCTCCAACGCATCATCGATTTCTCGCTCAAGAACAAGTTCATCGTCCTGCTGGCGACGGTGGCCCTGGTGCTGGGCGGCATTTACGCCGTCAAAAACATTCCGCTTGATGCCATCCCCGACCTTTCGGACACGCAGGTCATCATTTACACGCCGTGGGAGGGCCAGGCCCCCAGCATCATCGAGGACCAGGTTACTTATCCGATCACCACCAAGATGCTTTCCGTCCCGCGCGCGAAAGTGGTGCGCGGCTACTCGTTCTACGGCTACTCGTTCGTCTATGTCATTTTCGACGACGGCACGGATCCCTACTGGGCGCGAAGCCGGGTGCTCGAATACTTGAGCAGCATCGGCGGGCAATTGCCCAGGGGCGTCACGCCGTCCCTCGGTCCTGATGCCACTGGCGTCGGCTGGGCGTTCATGTATTCCATCAATTCGACCAATCGCAACCTCGCGGACCTGCGCTCGATCCAGGACTGGTATTTGAAATATCAACTCACCGCCGTGCCGGGCGTCTCCGAGGTCGCGTCCATCGGCGGCTTCGTGAAGCAATATCAAGTGACGGTGGACCCGACAAAATTGCGCGCCTACAACCTTTCTTTGCAGGATGTCAGCCAAGCCATTGAACGCAGCAATGGCGAAGTCGGCGGCCGGTCCATCGAACTGGCGGAAACCGAATTCATCCTGCGCGTCAAAGGTTACATTCAAAATCTGGATGATTTGAAAAAGGTGGCCGTGGGCGTCGGCAAGGACGGCGTGCCGATTTTGCTGCGTGACGTGGCGAACATCCAGTTCGGCCCCGACGAACGCCGCGGCATCGCCGATTTGAACGGCGACGGCGGGACCGTCGGCGGCATTGTCGTGGTGCGCTCCGGTGCCAACGCCTACAAAGTCATTCAGGCGGTGAAACAGCGGCTGGCCCAGGCAATGAAGTCGTTGCCCCCGGACGTGAAAGCAACTGTCGTTTACGACCGCACGGCGTTGATTGACCGCGCGGTGGCGACGCTCGAAGAAAAGCTCATCGAGGAAAGCATCGTGGTCGCGCTGGTGTGCCTCGCGTTTCTGCTGCACCTGCGGAGCGCGCTGGTGGCGATCATCATTTTGCCGGTCGCGGTGCTGATTTCATTTCTGGTCATGTTCGGGCAGGGACTCAGTTCCAACATCATGTCGCTCGGCGGCATTGCCATCGCCATCGGCGCCATGGTGGACGCGGTCATCATCATGATCGAAAATGCCCACAAGCATCTGGAGCGCGACCAGGGCAAAAAACCGCACTGGGAAATCATCCGCGACGCCGCCATTGAAGTCGGTCCGGCGCTGTTTTATTCGCTGCTGGTCATCACGGTTTCGTTTCTGCCGGTGTTCACGTTGCAGGAGCAGGAAGGCCGGCTGTTCAAACCGCTGGCCTTCACCAAGACCTATTCGATGGCCGCCGCCGCGCTGTTGTCCATTACGCTCGCGCCAGTGCTGATGGGCTGGTTCATTCGCGGCAGGATTCCAAAGGAGGAAACCAATCCCATCAACCGTTTCCTGATCTGGCTCTACCGGCCGGTTGTGGGCTTGGCCATCAAATACCGCTGGCTGGTGGTGATTGGCGGCGGCCTTTTTGTCGGCTGGGTGTTTTTCCCCTGGAACTCGCTCGTGGCGCGTTTGCTGCCGCAGGGGCGGGTGCAGACATGGGCGTTCAAGGCCGGCCCGCTTTTCCCCTATCAAAGCATCGGCTCGGAATTCATGCCGCCGCTTTACGAGGGCGATTTGCTCTACATGCCCACCACCTTTCCGGGCATTTCCGTGACCAAAGCGCAACAACTGATTCAAGTCACCGACAAAATCATCAAATCCTTTCCCGAAGTGGAAACCGTTTTCGGCAAGGCCGGCCGCGCCGAGACCGCGACCGACCCCGCGCCGATGGACATGATTGAAACCACAATTCAGTTGAAACCTGAGAGCGAATGGCCCGCGGTGGACATCAAAGATGACAACGGCAAGGTGATTGCGCATCGCCGCCGCAAGCCGGATGAACTGGTGGACGCGCTGAACAACGCCGTGCAAATCCCCGGCCTGAACAACCTGTGGACGATGCCCATTGCGACGCGCATTAACATGCTTTCCACCGGCATCAAATCGTCCGTCGGCATCAAAATCGCCGGGCCGGATCTGGCCACGCTGCAACGCATCGGCGAGGAAGTCGGGGCGGTGGTCCGTCAGGTGCCCGGCACGGCCAGCGCCTTTGCCGATCGCGTGATGGGCGGGCATTACATTGAATTTAACATCAACCGCGCCGCCATTGCCCGCTACGGCCTGACCGTGGGCGACGTGCAGGATGTGCTGTCCGTCGCGCTCGGCGGCATGCCGCTGACGACCACCGTCGAAGGTCTGCAACGTTACACCATCAACCTGCGCTACGACCGCGATTTCCGTTCCGACTTGCACGCGCTCAAACACGACATCGTCATTCCCACGCCGACCGGCGCGCAGATTCCGCTCGGCGAACTCGCCGCCATCGAGGTAGTGGACGGCCCGATGGAAATCAAAACCGAAGGCGCCGTGCCCAACGACTGGGTTTATGTGGACATCCACGACATAGATGTAGGCACCTACGTTCAGACCGCCATGCACGCGGTGAACGCGGCCATCGCCGACGGCCAAATCCAATTGCCGCCGGGCTACAACATCTTCTGGAGCGGCCAATATGAATACATGCTGCGCGCCAAGCAACGCCTGCTCATCGTCGTGCCGCTCACGCTGCTCATCATCTCGCTCATCATTTACCTCAACACGCGTTCCTGGCTCAAGACTGCCATCGTGCTGCTGGCCGTGCCGTTCTCGCTCGTCGGCGCGTTCTGGACACTCTACCTGCTGCACTACAATTTGAGCGTGGCCGTCTGGGTCGGCATCATCGCGCTGGCGGGACTCGACGCCGAAACCGGTGTCATCATGCTCCTCTACCTCGACCTGGCCTACGACGAGTGGAGGCAGAAGGGGTTGATGCGGAACCTGGACGATTTGCGCGACGCGATTTATCACGGCGCGGTGAAACGGCTGCGCCCGAAAATCATGACCGCCAGCGTCATCATCGCCGGTCTGGCGCCGATTTTGTGGAGCGACGGCACCGGCGCGGACGTGATGAAACGCATCGCCGCCCCGATGGTGGGCGGGGTGATCACCTCCACCATCAGTGTGCTGGTGGTTTACCCGGCAATCTATTACCTCTGGCGCTCGCGCGGCCTCGCGCCGGGAGTCGGGGAAAACCGTTCCCGTCGCGAAACTCAATAGGCGGCACCGGCAACGACGCCCCTGTAGGAGCCGAGGGAGCGAGACTCATTTCAGCCAGTTGTAGCGCACGATTGGGAAAAAGAATATAATGCGGATGCGATTTTGAAAACCGTCCGAATTATCTGGGCGGAAGCAAGTTCGGCTTTTCCGGACACCCTGGTCTCAACGCAAATCGGAGTCCGATTTTGCGGGCGTGTTTGGCAAGTGTGTTGCCCTTGTGAAGGCCGGACGGGTAAGTTGCCCATGCGGCATTCGGAATGCCTTGGCAGCCGACGTGAGTCAGCTCAAGCTTCCTCACCGACGGAATAATGAGCGGATTGACATCCGCTGCTACCAATCGGATTGGCCATCGCTGCGTTCCAAAAGCGCCAGGGGGCTGGCGCACTCCAAGGCGCTTCGCGCCATCCGGGAGGCATCGGCATTCGCGCCAGCGTTTTGGACTGCGGTGGCCCTCCACCGCTATTCCCCTCTCCACCGCGTAGTCGGTGTTCATCCGTGTCCATCCGTGGTTAAATCCGTTTGCCCATTCGCCTCCATCAGTTTTCGGCGCGGATTCAAGACTCCATTTTCATTACCACCAAATTCATGGTGCCGGAGCGAACACGGTAGAAAATCACTTTTTTCCTGTCTGTCACCGCATAGAAAATCAGCCAGCGCGGAAAATCGCGCACCCGCCAGGAACGGATGCCCGCCGGGATCAAATCTTCCCGCTCGCGGCCAACGCAGGGATTCTTTTTGATAAACTGAATTGTTGCCAGCAACGCCTCATACCAGCGTTCGGCCACGTCAGCCCCGGCGTTGTCCTTCAGCCAGGTCAATTCCTCCGCCAAATCCAGCAGGAATTGCGGACGCCTGGCAGCGTTCACTTTTTGCCCCTCAACACCCGGTTGCGGATGGCGTCCATTTCCTTTTTAGTCAAGGGCGTTGCCGGCCCGCTGGCGATGGCCTCATCAAGCCATCGCTGATCACGCTTGGTGTTCAGCGCGGCGTCAATCTGAAACGTCCGCTCAATCCGGCTCATCACTTCCTGGGTGATGCTGCGGAAGTTCGCGGCGGCCTCGTTTTTCAACTGCGCGTGCAGTTCCACCGGAATGTCTTTCAAAGTGATGCTTGGCATACGCCGTAACCATAATACCACCATTCTGGTTTTGCAAGACGGACGTTTCGTTTTGTCGCGCTTACAACAATTCCAACACGCGCCGTAATTCGGCGTCGGTGTTGTAATAATGCGGCGAGAGCCGGATGTAATGTTTTCCCGCGCGGTCCGTCCGCAGTGACGCGACAGCGCCCGCGTCCGCCAGCTTTTTGTGCAACGCAGCGAGGTCTTTATCGGGGTGGTGAAAGGAAACGATGGCGCCGGCGTTTTCCGGTTTTGCGTCTGCGTTCAAAACCGTGAAACCCTTGGACTGCAAGGCGGGCACGAGCCAGGCGCGTTTGCGCAGCAACTCGGCGGCAATATTGTCCACGCCGATTTCCAAAGCCAGTTCCATTGCGGCAATCAAACCGGCCAGCCCCACCAGATTGTGCGTACCGGCCTCGTACTTGGTCGCGCCGGTGCGGAACACGATTTTTTCCTGCGCGACGAAATTCGGGTTCTGGACGTTGTGCCAGCCGTAAATCGGCGGATTCAACCGGTCCTGAACCTCCTGCCGGACGTAGAGCAAGCCCGCGCCGCACGGGCCGAGCAGCCACTTGTGCGCGTCGGCCGCCAGAAAATCCACGCTCCCGGCCGGGACCGGAAACGCGCCGAGGGTTTGAATGGCGTCGAGGCAAAACAAAATCCCGCGCTGGCGCAAATATTTCCCGATGGCCTCAAATTCAATCCGGAAACCGCTGATGAAATGGCAGGACGCCAAAGCGACGAGCCGCGTGTTTTCGTCCACCTGCCCGGCCACGTCCATCGGGCGGATCACGCCGAGACCGCGCGTGTTGAGCAGGCGGACTTCCACGCCGCGCTCGGCCAGCGCCATCCACGGATAAACGTTCGAGGGGTAATCGTCATGGTAAATGAGAATGTTGTCGCCCCGGCGAAAGTTCAGTCCGGCGGCTACAAAACTCAAGGCGAGCGACGTCGGCCCGACGAACGCGATTTCGTCCGCCCGGCAATTGAGCAATTGCGCCGCGACTTTGCGTCCTTCGTTCAATCGCCGGGGGAAAACGAGCGTTTCCTGATCATCGGCCGTGCCGCGTTGCGCGCAATCGGTAATCGCCTGTGCCACGCGCCGGGGCAATGGGCAGACGCCGGCGTGGGCCAGAAAAATTTTGTCGCGCGCGACCGGGAACTCCTGGTGGCGCAGTTCCTCATCGGCGAGCAATTGAGTCAACGTCATGGAGCGAAATTAATGTGTGGAAGTCCGGCGCGCAAAGCGGAACTAGAAGTGGCTCAGCTGATTGATTTGATTGAAGTAATTTGTCCAAAACCGGATGACAATGTAACCGACGAAGAGGGCCACCATGAAATAAATGAAGCGTGGCACCCATTTCGAAACGAGGTGGAGTTTGCGCAGGCCTTCCTCGTTATACAGCCGGTTCAAATGACGAAGGGATTCGTCCAATTTGCCGCTGACCTCGCCGGTGGCATAGAAATTGGCGAACATTTCAGGAAACAACCGGCTGGTGCGCACGGCCTCGGACGGCATCTGGCCGGCGGTCAGTTTCGGCCTCCAATCGGCCACCGCACGGCGCAAGGCGGGCGAACCGCTTGCCGCCGACGCCAGCTCCCAGGCTTCAAAGATGTTGACGCCGGCGCTGATGAGGGCTTCGAGCGCCGCCGCGAGCCGCGCCAACGCCAGATAATGCTGTGCCGTTCCCAAAACGGGAATGAAACGCAGAACCGATTCCACTTTCGTCCGCCAGGCTTCATTGCGCTGGTCTTGGCCGGCGTAAATCAGAAAGGCGGTGACGGCGTAGAGCGGGAGCAATCCACCCCACAAGACGAGGAGCCAGGGGCCGGACCAGAGGAATTCGAGAAGGGTGGAGACGAAAATGGCCAGATGAAAGACAAACACCGGATACATCAAATCGGCGATGGTCTGGCGGATAAGCCGGGCACGTTCGTTGTAGTAATCGGCGAGCAGACGGAGGCAGGCGTCAATCCGTCCGCTGCGTTCGCCGGCTTCAATCAACGCCAGATCGAACGCGGGCAACCAGCCAAGCCCATTCAAGGCTTCGGCGACGGTTGCGCCCTGGGCCAGTTCATCCAGGAGGCGTTGCAGCGGCCCGCGGTAGGATCGGGAGGGAGGGCTGCGCTTGATTTGTTCCAAGGCAGGAATGATGCCGATGCCGGCGGACGTCATTTGCGAGAGTTGGTGAAACAGCTCGGCGCGCTGATCCAATTGCCGGGGCGTGACGATGAACGGCATACGCCCGCCCGGACTCAGGCCGCCACGCGGTCGAGGCTGGCCTTGAAGTCGCGCTTGCTGCGGGCGCCGACGATCTGGTCGGCCACCTGGCCGTTTTGGAAAACGAGCAGGGTGGGGATGGCCCGGACGCCGTATTCGGCGGCCAGCGATTGCTGCTCATCCACGTTGACCTTGCCGATTTTCACCTTGCCATCGTATTCGTCGGCGAGTTCATCCAACAACGGCGCAATCATTTTGCACGGACCGCACCATTCGGCCCAGAAATCCACGAGCACGGGTGCGGGCGACTGCAAAACCTGCTGGGCGAAGTTTTCCTGCGTGAGCTTAAGAATGAGGGGAGAGGCCATACGTCAACAACACATTTAGGGTTCGAACAACTTCTGAACATCTCAGGTGGTCGGGATGAGCAGCATCCAAATCACCGTGACCAGCGCGAACAGCCCGGCGGCGGCCGCGACAACGACGAGCATTTGATCCAAACCGCTGATGGCCGGGGCCGCCGCCACGGGCCGTTGCGCCACCGGAGCGGATCGTGCCTGGGTAACGGGTGCGGCGGCCGCGGCGCGCGGAGCCGCGGCCTGCGAAGCCGGGGTTGGCGCGGAGATGGCGCTTGGGGCGCCCGTCGGGCCCCCGGGCGGCAGCGTCGGCAATTTGATGGTCGGCGCGGCGGACGGCTTGGGCGGCAAATTGATGCGGACGGTTTCTTTCTTGGGCTGGACTTTGCCGGTTTCTTTTTTCGGCGGCAGCACAGCACCCGGAGGAATGTTCGGAGGTGTCTCAGCCATAATCTTTGTTTGCTAAAAGATAAACGGCATCCCGCGGGTGTCAAACCCTTATTCAAAAATCCGGACGGGCCAATCCGCCGGTCCGGCCACGGAAACGCCTGGCTGAAACTACTGGTGCGCGCGGCGCTCGCCGCGGTCGTTTTCCCAGCGTGGCGGACGTTCCTCCCGCGGGCGGGCGACGTTGATGGTGAGCTGGCGGCCCTGGAATTCCTTGTTGTGGAGTTGATCAATGGCGCGCTGCGCAGCCTCGGCGTCGGCGAATTCCACAAACGCAAAGCCACGGGATTTGCCCGTGGTTTTGTCGAGCATCAGGTTTACCGAGGTCACCGCACCTGCCTGGGCAAAATAGTCCTGCAGGTCGTTTTCCCCCGTCTGGTATGAGAGGTTGCCGACAAACAATCTGGTTGGGTTCATAATACACTACGCCCGCTCAAGGAAACACGTGGGAGGACTGCACCGGCAGGTTCACTGAATGTCGCTTTCTTATCGGTTACGAACAATCTGTCTGGTTGACACCAACACCGTTCATTCTTTGAACGAACGCCGTTGTTTTAGCATAAATACCCATAAAGTCAACAAAAAGTGTCAGGGCCTAAGCTTTTTCGTCAATCAGTTCCCGCCTGGCGCCACCAAGTAATTGCTCGATGAAGCCGGTGGAATAAACTCCGCGCCGGAAATTCGGGTCCTGCATGATGGCCTGCTGGAAGGAAACATTGGATTTGATGCCCGTAATCATATATTCCGACAGCGCGCGATTCATGCGGTCCATCGCCTCGCGCCGATCATTGCCGGTGGTAATCAGCTTGCCGATCATCGAATCATACGTCGGTGGAATGGTGTATCCGGCGTAAGCATGGGTGTCCACGCGCACCCCGCGGCCACCCGGCTGAAAATACATCTCAATGCGGCCGGGGCTGGGACGAAAATCGTCAAAGGGATCTTCGGCGTTGATGCGGCATTCGATGGCATGACCCTTGATTTGTATGTCACCCTGCGAATGGCGCAGCGTCTCCCCCATCGCCAGCAGGATCTGATAACGCACCAGATCAATGCCGGTGACTTCCTCGGTGACGGGATGCTCAACCTGAATCCGTTTGTTGAACTCGAGGAAGTAATAATTGCCGACGTTATCGACGATGAATTCCACCGTGCCGGCGCTCGTGTAGTGTGAGGCTTCGGCAATCTTGACCGCCGCCTTGCCGATTTTGTCCCGCAACTTGCGAAATTTGTGTTCCAACAGGGGCGAAGGCGCTTCTTCGACCACCTTTTGATTCCGGCGTTGAATGGAACAATCCCGTTCACCCAAATGAATGATATGGCCCTTATGATCGCCGAGAACCTGAATCTCGATGTGATGCGGATTTTCGATGAACTTTTCGACGTAAACGCCTGAATTCCCAAACGCCTTTTCGGCTTCCGAACGCGCGGTATGATAACCCTTCACCAGGGAAATATCATTATGCGCCACGCGCATGCCTCTGCCGCCGCCGCCGGCCACGGCTTTGATCATGACCGGGTAGCCAATGCGCTTGGCGACGGCCAAGGCGTCCTGCTCCTTTTCCACCGCGCCATCCGATCCCGGCGGGGTGGGCACGCCAACCTTCTTGGCGAGCATCCGGCTGACCGCCTTGTCCCCCAATAACTGCATGGCGCGAGGGCTGGGTCCGATGAATCGGATGTTGCAGCTGTCACAGACCTCGGCGAAGTGCGCATTTTCGGCCAGAAAACCATAACCCGGATGAATCGCATCCACATCCGTGATTTCGGCCGCGCTGATGATTCGGTCAATGCGCAGGTAACTTTCCGCCGCAGGCGGCCCGCCAATGCAGATGGCTTCATCCGCCATTTGCACGTGCATCGAATTGGCATCCGCCTCGGAATAAACGGCTACCGTTCGGATATTCAACTCCTTGCAGGCGCGAATAATCCGAACAGCGATTTCACCGCGATTGGCGACCAGAATCTTCTCAAACATGGATTTTCAGTGAATGTGAAAATGCTTCTGCGGGGCCGTTTTCAAGCCGGACGCACCTTGAACAAGGGCTGGCCGAATTCCACCGGCTTGGCATTTTCGACCAAAACCTGTGTAATCACGCCCTTGGCCTCCGCTTTGATTTCATTCATCACTTTCATCGCTTCAATGATGCAAACCACCGTGTCGGGATTAACTTCAGAGCCCACTTCAATGTAACTGGCAGCTTCAGGCGATGGCGCCCGGTAAAAAGTGCCAATCATCGGGGACTTGATCTCAACTTCACCGGTTGCCACCGCCGGCGCATTTCCAAGCGGAACCGCAGGCGGAGCGGAAGTGACCGGCTGAATTGGAGGTAGTGTCGCCGGATCCTCGTAAGGAGCCGCCGCAGGTGTGGAACCATTAAATCCACGCTTCAACCTGATCTTGGAATCCTGCCTTTCCAGTTCAAACTCCGTGATGGAGTTTTTCTTCATCAGGTCAATTATGGCCTTAATATCTTTAAGATCCACGTTTCGATTTCGTTAAAGTTGTTAAAAACACGGTTTTTGGCTATAAGCAAAAAAGCAGCAGCCGTGTTACGACTCTGCCTTGTGTCCGTCACCAATTTGAAACATTCTATTCCTCGGTTGACCCAACGTCAAGAGACAAAATTGAAAATGATTTCAGGCATAAATGTACAGTTTAGTGGCTTTTTTTATAAACGTTAACGTAAACGGAAGCTTCCAGCGCCAATAAATAGGATTTTGGACCAAATCCGCTGATTTGCCCGCAACAAACCGGCGCGATCAGTGATTTATGCCTGAATTTTTCGCGGGCGTGAATGTTCGAAAGGTGAATTTCGATGGTCGGAATTCCCACCGCCACAATAGCATCCCGTAACGCAATACTGGTGTGCGTATAGGCAGCGGCGTTAAGTACGATCACGTCAAATTTTCCTTTGGCACCCTGAATCCAATCAACCAATTCCCCTTCCAGGTTGGACTGGCGGAAGTCCACCGTCACTTTCAGATCGGAGGCATGCTTGCGGACTTTGGCTTCAATATCGGCCAACGTCTCACGTCCGTACACCTCCGGCTCGCGTTGTCCGAGCAAATTCAAGTTCGGCCCGTTCAAAAACAGAACTTTCATGGTTTCAACGGAGATTAGCCTGAGCCGTTTTCAGTGTCGAACTGATTTCCGGATGAAGTTGAAGGTACAGGGAAGAAACCAAGCGCAGCAGTCCGGCCGTTGGTGCCCGCGACAGGACTTGAACCTGTACGATGTTACTCACTAGAACCTGAATCTAGCGCGTCTGCCAATTCCGCCACGCGGGCATGTCTCCAATGCCTTTCTAATACGCGTCAAAGTCCGAACGGGCAAGCCAAATTGTCACAACGTATTGTGTCGAGCCCGCTTGCCTTTTTCACGATTGAAAATTATATTCTGTAAGAATTCGCATCGGGGAAGGTAATTTCTTGTTTAACAGCGGGTTTTGCATGAAGGGCTCTGTCGAAAATAAAATCCTGGCCGGATTCGTTGCGTCGGTGGCAGCGTTGATGGTGATTGGCTGGTTGGCTTATCGCACTACAAATCAGTTTATCACGACCGACCGGCTGGTGGCGCACACCCACGAAGTCATTGCGACCCTGGAATCAGGCCGGGCGATTCTGACCGATGTTGAAGCCAGGCAACGCGCCTTTTTGCTGACCGGCGACGAACAATTTTTAAAGGATTCCAACGACGCCCAGGCGCAAATCAATGCCTGGATGGAAAGAGTCAAGACGTTGACCGCGGACAATCCGGGGCAACAGCAACGCCTGACCAAACTGGAATCGGTCATCGCGCAACGAATGACGGTCCTGAACAGCCGGATCAAATTACGGCAGCAGGGGGGACTTCAAGCAGTTTCAAGCGATGTCGCCACGCTGCGCCAGGGCCAGGATTTGATGGATCAGGTGTGGCGGGACATTGCACAAATGCGTGACACGGAAAACAGCCTGCTCTCGCAACGTCAACAAGTGGCCCGGACGAGCGCGGAAACCAGCCTGATCGCTATTTTCACCGGTGGCGCGTTCGCGTGTGCCATCGGCCTGGCGGCGGTCCTGTTGATCCGCCGCGATTTGAAATTGCGCGAGCAGACGGAAAAATCATTGCGCCAGAGCGAACAGCGCCTGCGCCTGATGATTGAGAGCGTCAAGGATTACGCCATCATCATGCTCGACCCGGCCGGCCGGGTGGTGAGTTGGAATGTCGGTGCCCAGCGCATCAAAGGTTACAACACGCAGGAAATCATCGGCCGGCATTTTTCCTGTTTTTACCCCGAGGAAGCGGTTCGCAGCAGGTTTCCCGAAAAAGCGCTGGCCGAGGCGGCGGCAAAAGGCCGTTTTGAAAATGAAGGCTGGCGTGTGCGCGAGGATGGATTGGCATTTTGGGCCAACGTCGTCATCAGCGCCATCCACGGGCCGGAAGGTCAGTTGTTGGGGTTTGCCAAAGTCACCCGCGATCTGACCGAGCACAAGCGGGCGGAACAGGCGCTGGAAGAGCGCGACCGTTTTTTCGATTTGTCACGGGATGTGATCTGCCTCGCCACCTTCGACGGTTACTTCAAGACGTTGAATCCTGCCTGGGAACGCACGTTGGGTTTCAGCCGCGAAGAATTGATGGCCAAACCGTTTATCGAGTTTATCCATCCCGACGATGTCCCCGCGTCGCAGGTGGAGGTGGAAAAGCTGGCGAGCGGCCAGGAAACCGTCAATTTCGAAAACCGTTACCGGTGCAAGGATGGTTCCTGGCGTTGGTTTGCGTGGAATGCGCGCGCGGCCGTGCCGCAGCGGTTGATCTATGCCACCGGCCGCGACATCACGGAACGGAAACGGACCCAGGCGCAAATCACCCAACTCAATGGCGATCTGCAGAACCGTGCCACGCAGCTGGAAGCAGCCAACAAGGAGCTGGAAGCGTTTTCCTATTCCGTCTCGCACGACCTGCGCGCCCCGTTGCGCCATATTGACGGCTTTGTGAAATTACTCAACAAGCAGGCCGGCGAAAAGCTGGACGAGCGGGGGCGGCGGTATCTGGGCATCATCGCCGATTCCGCCCGGCAAATGGGGATGCTGATCGACGATTTGCTGGTCTTTTCGCGAATGAACCGTGCCGAGCTGCGGCAGGCAAAGGTGTCCACCGATGCGCTGGTTCATGAAGCCATCGGCGGTCTGCAATCCGAGATCGATGGCCGGCCCATCAATTGGAAAATCGCCCCCCTGCCCGACGTCGAAGCCGACCCGGCGATGCTGCGCCAGGTTTGGGTAAACCTGATTGCCAACGCGGTCAAATATTCCCGTCTGCGAAATCCCGCGGAAATCGAGATCGGTTGCAACTCGGACAACGGGGAGCTCGTCTTTTTTGTGCGGGACAACGGCGTCGGGTTCGACATGCAATACGCGCACAAGTTGTTCGGAGTGTTCCAGCGTCTGCACCGCGCCGAGGAATTTGAAGGCACCGGCATCGGGCTGGCCAACGTCCGCCGCATCGTTCACCGCCACGGCGGCCGCACGTGGGCGGAGGGGGAGCTTGACCGCGGCGCGACCTTTTTCTTTTCCCTGCCGAAAACCTCAACTGAAATGAAAGGATAAAACATGGCGCCGTTGAAACGCATACTGCTGGTGGAGGACAATGAACGCGACGTGGAGCTGACGCTCGCCGCCCTGGAGGAACACAATCTGGCGAACGAAGTGGTGACGGCTCGGGATGGCGCCGAAGCGCTGGATTATCTCTACCGCCGCGGCCAGTTTGCCGACCACGCCAACGGCCTCCCGGTGGTGGTGTTGCTGGATTTGAAAATGCCCAAGGTGGACGGCCTCGAGGTACTGCGTCAGATGCGTGGCGATGCTGCCCTCAAGCACGTGCCGGTGGTCATGATCACCTCATCACGGGAGGAACAGGACCTGGTCAACAGCTATCAATTAGGCGTCAACGCTTATGTCGTCAAGCCGGTGGATTTCCAGAAATTCCTCGAATCAGTGAAACAAATCGGCTTTTTCTGGGCCATCATCAACGAACCGCCCCCCGGCACGGTCAAACGCACCCATTGATGGCTACCGATTTCATCCAGCGCCCGGTGCGCATCCTGCACCTGGAAGACAACGAGAACGACCAGATTCTCGTCCGCGAGATGCTGCTCAACGAGGGGTTGGCTTGCGAATTGGTCACGATCAAAACACGGGAGGATTTCAACTCCGCTGTGCGGCAAAACAAATTCGATCTGATTATTTCCGATTACACTTTGCCGTCGTTCGACGGCCTCCGCGCGCTTTCACTGGCGCGGGAAGTGTGCCCGGAAACTCCGTTTATTTTCTTCTCCGGCACCATTGGCGAGGAAGCCGCCGTGGAAAGCCTCAGAAATGGCGCGGTGGATTACGTACTCAAACAGCGGCCAAGCCGGCTGGCGCCGGCCGTCCGCCGGGCCCTGCGCAGCCGGCAGGAGCGGGCCTTGCGCAAGCAGGCCGAAAAGGCATTGCAGCAAAGTGAGGAACGCTTTCGGATTGTTTCCCGCGCCACCAACGACGTCGTCTGGGAATGGGATATCAAAACCAACCGGGTCTGGTTCAGTGAGAATTTTCAGGCTGTTTTCGGCCATCCCCGGGAAGACATCGACGCTACCCTGCAATGGTGGCTGGATTTGATTCATCCCGACGACAAAGGTCGTGTGACGACGAGCCTCACCGCGTTGTTGGCCAGCGGCGGGCGCGTCTGGTGGGATGAACATCGCGTCCGCCGCGCCGACGGCTTCTACGCGCAGGTTTTAGATCGCGCGTCGGTCATGTACGACCCGACGGGCAAACCCCAGCGGATGGTCGGCGTCACGATTGACATGAGCGAACGCAAACAGGCCGAGGAGAAAATCCGCGAACAGGCTGCGCTACTGGACAAGGCGCGCGACGCCATCATTGTGGCTGATTTGAAGGAACGAATTCTTTATTGGAATCAAAGCGCCGAACGGATTTACGGTTGGAGTGCCGCTGAAGTCATGGGCCGGCCGCTCCAGGAGGTGCTGTTTCACGGCAAACCGCCGCCCGAATTGCAGCAAACCATCAAAAGCATCCGGGAACGCGGTGAGTGGGTGGGCGAACTGCACGAACTGGCCAAAGACGGCAGGGCCATCATTGTTCAGGGCCGGTCCATGATTATTCGGGATGAACATAACCGGCCGAAATCGCTGCTCATCATCAACACCGACATCACTGAACGCAAATTACTCGAGGAACAATTCCTTCGCGCGCAACGGCTCGAAAGTCTGGGCATACTGGTCAGCGGCATCGCGCACGACCTGAACAACACGTTGTCACCCATTCTCATGGGAGTCGAAATCGTGAGCGAAGAAGTCACCTCGCCGGACCTGGAGAACATTCTCCACACCATGCGTACGAGTGCGCGGCGAAGCGCCGAGATGGTCAAACAAATGCTCGCGTTTGCCCGGGGCGGTGAGGCCAAAAAAATCCTCATTAATCCCGCGCAACTGGTCAAAGAGATGAGCCGAATCATCACCGACACTTTCCCCAAATCCATCCAATGCCGTGCGCGCGTGGACACGGCTTGCTGGCCGATTCGCGGTTTGCCCACCCAATTACATCAAGTGTTGCTCAACCTCTGTGTCAACGCCCGCGACGCCATGCCCGAGGGCGGCTCCCTCACGTTGTCCGTGAAAAATGCGCCACTGCGGCCTGCCGACGTGGTGCTTCATGCCGACGCCAAACCGGGAAATTATCTCTGTGTGAGCGTGGCGGACACCGGCACGGGAATTCCCGCCGGACAGTTGGAAAAAATTTTTGAACCTTTCTTCACCACCAAGGCGCCCGGCAAAGGGACGGGCCTGGGGCTGTCCACCTCGCTCAGCATCGCCAAAAATCACGGCGGGTTCATCACGGTTCACAGTGAGGCGGGCCGGGGAACGGAATTCAAACTCTACCTGCCCGCCGCCGCCGAAACTCAGGAAGAAACCATGCCCGAGCCCATCTCCCTGCCGCCCGGCAGCGGCGAATGCATTCTGATCGTGGATGACGAGGAGGCCATCCTGGCCATCATGCGCTCCACGCTGGAAAATTACGGGTACCAGGTTTTGACCGCCGGCAGCGGTCTGGAAGCCATCGCGCGGTTCACCCAGAATTCTGACGCCGTGCATCTCATCATTACCGACCTGGCCATGCCGTTCATGGACGGCCGCGCCGTGATTCAGGCTTTGCGTAAAGTCCGGCCGGACCTCAAAATCATCGTGGCCAGCGGGTCCGAAAAGGAAGTGGAAGATCTCCGGCAGCAAATTCGAACCGATGCCTTCATCTCCAAGCCGTTTACCAACGAAAACCTCCTCAATATTGTCCACCAGGTGCTGGCGGACTGAAAATGACCGGCCGGGCCTCTACAACTTCACCCACCGGCCCTTTTGATTGGATTCCTCGACGGCCGCGAGCACCCGCTGATTCTTGAGGCCATCCTCAAACGTCGGCTGTACCGGTTTGCCTTCGGCACAGGCATTGACGAAATCGGCGATCGTGTGCACGAACGTGTGTTCGTAACCGATGAGGTGGCCCGGCGGCCACCAGTTGCCCGCATACGGCTGCGCGCCGCGCTCGGTCACAAGGATGTCCCGGAAACCCTGCCGGTCCTTCGGATCATCGCCGTTGAAAAATTTCAGCCGGTTCATGTCTTCGAAATCAAAATACAGCGAGCCCTTGCTGCCATTGATTTCAATTTCAATGTGGTTCTTGCGCCCGGCCGCGAAGCGGGTGGCTTCCAGATTTGCCAGCACGCCATTTTCCATCCGGCCGATAAACAGGGCTGCGTCGTCCACGGTCACCTTGCCCATTTTTCGCGCGCCTTTGGCCAATGCCTCTGCCAGCGGCCGCTCCGCCACAAAGGTATTGAGCAGACCACAGACCTCCTTGAACTCGCCGACCAGGTAACGCCCCAAATCAATGAGGTGCGCGTTAATGTCGCCGTTGGCGCCGCTGCCACTGGTTTCCTTTTGCAGGCGCCAGTTGATGGGGAACTCCGGGTCCACCAGCCAGTCCTGGGCATAGCGCGCATGAAAATGGAAAATTTTCCCCAGCGTCCCTTCCCCGATCATCTTCCGGGCCAATGCGATCGCCGGAATGCGCCGGTAATTGTGGCAAACCATGTGGACGACTTTGGCCTTTTGCGCGGCGGCCAGCATGGCCTCGGCCTGCTTCACATTCAGCGCCAGCGGCTTTTCGCACAGTACGTGTTTTCCACTCCGCGCGGCCGCAATGGCAATCTCCGCGTGCAAATCGTTCGGCGCGCCGATGTCCACAATATCGATCAACGGCGACTCGACGACCTCGTGCCAGTCGGTCGCGGCGTTTTGCCAGCCGAGTTGCACCCGGGCCGCCTGTACGCTGGCGGCGTGGCGTCCGCAGAGGGTGTGCAGTTCCACATTGGCCTTGAGATTGAAGAAGCGGGGCGCCTGCCGCCAGGCGTTCGAGTGCGCCTTGCCCATGAAGCGGTAGCCGATCAGCCCGACGCGAAAAGTTCTCGCCATAAAAGTTGGGGTTGAACTGGATACGCGCGTCTTTATAGTGAGCCGCGACAGACAAGTCAATCAAATGGCTTTTACTACAGCAGAAATCGCAAAACATCTTGATGGTGAAGTATTTGGGGATGCCGCTGCAACCCTGAAAGGCTTCGCCCCGGCTGATTCCGCCAAGGCGGGGGACCTCACTTTTGCCGAAAATGACGACTTTTTCGTGCGCGCGGAGAAAAGCGCCGCCACCGCCATTATTGCGGATAAACGCTTTACGTCGGCAAAAAAGATCCTTATTCGCGTGGCCAACGCACGCATCGCCTTCGCCAAGGCAATGGCGCTTTTTTTTCCGGAACGGATTTTCGCGGCAGGCCTTCATCCCACCGCGGTCGTCGCACCCGGTGCGCAAATCGATTCCACCGCGCACGTCGGTCCCCACTGTGTCGTCGGCAAGCGCGCGCGCATCGGCGCGCGGACCGTTTTGCAGGGCGGCAATTTCATCGGCGAGGACTCCCGGCTCGGCGACGACGTCAATTTGTTCCCGAACGTTGTGGTTTATCCGCGCGCGCAAATCGGCCGGGGCGTCCGCATTCACGCCAACACGGTGATTGGTTCGGATGGCTTTGGTTACGTGCAGGACGGCGGCCTCCACCGCAAAGTGCCGCAGATTGGCAACGTCGTCATCGGCGACGACGTGGAAATCGGCGCGGGTGTGACGATCGATCGCGGCGCACTCGGTTCCACCATCATTGGCAAAGGCACGAAAATTGATAACCTGGTGCAAATCGCGCACAACGTGGAAATCGGCGAGGGCTGCCTGCTGGTGGCGCAAGCCGGCATCGCCGGCAGCTCGAAGCTGGGAAATTACGTCGTGCTCGCCGGTCAGGTCGGCATTGCCGGACACTTGAAAATCGGAAACCAGGCCATCGTCGCCGCACGGGCCGGGGTGATGAACGACATTCCCGACGGCGAAAAGTGGCTCGGCACGCCGGCCCAACCGGACAAGGAGATGAAACGACAATTCATCGCCATCCGGCATCTTCCGGATTTGCTCAGGCGGGTTGCGGAATTGGAAAGGAAACTCGGGGCGAGAAGGAAACGCCGCGGCGCGCCAAAGTGACGTTTACTTCTGCGCTTTGGCCGCAGCGTCCTGGGTTTTCTTAAAATATTTGGCCGGGTGCATGTCAAAATCCTTTTTGCATTTCGGGCAGCAAAGTTTGACTTTGTGACCTTTATAAACAAAAACGTGAGGGTCACCCTCCTCGCGGAGCTTGCCACCGGACACCGGACGCGTCGTCAGCAAATCCGGTCCGGCCCCCGGCCCCGGTGGAATTCGTGCCGCCCGCACGGCTGGACAACGGAACGACGACAAATGCCGGCATTAAAATAATTCCTGCCCTCAGCCTGGAATTTTTCAGGTGGCATATAATTATTCATTGAGCTCTTCGTGCGTCAAAGCATCCAGGTGGCTCCGGGGCAGCGCCTTTCTGCAGGCCGAATTCAGCCAGCTGTCCGATGAGCCACCCGGGCTACCGTTTGATTCGTGCGAATTCCCGAAGTCCATGCCTCACGTCGGCTTTGCCGGCGGATACAAAATCACGTCACGCGGTTCATCGGTTCCGATGCCAATCAATAAGTAGTAATTAAAATGTAAATCATTATTATAAAAAGAATTGCGAATGAATGGCGGGGTGCTAGAATACAATTGAATTTCAGGAACCCAAGTCTTTGACAGTCTATTGCCGCGCGAGCAGACCCGCTGGCGTACAGGAGCCTACCCCACGACAAACTGATTGTGATTGCAGACGGTTTGTCAACCGCAGTGGCTGGCGAGAACAAGGGAAAAGAAATATGCGAATCAAAGTGTTCATCTCAAGGGTTCTGCCAACACGTTTAATACAGTCGAACGCCGCCTTGCGCGCCTGCCGTTCTGACCGGCGGGCCGGCACGCTCAAGGTAGTCCTCGCTTGCTTGCTGCTCCTCGTGTTCTCAAGAGGGGGATTGGGCGAGCCAGTGAGCGTGGCACAGGCCGAGAACGCCGTCATCCGCTGGTTAAAGGCCAATCCATCCCCGCTTCAGACTGCAATGGGACAAAAGATTACACAGGCACAGACGTTTACCAATGCCGACGGAACAACGCTTTATTACGTGCTTTCTCTGGCCCCCGACGGTTTTGTTATCGTGGCGGCGGACGATCTTGTCGAACCGATCGTCGGTTTTGCGCCAGGCGGGCGATTTGATCCTTCACCCGCAAATCCATTGGGAGCGCTGGTCAGTCGTGATTTGCCCGGAAGGATCGCCGAGGCCAAAGGTATTGGGGCAACCAAGGCATACGGTTCATTCCTGGCCGCCCGGAACAAGTGGGCGCAGCTTGAAAGTGCCAGACAAATGGATACCGGGATGGATGCGGGTCTCTCAAGTGTTTCGGACGTCCGGGTGCCGCCACTGACGCATACCACCTGGGACCAATCCACTGTGGACAACACTTTGTACGGGAACGCCTGCTACAATTATTACACACCACCGTATGCCGCAGGGAATTCTCAGAACTATGTTTGCGGATGCGTGGCCACGGCGATGGCTCAACTCCTGCGATACTGGCAGTACCCTGTCAATGGTGTCGGCACCGCCTCCTTTACCATCTATGTAACCGACGCGCAGCAAAGCCGGAGCCTGATAGGCGGCAACGGTGCGGGCGGTCCGTATGATTGGGCCAATATGGTATTGTCTCCGAACAGTTCCAGCACGCTCGTGCAACGCCAGGCCATCGGGGCGTTGTGCGCTGATGCCGGCGTTGCCGTCAGCATGGACTACAACGAGCAAGGGAGCGGGGCGTCCGGCGCGTACCTGGAAGCTTATAATGGCTCCCTGGGTGCAGTCGGTGCGTTGGTCCAGGTTTTTGGATATGCCAATGCTGTCTGTGGCGACAGCGACTACGCTGGCGGCGGCAACATCGGCGCTGGATTGATTGGCATGATAAATCCGAATTTGGACGCCGGTTGCCCGGTTTTGCTGGGCATCAGCGGAGACGGTGGTCATGCCATCGTCTGTGACGGATACGGCTACAGTTCGTCCACGCTGTACCATCATTTGAATCTCGGATGGTCTGGCGATCAAACCGCCTGGTATAATCTGCCGAACATTGACACAGCGTATGGCTCATTCAATTCGGTTGACGCATGCGTCTATAACGTCTGGACCAATGGCACCGGCGAAATCATCAGCGGTCGCGTCACCGACAGCGGCGGAAATCCCATTGCGGGAGTTGTCGTGACCGCCAGGCGTACTGGTGGCGGGACTTACATGACAACCAACAACAGCAACGGCATCTACGCCCTGGCAAAAATTCCTTCCAGTTCGACCTATACCGTGAGCGCCAGCAAAGCCGGCTGCGTTTTCACAAGCCAGAACACCTCCACGGGCCACTCCACCGATGACTCCATCACCTCCGGGAACCAGTGGGCGGTGGACTTTGTCCAAACTGACTCCAACGACCCGACCGGCTTCTTGGCAACCCCGGTCGGCTCTTCTCGCATCGATCTGTCCTGGGGAAAGAATCCATCCGGTGACAACGTCTTGGTGGCCTGGAATACCAGCGCCACCTTTGGCGTCCCTTCAGGTACGTATGCGGTCGGTGACTCGATCTCCGGAGGGGGCGGGGTTCTTTATAACGGCGGTGCCACGACGGTGTCTCACACCGGGCTGACTTCAGGAACCAGATATTACTACAAGGCGTGGTCCGTGCGCAGCGGCCCCAGTTACTCGTCCGGCGTGATGAGTTCGGCGACAACGCCTCATGACTTCATTTTCACAGAAAA
>DASZAB010000095.1:0-42056 GCA_035945675.1 Verrucomicrobiia bacterium | reverse complement strand
ACTCCCCGCTTTTTCGGCCGGGCCGGCAGGCAACTGCCGCGCTCTCGAGCAACTCGCCGGCGTCCGGCCCCCGCCCAAAATCAAGGCTCGATCACGTCGCCTCGGGGCTGGCGCCGGGAGCGCCGGCTTGAAACTCCGTGCCGGCCACGCCGATGCCCAAGCCAATCGCCAGCGCCACCAGTTCGATGACAACGGTTCGCATTCGGTGGAATTTGGCATTCATAAGTTCCCTCCTTCCATCGCATTCTCCCGGTTTGAAGCTTCCCGGGAGACGGCACTTCCCGCGTCCGGGCCCGCTCCGACTGCTCCCGGCCCGGCCATCCGGCGGGCGAAAACTTTTTCCACCACGTCCACCAGTTGCGCCGTGTTGAGGGGTTTTTCCAAAAAGGCCGACGCTCCCTGGCGGAGGCACTCCGCTTTCATCTCCGGACTGCCCAATGCCGTCAGCACCACAATGGGCAGGCCGGGAAAGACCTCGTGAATGGCATACACGACGGTCAGGCCCGTCACGAGCGGCATGCGCAGGTCGGTGATCACGAGATCCATTTGCCGTTGCCGGCCGGTGAGAACCTCGATGGCGTCGCCAGCCCAGCTCGCGCAAGTGACGATGGCTCCCGCGCCGGTCAGGACCTTCGCCAAGGCACGGAGCATCCGGGCGTCGTCATCCACAATCAGAACGGACTTGTTAAGGATATTGTTCATCGTTTCTCAATCTTCCCTTGCAGGACCAGTGCCAGAAAACAAAGCCGGTGTGGAATTTGTTTATGTTCAGTAAGTTACAACAACAGTGGGCCAAATTTCCGGCGCAAGCAAATCAGCATTTATGCCAGCCCGGCAGCCTTGGCGCTGCCAATTTGGCGGATCGCTCATGAATCCGAAAAGTGCCGGTACATCGTGCGCGGCGGAATGCCGAGCATTCGCGCGGCTTTAAGTTTGTTGCCCGCGCAATGTTCAATCGTCGCTTCCACCAGGCATTTCGTGGCTTCGTCCACCGTGGTGCCGATGGGAATGGAAATGCCCGATGCATCCCGCACCGCTGCTCTCCCGTCGCGCGAAGCCGTGGGCGCAAATGTAAAACCGCGGATGGTATCGCCGTTGGCCAATGCCACGGCGCGTTGAAGCACGTGGTCCAGCTCACGAACGTTGCCGGGCCAGAGATGCGCCAGCAACTGGTCCAGAGCGCGCGGAGCGATGAGGCGGACGTCACGGCCCATTTCCGCGGCATACTTCCGCAGAAAATGGTCGGCCAGCAGCGGTATGTCCTCGCGCCGCTCGCGCAGCGGCGGCAACACGATTTGCACGGTGTTGATCCGGTAATACAGATCGTGCCGGAATTTTCCCTCCTCGATGGCCTTGGGAATGTCGGTGTGGGTGGCGCACAGCAGGCGCACGTTGACCCGGATTTCCCGCGTGGCGCCCAGCCGCTGGAAGCTTCCATCCTGCAAGACGCGGAGCAGTTTGGCCTGCAACTGCGGCGTCATCTCCGCAATTTCGTCCAGCAGTAGCGTGCCGCCGTCGGCCAGCTCGAATTTGCCCGGCCGGGCGGCGGCCGCGCCGGTGAAGGCGCCGCGTTCGTGCCCGAACAGTTCACTCTCCAGCAGCGCTTCGGGAATCGCCGCGCAACTGATTTTCACGAGCGATTGGACTCGCCGGCCGCTCAAGTCATGCAGCGCGTCGGCCACAATCTCCTTGCCGGTGCCGCTTTCGCCTTGAATGAGCACGTGGACGTCGGTGGGCGCGATCTGGCGGATGAGTTGTTTGACCGCCTGCATGGGCGGGCTGTCGCCGACGAGCGCTTCGACGCCGCGCCGCTGTTGAAGTTGGCGGCGCAACTGCCGGTTCTCGCTGGCCAGCCGCTGCTTTTCCAGGGCCTTGGCCACCGTCTTCAGCAAGGCGGCGCTGTCCAGCGGCTTCTCGATGAAATCATACGCGCCCAGCCGCATCGCCTCGACCGCCTTCTCGACGCTGCCGTGTCCGGTGATCATCACCACCTCCGTTTCCGGCAACAACTCGCGCACCCGTTTCAACAGCGCGATGCCGTCCAGGTCCGGCAGGCGCAGATCACTGATCACCAGGGCGACGGCCTGTTGTCGCAAAACCGCCAACGCTTCCTGGCCGGAGGCGGCGCTGAGAACGCGGTAACCTTCGGCGGCCAGCACCTTGCCGGCGGCGGTGCGCAGCCGTTCATCGTCGTCCACCAGCAGGATGTGTGGGCAAACGGCCATTTCAGGATTTCTCCGTTAACGGCAGAAAGATGGTAAAGGTGCTGCCCTGGCCGCCGGCGCTCTCGCATTCCACGTGGCCGCCGTGTTCGGTGACGATTTGCTGGACGAGGACCAGGCCCAGGCCCGTCCCTTCCTGCTTGGTGGTGAAGAAGGGCGTGAACACGCGTTGCAGTTGTTCCGGGGTCATGCCTTTGCCGTTGTCACCGACGCGCAGCAGCGCCTGGCCGCCGTCGCGCCAGGTGCCAATGGTCAGTTCGCCGCCGCCGGCCATCGCCTCGCGGCTGTTGCGGATGAGATTCAGCAGCGCCTGCCACAATTGTTCGGCATCGGCGTTGATCGTCGTCAGCGCCGGGTCAAAATGGGTGCGCAACGTCACGTTGGCCTGTTCCAGTTCGGTGTGGAGGAACGCCAGTTTCTGGTCGAGAAACGCTTTCAAGGCCACCGGCTGCCGTCGCAGCTTCGGCAGGCGGGCGAACTGGAGGTAATCCTCAATCACGCGCTGGATGCGGCGGACCTCCTCGCGCATTTCATTGGCCAGCGTGCGTCCTTCGTTCGGCGAATCCCCGCCGGCCTGGGCCAGCCGGTCAATCTCCCGGTGGATCAAGTCGAGGTTCAGGGTGATGGAGCCGAGCGGGTTGCGGACCTCGTGGGCGACCTGGGCGGCCATCGTGCCGACCATCGCGAGCCGTTCGGCCTGAAGTTTGGCGGCTTCGAGCCGTTTGCGCTCCTTGATTTCCGCCTCCAACGCCGCGGTCCGCCGCTGCACCATTTCCTCCAGATGATAGTGCGCCGCTTGAAAGGCCGAGAGCAGATAGACCACCACTAAAAATAACACCAGCAGCATCAATCCATTCCAGTAGGGAGTCAATGGATGCCGATAAATGTGGCCCGACAAGAAATCGGCGATAAACCACGCCACCGTACTGACTGTGGCCAGCGTGATCCCTGTACTCAGGCCCACTACCCAGGTGCCCCAGCAAATCGGCACCAAATAAAACGCCGACACGGCAAAATCACGCCCCGTGATATAATCCAAAACACAGATTAACAACATCAACGCTAACGCCAGCGCCAACACCAGCGGCCTGGGCAAAGATAACAAGTGCTGTATGGGTTTACTCATTAAATACCATCTATGCGACAGTCAGGGGTGGCTTTTGTTCGAGAAGTGCGGTTGCCGGCGGTTTTCTTTTCTTCGACGTGAAAGCGGATATTGCCTGCCATGATTGATCAGGAAGACGACCAAAGACGGACCCTGTCCACAACCGGCTGCAAAGTGTAAGTGTGTCTCCGAAGTTTGAAACGGCTTTCTGAATTCCCCAAAAAAGTTAGCAACCACTCTCCGACCGGCATTTGCGCTTGTCAAATGTGCGATCCAAACAAAAAAACAACACCCTCCTTTTCCGCCGGATGGGAACCCGGTTGAGGATTTACCCTTCGCACCGCTGATGTCGGCCGTTACGTTTTCAAACTGTCAAGCGATCCCCTCAAGCCACTTGACGCATCATGTCTTCGCTGCCAAAGGGGTTCGGCGCGCGCAGAATACATTCGGGATCGTCGCGCCACAGACCGTCCACCAGAAAACGATAATGGTGTGTGCCTGGGGATAACTGCACCGTTGTCCGCCACACACCGTCCGTGCCTCTCTGCAGATTGACGGGACGTTCCTGCCACTGGGTAAAATCACCCACCAGCTGCACACTCCGCGCGTCGGGTGCGGAGAACGCGAAGGTTTGTTGTCGGCCATGACCGCCGCCTTTTAGGTATGTTTTATGTGCCATAGGATGTGATTCCTTTCTATGCGCTTCTTGCTGAAGCGCCCTGGATTTTTGCGATGCAGAAATCTTGCCCGCTGCAACCACTTCCCTCTCAAACGATGACACGGAGTGAGCTCAACCGTTTTGCGGGCGTTTTACCCACTCCGTGCCGCTGCGGCAGAAAATCCACCGCGGCAAATCTGGCTCTCGCAAAATCGGTTTTCGCCGGTCACAGCTTAAGCCTGCCGCGAGAGCAAAGCAAACCTGAAGGCGAATTTATTGTCCGCCCCTCAGTGATGTGGGACCGGCAACGGTTCGGCAAACGACGGTCGCGGTACCGGGGCGGCCAGTTGCCTGCGTGGTTGCCAACGATGACCCCAGGGCGCCGGGCTGACGTCAGCCCAGATGTGATGGCCGCCCCAAAACGTCAGGCCATGCGCTTCCACAAGCGTTTTGATTTCATTCCAGGGTTTTGACTGCGGGTGGCTTCTGCCGCCAGGCAGGCTCAGCACGGCAGCATCTTTGATGCGCCGGTGGGCCGCCCAATTTTTAAGCCAGTCCGGCAATTCCGGCGGTGGCGGATGCTGGTGATTCAGGGCCAGCACAATCAAATCCGCGTTTAGGGCCACCGCCACGGTCAAAGCGGCCAGCGTTGGTTGTTTCAGGACATCGCGCCTCCAAGGCTTGATATCCCACTTCACAGCCTGATCCACGCGCAGGGCCACACGTTCCAACAATGCGGTGGCGTGCGTGGCCGAATCGAAATCATCGTAAATAATCACGGCCTTCAAGATCGTGGCGGGAAGGTTTTCTGTATGCTTGGCAACGGTCCTCATAAAATTCACCTCTTTTTTATCTCCGACACGCCAATGCGAAATTGGTTCAACCATGTGAATAATTTTCCTGAAAGTTTTTAAACGCCAGTTTGAAGGGGTGGTCAATTTTGTTCAGCGCCCCCAAGCGGGGGGAAACCAGGGGGATTCGCTTGGCCAGCTTCTGCGTTTTACCGGACCGTTGATTTTTTCAAACCTCTTTGACCACACCCCAATAAACGTCGAGGTGTTTGCCGAGATAAAGCTTCACGGCCTTGACGAGCACATCGGCTTCAATTTGCTGGCCGCGCGCAATGATGTCCTTGAGCGACATGCCGGGACGGATCAGGAATGAGCCTTGCGCAATAATCGGGCCTTCATCCAACCGCATCGAAACGAAGTGGGCGGTGACCCCGGCGATTTTCACCCCGCTTTCGTACGCCTGCCGGTAGGCTTGGGGACCGGGGAAGCTCGGCAGCAGCGACGGATGGATGTTGATGATCTTGTTTTTAAACCGCCACACGAAGTTTGGTGAAAGGATTTTCATAAACCGCGCGAGCACCACGAAGTCAATTTCGTGCTCTTCGAGCAGGCGCAGGGCCCGGGCTTCGGCGCGGGCGCGGTCAGTCCAGGGGAGGCGCGCGAACGGCAGGTTGAGCTTTCTGGCGAGCGGTGCGAGGTCGGGCCGGTTGCCGAGAACGAGCACGGGGTCGGCCTTGATTTCGCGCCGGCGGTGCGCGGTCATGAGCGCATCAAAGCAATGCCATTCCTTCGTCACCATGATCGCGAAACGCTGCCGCCGGTTCGGCTCGGTGAACCGGATTTTGATTTCCATGCCGAGTTGCTGCGCCAGCCGGTCCAAACCGGCACGCAGGGCGGCGGCGCGGCAACCGCTGTTTGGCCAGGAGGCCTGGAGCGTCATGCTGAATTGGCCGCGGGTGACCTGCTCCTCCAATGCCTCGATGTTGGCCATTTGCTGGAACAGAAAGGCGGTGACACGCGCGATGACGCCGGTTTTGTCGCGCCCGATGACAGTGATGGTGGCAAATTGCCTCATTTTTGGCCGCGTCAGACTTTGCAGGTTTTTCAGGCTAAAACGCAACTTTTTTTCGCTGCGATTGTTGATATAACACAGTAATCTGAACAATTCGCATGGGTTTTAACTCGGTAAAAGATTTGGTCGCGGCGGTTGCCGAAACGACTCCCGGACAGTTTGACGACTGGCGGAAGGCGTGGCGTGCGGCGACGGACAACGGCTCGACGGAGTCGTTGTTGTCCTTCGTGGCGCGGGAGCGCGGCCTGGCCGAGGATGTTTTTTTGCAGCGGCTGGCGAACGCGCTCAACTGGCCGTTTGTGGACTTGCACAAGCACACCATCCCGCCGGAGGCGCGGAACAAACTGTCCACCAAGGTGGCATTTCAATATTTCGTACTCCCCACCGCGGTGAACGACGACGCGCTGCAAGTGGTGGTCAGCGATCCGTTTGATGCCGCGATGATGAACGCCGTGCGATTTGATGCGCGCAGTCCGGTGCAATTTGCGCTGGCGCCCAAAACGGAAATTGAAAAGGCGCTCAAAAAATACTACGGCGTCGGCGCCGAAACCCTGGACGAGCTGGGCGAGAGCGAGCCGATGGAACTCGAAATCGCCACCGACAAGGAAATCACCGAGGACGATCAAGAGGCCAGTGTCATCAAATTCGTCAACCAGATTATTTGGGAAGCCCACAAAGACCGCGCGACGGACATTCATTTTGAACCGGCGGAGGACGAACTGCGGATTCGCTATCGCATTGACGGCATCCTGCATCAGACGCCGATGCCGCCGCAACTCAAACGGTTTCAAGCGGCGCTCATTTCGCGCATCAAAGTGATGAGCGGCATGAACATCTCCGAAAAACGCCTGCCCCAGGACGGCCGGATCAACGTCCGCATCAAGGGCGAGGAAATCGACATCCGCGTTTCGACGGTGCCGACGGTTTATGGTGAAAGCGTTTCACTCCGCCTGCTCACCCGCGGGAAAATTTTCCTGAGCCTCGACAAGCTCGGTTTCGCGCCGCAGGACGAGGCGATGATTCGCGAAATCATCGTCAAACCGCACGGGATCTTTCTCGTGACCGGCCCGACTGGTTCGGGCAAATCCACGTCGCTCTACGCGTTTTTGAGCGCCATTAATTCCGTTCACAAACGCATCATTACCATTGAGGAACCGGTTGAGTACGAACTCAAGGGCATCAATCAAATCGCCGTACGACCGGAGATCGGGCTGACGTTTGCGATGGGCCTGCGCCACATTTTGCGCCAGGATCCAAACGTGATCATGGTCGGGGAAGTCCGTGATCTGGAGACGGCGGAAATCGCCATTCGCGCGTCGCTGACGGGCCACCTGGTGTTCAGCACGCTGCATACGAACGACGCGCCGAGCGCTTTTACGCGGTTGATTGACATGGGGATCGAACCGTTCCTGGTGGCGTCGTCGGTGGAAGCGGTCATGGCGCAACGCCTGGTCCGCACCATCTGCCCGCATTGCAAGACCGAACAAAAGGTGGAACGCGATTACCTGCAGAAAATCGGATTTCCCGAAGGGGAAATTGATACGGCAAAATTCTGGCGCGGCGCCGGTTGCGAAGATTGCCGACAACTGGGCTATCAAGGGCGCAAAGGCATTTATGAACTGCTCATCCTGAACGAGGCCATGCGCCCGTTGATTTTGAATCGTGCTCCCGCTTCAACTATCGCCGCCCGGGCCATCGAACAGGGCATGCGCACCTTGCGCACCGACGGTTGGAACAAGGTCAAGGCCGGTGAGACAACCATCGAAGAGGTCCTGCGCGTGACCCAGATTGAAGAACATATGGACGCGCTCATCGGCGACACCAAAACCGAAATGTGGGTCAAGGCGTGATGAAATACCAATGCAGCAGGCAGACTGAAGAACGCAGAATTTCCTGCTGTGTTTCGTTTTCTGCCTTCCGCCTTCCGGCTTCCGCCTTCTGATTTTGAATATGGCGCGCTGGCAAAATTGCAACATCCTCCATGTCGGTGCCGACGCACACCGCCTTTGGCAATTCGAAGCCAAGGGCGACGGCTTCGCATTCGCTCGCGAGCATGCCGGTGCGCCGGGCGAAGCTTTGCCCTTTAACCTGGTGGCCAAGTCGTGGCGCTCACTGTGGCAGCCCAGGTTGAATGTCGCGTGGCTGCCGCCGGAAAGCGTTTTTCTACGCGTCATCGAATTGCCCAGGAGCAACTTCGAGGAAACACTGGCGATGGTGGAATTGCAGCTGGAGAAGTTATCGCCCCTCCCCGTGGCGCAGATTGTCTGGATGATCCGTGTGTTGCCGCAAACCGCGGCCGATTTGCAGACGGTCATTGTCGTTATCGCCGCCCGCCATGCGGTCGAGGAGTTTCTCGGCAAAATTGAGGGGCAGGGCTATCTGGCCGACCGGCTCGAAGCGCCCATGCTGGACGAGTTGGAAGCCACGCCCGCGACGGAAGATGGCGCGTGGATTTATCCCGCGGCTTTCACCGGACAAAACGTTGCCTTGGTCGCGTGGCGGTGCGGGGGCGCGTTGCGGAATTTAAGCTTCGTGGTTTTGCCGACCACCGGCGACCACGCGAAAGGCGTAAAGGACCAGTTGGCGCAACTCACCTGGGCCGGTGAATTGGAAGGCTGGCTGACCGGGCCTCCAACCTGGCACCTGGTCGCCGACGGCCTGGTCGCCAGTGAGTGGGAAAGCACCCTGCGCACGGGCCTGGGCGAGCCGGTGCAGGTGACAAAGCCGTTGCCGTTCGTGGAACTGGCCGCGCGTACGGCCCGGCGTTCAACCCAAAGCGACGCGCGCAGCACCTTGTTGCCGGAAGAATTTTCCACCCGTTATCACCAGCAATTCGTGGATCAATTATGGCTGCGGGGGTTGGTGGCGACGGGGATTCTATATGTGGTCGGCGTGATGATTTACTTCTGCGCCACCACGGTATTGGGGTATCGGGTGAACCAGGTGGCGCAACAGGTAGCGGCGTTGAAGGGCAGTTACACCAATGCCTTGCAGCTCAAGGCACGTTACGAGGTGCTCAAGCAACGGGAGGATTTGAAATACGCGGCGCTGGATTGTTGGAAGATCGTGGCCGAGCAGTTGCCTGCCGGCCTGACGCTGCAACGGCTGAGTTTTGCCGATGGCCAGCAGTTGTCCCTCAACGGAACCGTGCCGTCGGACCAAATCACCCAAATCACGGATCACTTTTATGATGCGGTGCGCAAGGCGGAGGTGGACGGCCAACCCATGTTTGATGCTTCGGGCAGCGAGGTCCCCTCTTTTCGCCAGATTGCCAATAATTCGGCGAGCTGGCAATTCTCACTCAAGCTCAAACGTAAACCGGAGGCGACGAAGTGAAGAAGTATTTTGCCCAATTGCGTCCGCTGGAGCGCCGGTTGGCGGTGGCGGTGCTGGTGGTTTTGTTTCTGGTGTTGAATTACGTTTTCATCTGGCCGCATTTTTCCGACTGGAGCCGTCTGCGGGACAGCATGGCGGATGACCGGGGCAGGCTGGTGCTTTATCGGACGACCATCGCGCAATCGGCCCAGTACGCGGCGCTGGTCAAAAAAATGGAAGGCGCCGGCGGAAAGGTGGCGCCGGAGGACCAGGCCATTAATTTCATCCGCACAATTGATTCACAGTCTGCGCGAAGCGGGGTTGGCATTGTCAACATGTCACGGCAAATGACCCGGACGAATGAGTTTTTCGTTGAAGTGGCACAAAGCGTCAACGTCACCGCTGGCGACCAGCAACTGGTGGATTTTCTTTACAAGCTCGGCTCCGACGCTTCCATGATTCGCGTGCATGACCTGGAGTTGCAGCCCGACCCGGCGCACCAGCGTCTGAACGCCAACATCCGGCTGATTGCCAGCTATCAAAAAGCCGCGGCCAAAAACGATCTGAAGAACAAACCGAAACATTGAAATGACTGTGAAAACGACCACGCTTACCCTGCTCGTGCTGCTAACCGGCCTGGGCCTCCGGGCGCAAATGCCGCCCGGCTCGCGTCCCGTGCCGCAACGTCCCGGCGTGCCGGCCGGCCATCCCGCCACCAGCCCGGCGCCCACGCCCGGATTGCCGTCAACGCCGGCGGCCAGCCGACCGGTTGTCTCCCCGGCCCCGGCGGCCGCGTCGGAACAAATGGTTCCGGCCGGTGACATCAATTTTCAGGGCGTGGAGGTGGATCAAGTTCTGGACGTTTACGCGCGTTATGTGGGGCGCACCCTTTTGCGGGCGGGTTTGCCCCAGGCGAAGATTGTTCTCTACACGGAAACGCCTTTGACCAAAGACGAAGTGGTTCAGGCGTTGCAGGGCGTGCTGGCGCTCAACGGCATTGCGCTCATCAACATCGGCGACAAATTCGTGAAAGCCGTGCCGGTGGCCCAGGCCAGCCAGGAAGGCGGGGCGTTCAACAACCAGTCCGCCGCCCAACTGCCGGACGTCGGCCAATACGTCACGCACATTGTCCAGTTGAAATATATCAAGCCGAGCGAATTGGCCCCCGTCTTGCAACAATTTGGCAAGATTCCGAACGGGGTTTTTCCGATCGACAGCAATGGAATCCTCATCATCCGCGACTACGCCGAAAACGTCAAACGGATGCTCGAGTTTATCAGCAAGGTGGACGTGATCATGCCGGAGGAATTTGTGTCCGAGGTCATTCCGATCAAATATGCCATGGTGGACGACATTGCCAATGCGCTGAACAGCCTTGGCGGTTCCAGCTCGGCCATCGGCAATGCCACCACTCCCAGTTCCCGGGGCGGGGCCTTCGGTGGTGGCATGGGCACCACGGGCACCATGGGCAATCAGTATCAACCCGGCGGCATCAATCAGCCGGGTAGCCCAATAACGCGGCCATTTGGAACAGCTGCCGGCGGAGCCCCGGGAGGCAATACGTTCAGCCAGCGATTGCAGTCCATCATTCAGCGCGCCTCGGGCGGCGGCGGGCAGGGTGAAATTCAACTGATGGGGCCGACGAAAATTATCGCCGACGAACGAAGCAATTCATTGCTGGTCTATGCCACCAAGGAGGACATGAAAACGATCAAAGACATCGTGGACAAGCTGGACGTGTTGTTGCCCCAGGTGCTGATTGAATCGATCATCATGGACGTGAACTTGAATAGCGGCTGGAATTTCGGCGTGTCGGTGGCGCAAAACCCGAAGACTTTCTCGCCCACCCAGCCCATCCAGGGGGCGGGCGGCTACAACAACGGCCAGTCGTTCTTTGATTTCGTAGGCAAGACCCTTGGTACCAATGCCACCAGTTCGGTCTTTGGCAACGAATTGGGCAGCGGCTTCAGCTATTTCGGCAATCTCGGTCCGACGTGGGACGTGGCCCTGGCGGCGGCGGCGTCGGACAGTTCGGTGTCCATCATCCAGCGCCCGCGGATTCAGACTTCCCAGGCCAAGGAAGCCCAATTCTTCGTCGGCAGCACGGTGCCCTACGTCACCAGCGTTTATTACAACAGCGGTATTGGCGGCGGCCCCAGTTCCTCGTATTCCCAATTGCAAGTGGGCATCTCGCTGGACGTCACCCCGTTCATCAATCCGTATGGCCTCGTGGTCATGGACATCAGCCAGGAAATTGACGACCTCAATGGCAGCACGTTTATTCAAGGCGTGGGCAATGTTCCCAATACGGACAAACGCCAGCTTTCCTCCGAGGTCGCCGTCAACGATCGAGACACCATCATCCTCGGCGGCTTCATCCGTACGGAAAAGGACAAGAGCAAAAATGGCGTTCCCCTCCTGCAAGACATACCGATCCTGGGCAGCCTGTTCAGCAGCCGTAACAGCAACCACCAACGCAGTGAATTACTGGTGTTGATGCGCCCGACGATTCTGAAAACTCCGAAGAAAGCTGCGGCACAGACTACGGCGGAAGAACAACGCATGCCCGGAATTTCGGCTGCGATGGCGAGCGAGGAGGCGGAACAACGCAAGGCCGTGCGCGCAGAACAAAGAAGGGAACACTTGCATCCTTCGTCGCCGGACACTTCCTACCAACCCGTGCCGCAGGACGGTTTGGGTGAGACCAATACCGTCTCATTACCCGATTCGGACGCGGCCGCGACAAACGCGGCGCCACCACCCCAGGCGCAACCCATTCAGGACGAGTCACCCTCTTCAGCTCCGTCGTCCGGGAACGGGTTGTTTCAGCCGGTGTCGCCAAAAGGGTATGTCAACACCAATGCCGTGGCGGTTCCGAACCCATAGAACTGTCCGGTTTACCGGAACGGCAGCGGGCTGGTGTTGATGCCGTTGGAGAGGATCTCCTCCAGGCTGCGAAACGGGTGCAGCGGCATGAGCAGGGCTTTGGGAATGTAAACCGGTTCCGTTTGCGGGTGTTGGAGGGTGCCGGTGATTTTGTATTCAAACAGTTTGCTGACCGGCCACAGCGCCGTGCTCAGGAGTGGGCCGACCACCCAGGTGTCCCGCAACAGTTGCGCGTTCACGCGGGCATGCACGTGGTTTTGCAGATCCACCGTGCCGGCATATTGCAGCCGCATCATGGTTGAACGGATTTCCAGGTCGTCTGAGAAGATCACCCCATTGGTCATGCCGAATTGCGCCGTGGCATCCGTCGCCCGGCTGCTGCCCAGACCGGGCATGACCGTGTTCAACACCGGCGATAAAATGCCGAAAATAGGAACATCCCAGATCAATCCATCGTGCAAGTTGGCCTGTCCATAGCCGTTCCAGGAACGCCAATCCTCCGAGTTGGCGCTCGTCATCACAAACCGTCCGCTCAACACTCCCTCCAGATGGTTCGTGGGTGACGATAAATCGGTTGCCAGCAAATGCAAACTTGCGTTTCGGACATTGGCAGTAAATTCAAAATCCGCACCCGCTCTTGGACGAAAATCAAAGTGCGCAAAGCCGTTCGCGTCGCCGCCGTAAACTGCCGCCGTCAGATTGGTCAAAATCAGGGTTTCGCCCAGCCAGTGGATTTTTCCAGTGATGCGCGAGGTTTTGAGTTTCAGCCATTCGAACGGCGCGCCTTCAGCTTCAAACCATAAATCCGCGTCCTCCATGCCGCGTAACGGCGCGTACCCGTTCACCCGCGCCGGGCATGGCACCGCAAACCGGTAGGGGTCCATCACCTCACCGGCCTTGCGGCCGATGGCGCGCGCCACCGCCCGTGGGTCCGCGGTGCTGAAACCGTTGGTGAAATAAATCCGCCACGAATTAAAATCCACCGCGATGCCGTCGGCCCTCATCGCTTGCGCGCCGGTTTGCAGATGCGGCTGGAAAAATTCAAGGGACCGGTTCGTGTAGCCAAAGTCGCTTTCGACACGCCCGACGGTCTCCCCGCGGATCGTGAAGTTTGTCAGTGCCAGGCGTCCCCGCGCGCCAATACTGTCATTATCCTCCAAACGACCCCACACATCCGCCTCCAGCCACAATGGCTGGGTGAGCGTGAAAAGATCCAAGGCCCGCTCGGCGTGGTTGGCGGCCAGCAAGGGCCGGAGGGCATAGGGGGCCAGCGCCCCTTGCACGTGCCAGTGATAATTTTTGGTGAGGTCGTTCTCGACGCCGGCCAGGGCGAGCGTGCCTTCGGGGCGTGTTACGGCGAGATGAGGCAGCCGCCAGACCCGATTGGAATAGGAAAAATTTCCCCGCGCCGAGTCAACCGCTATCCCGCGAAATGCCCCGGCGGTCGCGGCAAATTCGCCGGCCAACTGCACCGTCGGTTGTACTTCCCCGCGCCAGTCGGGTTGCCGATTCGTCCACGCCGGCAAAATCAACGAACCCGCGCCCTGCCAGGTCGGTGGTTGAGTCCATGAAAATTGCGCCAGCCAGTTGCGGGTTTTTTGCGTCAATAACGCGGCGATCGCTTGTGGATCAAAATGCGATGCATTGGTGAACCTGAGTGCGCGCGTATCCACATTTAACAGCGCGCTGGCGTCGAGCCGCCCGCTGCCTAATTCGCCGGACAAGTTTGTCACCGCCAGTTCCGGCGTGCGCCAGAAGCCACCGCACCTGATGGTCCGGGCATTCAGTTGCGGCGATTCCAAATATTCCGCTTGGGCGGTCCATTCGATGCGATACGGTTGAAGATTCGTCCACCAACCCAAGGGTGGATTGGAAGCGGTCGGCGCTCCGGTGGCGGCCATCAATCTGGCGGCGAGTTGAAGGGCCGCCCCGCGACCCCATGGCGTGTCAACGCCGGCGGCGTTGACCGTCAGGTGAATCCGGAATGAACGGGTGTCCCGCGCGTCGCCATTGAGGGTCAGACTCAGTTGGGGCGTGCCGGCGAAATGAATTTGGCGAAGCGCATCGGCGAAGGTATGGCAGCGAGTCCGCCAATCGGTGGCATGGGTGGTTTGGCCCTGGAAAATTTCCCAGTGACGAAAGGCCGAGGCGTGGGCGATATCGCCCGACAATCGAAGTTTTGCTCCGGCAAAGTCAGCCTGAAAATTATCAAGTGACCAGAGGTCATTGGTTTGAAACCGCACATCGGACTGAATCTGGTCGAGCACCAGTGCGTTGGTCGGCGAGAGCGGCCAGGTGAATTTGCCCTGGCGCAGCACAAGCCCGTCCACCTGCAAATGGCGATGCCACAACGCCGGATAATCCAGCCGCAATTGAACCTGCTGAAGTGAGAGCGTCGGACTTTCGATTTTCCTGGCGCGGCCGATGTGAACATTATCGGCCACCAGGCCGCGCCGGAGACTCAGGCGCAAGCGGGTGAATTCCAATTCAACACCCCGGGCGCGCAGCGTTTCGACCAGCGGCCGTTTCACAAAATCCGGCAGACCGATTTGATTGAGCCAGCCAATGGCGCAAATCAAGATCAGAACCAGGAAAATGAACAGGCGGCGGACATGGCGGAATAGCGTCCGGCACCACCGCCAGCAGCCCGTTTGATCGCGCATATCAGGGATTCCCGCTTTGCGGAGCCGGAATGGACAGATAACTCAAGACAAACTGGTAAAGCACCGGCGGAAACACAAAGGCCCACTTCTCGCCATCCAGCGTGACCGCGGCTACGGCCGTTTGCGAGCCGGAGATGCCAAAATCCACGGTGTGTTTCGTGCCGTTTTTGAGCTCGAGAGTGATGGAAAGATTTTCCGGTTTGAATCCAAATTTCCGGCATTCGGCCGCGTCATGGGCGAGCCAGGCGGCAGCGGTGAGTTCGCCAAACTGATGCGTTGTTTCCTCGATGGCCGCCGGGACAATGATGCCCTGCGAGCCGGGTGCCAGCGACCAATGGTTGGGTCCGTTATGGATCACCTGCCGGGTCTGGCCGTTCTGATGAATGGTGATTTGCGCCACATCGGCCTCTGAAAAACTCCAGATCCGCCGGTCGCGGAGTTCCCAGCCGGCTTCCGGCAACTGGTTGAAATCCTCCAGCGGAACGGCGTAAACAAAGTCCTCATCCGCGCGCCGCACGTAAATTTCGTTGGTCTGCGTTGCGCCGAAGAGCAGTTGCGCCATCACCGCGTTGGTGTTGCCCACCGCTGAAAATAACGTTATTTGCCATGCTGGTGTCGCCAGTCCATAGGCCGGCCAGTCCGGTGTCGTCACGACGTCCTTCACGAATTCCGCCACGCGCAGATTGGCAAGGATTTTGATGAATTGTTGTACGCTTCCGGCGTCTGTCGGAAAATTTTCCCCGACCACTCGCCAGTCATTCGTGCCCTGTCGTTGCAGGGTAAAATCATTCGTGCCACGCACTTCGATTTCGGCCACGGGCGCCGACAGCTCAAGCAAATACGGATCGCGAAAGTCGTTCACCGCCCCAAACCAGGGTGACAACGATTCTTTGGCAGTGGTGACGACGGCATTCCAGCCGTCGTGTTGGGCATAGACCAGGGACGAATTGGTGGCCGGGCTCTTGCCGATGTGGAGGGAGGTGACAAAATTTGTTCCCCGGCTGAACCACAAATCCAAATTGGCGGGTTGCAGATCATACGAGGACAAATCCGCCTTTGGGTTGTCGGTGACAAATTGCGAAACCCGTGCGGTTTGGAGGCGCTGGAGGGCTTCGGTGATGCGACCGCCGTTGGCGCGCGCCACGAGCGGACGGGTCATCTGCCAGAGATGATTGGTGGCATTGCGATGCAGTTCAATGACTTTCGTGCCATTGGTCAAAACAATCCAGTCGGGCGCCCCGTCACTGAAATTCACGAGGGCCGTGTCGCGCCAATCGTCGGACGAGCGCGGGAGATATTTCAGCCAATCGGCGTCGGTAACAAACGCCCCGTCGGTCCCGACCACGCGGATAAAAACCTGGTCGCCCGGCGCGGTTTTATTGCCCACCAGGAGCTGCCAGCGCTGGTCGCCGGCTTCGATCCCGAGCGAGAAACTTGGAGTTTCGAATCCATAATCCGCCTCCGCGCCGTGCTGTTCGCGCAACTCCCCGGCGCTGATGCGAATGGCGGGCGTGAGTTTCTGCAACGCCGCCAGCAAGGTTTCAATGGCGGTGGATTGGGCCGGATAAGCAATGGGCTTGGTCAACAGCCAGGTGCCGTTGGTGCGGTCGGCCCGGATTTCGAGCGCGTTGGCCGGAAACACCTGGACGCTGGTGACGGTGGCAGGCTGCAGTTCCGGCAGGATGGCGGACATTTCCGTGCCGTTCGGCCGCAGGAAATGTTCAAACGCAAAAATGAACGCGAACAACGCCGCGGCGACGACCAACCAGACCAGGGTGTTTTTCGAGTTCATTATTTTCTGCGACGCAGCCAGACCAGGCCCCCCAGCGCCAGCACGCTGCCGGGCAACGCTCCCAGCAACAACCAATGGACCCGTTGTTGTTGCTGTCGTGTCATCATCAGCCGAAATTCAACGACGGGGCGCGGGCCGATGCCCTTCAGCAGGGTTGGACGGTCCAGCAACCAATTGACCGCGTAACCGGCAAAATCGCGGTTGGCCCCGCCGTCAATGACCCGGTTGCTGAGAAACAGCGAATCACCCACCACCACGATCCGGCAACCGCCATGGGTGGTGGCCAAACCTTTCACCTGATTTTGTTCCACGGCGGCCATCAACGGATAAGCGTGGGGCGGCAGGCCGTGTTCGTTCATGAGCCCGGAATCAGGGCCGGAAAATGCCAGTTCGTCCACCGTCGGCGCGTCGGCCGGCGGGGTCTGCCAGTTTATACGACTGACTGGTCGAGGTAGAATCAGTTCCAGCCCCAGTCCGGTGAGGGGATTGACGACCGGATGCTGGCTGAAGTTATACACCTCCACATCCGATCCGGAAATCGTGTTCTTGGGATCCTGGACCACGTCGGCGCCGACATTTACACCCCAGTGCCGGAGAATCTCTTCCAGACCGGTGGGATGTTGGATCGAAGTGTAATCCAACAACAAAAACAGCCGCCCGCCTTGCGACAGGTATTGGTCAATTTTTTGCAGTTCAGGGTTTGAAAACAGGGTCCTGGGCCCGGCGACAATGAGCAGATTGCAATCGTCCGGTACCGGGTTGTCACCCAACAGGGCCAGCGGTTTCAGCTCAATATAATTCTGTGCCAGGACAGCGGCGAATTTTAGATAGCCGGTGTCGCCGCTGTCGGTCGGCGACGGCTCGCCGTGGCCTTGAAGAAAATAGGCTTCAAACGGCTTGGAATTTTCGAGCGTGAGCAAGGTGGACGTGAACATCATTTCGCCCAGGAACGCGACCGGTTTCTTCCGGAATTCGCGTTCCTTTTCGTTCGGGACTTGTTCGAGGGTGTATTTGGCGAGGGCGTCACCGGGAACGATTTTGGGCAAACGTCCGCCGCCGCAATCAAAAATAATGAGATTTTTGTCCGTGGGCGAATTGAGTTTGTATTGCGTCTTGATTTTCTCGGCTTCACCCGCGTCGCGCACGTAATCCACTGTGCGGATGGAAATGTTCGGGTTCACCGCGTGATAGGCGTTGAGCAGAGACAGGATGGTCGGGTAGAGATCATCCTGGGTGTCGTAATACAACGTCACCGCGACGTGGTTGGTCATGGAGTGAAGCACATCCACCGTGCGCGGGGAAATGCTGAGGCGCGTCTGGGAACTGAGGTAAAACCGGTCTGTGAAAATGCTACTCAGATAATTCACCATGACCACGACGGCCAGTACCAGTGACGTCCGCACCACCACATCGAAGCCGATTTTCCACCGGCGGCCGGGCGAGAAACTGGGTTGGGGTTTGGGGGTGGCGGTCATCTTATCTCCAACGCCGGCTTTCCACCACGCGCAGGGTCAAAAACAAAAAAAACAACGTAACGCTGACGTAAAAAATCACCGTGTGAGTGTCCACGACGCCGCACGCGAAGTCGTTCATCTGATCGAACAATCCGAAATAGGACAGCAATTGGGTCTTCCACTGGGCGGCGGCGGTAATCGCCTGGGCCAGAAACCCGAGGGAGAACAGGCTGACCCCCAGCACGAAGCTGATCATCGCTGCCGCCATCTGGCTCCGGCTGAGGGCCGAGGCGAAACAGCCCAGCGACAGGAACAGGCAGCCCACCAGAAACACGCCCAGATACATTCCGCTGATCATGCCCGGATCCAGCGCGCCGGGCTGGTCGGTAAAATGCCGCACCACGAAAAGGCAAGGCAGCATGGGCAGCCACATGATGGTGTAAAAAATGACCGCTGCGGTGAATTTTGCCGCGACCACCTGCAAATCGGTCACCGGCGCCGTCATCAGGGTTTCGAACGTGCCGGAAAATTTTTCCAGGGCGAATAATCGCATCGTGATAATGGGGGTGGCCAGCAGCACAATGAGCCAGAAGAAATAGGTCCGGTAGAACAGTTGCGTCACCGGCATGGGCGACGGGTCGCTGCCGAGATTGGTCATCAGCACCACGAAACTCCAGCCGATCAGAAGCGTCACCGCCGCGATGATGACATAACCCGAAACGGAAACGAAAAACGCCGCCAGTTCCCGCCGTGTGAGCGTCAAAAAAATTCGCATCAGCTTTCTTCCTCTTCCTCTTCGCCCGGCTGCGTTACCTGAACGTAAATATCCTCCAACGAATGGCGATTGCGCGTCAGCTCCCGCAACACCCAGCCGTTTTGCAGCGCCAGGGCGAAAATCATCGGCCGCAAATCCAAGCCGTCCCGCGGTGTGAGCGCGCAACGCTGGAAGTCACCCTCGCTGGCCGAAATGTCAAAATATTCAATTTCAGGCATTTTTGACCAACATTCGCGCAGCGCGGCGGCGGGCGCGGCGAGTTCGACGATAATCTGGCTGTTCCCGGCCACGAGCCGTTGTAGATTTTCCGGTGTATCCGCCGCGAGGATTTTGCCGTCGTACATGATGAGCATCCGGTTACACGTCATTTCCGCCTCGGGCAGAATGTGCGTCGAGATGAGCACTGTGTGGGCGCGCGCGAGACTTTTGATCAACTGCCGGACGGCGCGAATCTGATGCGGATCGAGGCCGATGGTCGGTTCATCCAGGATGATCAGTTCCGGATCGTGCACCAGGGCATCGGCCATGCCGACCCGTTGCCGGTAACCTTTCGAGAGTTGGCCGATGATGCGGCGGCTCACGTCCGTCAATCCGCATTGCTCCATCACCGTGCTCACGCGTTCGCGGGAACGCCGCCAACCGAGCCCTTTCAGCCGCGCGCGGAATTTCAGGTATTCGCGCACGCGCATTTCGGTGTAGAGGGGATTGTTTTCCGGCATGTAGCCAATCCGGCGGCGCACTTCATTGGACTGGTGAAAAACGTCAAAACCGCTCACCCGCACCGTGCCGGCGGTGGCCGGCAGGTAACACGCCAGAATCCGCATGGTCGTGCTTTTCCCCGCGCCATTCGGGCCGAGCAGCCCGACAATTTCACCTCGCGCGACGGTGAACGAGATGCCGGCCACGGCGGTGCGGCCGGCATAGCGCTTCGTCAAGTTTTTCACTTCAATCATTGCAGTCTCGTTCATCGCCATCTCGCGAAGTTTAGCTGGAAAAGCATGGTTTCGGCCAACAAAAACTCACTCGGAAGCAATTGCCCGTTCCTATAAACAGGCAAATCTGACAAAAGGTGCGTTCAATTTTTCTACGCGCCGGCTTGACTTTGCGCCATCCTCGGCGCAAAAGCAATTTCAAGATGTCTCCCGCTGGCGACAGCTTCTATGCTTTCTGGCGCGCACGCGCAGGTGCGGTGAACGTTCTGCGCGATGAGCATGACCTGCCGACCGAACGTCTGCTCCAGGCCGTCTGGCTCCATCAACGCCTGCTTCGGGACCGGCTCAAAACCGCTGACGGAAAGTCGGTGCGGATTTTTCACCCCGGTTTCATCAATCCCGAAGGCGGACCGGATTTTTCGGGCGCGGTGATTCAAATCGGCGATGAGGCGCCGCGCTCCGGCGATGTCGAAATAGATTTGCGCGCCGGCAACTGGCGGGCGCACGGGCATGCCGGCAATCCGAATTTCCGAAACGTCCTGCTCCACGTGGTCTGGGAAGAGACCCGCCCGTCGGCCGGCGCGCCGCCGATGTTGTCGTTGGACCACTCGCTCGATGCGCCGTTGAGCGAACTTTGCCTGTGGCTTGAGGGCGAACCGCTGCGCCGATTCCCCGAAAATTTGCGCGGCCAATGTTGCGTGTCCTTGGGCCAATTGGATGAACCGCAATTGGCCGGCCTCCTGTGCGAGGCCGCCAATGCGCGTTTTCAATCCAAGGCCGCCTGGTTCCACGTGCGCGCCCAACATGTCGGCTGGGAACAATGCCTTTGGGAAGGATTGTTCCGTGCGCTGGGTTACAAACACAATGCGTGGCCCATGCAGAGTCTGGCCGAATCCCGCGAGCGCTGGGTGCGCGGGGCCGACTCGGCATTTGGTCTGCAGGCGCGGTTGTTCGGCATCAGCGGTTTGTTGCCGCTCGAAGGGTCCCGCGTACGAACCAGTGACGATGGCTATTGGCGGCGCCTTTGGGACCGCTGGTGGCGCGAACGCGATGAATTCAGCGATTGTCTTTTGCCGCGCCCGGCGTGGAAATTCCGCGGCTTGCGCCCGGCCAATCATCCGCAGCGCCGGCTGGCACTCGCCGCGCACTGGCTCGCGGCCGGCGACCTGGTCCAAAGACTGGAACGGTGGTGTGCGACGGATACGCCGGACCCGAGGGTACCCGCCTCCTTGCGCGAAATCCTGGAAGTGGAGCGTGACGAATTTTGGCGGTGGCACTGGACCTTTCGCTCGGCGCGATTGCCGGAACCCCGGCCGTTGCTGGGTGACGCGCGCGTAACCGACCTGGCGGTGAACGTGATTTTACCCTGGCTTTGGACGCGGGCGGCGGAGGGCAAAAACGGGAAGTTGCAGCGCATTATTGAGCAGCGTTATTTCACGTGGCCACCCGCCCAGGACAACTCCATTTTGCGGCTGGCGCGGCAGCGTTTGCTGGGACCGGGACGGGGCCGTTTATGTCGCCGTGCCGCGGCGCAGCAGGGTTTGATGCAAATCGCGCACGACTTCTGCGGGCATTCCAATGCCGTATGCGAGGGTTGCCGTTTTCCGGAACTGGTCGGCGGCTGGCGGAGGCAGACCGCTACTTGATCTCCACCTTGGCGAAAGGATTAATTGCGAAACCGCCTGGTTTTGATTCGGACGATGTTGGCGGCAAGGGGGTGTGATTGTTCACCGGTGCCGGCGCGCGGCCGCTTTCGCCCGCCCGCGGATTCTTTGCGCGTTTATTGCGGGGCAGCGGGCTGACCATCACATTAATGCCGCGCCCGATCAATTTCGGGTCAAAGTCAGGGTGCCCATAAGGCGCCAGTTCGGCGAGAAATTTGCGGATGACCTGGAATCCAAATTCCGTGTGTGCCATTTCGCGTCCACGGAATTTCAGCGCGATTTTCACCTTCATGTCCTCGCACAGAAAATCAATCGCATGGATGACCTTGATGCCCAGGTCGTGCGGATCAATGCGCGGGCTGAGTTGGACTTCCTTGACGGTGGAGGCGTGCTGATGTTTTTTCGATTCCTTGTCCTTTTTTGCCTGCTCGTAACGGAACTTGCCGAAGTCCACGATCCGGCACACGGGCGGGGTCGCGTTCGGGGAAATTTCCACCAGGTCCACCCCCTGTTGCCGGGCCAGCGCAAGGGCTTCGTTGAGCGAGATGACGCCGAGGTTTTTGTCGTGCACGTCAATGACTCGTACCTCGCGGGCGCGAATTTTGCCGTTGACCCGGACGAACGAGGCAGAGGAGAAACTGCGTGGAGCAAAAGGGCGGCTCAAGACACCCTCGTCGGTTGTGACTTTACTGGATGGTTCTGCATCAAAAAAACCGGCACCTGTCGTACTCGATTACAAACCATAATTAAGCAATTCATGGGCCTTTACGCAAGTAAAAAAACAGAATTATCCCTCAGCCAAAATGGCCCGGTTTGCCGCTGCATAAATATCTTTCAGCGGCACTTTTGCCCGCGCCGCCAGCTTTTTGCATGACTCAAATTCCGGGGAAACCTGAACAACTTTTTCGTTAAACTTGCCCAATTTCACGGTAATTGTCCCAAACGGCGTTTTGGCTTGGGCGAATTCACGCCGCAACTTGCGCCGTTCCGCCAGGGTGCGCCGGACGCCAAAGGCGCTGGTTTCGCGCAGAATCATTTCACTGAAATCATCCGCTCGGGATTCTGCGCATAAAACGGTTAACAGCACGCCGGGCCGGTTCTTCTTCATCTGAACCGGCAGGTAAAAAACGTCCAACGCGCCCGCGGCCAACGCCTTTTCGGCAAAATGGCCAAGAATTTCGGCGTTGATGTCATCCAGGTTCGTTTCCAGGATCGCAATGCGATCGGTTTCCCAATCCCGCGTATCCGCGACTTTGAACTTTGGACCTGGAGCCTGGGTTGCCTTGCCCAGCACGGCGCGTAAAACGTTTGGTCGCGTTTTATTTTCGCGCGCGCCAAGACCATAACCGATTTTTTCAGCGACCAGATTTCCCATCGGCCCAAAGCGTTCAACAAATTCAGCCAGCAACGCCGCGCCCGTCGGCGTGACCAGTTCGTGCGGTTCGTCGCATTGCGTAATGCCAATGCCACGCGTGCCGAGAATGGCCAGCGTCGCCGGCGCGGGAACCGGAAATCGTCCATGCGCACAATCAATCCAACCGGTGCCTTCGACCACCGGCGACGCGAGCACATGCGGCTTGCCCAACATCTCCAGCGCCACGCACGCGCCCACCATGTCGGCGATGGAATCCACGGCGCCGACTTCGTGGAAATGCACGCGGGCCGGCGGCAGGCCGTGGATTTTGCCCTCGGCTTCGGCGATGCGTTCGAACGCGGCGACGGATTTTTTCTTCACCCAGTTGGAAAGCCGGCTGTGCGAGATGAGCCGTTTGATTTCGGCGAAATTGCGGCGGTCGGCATGATGGTGATCGTGGTGCGAAGGGTGTGAATGCTCATGCCCTCGGTGCCTGGCCCTGGTGGCCCGACCTGCGTCCACCTGCACATCGAATTTAGTTCCCGCGATACCGGATTTTTGTTGGCGAACAACGTGAAGGTGCCAGCCGTCCAGCCTGAGCTTTTTCAATTCACGCTCCAGCTTGCGCGGATCCACACCCAGATCAATCAGCGCGCCGACGAACATGTCGCCACTGATGCCGCTGAAAAGATCGAGGTAAAGCGTTTTCATTTTCGCACCAGCGCATTGATCTGGCTCGCGGCGTATCCAGCGCCGAAGCCGTTGTCAATATTCACCACGGTCACACCGCTGGCGCAACTGTTCAACATCGCCAGCAATGCCGCAACGCCACCAAAACTCGCACCGTACCCGACGCTGGTCGGCACGGCAATCACCGGGCGGGAAACCAGGCCGGCAACGACGCTGGGGAGCGCGCCTTCCATGCCGGCAACGACAATCAAGACATTGGCGCGCTGGAGCACCTCGAGGTGCGGCAGCAGCCGATGCAGGCCCGCCACGCCGGCGTCGTGGATACGCTCGACCCGGTTGCCCATGATTTCCGCCGTGACCGCGGCTTCCTCCGCGATCGGCAAGTCGCTCGTGCCGGCGCAAACGACGGCGATGCTGCCGGGCCGTTTCGGCAGGGGCTTTTTCTCAAGGGTCACGCAACGCGCCAATGGGTGGTGGACCGCCATTTTGAATTTCCGTTTCAGCGCCCGGGCATGTTCCCCGTTGATGCGGGTCACGAGCGCGCATTGTTCGCGCTCCAGAAGTTTGGCGGCGATTTTGACGACCTGCTCCGGTGTCTTGCCGGCGCCAAAGATGACCTCGGGAAAACCCCGGCGCAGCGCGCGGTGGGTGTCCACCTGCGCAAAGCCGAGGTCGGCCACTGGCGCGGATTGAAAGGCGCGCAACACCTGGTCGCAGCTCGCGCCGCCCGCCTGGAATCTTTCCAGCAGTTGAATGGCTTCGGTCGTTGTCACCTTGATTGATGATTTGTGATCGGCGTTTTACTGAAATTCCCATCGATTGCTGGATGCAAAATCATAAATCGTAAATCGTAAATCGCAAATTTAATGGTGGTGTCGGAAGAGCCGTTCCCGGTTCTTGAACAGATACCAGACGATGGCCACGTTGAGGATCAGCACGATTAAAAGGCCGGTAGAATAATGGTGTGATACTTTGGGACGGGGGATTAATTCAAAAACTTCGATCGGAATGAAAAATGCCGATTCACCAATGGCCAGCCAGATGGCCCATTTGGCGCGAAACGACAGCCCAATCCCTTCGATGAGCAGGAACAATCCGCCGAGAAACGTACCCGAGGCCACCTCGCGGACGTTGGTGGGGGTGATGGTGCCGAGCCAGTCGCCAATCCTCGCGAAAAAGGTTCGCTCCGGGTCCAGGTGCACCCATCGCAGAAACTGATCGAATACGTCCGACAAATCCTTGTTCGCCAGCGTGAAGACACCCAGCGCCAGCAGCAGGAACGCGACTCCCTTGATCAACTTGATGGCGGCGATAAAATACAGCGTCGGCGCGGTTTTTTTTACAGGTTTGATTTCAGTGGCCATCGAGTCTCGTTTCAAATTAACCTCCGGATGCTGCGGGAGGTGAGGCGGCTGATGGGGGCGCGGCTCCGGTCACCTTGTTACGCGACGCCTCCACCTTGATGTAATGCAGAACGACCGGCGCGAGGATCATGCCGGGAATGCCCATCAGTTTTTCGCCCAGCACCAGGCCGATGAGGGTCAGCCACATCGGGTTTTTAATCCGGTCACCGATGATTTTACTGTTGAGGAAATATTCCAGCTTGTGGATGGCGATGAGAAAAATCAGTGCGACGAGCGCCATGTTCGGCGAAAGGGTGAAGCTGACGCCAACGATGAGTGTGTTGCTGATGATATTGCCGATGATGGGCAATAAGCCGCACAGAAACGTGAACACCACAAGCACCGTCTTGTACGGATAACCGTTCCAGATGAGAAATACAGCGGTCAGTGCCGTATTGATCAGGGAAATGACGATTTGCGCGCCGATCACCCTGGCGAAGCTGCGGTAAAAGGTCCGGGCACGAACATCCAGTTCGCGCACGACCGTGGCATACAGACTGTCGCGCGACGTGTTGGGGTCGTTCTCCGTACCCCAGGTCGCGTTCAGGAAAAGTCCCATCGCCACCACCAGGCCGATCAGCAACAAAACAATTTGAAACGCGACGGCGCGCACATGCCGGCCGACATTGGCGACATCTTCCTTGACCTCCTTGATCGCGACCGTTTTCAGGCTCGCGTAATCGGTGAACGGCAGTTCCACACCCTGCTTTTCCGCGTATTCGACCACGGCGGGAATCGTGGTTTCGGCAATCTTTGGCGCGGCGATATAAGCCTGGCGTGAAAAATAAAACAGGCCCCAACCGATGGCGACGACTGCGATAAGATATAGTGTCACGCCCAAAAGTTTGCTGCGGCCGAAACTGAATTGTTGCAACGCGAAGTAACCGAACAGCACGGTCAGGATCAGGGTTCCCAAATGCAGCCAGCCGATCAGCAGCAGCAACACCGCCATCATCACGTAGGAGATGCGCGCAGACTGGCTCATGGCTGACACATACACCCTCAGCGGATTTTCGGCAGCAACCAATTCAGTAATTCGCCAATCGCCAGCCGCTCCTGTTTGCCGTCGTCGCGGTAACGCACGGTTACCGTGTCCTTCCACTCCGCCTTCTCGCCCAGGGTGTCGAAATCAATGGTCACGCAGAAGGGCGTGCCGGCTTCGTCCTGACGCCGGTAGCGCCGGCCAATGGCGCCCGCATCATCGTAAAAGACGTTCATGTGCGGACGCAGCAGGTCACGGATGCCCTGAGCCTTGCTGACGAGCTCAGGCTTGTTCTTGAGCAGCGGCAGCACTGCCACCTTGATGGGTGCGACCCGCGGATGAAATTTCAGCACCACCCGCGTTTCCAACCTGCCCTTTTCATCAGGCATCGTGTCTTCGTGGTAGGCATTGCAAATCAACGCCAGGATGAGCCGGTCCACGCCCGCGGACGGCTCGATCACGTGCGGGAGGTACTGGCCCTTCGCCAGACCGTTCGCATCTTCGGTCGCATCGCTTGATGCCTGCTCCTCGGCGACGCCGGTTTTCACCAGATATTTTTTCCGGTTCTCGTAATAACGCCGCCAGAGTTCGTCCTGTTTCTCTTTCGGCAGTTTGCCCCAGCTGGCGCGGAGCTCCTCGTCGAATACGCCCATCGGCTTGCCGGAAAAACGCTCGTGCTGGCTCAAATCGAAATCGCTGCGGGCGGCAATGCCTTCCAGCTCCTCGCCCGTCAATTCACCCTTTTCGTCGCGTTTGCTGAACGGGAATTTGTAAAGAATGTCCACCGTGGCGCGGGCGTAATGCGCCAGTTCCTCCGGTTTTTGCCAGTACTCGACCAGCGTGTTTCGCGGCAGGCCGATGCCTTCGTAGAACGCCAGGCGTTCCGCGACCCAGTATTTGTGCCACGCTTCCCAGCCCCACGAAGAAGTGTCCAGGGTCGAGGGTCGAGGGTCGAGTTCAGCGCCGGGCATCACGCGGCCTTTGATGGCCTCCACCACTTCGTCCGGTTTGATGAAAAATTCCAGTTCCATTTGCTCGAACTCGCGGGAACGAAAGGTATAATTGCGCGGGGTGACTTCGTTGCGGAACGCCTTGCCAACCTGCGCGATGCCGAACGGCACCTTCTGACGCGACGTCTCCAGCACGTTTTTGAACTGCGCGAAAATGGCCTGCGCGGTTTCGGGCCGGAGATAGGCCACGGCGGAAGCATCCTGCACGGGGCCGACATAGGTCTGGAACATCAGATTGAAGGCCCGCGGCGCGGTTTTCTCGCCATGGCATTCGGAGACCGTTTTACTCGGTTTTTGCGGACAGGGAATTTCGCCGGTTTGATCAGCCCGAAAGCGGCCCTGGCAAGTCTTACAGTCAATCATCGGATCGCTGAACGTGTCCACGTGGCCGCTGGCTTTCCAGATTTGCGGCGACATGATGATGGTGGCTTCCAGGCCCACCACGTCGTCGCGCTGGCGGGTCATGGTCTGCCACCAGAGCTCCTTGACGTTGCGCTTGAGTTCAGCGCCCAACGGGCCGTAGTCCCAAAAACCGTTGATGCCACCGTAAATTTCCGAGGATTGATAAATGAAGCCGCGTCGCTTGCACAGCGACACGATTTTCTCCATGAGCGCATTTTTTTTCGGGTCAGCCACAGGCCGGGCAGTGTTTGCGATGGGCGCGTGGCTGTAAATGAGATTTTGCGCGGCGTGGCGGGGTGCGGGTGCGTGAGTTTCACGCGCGATGCGTGAAAATTTTACGCACTGCGGCATTTCTGCCTTCGCCGACCTCCAATTTTCGGCGGTTTTGCCGGAAATTCCGGATGGCACCGGTAGTGCTAAGAAAATTTACAGAATAGGTATTGACAGTCGGTGCGGTTTGATTAGATTCCGCCAACTATCACCGAGAGACAAAATTAAAAACCAAGAGAACGTATGAAAAGAATTCTAAAACAAAAAAAGGCCTTCACGCTGATTGAACTGCTGGTGGTGATCGCCATCATCGCCATTCTGGCGGCCATGCTGCTGCCGGCGCTCGCCGCGGCCAAGCGCAAGGCGCAACGCATCAATTGCATCAGCAATCTCAAACAAATTGGCATCTCCTTCCGGATGTGGGGAGACGACAACAACGGTCAGTATCCCATGACGGTTCTTTGTGCCAATGGTGGCGCTGAAGAAAATGTATATAGTGCGCAAAATAATACCCTCCCTAATCCGGGCGGAAACTGGGCGCCGGGACTTTATCCAGCGCAGTGTTTTGTCGTTATGTCGAATACGTTGGATAATCCGGCATTGCTGGATTGTCCCTCGGATTCCACCGCGCCTCACAGCAGTGCTGCTACGAATTGGACCCAATTCTATACTGATGCTACCTCCACTGCCAAGAACGCCGCCTGGCTAAGTTATTTTGTCTGTGGTGATTCCATTGATACGCAGCCCCAGTCCATCCTGGCGGGTGACCGCAATATTGGCAGCGACAGTCCGAACAAGGGACAAAACGCCCCAGGGATGTATAATCCCACGCCCACCAGCCCTCCCGCTGCCGCGGCCAGCAATGGCCCAAACGGCTTGGGAGTGGCCGGCACTGGCACCGGGGCTACTTCCCTGAAAGGTTTGGATTGGGGGTGGTGGGCTTGGTCGGCCAACGATATTCACCTGGGGGCCGGCAACCTTCTGCTGGGAGACGGCAGCGCCCAACAGGCAACCATCTCCGATTTGCAGAACGACTTGATAAACGCCACGAACGGGCCAACGTTATATCCGTTTTATAATTTCCCGTAACCTGCCCGGGTGTTAATTGACCATGAACGAGGCGTCCCGAAAGGACGCCTCGTTTTTTTTGCAGCGGCGTGCTGAAGTCATCCGGGTTTTGCGGATACTCTCTTAAACATTATCAGGAATCTGGCCGTCGGTCTTCCGCTTCGGCTTCTCTGAAAGCCGCTGTTCGGTAAAAAAATTTTGCAGCAGGGAGCGGCATTCCTTCTCGCGCACACCCCGGGTGATATCACAACGATGGTTCAGGGAGGGAAACTGCAATAAATTAATCGCGCTTCCCGCTGCCCCGGCCTTCAGGTCGCTGGCGCCGAACACCACGCGCGCCAGCCGCGTGTGCACCATGGCGCCGGCACACATCGGGCACGGCTCCTTGGTCACATAAAGGATGCAATCGGTCAACCGCCAGTCGCCCACCACCTCCTCCGCCTGCGTGAGCGCCAACATTTCCGCGTGGGCGGTCGCGTCCTTCAGCAATTCGACCTGATTAAATGCCCGGGCGATGACCCGTCCTGCGCGCACAATCACCGCGCCGACCGGGACTTCGCCGGCTTCATAAGCCCTGGCGGCCTGGCGCAGCGCCTCGCACATGAAATAGTCGTCGCTGTGCAGGTCAATGACGGGTTCATCCTGCATTTCTAAATATCGTAGCAGCCGACGTGAGTCGGCTCATTCTTTTTTTGAGAAAATCAGGGCGAACTCACGTTCGCCGCTACAAATTCCTCGAGCGTCCATTCATTGTGTCCTTCCGGGTGGCAATGGCAATGGGCCGCAAAAAAACCGCCACGGTGTTGCCAGAACCAGGGCCAGATTTGCTCGCGATCGGTCCGGGGAATTCTCAATGAAGTCAGCGCCTCCCGCGGGAAGAATTGAAACCGGCCTTCGGCGTGGGGTGGCGGCAGCAGCTTCAACTTCGCCCTCAATTCGAACAGAAACATCAGCCAATGCGTTTGGCCTTGATAACCGTGTTCGCTAACCAGGCCGGCCAGATGCAAATCGGCGGTTCGCACTTGGATGCCCAATTCCTCCTCCGCCTCGCGGCCGGCGCAGGTGTAGGGCGACTCGCCGATGTCCATTTTTAACTTTCCGCCGCACGGGCTCCAGAAACCACGGTTCGGCTCCTGCGCGCGCTCAAGCAGCAGGACGTCGTCGCGTTCATTGAAGCAGTAAAGCAGCGTCGCGATTTTGTAGGGCAGCGGCATTGACGATTTTGGTTTTTCGATTTACGTGCAACGCGATCTTAGAAAATGGCTCGTAAATCGCAAATCGTATATCGTAAATTCGTTTGGATGAAAACCTTCAAAATTGCGGCGCTGGCCGGCGACGGCATCGGGCCGGAAGTCATGCGCGAAGCCATCAAGGTGTTGCGCACCACGGAAACGAAATATGGTTTCCAGCTCGACCTCACCGAGGCCCCCGTTGGCTGGGCGGGGATTGACGCAGCGGGCAAGGCGTTGCCGGACGCCACCCTCGACCTCTGTAGAAACTCGGACGCCATCCTGTTCGGCTCGGTGGGTTTGCCCGACCGCGATCCGACGATTCCCAAGGCGGAACGCCCCGAACGCGCCGCCCTGCTGCGCCTCCGCAAGGAGTTTGGTTTGTTCGCCAATTTGCGGCCGGTGCAGCTGCCCAAAGCCCTCGCCCACGCGTGTCCGTTGTCAAAAGAACGGCAGGGCAACGGCATTGATATTCTGGTGGTGCGTGAATTGACGGGCGGCATGTATTTCGGCCAACCCAAAAAGACTGAAGACATTGCCGGCGGCCAGCGGGCAATTGACACGATGGTCTATACGACGCCGGAAATTGAGCGCATCGCCCATGTCGCATTCAAAGCCGCGCGATTGCGGCGCAAAAAAGTCACGAGTATTGACAAAGCCAATGTGCTGGAAAACGGCGTGCTTTGGCGCGAGGTCGTCACACGGACCGGTCAACAATATCCCGACGTAACGCTGGAACATATGTTTGTCGACAACGGCGCCATGCAGCTCGTGTTGCGGCCGACGCAGTTTGACGTGATGCTTTGCGAGAACATGTTCGGCGATATTTTAAGCGATGAAGCGGCGGCCCTTGCCGGTTCGCTCGGCATGTTGCCCAGCGCCAGCCTCGGTGTGACGAGCGGTGAAAAAACGTTTGGCTTCTATGAACCGGCCGGCGGCACGGCGCCGGATATTGCCGGGAAAAATCTGGCGAATCCCATTGCGCAGATCTTGTCGGCGGCGCTCATGTTGCGCCATAGCTTTGGTTTGAACGAAGCGGCGGCGGCAATTGAGGCCGCGGTGAAAAACGCGATCACCGCCGGCAATCGCACCGGCGATATCTTCAGTCCCGGCGAACCCAACGCCCGCAAGATCGGCACGCGCGAAATGGGCGATGCCGTTGCGGCGACCATTTGAGAATGAAAAGTCTGACCGAGCATCTTTGGTTTGGAACGCCTCACCGGCGCGATTATCTCAACATCACCGTGACCGTCGAACAGCTTGTCCGCAAAAGCGGCGTGCAGGAAGGGCTTTGCCTCGTCAATGCCATGCACATCACCGTTGACATAGACTATATCACTCTTCCCTTTTGAGCCTTCGGCGAATTTGGTGGGTGCCCTCCGCTCGATTTGCCTGCCGGGTTTGAAGTCGAGCAGCGCCGCTGGCGCATATCTCGGCAGTCGGCTGGATAAGAAGTAATTCTGTCCTATGGCTTAGACATTGGCAACAGCTTGACAATAGCGGCGCAAACCGCAGGAATTTGAACCGTAAATGTGCCGGTGTCGTTTTCCGGTGGTTTTAACAAGGTCCATTTTCCATTCCAATTGCCGTCCACCTCAATTTCTGTGCCGCCCAATGTTTCTCCCGAAATGGCAGCAACGTTATGGTCTGGAGCAATGAGGTACAGGATCTGTCCGGATTTGAAGCGGGTGCGACTTGGACGAACGGCCACCGTGAGGGTTTGAGCATCAGCGCCATGCTCCTGGTTGATCAGCGTGACGTAAAGGTCATTGTCGTTCCCCAACACAGCGTAAGCCGCCAGCCTGGAACTTCCCGATGATAATTCCACCCGGACCACGCGACCGTGACCGCTCAGATCAAAGGCTTTGATTCCGTAAGCCAGGGGGCGGGAGACGTAGCCATTCCTGGTGGAAAAAAATGCTGTGTATTTAGCCGGTTCCAACCGGTAGTTTGCCGAGACGAAATCGCCGGTGTGGAAGTTGACTCCCTTTGCGCCATGTTCCGCCCACCAGTGCATGAAGTCCAGCCCCCACAGTGCGGCGGCAAAGGTGTCGCTTACGCCTTTCGCGCCGCCGTTGAAATAATTGTTCGCCTCCTCCAGGCGATAGGGCAGGCCATCGGACAAGGCCGCCGGGACAAAGCCGTTGTAGAGCGTCTCGTATGATTTCACAAAGTTATCGGAGAGCATGCAGTCGCGTCCGACTTCCGGTGCAGGCACCTTGTTGCCTGCGCCACCCGGATAAAAGTGTTCGGTGATCAGTATCACGTGGCTGGCCTGACCGAAATCGGCGATGAATTGCCGCGCCCAGGCCGGATTCTTATGCACGCTCGGCCCGCAGAACTTCACGTCCGGCACGGCCGCAATGATCGTGTCTGCGAATTTTCTCCAGTCCTTCTCATAATCCGAATACGAATAGGGTTTGGGATACGAGCTGGGTTCCTGCCCGATGGAGAAGCAATCCATTTGCGACGCGTAACGATCCATGATGTATTTGGCCGTACGGGCGTCCGCCTGCGGGTCGCCGCCGTGGAGGCGCAGGCAATAAATGATTTTTACTCCCGCGGCCTTGGCAAAGGCAAAGAGACTGTCGAGATCGGCTTCGTCGGGCAGTTTCCGGGCGTCACGGTCGGCCGTGTTGCCTCCGAGGCGCAGACTTTTGATGCCGAGGGTATGAAACAAGTGGATGAGCGCGTGGTTGTCGCGGCGGAAATAATGAATTCCGCCCGGGCCAGGCAACAGCTGGGATGCTTCGAAGCTCAATCCCTCAAAATCTGCCGGGATGACCAGGCCGGGGTTCTCCGTGTCCAGAGTGACGGTCACCAGCGGTGCGCTGGCGACAGTTCGGGTCGCCAGCCCGAAGACGAGCAGAGCGGAGGCCAGCAGGCGCAGGTTCAATCCGGATAATGGTTTCATCGGTCATTTGGGAGCGACGCTCCGTTTATTGTCCGGCTGGTTTCTCTGCCGTGGGTTTTACGGGACGGGTGGAAATCGGTGTGCCTGTTCCAGCCCCATTAACCGCTGCCACTTCAAACTGGCAGGGTTGTCCATTCTCCAGGCCATCCACCACTGCAAAGGTTGTATGTCGGCCTCCCAACGTCAGCACTGAACGGCCGGTTACCGTAACCTTGTGCCCGCCCGGCCTGGTCGTAAATATGTAGGCGATGATCGGGCTGCCGCCGTCGTCTTCGGGTGCCTGAAAATTAATACTGGCCATGCCGTCGCCCGGTTCCGCGAAGGCGCGGGCCGGGGCCGACGGCAGGCGAATGGCTTTGGCATTTGGAACGATGGTGGCTGACGGCAATGAAGGTGCGCTCGCGCCGTTTGCGTTGTTGGCTTTGACCGTGAAGGTGTAGTCCTGGCCGGTGGCCAGCCCGGCGACTTTGACATAGCCTTTGGCTTGAAAATCCGCTTCCGAGACAGTCGCCGGGTCGCCCTGGGAGGGAATGACCGTGTAGGATTCCACCGGTGCTCCACCGTCAAATACCGGGGGATTCCAGGCCACCAAAGCAAAGCCATTGCCCGCGGCTGCGGCCACCCGACCGGGAGGATCGGGGGTGCCGGGCTGGCCGAACCGCTTGTCCAAAATGTCCGCAAAAGCAGGTTGCAACCCGGCATTCTGTAGGAGGTTCCTGGGCGCCTGATTCAAAGCGTTGATTAGGTGGTTATTGTTCAATGTGACATTGTCCGCTGAAACAGTCCCGCCGCCTTGTTGCCAGTAATTATCCTCGAAGTCGAACGCATCATCCGCCTCGCCGTGATGGCCGTCGTAATAATTGCGGTGGCGGCTGCCCCAGTCGTCGAAGTTGACGCTCACGATGATGTTGCTTTTTGCCGTGACGTTGTTGCAGCCGTTGTCGGTGTAGATGCCGTGACCGGAACCCAGCTGGCTGTAAATGACATTGCCAATGATTTTTTCGCCTTTGGCCAGGGACGGTCCGGTCAGTCCCTGGGTGTAGATGGCGCCGCCATCCGCCAGCAACTGCATGTGGTCAAAAATCAGATTGTCGGCGACGACGTTGTTCAGCGAATTGTTCACCACGCCGGCCCGGTGAATTTTGTCCGGCCAGCCGCCCCAGCCCATCGAGATGGCGGTGTAGGGCAGGTGATCGAGTTGATTGTGAGTGATATCCGAGCGCTGAGCGTAACCGACGCAGATGCCTACGCCGCCGTGGTATTCCGCGGCCACGTTATAAAAATGATTGTTGAGAATGCGATTGTCACAAGTGACCTGCGCGGCGCTGCCTTCCGGCAGGTCCACGCCGCCGAGTTCCAAGCCGTTGGCGGAAATGTCAGTGAAGACACAGCCCTCGACGGTGTCGGTTTGCGACCCGTCGCCGAGTGCCAGCCCCGCTGCGCCGAGATGCACAAAATTATCGCGCCTGAATTGGATCCCGTGGTCGTAACGAAAGCTCACGTTGCCGGGCGTTTGCGTCCAGTCCCCGAAGGGGCAATTCCCACCGGGCACCGGATCACACAAGCCCTGGGTGGCGTAGCCGTCTGGTCCCGTCACCATGTAATTGGCCTGAATTTCGGAGAAGCCTTCGCCGCTGCTCGGGAACAGCCAGGTGGCGTAAGAGAATTGAATTCCCGTGAGAATGATGTTGTGAATCGGATTTCGATCGGTTCCCCGGCCCAGAATCAATTGCTCCAGCACCGGCGCATCGACATCGGCTTTGGTCATGTCTTCTCCCGGACGCGGCACATAATAGAACTTTCCGGCTGGCCGGTCAAAATACCATTGCCCTGGTGTGCCCAGTAATTCGTAGGCATTTTCCACATATTCCGGTTCGCGGCCGATGCTGGCCGGGCCGACGAGATTCGCCGTCCGATGGAAGCCGGAATCGGGCGGCAGCATGATGCGTTTGGTTGAATTGTTCCAGCAAGGCTGTGCCATCGTAATCGTCGTACCTTCGATGCTCGCCACCGGACAGCGCGGTTCCGTCCAGGCGCCGAGCCCCTCCGAATGCTCCGACCACAATCCGTTGCCGCCGGTATAGACAAATTCAATGTCGCCCGGATTCCGCCAGCCGGACATCACCGGCGCATCCGCAATGTAACCGGTTTTGGTCTCGGTCAATTTGACCGGCAACCGCCCGCGTGTCCGCTCCGCGCGAACGCCATTGACGTAAAGCTGCCGGGTGTTGGCGAGACCAGCGGGCGCCGGGGCCGACCAGAGATGCTGGCCCGCGTCCACGAGCCTCCAACCCATGACCGGCATGCCACCACTGATGACGGGGCGTTGGCCGGGCAGAGCGGCGTAAATGACGTTATGGCCGCCGGTGCCGGAATCCTGAGTGTCCAGCACCAGCGGTTCAGTCAGCCGGTAGGTGCCGCCTTCCAGATAAACCGTGATATCACGGTTCATGTCCCGGTTCATTGTCCGGATCCGATCGCGGGCGTGTTGGAGAGTGCGGATGGGCCTGGCTTGCGTTCCCGGATTTTGGTCGTCACCTGCAGGCGATACATACAACGTTCGTCCGGAGTCCGACCCCGGCGCGGGTGTGTTGGCGGCTCGGGCGGGCGAACACAGGATGAGCAATCCAGCCGGCAAAGACCAGAGACGTGAAATTTTCTGTTTCATTTGACCGCCATTGACTCGAACCGGTCAGGGCTCGATTTTTACCATTTCCGCCCCGTGCGGTGCGACCGGCATGGAGAATTCCCCTTCGAATTCACCCAGTTTTTTTTGCCGCCACAGATCGCGCACTCCATGTTTGCCGGAAATTTTCAATTCCGACCATTTGACGGTGACGGGAACGGTCTTGTCGCTGAGATTAAACAATCCGACCGCATGGGAGCCATCGGCCAAAGGTCTGGCCCAAACCTGGAAGGGTGGGAGCGCGCGGTGGAGGGTAGGCCGGTCCCGCCGGAGTTCGGTGATGGTCACCGGCTCGCCGGATTCGGCCACCAGCCTCGCCTGTTTGCCTAGCGAATCCTGGTCCACGGCCAGGACTTCGTCGTTTTCCAGCAGGTTGAGTGTGAACGGGTCCAGTCGGCTCATATCGCAACCCAGCAATAGTGGCGAGGCCAGCAGGCACCAAAGGGTGATGTGCGAATATTGTTCATCCGGCGTCAGACCGGAGGGATGAGGCTGGCCCCAGCCGACATAGCCGACGACCAGCATGTCCGGATCGTTCCAATGTCCGGGGCTACTGTATTGCGCCCAGCGGTTTTGCGAGGCGAACCCGTTGCCGGTGACGCTCCACCAGTTGTCCCGGATGTCGCCGGTGGTTCGCCAACTGTTCGCGATTTTGCTGATGGCCGGCGCGTTCTTGATGTTCAAGTTATTCGACAGGCTGAACACGATATCGCGGCCGCTGTGACGCAGCGCGTCATACATCTCTCCGGTTTCAGGAACTTCAATCGGATTCCAGTCGTATTTCAGATAATCAAAGCCCCAGGCCGCCCATTGGTCGGCGTCATGGGTGGCAAAATGGTATTTGCCGATGGCCCATGGCAGGAGGTTATGGTTGACGTGCTTCGGACCAACCGGTTTGGTCCAGGTGCCTTCGGGATTTTCCGAACTGCCGCCGGGATAGCCGGCATAGGATGTCGTCCAGGGCGTGGAATAGATGCCGATTTTCAAGCCCTGCGCGTGGACGGCGTCGCTGAGCTTTTTCAGGTCGGGGAATTTTTGGTTGCCTTGCAGGGCCTGGAACGGCCCGCCGCGCTGACCCTGCCAGGAATCGTCAATGTTGATGTACGTCCAGCCGTGATTGATCAGGCCCGAATCGGCCATGGCCTGCGCCGCGGCCAGCACTTCCTGTTCATCCACACGACTGCCCCAGCAATTCCAACTGTTCCAGCCCATCGGCGGTGTCAGCGCGATGGTCTCGCCCACGACGATTTTGAATTTTTTTTCGGCTGCGCCCAGTTGGTTTTTGGCGCGCAGGGTCACGAGATAGTCGCCGGGCTTTTCCAGTTGGCCGGTGATTTCACCCGTTCTGGCGTCCATCTGCAAGCCGGCCGGCAGGTTCTCCACGGAAAAGGTCATGGGCCGGTCGCCGGTCGCCGGGACGTGGTACAAAAAGGGATGGCCAGGCCGCACGCCGAAAATGTCCGGCCCGTTGATGCGGGGCGCGGGCGGCGCGGGCGGCGTGCGGATTTCGGGCGCGGCGGTTTGTGCGGGGACCGCGCAGGAGAAAAGAGCGAAGACCGCCACGATCAGACACCGGGCGAGATGAAACGGGACGGGGGTCAACAACTTGGTTTGGTTCATGGTTCGTTGGGGTTATTCGGTTCGTCTTGATTTTGCGATCGCCGGGAGAAGCATTGTCAGGGAGAAATTTTTACGAGTTCGGCCCCGTGCGGCGCGACGGGCATTGGGAAGGATCCCGTGAACTGGCCGAGGTCTTTCTGCCGCCAAAGATCGCGGACTTCATGCTGGCCGGAGATGTTCAGGTCGGACCATTTCACAGTCACGGTGGCTGCCCGGTCGCCGTTGAGGTTGAACATGCCAACGGCTTTCGAGCCGTCTTCCAGATTCCTGGCATAAACGCACGTGTCGCCGTCCTTCGCCACCATGACCGCCGGTTCGCCGAGCGCATCCTGATCCACGGCCAATACTTCGTCGTTGTCAATCAGGTTCATGGTGAAGGCGTCCAGCTGGTTCAGGTCGCAACCCAACAGGAGCGGCGCCGCCTCCAGGCACCAGAGCGTCAGGTGGGTGTATTGCTCGTCCGGCGTTAACCGGCTCGGACGGGGTTTGCCCCAGCCGACCACGCCGATGACCAGCATGTCCGGATCGTTCCAATGGCCGGGTCCGGCGTAACGCGCCCATTTGTCCTCGCCAAATCCTTTGCTGCTCATGGATTTCCAGTTGTCCCGGATATCGCCGGTCGTCCGCCAGCAATTGGCAATCCTGGAAAGGGCCGGCGCATTGCGAATCGGCGTGTCGTTGGACAGGCTGAAGACGATGTCCCGCCCGCTGTGACGCAGCGCGTCATACATCTCCGCGGTTTCCGGGACCTCAATCGGGTGCCAGTCGTATTTTAAATAATCAATGCCCCACGCCGCCCACTGGGCCGTGTCGTTGGTGGCGAAGTGATACTTTCCGATCGCCCAGGGCAGAATGTTTTTGTTCACGTGTCCCTTCTTGGGAATGGTCGGCGGCGACCAGAAGCCTTCGGGATTCTCGGCGCTGCCGCCCGTGTGCCCGGCATAGGAAGTCACCCAGGGCGTGGAATATATGCCGACTTTCAGGCCCAGTGCATGGACTTCATCGCACAGCGTTTTCAGGTGGGGATAATTTTTGTTGCCCTGGATGGCGTTGAAGGGACCGCCGCGTTGGCCTTGCCAGGAATCGTCAATGTTGATGTAAGTCCAGCCGTGATTGATCAAGCCGGTGGAAACCATCTTGCGGGCGATTCCGAGCACCATGGCCTCATTCACATGGTTGGCCCAGCAGTTGTAATGGTTCCAGCCCATTGGCGGCGTCAGGGCGATGGCCTCGCCGACCACGATTTTGAATCTCTTCCCATCCGTGCCCAGCGAGTTTTTGGCGTGCAACGTCACGACGTAATCTCCGGTCTTGTCCAATTGGCCGGTGATTTCACCTGTTGCCGGGTCCACCTGCAAGCCGGCCGGGAGGTTCTCCACGGAAAAAGTCATGGGCCGGTTGCCCGTCGCCGGGATGTGGTAGAGAAACGGATGGCGGGGCCGGACGCCGAAAATGTCCGGCCCGTTGATGCGGGGCGTGGGCGGCGCGGGCGGCGTGCGGATTTCGGAAGCCGGCTCTGGCGAGATTGGCTGATTCGCGACTGCTGCCATCGTGGTGGCCGTCAGACAGATTGCGCTCCACAGCCAGGTCGGGCGACGACAACAATTTACAGAAATGAGCATAATGACATTGACTGGATTGATAACCAACCTAGTCGTAGCCGCCTGAGGAAGCCATCGAACAAATGTTCAAGTCAGGAACGGTTGGCAGTGCAGCAGTTATCCACCCCACTGGACTCGTTCAGTAGATGCATCAAAAAAATTCATGCTGCTCTTGCTGCCTCTCGGTCACTTCAGTAGCAGACCTCGCTGTTTTCATTCCCAGACGGATGCTTCTTGCTGGATTTTAGCCGCCCACCTATGTGGCAGTGCGCCGGACCCAAGGCCACGACTTGATTACCGGAAGTCAATGGGCCAAGGAAGTTAACATGGCTGGTTCACATCGGATTCTCAAAGTGTCCTTGCCTAATCCCGGCGAGACAGCGGTCAGTAGAATCAGGCCAGGTCTGGAGCTTGATTGAATTATGACCTGTGCTAAACCGTTGAAAACCCTGCGCTGCCATTCGCCAGAGCAAATGTCCGGTTCGTGACAACTCGGATCGCCGTTGCCCACACCAATAATCCTTCCCGGCCCGCTCAGGGCAAAGTGAATCAGGTTGTCCGCCACCGGCACGACGCGGCTTTGCGCGTCCGTCACGGCCACAGTCACAAGGACGCAATCTTCGCCGTCCGCGTGAATGGTACCTCGGTCGGGCGAAAGTTGAATTGCCTTTGGCGAACCGGCCGTTTCGTCTTTTGTTTCTGCGACAAGTTTGTCACCCTTATAGCCCTTCGCGCTCAACTCGCCCGGTTCATACTTCACGTTCCAATCGAGAAACCAGTTCGGCCCCATCTTCTGTTTGCCAAGGCTTTTGCCGTTCAGAAACAACTCCACCTCCTGACAGTTGCTGAAGACGCGCACGAGGGTGTTCTTCCCTTCTTTGCCCGGCCAGTTCCAATGCGGCGTGATGTGCAACACCGGTTTGTCCTGCCACCAGGATTGGTAGTAATAATAGATGTCCTTCGGGAAACCGCACGTGTCCATGATGCCGAATTGCGAGCTGATGCATGGCCATTTGTAAGGTGTCGGCTCGCCGTGATAGTCAAAACCCGTCCAGACGAACCCACCGCTGGTGAACGGATGCGTCGAGTAATACGGCCACCATTGCCACGGCGCCGCGCCCCAGCCCGGATGTTCATCGCCATAGGCGCTGACGAAGCCCAGGACCGGATTGTTGGTGTAGATGCCACGGGTGCCGGTCGTGCTGGCCGTTTCGGTGCCGATTTCCGGCTGGGTGGGATGGCCGGTGTGGTAGGCGTCTATGTTTTTAGTGCCGTAATTGAATCCCTGAACATCAATCACCCTCGAAAAGCCCGCGCCCCATTTTCCATTCATGGCGACGGTGCAAAGCCGGGTCGGGTCGAGCTGGTGAACGAGGGCCTGCATTGTGCCCAACATGGATTCACCGATGTCCGTGCCCTGCAATGGTTCCTCATTGCCCAGCGACCAGATGAAAATGCTCGGATGATTGCGGTCGCGTCGGATCATTTCTTTGAGGTTGTCGAGCGTTTCGGCATTGGTGTCCAGGCGGCGGTTCTCTTCCATAACCAGCAGACCGAGCCGGTCGCAGGCGTCAAGCAGTTCCGGTGCGACCTCATCGTGCGAAGTTCGAATGGCGTTGCAGCCCATCGCTTTCAATTTTTTCAGGCGGTAATACCACAAAGCGTCCGGCACTGCGATGCCGACGCCGGCCGCGTCCTGGTGATTGCAGGTGCCCTCGATTTGACAACCCATGCCGTTGAGTAAAAATCCCTTGTCCGGGTCGAAGGCGATGGTGCGGATGCCAAAAGCGATTTCCTTACGGTCAATCGTCTTCCCGCCGCTCTCGACAGTGGTGATGAGCCGATAAAGATTCGGCGATTCGGGCGACCAAACCACCGGTGAATTTATGCCGATTTCGCGACTGAATTCCGTTTGTGAGTCGGGTGAAATTTCGGAAGTTTCGTGCACTCCACGTTCCTGAATCATTTTCCCGTCCGGCGCAACGATTTGCCAAAGGACTTTGGCAATACTGGTGTTTTTCTGTCTATTTGCCACTTCGGTTCGCAAATGGATTAAAGCCTGTCCCTTGGGGACGTTGTCGGGGAACGTGCTATAAACAAAGATCCCGTCCGGCGCGATGTGCAGCGGTGATGTTTTCACCAGCCAGACGTGCCGATAAATACCCGCGCCTTCGTAGAACCAGCCTTGAAACCGCGAAGCATCCACACGCACAACCAGCTCGTTTTTTCCGCCATAGTTCGCAAACTTGCTGATGTCGTACCGGAAGCTGCTATAACCGTCCAAATGACGGCCGAGACAGTGGCCGTTGAGCCAAACGAGGGCGTTGCGGTAAACGCCCTCGAATGCCAGCCAGAGCGTTTGGCCTTCGTCTGAGGCCGGCAATGCAAACGCGTGCCGGTACCAGCCGATGCTGTTTTGCGGGAAATCCGGACCAATCGGTTTGAAACCGTGTTTGTAGTCGGCCGCTTCCTCGAACGGCAATTCCACCGCCCAATCGTGCGGCAAATTCAATTTGCGCCAGTGGCTGTCATTAATGTCCGGTTGGACAAAGGAAACCTTGCTGCCAAAACCCGCCGCCATCGGGGGGTCGCTGGCGGCCAGTTTCTTTTCCTTTTCCAGCTGGTCCAGGCGCGTTTTGGCGAGGTCGCTGACTTCAGGGTAATCAAACCGGGTTCCCGCGTCCGGCACGTCGCCCAGATGGAAGCGCCAGCCGAAGTCCAGCAGCAGCCGCTCACGTGGAGCGGGCGCGGGCGGGATCATACCTGCGGTCGGCAGAGCGAAGGTAATTAGCGATAAACTGATGATCCGGTGGATGAAAATGAAGATTGCTGGAGGAGGTTTAAGGATCATTGTGGCGTGGGATATGCCTGCGTCTCATCCGGCTATGGCAGCTTTAGCATGTAGAACATTTGCGTTGGTAGAGGAGCCGACAGGTTGGTGAAATTAAAGTCACCCTCGGAATCGAATATATTCGTGGCGATGACACTCCACTGGTTTCTCGGCAAGGCCAGATCGGTTGTCGAGAGTACATAATAGGTTCCATCTGCCCGACCGTTCGTTCCGCTGAAAGTCAACGTCGGCCCGCTCCAACCGACCCTGGTGATGCGCGGTTGCGACGGCGGAACCACGACGAATCCAACCGCGTTGGTGTGCGACAACCCGGCGGTCGTGCCAATCACATCTAACGCATAGTGATTTGCGGGAGTGGAAGTCGAAGTCACGATGGTCAGCGCGGACATTCCCGCGCCGGTTACAGAAGCCGGATTGAAACTCGCGCTTGCGCCGGGCGGCAAACCACTCACGCTCAACTCCACCACGTTGCTCATCAACGTGGGATCATCGAGCGTCACGGTGTAGTTGTTGCTCGAACCGGCATTGACCGTTTGCGAAGACGGCGAGGCGAAAATTGAAAACATCGTGTAGCCGATGTTTTCCACCGCCGCCCCGCCCAGCCGCTCCTTCAGCTGTTCCAGATACAAACTTTGCGGCGCCACCTC
>DASZAB010000094.1:0-11353 GCA_035945675.1 Verrucomicrobiia bacterium | reverse complement strand
TCACAACCCGGGCCAGTCAGAACGATTTCACGCCGTCTGGTTCTGTTTCTGACGATTGCCGCCGCCGGCCTCCTGGTCTTTTGTTACCTGGATACGAACCACAACGTCGGAGTGCTTACCAGTGCTGAGCTTCGTGATCTCATCAATAAATCTGCTTCCGCTGAACTGAAGGTAAGTATCATGGAGGGCCATAATCACTCATTCTATCGCGAATATCCCGGCATGTATCGGTACTTCTGGGTGGAAGTGGATAAGGATGGCAAGGTGGCCAAATATACGGCCGATGTGGACGAAACGACGCTGGCATTTATCGCACAAAAGGGAATCTCCTGCCGGACGTATGTGGCAGGCCGCGATTACGAGATTCTCGGAACACCGGGCCGGATGCTGCCCCTCCTGGCGGCGTTTGTCCTGGCCATCAGCGCCATCTTTCTGTTCAAACGCCGCCGTGCCGCAGGTTCAGTGGCGAAATAGTCAGCGCCGAGCGCAGCCTTTGAAGGAACCCGCGGCCCTTGGCGTCATCTGCGGGTGAAATGGGCTGAGGTTCCAGCTGGTCGGAGTCTCAACCCACCGAAACGTGTCTTCCGAATTCCCGAACTACCGGTTCAGCGAGGGCAGGGGATAGGTGGAAATGGCCCGCATGTATTGCGCCCGCTCGAACGTGGCCGGGTCGGCGCAATTCTTCTGGCTCAGACTGCCTTTGAGCTGGGTCACCGATTCGTATTCGTGTTCTTCCATCCACGCGACCAGTTCCCGTTCAATCACGCCGACTTGCGAGACGCCGTGCCGGATGAGCACGGAACACAGCATCGTCACGTCTGCGCCGGCCATGAGCATCTTCAACACGTCGGTGGCGCGATGCAGCCCGCTGGTGGCCGCCAGGCTGGCGTTGAGGCGGAGGTAAAGAATGGCGATCCAGCGCAACGGCAGGCGCATGGCCATCGGCGTGCTGAGCAGGATGTTCGGTTTCACTTCCAGCGTTTCCAGGTCAATGTCCGGCTGGTAAAACCGGTTGAACAGCACCAGGCCGTCCGCGCCCGCTTCGTCGAGCCGTTTGGCCATGTACGCAAAATTGCTGAAGAACGGGCTGAGTTTGACGGCGACGGGAATCTTGACCTCGGACTTCACCGCCTTGAGGATGTCGAGATAGGTCTGCTCCACCTTCGCCGCGGACAGGGTGCAATCCGTCGGGATGTAATAGATGTTCAATTCCAGCGCGTCGGCGCCGGTCTGCTCGATCTGTCGGGCATACTTGGTCCAGCCGCCGGTGGAGGAGCAGTTCAGGCTGGCAATGATCGGGATGCGGGTCGCCTTTTTGGCCTTGGCGATGTGGTGGAGGTATTCCTCCGGGCCGAGATGAAATTCTTCCGGCTCGGGGAAGTAGGTGAGCGCTTCGGCAAAACTCTCGGTGCCGTGTTCGAGGTGATGCGCCAGTTCGGCGCGATCCTGGCGCAATTGCTCCTCGAACAGCGAGTAAAGCACCACCGCCGATGCCCCGGCGTCCTCCATCCGTTTGATGTTGTCAATTTCCTCTGAAAGCGGCGAGGCCGCCGCGACGAGCGGTGTCCGCAGTTTCAGGCCGAGATAAGTGGTGGTCAGATTCATAAATGGCTCATGGTTGTTGGTCCGCTGTAGCAGCGGGTTTCGGCGTCGCCGCCTGCCCGTTGCCGTTGGTCTTCAAATTGCGCCCGCTTAGATATTGGTAAAATTGCCAGCGGCGGTCGGCGTCCACCTGCGCGTGGGCAAACAGTCGCTTGGCATCGTCCGGCTTGCTCTTGGTGAGCATCTTGAAGCGGTTTTCCGACAGGAGATAATCCTGGATCTTGCCCTTGGCCGCCGGCGAATCCAGTTGCAACGGATTTTCACCGCGTTCGGTGCGGCGGGGGTCAAACCGGTAAAGCAGCCATTGGCCGGAATCCACGGCCAGCTTTTGTTGCCGCGCGCCCACGCCCATGTCAATCGCGACGCCATGCGCGATGCAATGACTATAGGCGATGATGAGCGACGGGCCGGGATAAGACTCCGCTTCCACAAACGCCTTGAGCGCCTGTTCATCCTTCGCGCCCAGCGCCACGCTCGCCACGTAGATGTGGCCGTAAGTCATCGCGATGAGCCCGAGGTCTTTCTTGCCCATCGCCTTGCCGCCGGCGGCGAACTTCGCCACCGCGCCACGCGGCGTGGATTTGGACATCTGCCCGCCGGTGTTGGAATAAACCTCCGTGTCGAGCACCAGCACGTTTACGTTGCGGCCGCTGGCCAGCACGTGGTCCAAACCGCCGTACCCGATGTCGTAGGCCCAGCCGTCACCGCCGACAATCCACACGCTCTTCTTCACCAATTGATCGGCGAGGCCGAGCAGCAGTTTCGCTGCCGGCAAATCGAGCTTCGCCAATTTTTCCTTCAACGCGGCCACGCGCTCGCGTTGCTCGAATATGCCGGCTTCGTCGGATTGGTCGGCGTTCACAATGCCGTTGACGAGGTCGTCGCCCAGTTGCGGGGCGAGTTGCTTGACCAGTTCGGTCGCAAATTCCTTTTGTTTGTCAATCGAGACCCGGAAGCCGAGACCGAACTCCGCGTTGTCCTCGAACAGCGAATTGCACCAGGCCGGCCCTCGGCCCTCGGCGTTTTTCGCGTAAGGTGTCGTCGGCAGGTTGCCGCCGTAAATTGAGGAGCAGCCGGTGGCATTCGCGATCACCGCGCGGTCACCGAAAAGCTGCGACAACATCTTGAGGTAGGGGGTCTCGCCGCAGCCGGCGCACGCGCCGCTGAATTCGAACAGCGGCCGCATGAGCTGTTGCTGGCGCAGTTGCGTTGTCTTGACCTTGCGCCGGTCCAGTTCGGGCAGCCCGAGGAAGAAATTCCAGTTCTCGCGCTCCGGCAACCGCAGCGGCGCCTGCGGCCGCATGTTGATGGCTTTGAGCTTGGTTTCCGTCTTGTTGCGCGCCGGGCAGATGTCCACGCACAACGAACAGCCGGTGCAATCCTCCGCCGCGACCTGCAACGTGAATTTCCAGCCCTTGAACTCGGGATTGCGGCTGTCCACGCTCTTGAAAGTCCCGGGCGCGTAGGCCAGGGCCGCGGGTTCATAGACCTTCGCCCGGATGGCCGCGTGCGGACAAATCGCCACGCATTTCAGGCATTGGATGCAGACTTTTTCGTCCCAAACCGGAATGTCCAGCGCGAGATTGCGCTTTTCGTATTGGGCCGTGCCGGTCGGGAACGTGCCATCCACCGGAAACGCGCTGACGGGCAATTCGTCGCCTTCGCCGGCAGTGAGCCGGCCCAGCACGTCCTTGACAAATTGCGGTGCGTTGGGCGAGATCGGCGGGAGCAGGTCGCCGCTGCCGTTGACATTGCTGGTCACCGGCACTTCGTGCAAATGTTCGAGTGTGTTGTCCACGGCCTTGAGGTTCATGGCCACGACTTCCTCGCCTTTCTTGCCGTAGGTTTTCCTGATGGAATACTTGATGGCTTCGATGGCCTTGTCGCGCGGCAGCACGCCGGACAGCGCGAAGAAACAAACCTGCATGATGGTGTTGATGCGCCCGCCCATGCCGCTGTCGCGCGCCACCTTCGTCGCGTCAATCACGTAAAACTTCGCTTTCTTGGCGATGAGCGATTCCTGCACCGGTGTCGGCAGTTTGGACCAGATTTCGTCCTTTGAGTAGGGCGTGTTGAGCAGGAACGTCCCGCCAGGCACCAGCGGTTTGACCATGTCGAATTTCTCCAGGAACATCGGCAGGTGGCAGGCCACGAAATTCGCGCGCGAAATCAAATACGTGGAGCGAATCGGTTCCGGCCCGAACCGCAGATGCGACACCGTCATGCTGCCGGATTTCTTCGAGTCATAAACAAAGTAGCCCTGCGCAAAATTGTTCGTGCCTTCGCCGATGATTTTGATGGAATTTTTGTTCGCGCCCACGGTGCCGTCCGCACCCAGGCCGTAAAACAGCGCGCGAATCACGTCGTCGGGTTCGGTCGAAAAGTTATGGTCCACGGGCAGGCTGGTGTGGGCAACATCGTCGGTGATGCCGACGGTGAAATGGGTTTTCGGATTTTCGAGAGCCAGATTGTCGAAGACGGCCTTGACCATCGCCGGCGTGAATTCCTTGGAGGACAGACCGTAGCGGCCGCCGACGACCTTGGGCAGCCATTTCAAATTGCCCCAACGGTTGGCCATGCCTTCGAGAATCGCCGCGACGCAATCCTGATACAGCGGTTCACCCGCCGCGCCGGGTTCCTTGGTGCGGTCCAATACCGCGATGGACTTGACCGAACGCGGGAGCGCTTCCACAAAACGTTTGCCGTCAAACGGCCGGTACAGCCGCACCTTCACCAGGCCGAGTTTCGCGCCGCGCTCGTTCAAATACTCGACGGTTTCATGCGCGGCTTCGCAGCCCGACCCCATCAGCACCAGCACGTGCTCCGCGTCCGGCGCGCCCACGTATTCAAACAACTTGTAGGCGCGTCCAACCTGTTTCGCAAAATCATCCATCGCCTGTTGCACGATGTCCGGGCAGGCGGCATAAAACGGATTGCACGCCTCACGGGCCTGGAAGAAGGCATCGGGATTTTGCGCCGTGCCGCGCAGCACCGGGTGGTCGGGCGACATCGCCCGCGCGCGGAATTCGGCGATCAGCTTGTCGTCAATCAGCGCGCGCAAATCCGCCTCGGTCAGCATCTCAATCTTCTGCACCTCGTGTGACGTGCGGAAGCCGTCGAAGAAATGCACGAACGGAATCCGTGACCGCAGCGTGGCCGCCTGCGCAATCAGCGCGAAGTCCGGCGCTTCCTGCACGCTGGCCGAACCGAGCATCGCCCAGCCGGTCGCCCGCATGGACATGATGTCGCTGTGATCGCCAAAAATCGAAAGGGCATGGGTCGCCACCGCGCGGGCGGTGACGTGGAAAACCGTGGGCAACAGCTCGCCCGCAATCTTGAACATGTTGGGAATCATCAACAAGAGACCCTGAGACGCCGTGAACGTGGTGGCCATGGAACCGGTCTGCAACATGCCGTGCACCGCGCCGACGGCTCCGCCTTCGCTCTGCAATTCCACGATGGACGGGACGGTGCCCCAAAGATTTTTTTTACTTTCGGCGGTCCATTGATCGCAGAACTCAGCCATCGGGGACGAGGGCGTGATGGGGTAGATGGCCATGACCTCGTTGAGGCGGTAGGCGACGTGGGCGACGCCTTCGTTGGCGTCCAGTGTCAGTTGCGGTCTCGTGCTCATTTTGATGAAAAATTTTAAAATTATTGAATGCTGGAACGGCCGTTCCGGCGTGAATTTCAACCAGTTCGGCTGATCGCCAACGACCCTGAAATCAGCATAGTTTGTAAAGAGGCGGGCACCCTCACTTATTTTGCCAAAGAAGCAACATCGGTTGCTTCCGACGCGCAAAACCGCAACTTCCGGTTGCCGCCATGAGGCTCAAAAAGTGCAAAATGTTAACCGCGGATGAACGCGGATCGACACGGATTTCCCCTCCGCCTCGAATGGGAGGAGGAATTAAAGGTGAGGTGTCGAAGCCGGCCGTGTTCAATCCACCTCAAGCGCCGGTCAAAGGCGCGGTCGAGTTGCCGGCGGGGAAGCTTTTTCTTCTGCCGAACCCTGATGAAACGATTACCCGCCTGAAATCCGCCAACGCCAAGCTACGTGCTTCGGTCAGAACGTGTATTTCACCGCCAGCGACACGAGGTCGCGCGAAAACTCGCGGCCATCCGCGTAGGCCGTGGGCGTGCCGGTCACGACCGCCGTTTTGTTGTCCACCAAATCATAGGACCAGGACAGCTCGGCGTTCAGGTGTTGGTTGTAAGTGTAGGTCACTCCGGCGCTGGGAGTGTAAATCCAGTCATTGCGATTCACCGGCGCCTGCCAGTCGCCGAGGTAAAGCTGGAACCCGGCGCCGGCCGCCCAATGATCGTTGAATTTGTGTTTCCACGTCGCGCCGTAGGTGATGTCTTCGTAAACGCTCTGGCTGGAAAACGCCGGTTGCTCATAGCGGCGGAACAACAGCGTCACGGCATCGCTTTTGTCCGGCGTTAAAGTCGCCGAGGCGTCCACCCAGTAAAGCTGGCGGTTACGGTCGAAGCCCGCCGGCGTGCCGTCCGCCCAATCCCGGATTTCCGGGCCGCCCAAGGCGGCCAGCTTGAGCCACGGCATGGGACTGCCTTCCACGCCGACAAGAATCCGGTGATAGGAACTGTCGTAGGGACTGTCCACGCCGAGAAGTTTATATTGATCCTGCCGGCCATAACGGTAGCCGAGGACGAGGAACGTCTTTTTGCCGATGTCGTAGCCGACATCCAAACCACCGTTCACGTCCTGGCGGTCCACGTAATTTTCGTAAAGATAGGAATTGTTGGCTGGCTCCGGCCGCTGGTCGGTCAGGAAATCATGGTAGTAACTCGACGCCACCGGGCGGACGAACCATTTGCCGAACGGCAGCGTCACGCGGAAGCTGTTGCGGAAAACGAACTGCTCGCGCCGGTCGCGCAGCGGGATGCCGCCGATGGCCGGACAATCATCGGGCCGGGCAAACGTCGGGCCGACGGCGCTGCCTTCGATGAACGTCGGGCTGTTGAGCAATTCCCAGGTGGCCTCCTTGATTTTGCCGGTGAAATTAAGGGTGACGCGGTGCGCCGCATAATCCTCGTCCTCCGCCGAGGTGTAGAGTGCAATCTCCGGCGCATAGAACGCCGTCACGTTGAACGCCGCGCCGGGCTGGTAGTTCAGGCCGAGCCGCGGAAGAATGGTGGTAACCAGGGACGACTTCAGGGGAGACACGGCGTGCAGGCCGGCACCGGCGGCCGCCGTGACATTGGCCGGCAGGGGCGCGATGTCCTGGATGTAAACATTGTTGTCGTAACCTTCCTTGAGCGTGACGTCGGCTTTCCAGGTGAGGTTGGTGTCTGCCAGGGCCGAGCCGGCCAGCAAGGAGATGGCAAACACTACGGGTCGGCTCCAGTTGAGCGTAGCGGCGCCTCGGTAGAGCGCCGCAAACTTCAGAAAATTGAAAAGTGCGGCTTTCTGTCGGAAGCCGCTACGCCTGTCTGGAGGACATTCCCAATTGGTTTTTGGGTCAAAAGAAAATCCGGTTGGGTGGGTCATGGTTGAATGCGGGTTTGGAATTGGGTTTTGTTTTTCGTGCTTAGTGGGCAAGCTTGATGGCCGCAAGTTTGGTGACCTTCTCGATGTCTTTCGCCTGCTTGATTTGGATTCAGATGACGGCTGCCCCGAAAGCGTTCGGGGCAGCGCGCCCCCTGGTTTTACTGCTTCCCTTTGACCAGAAGTTCCACGACGTGCGGGTCGGCCAGCGTCGAAACGTCGCCGATCTGGTCGGCGGCGTTCTCGGCGATCTTGCGCAGGATGCGGCGCATGATTTTTCCGGAACGCGTCTTGGGCAGGGCGGGTGCGAACTGGATTTTGTCCGGCACGGCAATCGGCCCGATTTCCTTGCGGACATGATTGCCCAGTTCCTTTTTAAGTTCGTCGCTTTCGGGCACGCCGTCTTTGAGCGTCACGAAGGCGTAAAGGCCCTGGCCCTTGATGTCGTGCGGCATCGGCGCCACGGCGGCCTCGGCCACCTTCGGATGGCTGACCAATGCGCTCTCGACCTCGGCGGTGCCGATGCGGTGGCCGGAGACGTTGACGACGTCATCAATGCGCCCCATCAACCAATAGTCGCCGTCATCGTCCGTGCGGCAGCCGTCGCCGGTGAAGTAGATATTGGGATACATCGTGAAATAGGTTTCGATGAACCGGCTGTGGTCGCCCCAGGTGGTGCGCAACATGCCCGGCCAGGGTTTGGTGATGCAAAGCTTGCCGCCTTCGTTCACGCCGCACGGCTTGCCGTCGTCGCGCAGGACGACCGGTTCAACCCCGAAGAATGGACGGTTCGCGCTGCCGGGTTTGAGCGTGTGCGCGCCGGGCAACGGCGTGATGAGAATGCCGCCGGTTTCCGTCTGCCACCAGGTGTCCACGATGGGGCAGCGTTCCTTGCCGATGACCCGGTGATACCACAGCCATGCCTCCGGGTTGATGGGCTCGCCGACGGAACCGAGCATCCGGAGCGTGCTCATGTCATATTTGTTCGGCCATTCCTCGCCGAGCCGGATGAGCGAGCGGATGGCGGTGGGCGCGGTGTAGAAAATGGTGACCTTGAATTTGTCCACGATATTCCAGAAGCGCCCGGCGTCGGGAAATGTTGGCACGCCTTCGAACATAAGGCTGGTCGCGCCATTGCAGAGCGGGCCGTAACAAATGTAGCTGTGGCCGGTGACCCAGCCGATGTCGGCGGTGCACCAGAAGATGTCGTCGTCGTGAACGTCGAAGATATATTTGTGCGTGAGCGCGGTTTGGAGGAGGTAGCCGGCGGTGGAATGGACGACGCCCTTGGGTTTGCCGGTGGAACCGGAGGTGTAAAGAATGAACAGCGGGTCTTCGGCGTTGTTGACCGCCGGCGGGCAGTCGGCGTTTGCCTTGGCCATTAGGTCGTGATACCAGGCATCGCGGTCCGGTGTCATGTTGCACGGCTGTTCGTTGCGTTTGACGACGATGACTTTTTTGATGCTCTTGGTATGTTTGAGCGCTTCGTCGGCGATGGCTTTGAGCGGAATGCTTTTGCCGGAGCGCAGGGAAACGTTCGAGGTGATGAGCAGGCGGCAGGTGGCGTCGTTGATGCGCCCGGCCAGCGCCTCGGCGCTGAAGCCGCCGAACACGACCGAATGAATGATGCCCAGCCGCGCGCAGGCGAGCATGGCGATGGGCAACTCGGGAATCATCGGCAGGTAAATGGAAACGCGGTCGCCTTTTTTAACGCCAAGCGATTTCAGCACGTTGGCGAATTTGCAGACTTCCTGGTGCAACTGTGCATAGGTGAACTTCCGGACGTCGTCCTCCGGCTCGCCTTGCCAGATCAGGGCGATTTTGTCGCGCGTTTTCGTTTTCAGATGGCGGTCGAGGCAGTTCACCGACACGTTGAGCTGGCCGTCTTCGAACCAGGTGTGTTCGACGATCTTCGCCGACGTGTTCCAGATATATTTGCGGCCCTTGGTTGGTGTTTTGAACCAGTCGAGCGTGGCAGCCTGTTCCAGCCAGAATCCATCCGGGTCCTTGATTGAGCGGTCATACATCATCTGGTATTGCTCGGCGTTGATGAAGGCGCGTTGGACGACTTCCCGGTTGGGCGGGAATGTCCGGCCTTCCTGCATGAGGGAACTGGTCGAGACGGGGTGCGGAACGGGTGGAGTTAGTGTTGTCATAACATGGTTCGGTTTGGTTTGGTGTGTTCGTCGGTGGGGAGGGACCGCCTGGGCGCCGTGGTGGTTCGCCGGGGACTGGCGCAAATCCCGTGAAATTGGAAAACGTGATGGGTGATGGTGTTTAGGGTGGCCTGCAATTCCGGTTCAACGGCCTGGCGTTGTGCTGCCGTCACCGCCAGCGTCCGGTCCCGCAAACCGCCCGCCCATTCGGTGTTGGCCAGCATGACGCCGCCCATGCCCATCCCAAAGTCTTCCACGTCCTCGCCGCAGCACGAGCGCCAGGCCAGCGCCCAGCCGCGCACGGTGTTTTCGACGTGATACCCGCCGCCGCCGGCCACGAGCAGCGGACAACCGTATTGCAGCAGGGGTTCAAGGATCTCCACCACGATGTTGTTGGTCATGCGCAAGTGCGTCAGCGGATCGCCCGCCAGCGTGTCCATTCCGAGTTCGAGGACGATGACGTCGGGGGCATAGGCTTCCATCAGCGGCAACACGATGCGGTCGAATGCCATCAAAAAAGCTTCGTCGTAAGTCTGCGGCGGCAAGGGTACGTTGACGTTGAATCCCAGGCCAAGGCCCTCGCCAATTTCATTTTCGAAACCGCCCCAGGGGAAGAGCGTCCGGCCGGTTTCATGCAGGGAAATGGTCAGCACGTCGTCGCGCCGATAAAACGCCGACTGCACGCCGTCGCCATGATGCGCGTCCACGTCCAGGTACAAAACCCGGCGTCCGGCCCCGGCGAGTTTGAGGCAGGCGAGCACCACGTCGTTCAGGTAACAAAAGCCCGCCGCGCGCTCGGCCATGGCGTGATGAAAACCGCCCAGCAGATTGAAGGCGACGTCCGCCTTGTGTTGGAGCAATAAATCAGCGGCCGTCAATCCGGCGCCGCATGCCCACGCGCCCCACTCGAACATGTCCTTGAACACCGGCGTGTCCGGTCCGCCGAAACCCATGTTCCAGCCTTGCACGGTCAAGTCCCCGCCGGCCGCCCGCTGCAGTTCCGCCAGGTAACGGGTCGAGTGAAACCATTGCAACTGGTCGAGCGTGGCTGGTGGCGACATGATTTCAACACGCCCTTCACTCCCGAGCAGACCAAAGGATTTCAACCGTTCGCGCGTCAGTTCGGCGCGCCGGGTTTTGAACGGGCAATCCGGCGGGTAAGTCAGCCTTTCGGTTTCAGGCGGGTAAAGGAAGGCGAGGGCGCGATTGTTCATGAGCGAAGGACGGAGATGCGGCCGAGACGCAAGTCCGAAGTATAGGGACTTCCCCAGGAGCGCCGGAAGCGCTCTGTTGCCTGGCCCGCCATTGGCTGTTCGCGTGTCACGGTCATCTCATCCTGTCCGGCGCTGGACCTTTCCTCTGCGAGGAACGTCTTCCGGCGACCAGTTGTGATGCCATTTCGCCCGGCGGTATGCACGTCTCCGCCGGCGAACTCACGACGCGTCGGTCAGGCGGGGTTGACCCGCGCCAGCGTTTGGCTTTGTGGTGGTGACCCGACTCCAAGGGCGGAACCGGTCCACTTTGTTCCCACCAACACTGCAAACGACGCGCTTCGTCCCAGTTCGCATGAATAAGTTAGCCTCAATAAAATGATATTGCTCAACCATTTTTGCTAATTGTTTGATTTTTTTTGGGTGGGCCAGGCAATGAAATTCAGGAATTGAACCTCGGGCCTGTCGAAAAATTCCGGGCTGAAAATGCGTGCGGCAGCCTTTACCGGACGCGCATCCGTAAAACCAGAAACGGCCGAAAACTGTTCCTTCTCCTGGGGGAGAAGGTCAGGTTGAGGGCGGGCGACAAAACTAAATTCACTTTTGTGTCGTACTGAACAAACAACAATTTGATTAAGGATCCTCCCTCACCCCGGCCCTCTCCCCAAGGAGAGGGAGAATCATCTGCCGCCGGGTCGAAAATTCGTGCGGCAGCCTTTACCGGACGCGCATCCGTAAAACCAGAAAAGGCCGAAAACTGTTCCTTCTCCTGGGGGAGGAGGTCAGGTTGAGGGCGGGCGACAAAACTAAATTCACTTTTGTGTCGTACTGAACAAACAACAATTTGATTAAGGATCCTCCCTCACCCCGGCCCT
>DASZAB010000093.1:0-14045 GCA_035945675.1 Verrucomicrobiia bacterium | reverse complement strand
GGAGACCGGCGCTCCAATGTTTCCGCCACCGCACCCAAACTTCCCGGATGCGCACCGAGACTGGAAAAAATCTCTTCGGCGGCAGCCGGGCGAAAAACCGTTGTTCCAATTCTTCCGGCAAATTTGGCTTCATTCAACTGGTCGTCGCCGCGAATCAATACGATGACCGGCTTGCTGTCAGCGATGTAAACCAGCGTCTTGATCTGGCGGTTGGCAGGAACTTCGTAGGGTTCCCTGGTCAAGGCCTCGATGGTGACGACGCCCGGCGTGGCAAATTTCTCGATGGCTGGGCCAGTTTCGCGCGCCGCTGTTTTCGGAATGCCACTGGTGGCCTTCTCAATGTTCGCTGCGTACCCGCAGGCTTCGCAGAACACCACCTCGTTTTCGCCGGTCTCCGCCGGCACCATGAACTCGTGCGAAAATTTGCCGCCGATGACGCCGGTGTCGGCCTCAACCGCGAATGCCTTTAACCCGCAACGTTCAAAAATGCGCGCGTAGGCGTCATACATCTTTTGATAACTCGCGGTCGCCGCCTCGTCGCTGACGTCAAAGCTGTAGGCGTCCTTCATGATGAATTCGCGGGCGCGCATCAGGCCGAAGCGCGGACGGATTTCATCCCGGAACTTGACGCTGATCTGGTAAAAGTTTTTCGGCAACTGCCGGTAGGAATTAATCTCCGCGGCGGCGGTGCCCGTAATGACCTCCTCGGCCGTCGGGCTGAGCACCCATTCGCGATTGCCGCTGTCCTTGACCTTGAACAGCACGTCACGCGCGGTCTCGTAACGGCCGCTTTGCTGCCAGATTTCCGGCGGTTGCATCGCGGGCATGAGGACTTCGATGGCCCCGGCGCGGTCCATTTCCTCGCGGACAATTTGTTCTACCTTGTGCAACACGCGCAGGCCGAGCGGCAGAAAGAGATAGACGCCGCCCGCGACTTTGCGGATCAGCCCGGCGCGCAGGAGCAGCTTGTGCGACAGAATTTCCGCCTCGGCGGGCGGTTCACGAAGGGTCGGAATGAGGGTTTTGGTCCAGCGCATAATTCAAAATTCAGCGGTAAAACTTTTGCGCAATTTCACGCGGAGAAACAATCAAAGGCACGGGCAAATCCAGTTCACGGAACAACAGGCCGAGCCGACGATGGTCAACGGCCAACAAATGTGAATCGTTTGAGACGAGCAAAATGGCGTTCAACACAGCGGATTCGGCAACGATGATGGCGTCATTAATTTCCGCAGCCGGCAACAACCCGGCCAGCAGGGTCTTTCGCGCCGCCTCGCGGGCAACGGCTTCCTGGGCGGAATTCAAGTCGGCCGGATGGAAACGCCGGCGGGACCGCAACTGGAGCAGTGCCTTCCGGGCCAGAGCGCGCTGAACCGCGTCCCGCTCGTTCTCGGCCTGGTGGAGTAATTCGCCCTGAACGGTTGGCGGGACGAGGATTTCCACCGGACGAACCCGGTTCCGCACGACATCCAATGCGTCCAGCGCGGCGTTGTCGCCGGCCGCGAGCAGAAGGGGAAAGTTGGTGTCAACGGCTACGAGCGGAGATTTTTGCATCGTGGCCGTAAATGATGGCCAGCGCCCGCTGGCGGAGTTCGCGACGTTCCTCGTCAGTCAACTTGTTGCACGCCTGGCGCGTCCGCTCGCAGGCGGCGAGGATTTCAGCCTCCCGCTTCGGCTGCGCTTTGATCGACGGCTTTTTCATTTCGGAAAAAGAATACACTGAAAAAGGCAGGTTGCCAAGCCCGCTTGCTTCACTGAGTTGACCCAAAGTGGTGCCAGCTCCCCAAACTGCAACTTGCGCTTCACGGCGAGCGGATGCGGTAGAAACGGCTGGGATAATTCGTCCACTGCGGATCACTGAAATAGACAGTACCATTAGTGAGGGTGCAGTTTTGGAGTGCTGTCCAAGGTGCGGCAGTCAGATTGGTGGCGGCTTCCACCACGAGAGGAATATTGGTTGTGCCGGCGATGTTAAAGCCGAAGCCATTGGTTCCCACACCAAAGCTGCGGTCGCTGGTTTGTGCTTGCGGGTTCCACAGCACGGTCGGAATGCTGACATTGGTGGCGAAGGCGCTCCAGCCCGTGGTCCCCGGCAGGTAATAGACGGTCGGACCGTTGTCGTACATGAATAAATCCGAATTAGCACTCGGAGCATTACCCTTGGAATAAATGCTCGTCAAGTTGTGGCAATATTGAAAAGCACCGTCCCCGATGTCGGTAACACCGCTGCCGATTACGACATTGCTCAGGCTGGTGCATAGCTTGAACGCAGAGCCTCCAATGCTGGTGACTCTATTGGGAACGGTGATGCTGGCCAAGCTGATGCAATCATAGAACGCATTGTCTCCGATGTTGGTGACGCTGTCGGGGATCGTGATATTCGTCAGTTTCCAGCAGTACCAAAATGCCGCGTCTCCGATGCTGGTGACGCTGCCGGGGACCGTGTAGCTACCCGCGTAACCACCCGGGTATACGATAAGTGTGGTTTGACTCTTGTTGAACAAGACACCAGCGGAACTGGAATAGGCTGGATTGTTTGTATTCACCGTAATTGCCACCAAGCTGGTGCATGGAGCAAGCGCCCAGTCTCCGATGCTGGTAACGCCGCTGCCGATTATGACGTTGGCCAAGCCAGAACAATTGTAAAACGCACTGCCTCCGATATTGGTGACACTGTTGGGGATCACGACGTTGACCAGGCTGGAGCAAGCCTTAAATGCATAGTTTCCGATGCTGGCGGCTCCGTTGCCCATTTTGAGATCAGCCAGGTTGTTGCAGCCTTCAAAGGCACTGTCCCCGATAGCAGCGACGCTATTGGGAATCGTGACGCTGGCCAAGCTGGTGCAGCCCAAGAACGCGCCCGCCCCGATGTTCGCGACGCTGTTGCCAATCACGACATTAGTCAGGCTGTCGCAAGCCTCAAACGCATAGTCCCCGATGCTGATTACTTCGTCACCCATTATGAGGGTGGCCATGCCACAGCCTACAAAGGCACTGTCCCCGATAGTGGCGACGCTATTGGGAATTGTGACGCTGGCCAAGCTGTCGCAACCGCAGAACGCTTCCACCCCGATGTTCGTGACACTGTTGCCAATCGTTAAGTTGGTCACGCTGTGGCAGTCCAAAAACGCCGTGACTCCGATGCTAGTCACTCCGTTGCCGATCGTGATGCTGCCCAGATTGGTGCAGAGGTAGAATGCACTGTTTCCAATGCTGGTGACGCTATCAGGAATCGTGAAACTTCTCAGTCCCCAACACCTAACGAATGCGTAGTCCCCGATGTTGGTAATGCTGTCCGGGATAATAACGTTGGTTATGCCCGTAACGCTGAACGCACTGCCCCCGATGCTGGTTACCGGATAGTAATGAATCGTCTCTGGAATAAAGACCAGTTTGCTTGAACCCGTGTATCCAGTAACGGAATTGCCTGCGACACTGAATGAAAAGGACGCAGTCGGAAACCCGCCAAAGGTTGAACCCCAAGCCTGCCCGGACAAATAATAGACGGTCAGATTGGTGTCACCGGAGAAAACATCCACACCGGCGTTGGGTGGATTACCATAGAAAAATATGTTGCCCAGGCTGTAACAGGATTCGAAAGCATGGTCCCCAATATTGGCGACTCTCCAACCAACCGAGACGCCGATCAAATTGGTGCATTGATAAAAGGCCAGGCTCCCGATGTTGGTGACACTGTCGGGGATCAAGATGCTGGTAATGCCTGGGGCATATTGGAAAGCAGAGTCCCCGATGCCGGTGACCGGCAGGCCAGTGATCGTACTGGGGATGGCCACCGCTCCGCCCGAACCGGTGTAACCCGCGATGGTAATCGTGCCGTTATTGGTCGTGTAAAGGAAACTGGTCGCGGATTGGGCTCGCACCGCGTCGGGTGCCGTTGTTAGCAACAGTAGCGACAGCAATTGTAAAATTCCAACCTGCACCGGGAACTTGTGGAAAAGAACCTTCGCATCAAACAAAATTCCGCAAATGTTTGGAACCGGGGTTTCCGAAGCTTCAGCTCGCTTCATGCAATGATCTTAACAAGACAAAGAAGATAAGTAAAGATTTTTGCACTGCCCCTTGCGCCTCCGTGGTGAAATTATTTTACCTGGTTCACCAGTGGCGCCAGCCCCTGGATCCGCACTTCCAGTTTGTCGCCGCTTTGAATCGGCCCGATGCCGCTGGGCGTCCCCGTCAGAATCACGTCGCCGGGCAGCAACGTCAGGTTGGTGGAGATGAAGCTGACGAGGTCGGCGGGTTTGAAGATGAGCTGGCTCGTGTTCGAGTTCTGGCGCAGATGGCCGTTCTGGAAAAGCTGAATGGTCAGGTCGCCGGGATCCAGCTTGGTTTCGACGAAAGGCCCCAGCGGCGTGAAGGTGTCGAACGATTTGCAGCGCGTCCATTGGCTCTCGGCGTTTTGAATCGTGCGGTCACTGATGTCTTGCGCCGTGGTGTAACCAAAAATGTAGTGCGCCGCCGCCGTGGACGGGACGTTGCGGATTTTGCGGCCGATGATGATGGCCAGCTCCGCCTCGTAATCCGTCCGGTGCTCTGGAAAGGGAATCTCAATCTTCCCGCCGTCGGGAAGCAACGAGGTGGTGGCCTTGAGCCAGAACAACGGCAGGCGCGGCAGCGGCTTGCCCGTCTCGCGCGCGTGCTCGAGGTAATTAAGCCCGACGGCGATAATTTTGGACGGCACGACCGGCACCAGCGTTTTGACACCCTTCCGGGCGGTCGGCTTGCGGTCGAACGACGGCGCGCCAAAGACGTCGCCGCGCAGCCGGAACAACCCGCCGTCCACAACTTTGGCGTAAAATACTTCCTTGCCCTTCTGAAATCGGCCAATCGCAGCCATGTCAATTTAGGATTTTGGATTTACGATTTACGAGTCACAGACGCGCAAAGTTTGCCGCGTAAATCGTATATCGTAAATCGTAAATAACGAAGCCTTGTTGCCGTTCCTCTCATTTTCCACTATATTGTTCAGGTGAACCGCCTGACGAAACAGGAACAATTGGTTCTCTGTATCGTTTTGGGTCTGCTGCTGACTGGCTGGGCCGTCAAAACGTATCGCACCGCCCATTTTACGGGGGCGAAGCAAAGCGAAGGCCTGGCAGCGCCAGTGGCGACTCAGCAGGTTAAACCTTAAAGATGCAAGAAATCAACTTTGACGAAGCGGTGGAATTGATTCTCACCCGGGACACGCGCTTTTCGCGCGAGGCCTACACCTTTGTCCGCGAGGCGCTGGATTACACCCAGAAACTCATCGGCAAGGAAACCCACGGACAAATCCGCCACGTCAGCGGCCAGGAACTGCTCGACGGCATCCGGCAATTTGCGCTCCAGCAATTCGGCCCGATGGTCGTGACCGTGTTCGAGGAATGGGGCGTGCACAACTGCCGCGACTTCGGCGAGATTGTCTTCAATATGCTGGAAATCGGCCTGCTCGCCAAAACCGACAAGGACACACGCGACGATTTTCAAAACGGTTATGATTTCACGGAAGCCTTTCGCAAACCGTTCTGGCCTCAGAACAAATCGGATTCGGAATCCAAGCCGGTGGCGAATTAAAAAATTGGGCGGGGTATCGTGCAACCGGAGCGCGGCTGTCTCAGCCGCAGCCCTTTCGCAGCCGCAACACCTTCGAAATTTCTGGCGCATTCCAGGCCATCCCCGCGGCTGCGAGTGAGGCACCCGCGGTCCGTTTCCGGCCGGGCCTCCTGCCCTTCAACTGCGCCCGGGAAATCGCTGCTCACACCAAATTGGTTTGCCCAAAACGCATTTCCGATTATCCTGCCGGTCCAACTTGTGTATGAGTGACACCGCTTTTTCGGCCAGAATTCTGGCCATGCAAACCCCGTCGCCGCCCGCCGGCGTCACTTTGACCACGCTCGACAATGGCCTGACCATCATCGTGCGCGAAGACCGCAGCGCGCCGGTCGTGTCAGCGCAGGCGTGGTGCATGGCCGGCAGCATCCATGAAGGCCGCTGGCTCGGCGCCGGGCTGTCGCACATGCTCGAACACATGCTGTTCAAGGGCACCACCACACGAGCCGGCAGCCGCATTGACCAGGAAGTGCAGGAAGCCGGCGGTTACATGAACGCCTACACCAGCTTCGACCGCACGGTGTACCATATTGATGTGCCGAACACCGGCGCGCGGGTCGCCCTTGATATTCTCTGTGACATCATGCAGCACGCGACGTTGCCGCCCGGTGAACTCGCCAAGGAGCAGGAGGTCATCCGTCGCGAAATGGACATGAACGTGGACGATCCCGGGCGCCGCGCCGGCCGGCGCCTGTTCGAAACCGCCTACACCCGCAGTCCGTATCGCCTCACCGTCATCGGGTATCCCGACATTTTCAACGACCTCAAACCGGACGATATCCGCGGTTATTATCACGAGAAATACGCGCCGAACAATGTCTTCTACGTCGTGGTGGGCGACATGAAAAACGACGAGGTGGTCGCGCAAATTCGCGCCGCTTACGAAAAATCGAAGGCGCGACCGATGCCGCCGATGGTTTTGCCCGAGGAACCCCGGCAAACCGCGCCGCGCGAAATCGTCGAGGAATCACCGATCGAGCTCGGCCACTTTCATTTTGCCTGGCACATTCCCGAAATCCGCCATCCCGACGTGCCCGCCCTGGAAGTCCTGGCCGTGCTGCTCGGTCATGGACGCAGCTCGCGACTTTATCAGGAGGTGCGCGAACGTCAGGGCGTGGTACATCACGTGGACGCGTGGACGTACAGCCCCGGCCATCCCGGGTTGTTCGGCATGAGCGCCATCGCCGACGCGGACAAATTTGCCGACGCGCGCGGCGCCATGCTGGCGGAAGTGGAGAAGATGAAGGGGGGGCTGGTGCCGCCCGGTGAGTTGGAAAAGGCGGTCAAACAATTCGTGTCCGCCACCCTCGCCACGCGCAAAACGATGGATGGACAGGCCGGCGACCTTGGCGGAAACTGGATTGTGGCCAGCGACCTCGGTTTTTCCGAACGCCAGCTCGCCGCCGTCAAGCTCGTCACGCCCGCGGACATCCAGCGCGTCGCCCGCGAATATCTCACCCCGGAAAACCGCACCCTTTACGCGTTGCTGCCCGAAGGCAGCGCGCCGAAATCAAAAATCGAAACGGAGGCGCCAGGCGACCAGCCGATACAGAAATTTGACCTGCCCAATGGGTTGCGCCTGCTGGTGAAGGAAGATCATCGCCTGCCCTTCGTCGAGTTTCGCGCGGCGCTCAAGGGCGGCGTGCTCGCCGAGACCACGACCAACAACGGCATCACCCAGTTGCTCGCCAAAACGCTGCTCAAAGGCACCCGGCGCCGGACCGCCACCCAGATCGCCACGGAAATTGAATCCGTGGGCGGCGGCATCGACAGTTACGGCGGCAACAACAGCTTCGGCGTCAACGCGGAGGTGATGAGCAGCGATTTCCAAACCGGCCTTGAACTCGTCTCCGATGTTTTGTTGAACCCGATTTTTCCTCCCGGCGAACTGGAACGCGAACGCGACGTGCAAATCGCCGGCATCTACGCGCAGAAAGATGATCTGCTTAAAAGTGCGAGCCTGGCCATGCGCCGGTCGCTGTTCGGCAACGGCGGTTATGGGCTCGACACGCTCGGCACGGAAGCGGTGGTCCAGAAACTCCAGGCCGATGATTTGAAATCTTTTCATCAACGCCTCGTGACGCCGGATAATTGCGTGCTCGCCATTTACGGTGATGTGAAGACGGACGAAGTCAAGGCCGCCGTCGAAAAAGTCTTTGGAAATTGGAAGGCGCCTGCCGGGAGCGCCGGCATCTGGCCGCCCACTGGCAGCACCACTCAAGGCACCCGCCGGCCGGATGCCGGCGCTCCGGGACGCGTCACCGAAACCCGCGACAAAAAGCAGGCCGTGCTGGTGGTCGGCTTTCCCGGCACAACGATGTTTGATGACGATCGTTACGCGCTGGAGCTGATTCAGGAATCGTGCAGCGACCTCGGTTCGCGGTTGTTCCTCCGCATCCGGGAGCAGCTTGGCCTGGCCTATTACGTTGGGGCGCAGAACCTGGCCGGGCTCGTGCCCGGTTACTTCGCGTTTTATACCGGCACCGAACCGGCCAAGGTTGACCTGGTCGAAAAGGAATTACTCCAGGAAGCCGAGTTGCTGCGCAACGAGGGTCTGACCGCCGAGGAACTCAAACGCGCCAAGGCCAAAATCATCGGCCAGAAGAAAATTGCGCGGCAGGAACTCGGCCACCTCGCCGCCACCACTGCCCTCGATGAACTTTACGGCCTCGGCTACCAACGTACGGAACTCGATGACGCCAAATACGAAGCCGTCACGCTGGAACAGATCAAGACCATCGCGCAAAAATACCTCAAATCAGACGCTCTGGTCGTCGCCGTGGTGAAGCCCGGAAAACCGGATTGAAAAGGCGTTTGGGAGATCGTTGTCAAAAGCCGGTCGATCATTGGCGTGGCCCAGGACCCGCGCCATGCCTGATCAACCCTGGTTCTGTTCTTCCTGAGTGGGTTCGTAGCTCCATCCGATGCTGTCGAAAACTTCAAACAGGGCACAGGCAAAGTCCGCGTCGTAATCCGACTCCTCCGGCATGGTGGCGGTCAGAAGGTTTCCGGACGCGTTCACGGTGAAAAGCAGGTTGGACTTGCGGCCCTCGAAAATGATCTTCACGTCTTCCAGACGTCGCTCGGCCTTGCACGGCAGACCCGCCGCCGTAAATCGCTCACAAAGCTCCGCGGCGGTGATCGTTGGCGGATGTTCCTTGGGATCAGGAAAAAAATTATCTTCCAGTATCATTACGTCGTTTTGTTTCAGTTTGAGCAATTGGAAAGCAAAAATAATGCCGTCGGAACGGAGGAAACTCGCCTAGCGCTTCAGCATTGCCGGGAATGGTTTTTAGACTGGCAGCTGCCCGCAATAAACGAGTGTGTCATATTCAAAGACAACGTTTCCATCCGTTTGATACTCGGAAAAGAGCGCGTTTAACGCCTCCAGCATCGGGACGTGCCCGGGATGACCCGGTTCCGGGGCGTAGGAGGACGACAGGAGCCGCCCTTTCAATCCTTCCCGATCGAAAATCTGACGGTTCGGGAAACCGGCCTGTTCACAACCGTTCACGCCAAAGAACGGGCCGATCATTTTGGCATCGGTGTGTTTGTGATTCACTTCTTCGTAATCCGTTCCGTAAGTCCTGAGCAAATGCTCGTAGGCCTTGGCAAATGGACTGGCCATGATCCGCTCGTTCCAAATCAACACCGCCCAGCCGCCGGGCTTGAGGATGCGTAGAAATTCCCGCCGCGCCTGCTCGCGATCAAACCAGTGAAACGCCTGGCTGGCGGTAATGAAATCCACGCTCCGGTCCTGCAGCGTGGTGGCTTCCGCAGTTCCGGCAACACTCGTGAAGTTCGCATATTTGACCAGCAACCGTTCGGCAGCTTCACGCATGTCGCGGTTGGGTTCCACGCCAAAAACCGGATTGCCGTTCCGCAGGCACAGTTCCGTCAATATTCCCGTACCGGAACCGATGTCCGCCACGACGGAATTGCCGGTCAGCCCGCACTTTTGCCTGAGTAATTCAAGAACATCCGCCGGATAGCCGGGCCGGTATTTGATGTAGTTTTCCACCCGGCTGGAAAATCGTTGGGTCGAATCAATCATGACTTGAAACCTCCGAAACATTTTCCTCGGACTGTAGCGGAATCCCGGCAGAGTGCCGCGAACTTTGGAAACTTGAAGAGTGCGGCTTTCTGCCGAAAGCCGCTACGGCGGTAGTGCCGAGGCCTCGACTTCTCATCCTAAAGCAATCTGAAACGAACAGGTCGGGTGGGTTCGATTCACCCCAGATGATTCGCCACGTCAGCAAAGCCGGCGACGATTTCCTCACGGGTCGCCAGGTTCCGGATGCGCACATAGGCGTCGCTCTCCACCCGGGCAGTGTGACCCACCTTCAACTCCTGCGCCCGCTTGAATTGCTTGTCCGGCCTGGCGGGCGTCAACGGATAATCCACGGCAAACCCGGCGGCGCGCAAATCCTGCACGAGCCTGAGCGATCGGGCGCGCAATTGTTCGTCTTCAATCAAAACAAAAACATCGATGACGGCATCGAATTTTGGCAACAGACCGCGCGCCTTGAGCAGTTCCAGCAGCACCACGTCGCCCATGCCAAAGCCGAGCGCGGGCAAATCCACCTTGCCGCCGCTGACCAGCTTGACGAGATTGTCGTAGCGTCCGCCGCCGGCGATGGCGCGGAACTCGCCCCTGGCATCGAACGCCTCAAACACCACCCCGGTGTAATACGCCAGCCCGCGAATGACATGGTAGTCCACCTTCACAAAATTGTGCAGACCGCGCATGGCCAGATTGTCCAAAATGCTCTGCAGCTCCACCGTCGGCTTGCCGGATTCGATGAACTGGTTCACGCCGGCCAGGGAAAACCCTAGCGCGGTCAGCTTTTGCCCGCTTTCTTCCGGCGGCGTGCGTTCCAGTTTGTCAATCGTCTGGAAAAATTCGTATTCGTGACTGGCACTTCTGCCTTCTGCCTTCTGCCTTCTGCCTTCGTAGAATTCATGCCACGCGTTCCGGCTGCTCAGGCGGATGACAAAATCCTGTTCGGTCAACCCGAACGAGCGCAGCGTGTCAATCAACAGCGCGATCAGTTCCGCGTCTGCCGCCGGATCGGTCTCGCCGATGAGATCGGCGTTGAACTGGAAGTGCTCGCGCAACCGGCCTTTCTGCTGGCGCTCGTAGCGGAACAATTGCGGGACGGCGAACCATTTGATCGGTTTCTTGTAATTGCGCTCGTGCGCGGCGGCCATGCGCGCCAGCGTCGGCGTCATTTCCGGCCGGAGCGCCACCGCGCGATCACCCTTGTCGGTGAAATTATAAAGCTGGCCGACGATTTCGTCGCCGCTTTTGGTGGTGAACAGTTCGAGCGATTCCAGCGGCGGGCCGTCGTATTCGCGGAAGCCGTAACGCCGGGCAGTTTCGCGCCATTTGTCGAAAATGTATTGGCGGGCGTCAAAACTCCATCCCGCGTCGCGGGACGGCAGGGGTTCGGGATAAAAATCGCGGAAACCGGGCAGTCGTTCCATAAATCAGCCACAAAAAAGTATAAAATCCGCAAAAATTAAACAAATCTTTTGCGGATTCTTGAAAAGTCCGGTCATCAACTCCGTCGGCGCGCATGCGCCCGGCCCTTTTGACCAACTCAAACCGAGGCGGTCGACGCCTGCGCCTTCGGCGACAACTTGAAGACGTCGGCGCGCATTTCCTTGCCGGCCTTGAATTTCACCGTGGCGCGGGCGGGAATCGGCACGTCGGTTTCCGGTTTGTTCGGGTTGCGGCCTACGCGCGCCTTGCGAACTTTGACTTCGAAGACGCCGAAGTTGCGCAATTCCACTTTGTCGCCTTTGGCGAGGGCCTCGGCGATGTAGTCCAATGTTTTCTGGACCACGTCGAACACTTGCTGTTGGACGAGGCCAGTCTCGTTGCTGATGCGAATAACGAGGTCGCGTTTGGTCAGAGTCATAGTTTTTATTGGGTTTAATTAAAGTATCACTGAACGACACGGATTGTCCAGAAGTCACTGGCTAAATTTTCATCGGTTAAATAAGCATAAGGTAATGTAAAGTAACCCTTTAATCCCCACCGATTGCCCCAGGAATTCCGAAGGATGAACCATTGTTTCGCATCCTGATAACCGACGGCGGCAACGGCGTGGCCGCCAATGGCGCGTTCGCCCGTGCCCGGCAGCGAAGCATGACCGGTGCGGGCCACCTGCGGACTTTCAAAGCTTTCATAGACGGTAAAACCAAATACGAACGGATAACCCGAAGCCAGGCAGCCTTTCAACTGGCTGAGCAGCGGCACCAGACGCTGATACGACACCACCCGGTATTTGAGCGCGTCGGTGTAACATTTTGCCGGCGGTTTGGCCTTGAATTTGGCGATGACGTACGGCCATTCGGTTTCGGGGCAATCGCCCTGTTTGGCAACGCTTTTGATGCCGTCGCGGATTTGCGCACCGCTGTCGACGTCCACCGTGCGTTCGATCACGCGTTCGTTGTAATAGATAAACAGGCGTGAGGGGATAAAGTCGGTCACTTTTTGTTTCAGCCGGTCAAATTCAATCGCCCCGGCGATGGCATTGGCGGTGCAGCTGCCGAGCTGGCCCTGGTCGTAAACCGGCGGGCAGAGGGCGCGCAAATCCGTGCCGGGGGGCAAAGCCTCCACCCATTCGACCGGCGCGGCGTAGAAATGGTCGCGATGATCCGGCAAATCCGGCAGCCAGCCGTAGCGGGAAATCTTGTAGCTCATGGCCTGTGCGGTGTCTGTCCAACCGCTGGTTTATCAACTAGGAGAAATTGCCAGTTTTGTCCAACACAAAAATTTAAGTTTCTTATGGCGCCTCCAGACCAGGGAACCTCCTCAAAAGCGGGGAGAGACCCGCAAAGAGGGATTCGTAACGTTCAGCTCGCACCTCCTTTCCCCGCCCATCCGTTATCTGCCTTTGCCTCGGTGCTTGTCTGGTTTGGATGGGGCATTCCCTCCGCAACGGTCATCGTTTGCGAGCCCTCCGGCGAAATCAGAAGGTTTCCCATTGGACTAAAAACCTTTACAGCCCGGCCGGAACCCCGCACAGTATAGCCGTGTTGACTGAAAGCGAATCAAGGGTTCAGACGACGCAGTCGCCTCGGTCGGCCCGGCTTCAAACGGATTTTGACAGGGAGATCGAGACGGCCATTCTGCGGTCGCAGGAGCACCTGTTGGGCCTGCAAAAGCCCGAGGGTTACTGGGTCGGCGAATTGATGGTGGATTCCACGCTCGTGTCCGACACGGTGGCCTACCATCATTGGAACCGAAAGGTGGATCCCGAATGGCAGCGCAAGGCCGTCAACCACCTTTTCTCCATGCAATTGCTCGACGGCGGCTGGAATATCTATTACGGCGGCCCGTCGGACGTGAACGCCACCATCAAGGCGTATCTCGCCCTCAAACTCGCCGGCGTGCCGGAAACCGACCCGCGGATGCTGCGGGCGCGAGAAGTGGCATTGCACCTGGGCGGCGTGCCGCGCATGAATACGTTTTCCAAGTTGTATCTGGCGCTGCTCGGGCTTTATTCCTGGGAATACGTGCCCACCATCCCCTGCGAAGTGCTGCTCATCGGCAAATGGTTCCACGTGAATTTCTGGGACATGAGCAACTGGTCGCGCGCCATGCTCGTCCCGCTGGCCATCATCAACCATTTCAAACCCACCCGGCCCGTCAATGTGGATCTGGATGAGCTGTATCCCGAAGGCCTGCACGAACGCGACCTGGCCCTCGCGCCCGACCCGGACGCGTTGTCGTGGCGGAATTTCTTTCTCTGGCTCGATCGGTTGCACAAGTTTGCCGAATGGTTCGCCGAACACAAAATCCATCCCTTCCGCAAGCGCGCCCTGCGCAAATGCGAGCAATGGATGTTGGAACGTTTCGAACATTCGGACGGGCTGGCGGCGATTTTCCCGGCCATGCTCAATTCGCTGATCGCGCTCCAGGCGCTCGGCTATCCCGACGAGCATCCGGAGGTCGTCCGCGCCACTAATGAATTGAAGAAACTGGAACACGAAACCGCCGACAGCGTGCGTATCGAGCCGTGTTTCTCGCCGGTGTGGGACACCTCGTACGTGATTATTGCCCTGCACGAATCTGGCATTTCCGAAAATCATCCCGCCCTGAAAAAAGGCGCCACCTGGCTGATGGACCGGGAAATCCGCATCCGGGGCGACTGGTATCATAAAAATCCCACGCGCGTCGAACCCAGCGGCTGGGTCTTTGAATTCAATAATCAATGGAACCCGGACGTGGACGACACGGCGATGGTATTGCTCGCACTCCGCAGGATTCCCACCGACCATCCGAACCGGCGCGACGAATGTTTCCACCGCGGCCTGACCTGGATGCTGACCTTCCAGTGCAAGGACGGCGGCTGGGCGGCGTTTGACAAGGATTGCACCAAGAACATCCTCGAAAAGGTCCCATTCGCCGACCACAACGCCATGCT
>DASZAB010000092.1:0-21554 GCA_035945675.1 Verrucomicrobiia bacterium | reverse complement strand
GGAAAACAGCATCGCCCAACAACAGTTGCAAAAGGATCTGGCCAAGCTCACGGCTGAGAAACAGCGGCTCGAACTTGGAAACGGCATCGCCGACCAGCAATTGCGCGAGGACCTGGCCAAACTCACCGCCGAAAAGCAGCGGCTGGAACTGCAAAACGGCCTGGCGCAGCAAAAGCAACAGGCTGACGCCGCCGCGCTCCAGGCCGAGTTGGACAAACTCACCAAGCAAGCCGATCTGTCGGCCAAACGCGCCGCGCTCAAGGACGCCGAACGCAAGGCACAGCTCGACGAGGAATTGGCGGCGGGACGGCAACGGTTGGAGAGGATGAAATTGACCAACGATCTTGCCGCCGCGGAAATCGCCGACCAGAACCGGGCATTGGCCCAGCGCGAACAGGAATTGAAATTGCGCGCGGCGGACCTGCAGACGCAGAAGGCCGACCTCGATCTGAAGGTGGCCAAACTGAACAGCGACCTCGATCTGCGCGCGAAACGCGATTTGTGGAAGAACCGCGTCAACCACGATATTCAATACACCCAGGAACCATTGAAGGACGGTGTGCTGACCATCAGCGACCGCCGGATTGCGTTGAATGGTCCCATCTGGGCGGACACAGCGGATTATGTTCAGGAGCGCATTGATTATTTCAACAACCAGAACCGCGAGTACCCGATTTTCATTGTAATCGACGGCTCACCCGGCGGTTCGGTCATGGCGGGATATAAAATTCTCAAGGCGATGGACGGGAGCGCCGCCCCGGTTTATGTGGTGGTGAAATCGTTTGCCGCCAGCATGGCGGCCAACATCGCCACCCAGGCAAAAAAGTCATTCGCCTATCCGAACGCCATCATTCTTCACCACCAAATATCAGGCGGCATTGGGGGGAACCTGACCGAGCAGAAAGAGAATGTCAAAGAAATGGAAGAATGGTGGAAACGTCTGGCCGCCCCGGTCGCCGCCAAAATGGGCATCCGCCTGGACGAATTCATCAAGCGCATGTACCAGAACCGCAGCACCGGTGATTGGGTGGAATTCGGCGACAGCGCGCGCAAACTGAAGTGGGTGGACCAGATTGTGGACACGATCCGCGAAGATTCGTACGACAAGAATCCCGATGCGCCCTCGGCGCTGAACGATTCCTCGAGGCCGGGTTATGTGAACCACCAGCCGGCACTGCCTGAACGTGTTGATGCCAACGGACAACGGTACGTCCTGTTACCGCGTCTCGATCCGGTGGACTGCTACTACCTGTACAATCCCGACAATTACTACCGGCTCACGCCGTAACCGGTACCGGACGCATCCAATATTCCACCGCGCCCGGTCTTTGGTTTTTTGCACAATTCAAAGGCCGTAGCGCGGTTGCAATTGAAGTTGGAAGCCCATCACAGGAAGCGATCCAGCGCCGGTGAGGGGTGGAATGTTTATCGCCACCGAATTTCCTGATTGTTAAGGTGGGATCCAATGATGCGAGTCACCATCCGGCCACCGGCTCTCCGTGACTGGCCGGCGTTTCAAGCAGCCGTCCGGCGGAGTCGCGCCCTGCATCATCCATGAGTGGCGCCGCCTGCCTCGCGCCAGAAGTTCGAAGCTTATGTGCGGCGCGCGATTTCGGACTCACACCGCGGATTTCTGGTTGTGCTCCGGCGCTCGGGCGAAATGGTCGGGTCATCAACCTGGGCAGTATTATCCGCGGGCTGCTGCAAGGGGCGTACGTGGGCTATTACGCCTTTGCTCCCCACGCCGGGAAAGGGCTGATGCGCGAGGGGCTGCAGCTGGTCCTGAAACACGCCTTTCAAAAACTCAGGCTCCATCGTTTGGAAGCCAACATCCAGCCCGGGAATCAACTCTCCCTCCGGCTGGCGCGGCGTTGTGGCTTTGCGCGTGAAGGCTTTTCGCGGCGTTATTTGAAGGATGGCGGGCGTTGGCGGGACCATGAACGGTGGGCCATCCTGGCGGAAGACCTGCGCCGCAGCTCCGCCTGATTTTCGGCAGTGGTCCATATTGCACGTTCGGTGGGGCAAGCGTCCTCGCGAGCGGCTCGTCAGCAGCCTCGCCCCACCGACCTATGCCGGGAATCACTCCCTGAATTCGCTTTACTTTGATTTTTCCGGTCGCAACCCTGCGCTTTAATCACCACCGTGTGGTTCGCATGAAATTTTGGTGTTCAAAGGTTTTCTCCGTGGCCGCGATGATTGCGGCTGTTTTCGTAACGCAGGCCGCACCGGGGACGTTTCCGGCCGTGAAGGATTTGCCCGTGCGCAAGGAAATGCCGGAGGCGCTGACGATGGACGACGGCACGAAGGTGACGACGGTCGCGCAATGGCGCGCGCGGCGCGAGGAGATGAAGGCGATTCTGGAGCATTACGAACTCGGCCACGCGCCGCCGCCGCCGAACAACGTGAGCGGACGGGACCTCAAGTCCGGGGTCCTGCTCAACGGAACGGTCCAATACCGGCTGGTGCATCTGAAGTTCGGGCCGGCGGAAAACCCGGGGTTTGACATCGCAATTTTCACACCGGCGAACAGCGCCGGCCCGTTTCCGACCATCATCAACCCGTCGTTCTTTAACACGCCGGGCGTTGCCGTAACGAATAAATTACCCGCTCCCGGCGCCGCGGCGACGAATTTACAGGCGCGCCTGCGATTGATTTTCAATTCGCCCGTTGCGCCGGAACGGGCGGCCGCCGGTTTCTCAAACGAACTCAATCGCGGTTATGCGGTGGTGACGTATCACTACACCGAATGCGGCGCGGATAACGCCAATTTCCGCGGTTCATCCTTTTATCCCGCCTATCCGGGTTACGACTGGGGTGTGCTGCTCGGCTGGGCGTGGGGACTGTCGCGCGTGGTGGATTATCTGGAGACACAACCTTTCGTGGACACGAACAAGCTCGTTGCGCTGGGCCATTCGCGGCTCGGCAAACTCGTGATGGTGGCGACGGCGTTTGATGAACGCATTTCACTCGGCGCGCCGGCCGGGTCGAGCGGCGCCGGCACCGGCGCCTATCGTTTTTGCGGACCGGGTCGCGGCGGCAAGGAAGGCATCGAGGACATGACCCGGAAATTTCCGTATTACTTCGTGCCCCGGCTGAAGGAATTCACCGGGCAGATGGAGAAACTGCCGTTTGAAGCGTATTGGTACATTGCCTTGACCGCGCCCCGTCCGTGGATTTCGGTGGAGGGCACGGACGACCAGAATTGCGTTCCTGATGCGGTCAAACAATCCGTCCTCGCGGCCAAACCGGTGTATGCGTTTTTAGGCGTGAGCCCGGACCGGGTGGGCGTGAATTACGAACCACACCGGCACATGCTGACGGCCGGCGATGTGAAGGCGGTGCTCGATTTCGCCGACCAGCAACTGCGTGGGATGGATCATCATCGGCGTTTCGATGAGTTCCCGCCGGAATCGGCTTCGGCCACGCCGGGCAAAATGCCGGTAAAGGCAAATGCCATGGTTGAACCATGAAATCAGCCTGGCTCAGTGCGATTTTCCTCACCCTGATCTGGCACACGGGATGCGCCAACGTGCAACGCGCGCCGTTCAATGTCCGTGCTTTCGGCGCGACCGGCAACGGCACGACCAAAGACACCGCCGCGTTCCAAAAAGCGCTCGATACCTGCGCCGCCGCCGGGGGCATCGTCCTGGTGCCCGCCGGGAATTATCTCATCGGCAGCATCGAATTGAAATCGCGCACGATCCTGTTGCTGAAACCGGATGCTCATTTGCTCGGCAGTCCCGATCTGGAGGATTATCCGATTATCAAAGTGCGCTGGGAGGGGAAATGGATTGACGGCCATCGCGCGCTCATCTCCGCGCAGGATGCCGACCACATTGCCATCATCGGGCCGGGAAAAATTTCCGGCAATCCCGCGCTGGGCGGCCGACAGATGCCGCGCCGGCCGGTTCTCATCGAACCGATCAATTGCACCAATGTTGAGTTTAAAGATTTTACCACCGAACACCACAGCATGTGGTCCATTCATCCCACGTACTGCGAAAACGTCATCGCCCAAAATCTCACCATCCGCAGCACCGGCGGCAATGGCGACGGGATTGACGTGGACTCGTGCAAACATGTCCGCATTGAGAATTGTAACATCGCGACGGGCGACGACTGCATCGCCCTGAAATCCGGCCGCGGTCTGGAAGGCTACCGCATCGCCAAACCGACCGAGGATGTGGTGATTTCCCATTGCACGCTGGCCGACAGCATTTTTGCGTGCATCGGCATCGGGAGCGAAACCTCCGGCGGGATCCGTGATGTGCGGATTGAGGACTGCAAATTCACGCATGCCCGGACCTATGCCATTTACATCAAAAGCCGGCCCGGCCGGGGCGCGTTCATTGAAAATATTTCCGCGACCAACCTCGATGTCGCCACCGCGCCGGGCGGTTTCCTCCGTGTGAATCTGTTGAACAGCGGTATTCAGGACCCGGAGCCGGTCCCTGGTAACGAGGGAATTCCCACTGCGAAAAATTACCGCTTCAGCGACGTGAAGGTGGATTGCGGCACGCTGGTGGATGCCGCCTCGATTTCCCCGATAAAACCTCTGGATGGGTTTTCATTGGTGAACATCCATGGCACCTGCCGGAAAGCCATCGCGCTCGCCAATATGATACGGGTGGAGTTACGCTACATCCACGTCACCGGGTATGAAGGCCCGTTTCTCACGCAAACCAATGTCCAGGGCGCGGGATTGGAACAGACCGGGAATTAATTCCTGAATGTAATTTTCCAGCTTGAAGTGGAACGCATAGGAATGGGAAAATTATCTAATATGAGACCTGAGCAGTGGGAGATTTTTAAGAAGGCCGCCCGCCTGGAGAAACTCGACCAGGTGCCGATGGCCATGATCATTGATAGTCCGTGGATCCCCGGCTATCTCGGTTTGAAACACATGGATTATTTCCTCGACCCGGAGTTGTGGTTCCAATCCAATCTGAAAATCCACAGGGAGTTTCCCGACATCATCTTCGTGCCGTCCTGGTGGATGGAATACGGCATGGCCGCCGAACCCTCCGCGCTCGGCGCCAAAATCAAGTTCTGGCCGGACAACACGCCCAGCGAGTACCACACGCTCTATCACATCGAGGACCTGGAACACTGGCCGGAATACGAGGTGGAAAACGACGCGTTCATGGGTATGACGCTGCATCGCATCCGCATGCACCGTCAGCGGATCCTGGACACAGGTGAAATCCTGCCGCTGGTCACGTCCCGCGGGCCGATGTGCACGGCGGGTTTCGTGCGCAGCACGACCGATTTCATGATTGACCTCGTGGAAAAGCCGGAATGGGCGCACAAGCTGCTCAACGTGTGCACGAACCTGATCATTGACTGGCTCAAGGCCCAGCACAAGGCCATGGGCGACACGGTCGAGGGCATTTTCATCCTGGACGACATCGTCGGCTTCGTGAATGAGGAGCATTACCAGGAATTTGCGCATCCGTATCTGAAGAAAATCTGCGATGCGTTCCCGGATTTCCCGGTGAAGATTTATCATAACGACGCCGAGGTTCAGGCGTGCCTCGATTACCTGCCCGATTGCGGTTTCAACGTTTTGAACTGGGGCAAGCAAACGGACATTGCCGAGGTGAAGGAGCGCGTCGGCGACCGGATGTGTCTGATGGGCAATGTGAATCCACTGGAGGTCGGCGTGCGCGGCACACCCGAGGAAGTGCGTGAAGCCACGCTCGACGTGCTGGAAAAAGGCGGCGACCGGGGAATGATTTTGTCCGTCGGTGGCGGCACCAGTCCGGGCATGCCCAAACAAAACATCGAGGCAATGTTGCAGGCGTTGAAGGAATTTAACGGGAAGAAATGAAACAGAACGGAAAAATTTTCCGCCGCCGAAGCGTCGCTTGTTATGACCACACTTGAACTGCTACGACAACAGGATCGCGAGCTCGCTAGCATAATCGAAAATGCTAACATAGATCAGCTTCGCAGTATTTCGTCGGCACTTGCTCAATTTGTGGTAAAACGCTCGACTCTTTCGCATCCCTTGATAACCGAAGCCTTTCAGCATTTGAGCACTGCGCCATATTCCAATTTGGAGCTGCGTGACAGTGTTCGAAAACTAGGGGAACGGTTGGACGAAAAATATTTTGAGCTACAAGAATTATGCGAGGACGGCAAAGCAACTGAAGCACAGGTTTCAGCCGCTTTTGCTAAAGCAAGAGCCGCTACAGCAGTTGCGTCAGCGCTGGGTGATGTTGCTCTCACTGCTGCTGTGGAAACCGCATACGAGGCTTTTGCTGCCAGCGATGATTCACCCAGCTTAATAAAAGTTGCAAGGTCCGCAATGAGTTAATTCTTGTTGAAAAAATTTCGCATGCCTGACTACGCGTTAATGAACCAGTGCCTTTACGAAGGCAAGGCGAAGGAGGTCGAGCAGATGACCAAAGACGCCCTGGCCGCCGGCCGAAGCGTTCAGGAAGTTTTGTCCGAGGGTTTGATCGCCGGGATGAGCGTCGTCGGCGAGGATTTCAAGTACAACATTCTTTACGTGCCGGAAGTGCTCATCGCGGCGCGGGCCATGAAAGCCGGCATGACGGTGTTGAAACCGCTGCTGGCCGCGCATGATTCGGGCGTGGAACCGGCGGGGGTTCTGTTGATGGGCACCGTCCGCGGGGATTTGCATGATATCGGGAAGAACCTGGTCTGCATGATGGCCGAGGGCGCGGGGTTTGAAGTGCACGACATCGGCGTGGACCAGAGCCTTGAGAAATTTCTCGCCGCCACCGAACAATTCAAGCCCGGCATCATCGGCATGAGCGCGCTGCTCACCACGACGATGACTTACATGAAAACCGTGATTGACGGCTGCCGGGAACGCGGCCTCACCCATGTCAAATTCGCCATTGGCGGCGCCCCGATCAGCCAGATGTACGCCGACGAAATCGGCGCGGACGGCTATGGCGCGGATGCGTCCAGCGCGGTGGATTTGTTTCTCTATTTCATGGGCAAAGGCGCTGCGCCCAGGGCGAAATCCAAAATTGAGACCATTCAAGAAGTTAAAGCCGAACGCGAACAAGCCCGGGCAGCAGCGCGGTCGGCGGGCGCCAAATCGAAATTTCAAATTCTTTACTGGCAGGACATTCCGTCGCAGGTCAAGGCCTGGGACGACTTCAACGAAATCAAGCTTGAACTGCCGCAACGATTCGCCGTGCGGATTGATGCACTGGCGCAATCCAAAGGCCTGACCAGCGCGGACGACTTTCTGGCGCAGTGGAAATGGAGTGACCAACAGGAACGCGACGGCACGGCCGAGGACGTCGCTCAGGCAATAAAACTGGAATTGGAAGCGAAGTTTCCATGATGGGCAAACTTCTTTCCACCAGGACGCAGGCCTGAAACCACCGCTTCCGCACGCGTTACTTCATTTGTCCGGCTTTAAGCAGTACGATGATTTGGTCCGGATCATAGACGCAGCCGGCCCAGGTTCCGCCGCTGGCCAGTTGCAGCGCTGCCCAAAGGCGGGTGTCTTCCGGCAAGGCTGGATTTGGCGCAAGATCAGGCCGCGTCGCGCGACGGTTTAAAATTCCGGCGCCTGCCTCCGGCGTGAATCGGCATTGGCCTTCGCCGATAAGATCAATGCTCCCTTCATTGCGCTGACAATCAATGTGAATGCGGAGGATGTCCCCGTCCAAAATCTTGCCAATCGGTCCGCCCGCCAGACCTTCGGGGCCGATATGGCCGATGCAGGCGCCCGTCGAGACGCCCGAAAAACGTGCATCGGTCAGGAGCACGACATTTTTGCCGAACGGCAGATGTTTCAATGCCCCGGTAACCTGGTAGGTCTCTTCCATGCCGGTTCCCAACGGGCCGACGCCGGCCAGCACCATCACGTCGCCCGCCCGGATGCGCCCTTCCTTGATTGCGGCCATGGCGTCCTGCTCGCTCACGAAAACCCGGGCCGGTCCTTCCTGGTGATAAACGCCGTCCGCTCCGATGACGGAAGGATCAATGGCCGTGGCTTTCACCACCGAACCTTCCGGTGCGAGGTTGCCGCGCGGGAAAACCAGCGTGGCGGCCAGACCGTGCTCCCGGGCCTGGTCCGACGGGAAAATCACTTCGTCGGCGTCCACGCGGTCCAACTGCTTGAGCAATTCCCGGAAACGCCGGCGTCGCTCGGACTTTTCCCACCAATCCAGATTATCCCCCAGCGTTTTGCCAGTCACGGTAAGCGTGTCCGTGTCGAGCAGGCCCAGACGGCGCAAATGCAGCATGACTTCCGGCACGCCGCCCGCCAGAAAAACCCGGACCGTGGGATGATGAACCGGGCCGTTTGGCAGCACACTGACCAGCCGGGGCACACGGCGATTGACCGAAATCCAATCCTCCACCGTCGGGCGCGGCAGGCCGGCCGCGTGCGCGATGGCAGGTATGTGGAGCAGCAAATTGGTTGAACCCCCGAACGCCGCGTGCAACACCATCGCATTTTGAATGCTCGCCGAGGTCAGAATCTGGTGCGTGACCAGCTTTTGTTCGTCCAAATGATGAAGCGCGCGCGCTGAACGCCGGGCCATGTCCAGCCACACCGGTTGACCCGAAGGCGCAAGCGCCGAGTGCGGCAATGAAAGTCCCAGCGCTTCGCTCACGACCTGGGACGTGGCCGCCGTGCCGAGGAATTGGCACCCGCCGCCCGGCGACGCGCAGGCGCGGCAACCCAGTTCCGCGGCTTCGGACAATGACACCAGCCCGTGCGCGAAGCGAGTTCCCAGGGTTTGCACCGTGCCGGCATCTTCGCCCGTCGTCGCCGGCAGGGTGACTCCGCCGGGAACCACGACACCCGGCAGCTCCCGTAAACCGGCGACCGCCATCAGCATCGCCGGCAAACCTTTGTCGCACGTGGCAATGCCGAGCACACCGGCGCGCAACGGCAGGGAGCGGGCCAGGCGGCGGAAAATGACAGCGGCGTCGTTCCGATACGGCAGGCTGTCGAACATGCCGGTGGTCCCCTGGGTCCGGCCGTCGCAGGGATCCGAACAAAAGCCGGCAAAGGGAATGACCTGCAGTCGGCGAAATTCCTCCGCAGCGGCCTGGACGAGCAGTCCGATTTCCCAATGCCCGGTGTGATAGCCCAACGCGACAGGTTTGCCATCGGGCGCGCGCAATCCGCCTTGCGTGCTGAGAATCAGGAATTGTTTCCTCCCGGCTTCGGCCGGGTCCCAGCCCATGCCGGCATTTTGCGTCAGGCCAAACAAATCACCGCTGGGACCGTGCCTGAGCAGTTCCTCGGTCAGTGGCAGGCTCCCCGCCGGGCCGTGGGTGTGAGTCTGGATCTGGAAAATCTCCGGGTCGGAATCGAACGCATCGTGGCTGGAACTCATGTGAATTATTGAAGCACGTCCAGGAAAAATGAAAACAGAATTAAGGTTCGACGCAATTCGGCGCGCTTGCTAAAACCTCCCACCGCCGAACTTATGGTCCAACGACGCTGGCTCCGCATCATCCCCGTGGCGCTGCTGATGTACACCATCGCGTACATAGACCGCACCAACGTTTCCCTCGCGCTGGACCCCAGGATCTCGTCCCTGATGAAGGACCTGTTCATGGACGACCGCATGAAGGGCGAAGCCGCCGGCATTTTCTTTTTCGGCTATCTGCTGCTGCAAATTCCCGGCGGCTGGCTGGCTTCGCGTTGGAGCGCCCGCAAAGTCATCAGCCTGTGCCTGATCGTTTGGGGCATCTGCGCGGTCGGTTGCGGACTGTCACACACGTTCCGGCAGTTTGAAGTCATGCGCTTTTTTCTCGGCGTGGCTGAAAGCGGCGTGTTTCCGGCCACGCTCGTTCTGCTCGCCAACTGGTTTCCGCGGGCTGAACGCGCGCGGGCCAATGCTTACTGGCAGCTTTGCCAGCCGCTGGCCGTCGCCGGTTCCGCGCCGTTGACCGGCTGGCTGCTCGGCGCCTATGGCTGGCAGCCCATGCTGATTCTGGAGGGAATATTGCCCTTCCTCTGGCTGCCGGTCTGGTGGTTTTTCATTCGCGATCATCCCCGCGAAGCCGGATGGATTTCCGCCGAAGAGAAAGATCATCTCGAATCGGTTCTGCAAAGTGAGGCCGCCGAACTGGAACCGGTGCGCAAAATGTCCTGGTGCGAAAGACTCCGGCAGCCTTCGCTGTTTGTCATGATCAGCCTCTATTTTCTGCACAATTGCGCCGCGTACGGTTGCATGACTTTCTTCACCACCGTGCTGCAGGGCCGGGGGTTCAGCCCGTTGCAATATGGTTTTTTATTCGCCGTCCCTTATGCCGTGACGGCGGTCGTGATGGTTCTCAACTCGTGGCATTCGGACAAAACACGCGAGCGACGGGGTCACGTGGCGGCGGTTTATTTGATGAGTGGAACCAGCCTGATCCTGAGCGTGGTGTTCAGCCAATACTTCTGGCTTTCGTATGCGTTCATGTGTCTGGCCATCCCCGGCCCGTTTGCGGCCATGGCGCCGTTCTGGGCCATTCCCGCCGAAACCCTGCCGCGCAACGTGATCGGAGTCGTGTTTGGAACCGTCAACGCCGTCGGCAACCTGGGCGGCTTTGCCGGGCCGTACGTGATCGGCGCTCTGTCCGACCGATACCACAGCACCGCGATCGCCTTCAGCGTCATTGGCACCGGCATGCTGGTTTGTGCCGGGCTGGCTTTTCTGCTGCCGAAAGCAAAGGAACATCTCATCACTTGAGGCCGGCAGCACTCTCCCTCTCCGCCGCGAAACGGGGGAGAGGGCCGGGGAGAGAATTCCCGGAAACAATCGCGCATTGAACCCTTGAATCGCAGCAGCCGACGTGAGGAGGCTCTGACTCTATTTTGTGAATTTCAGATGGAGCCTCCTCACGTCGGCGGCTACGAGCTTCATGGGGAGGGACATAAACCGGGCGTTTGGCAAAGGCATAATCGTGATTATCATCCTTTTAAATCTGCTTCGCACTGCCGTGGTTGTCTGCGGCCGTCATAAAAAGATGGAGACAGGCGCGACGCCTGTCCTACGATAGATGCACCTATGAAACTTTGCCGGTTTAAAACCGAACAGGATGAAGTGCGGGTAGGAATCGTTGCAGAAGATGATTCGGCGCTGCTCGATTTGACACCGGTGGGTATCTTCCGACTGCAGCCGTTGCTGGAAAGCGACGACGTCCTGGTGCGATTACATCAGCTTGCCGGCCAAAACCTCCCGCGCGTCGGGCTGGCGGAAGTTCAATTGTGCGCGCCGGTGGAACAGCAGGAGATTTGGGCGGCCGGCGTTACTTATTTGCGCAGCAAAGCGGCCCGCATGGACGAATCCGATTTCAGCGCCACGGCCTACGACCGGGTTTATGCGGCGGAGCGGCCTGAACTCTTTTTCAAAGCACTGGCGGAGAAAGCCGCCGCCACCGGCGAAACGGTGGGCATCCGCCGGGATGCGAAATGGAACGTGCCGGAGCCGGAACTGGCGCTGGTGCTCAATTCGCGCGGAAAGATGGTCGGCTACACCATCGGCAACGATATGAGTTCGCGCGACCTCGAAGGGGAAAATCTGCTCTATCTGCCGCAGGCGAAAATTTACAGCTGTTCCTGCGCGCTCGGTCCCTGGATTCAGTTGGGCGCAACCGAAGCGACGGCGCGCGAATGGAAAATCAGAATGGAAATCCGGCGGGAGGGCAAAAGTGTGTTCGCCGGCGAAACCTCGGTCGGCCAGATCAAACGGCGGTTCGAAGAATTGGCCGGTTATCTTTTCCGCAGCCAGGTTTTCCCCCATGGCGCGGTGCTGTTGACGGGAACGGGCATCGTTCCACCCGACACGTTCACCTTGCAGGAACAGGATGAGATCAGGATTGAAATCACCGGGATCGGTGCGCTCCGCAACACGGTAGCGGTGGTTTGAGTGGCGTGAGACGATCGCAAGCGGGCGCGGCGCCTTCGCAACGGCTCCCTTAGCCATTACGCGGCGATCAGGATTTCCGTATCGGTGATCTTCAGTTCAACGCCCGCCACTTTTGCCGCCTCCTGCAGCGCGGCCTTTAGCATCACGACCGGGTCCTTGCTGACGTCGAGCCGGCGCATCAAGCCTTCGCCTTTTTTGGCGCCGACGGTGAGCGTCAGTTTCAGCCCCTTGCGTTTGCAGCCGACGCGCGTGCCATCGGGCAGCTTCGTGTTCATCGGCTTGATGAAGGCATCGGTGTAATGCACGCCGATGCCGGACTTGTCGGTGAAGATGGGGGGAAGTTTTTCCCCGGCCGCGGCGTTGAGGTCACAAAGTTTCGTCATATCCGTTCCGAATCATTCCAAAATCATTTCCGCTTGTCCATGCGCCGGTGCTGTTTCGCGTTGCGCCAGGGCGAAGTGAATCACTTCCAAAACCAGGCCCCATTTGTGTTCGCGCCGCGCCCGATCGCAGAAACAGCCGGACGGGCTGTATTCGCGGTGCCAGTCAAAAACCGCGTCCAACGGCCGGCCGAGCAGGGGCTTTTCCCCGGCGAGGTTGCGCCGGAGCGCTTCGGCGTCGTTCAAGTACTCGCACTGAAATGGGTGGCCGGTGTCGCCGGGCGCCGGCGCGCAATGCATATCGAGGATCCGGTACTGGTCTTCCGGCGGTGCCAGCTTGACGCGATAATCGTATTCCAGCGCCCGCCCCATGTTCGAGCAGGTCGTGCCTTCGTAACGGAAGCCGGCTTCCACCGCGCCGTCGCGTGAAAATTCCAATCGCAACCGTTCCTTCGACCATTTTTCCAGCGCCCGGGGATTGAGGGTATATCTGGCGCCGGGATTCAAAACGGGAAGGCGATTCGTCACTCTGAAATGCTCCAGTACATGCGACATCAATGTGCGCACGTCTTCGATTTGCGGCGGCGCGTGCCGATAAGGCGCGCGGCGATACTGGCAATCGGGCAGCGCGCAAGCTTCGCAGGGAATCAACCGGGCGAGGCTCCGCGCTTTTTCCAGGCGGCGCGTGATGCCCATGACGGCCAACAATGATTTTTTGGGCCGGAGCATTCCGGTTTCCAGAACGTCCAGCTTTCCGTCAAAACAGGGTGCGCCGCTCTGCCGGAGCAGATTCCACAATTTGATCTGGTCCGATATGTCCCAGCCCGAATAGCCCGGACTGTAATGCGGCAGCGCCGCGGCACCGTGCTGGTCCGCCCAGCCGCAAATGCGGCCGCTGGCGACCGTGACCAGATGCTCGACGACCCCGGAGCCGAACATTTCCATAAAAAAATATTCATCCGGCTTTGACTCGCGCCAAAGCTGTTGGGCGTATTCCTCGCATTCCCGGCCCGCGCTCACCGCGACCAACACCACGCTCTCCGCCTGCGCCTCGGCGAATTGATCATGAAGCTGTTGGGAGGAGAATTCCGTTTCCCCAACGCGCAGTTTTTCGGCTGCCAGGTGCAGGGGGTTTATTTGCCGGGCGTAGAACCAGGGCCGGCCCTTTTCGGCATACCACCGCCGCGCGGCATCCGCGAGTTCACGCATGCGCCCTCGCATCATATAATTTTTCGGAAATCCGAGCAGCCGTTGGTACTCGGATTCCTGGACGTCAACATTCGGATTTGTTTCAACCAGCTCGAGCATGTCAGGAAACGGATGGGAGCGCGTGCGGGGATTCGACCGGGTTGAACTGGCAACCTTCGACGAAATAATCGAAGAAATTTGGATGGGCTTCGAGGCGGCAATGGACGGCTTTTTTGACGAGCTGTTCCAGCTCCCGACGCCGGGTGCGCGACAATAATGCCAGGCACGCGCCCTCAATGGAAGCGTTGCCGACCTGTAATATTTTCGAGCTGGCCAGGTTCGGAATCAGCCCGATGCGTTTGGACGATGCCACGTTCAAATGGCGGCCAAAGCCGCCGGCCAGATAAAAAACATCCACTGCCTCAAACCGGATTCCGTAGTCGTGGAAGAGGACCTGCAGGCCGGCGACATTCGCGCCTTTGGCCTGCGCGAGTTCGTTGATATCGCCTTCGGTGAAATAGACCGGCGAATCGCTTTTCGCGTCCAGGACAAATTTATCCTCGCCGTGCTCGAACCGGCCGAGCGGGTTGATCCGGTGGCTCCGCAACAATTCACTCAGCAGGTCCACGAGACCGGAACCGCAAATGCCTTCCGCCGGAACGCCGCCGATGACACCGACCCGGACCGAGCCGTCTTCGGCGATTTCCACCTTTTCAATCGCGCCGGGCAGGCCCGGCATGCCGCAGGAAATTTTTCCGCCTTCAAACGCCGGCCCGGCCGGACACGAGGCCGCCAGAATCCTGTTTTTGTTGCCCAGAATCAGTTCCGTGTTCGTGCCGATGTCCATGACGGCGACGAGGCGCTCTTCATTCGCCAAATCCACCGCCAGCATGCACGCCGCCGCATCCGCACCCACGTGGCCGCTGATGATGGGCAGGCCATAAACGCGTGCCCGGGGATGCAGCGGCAACAGAAGTTTCTTGGCGGACTCGCTCAAACTGGTCGTGGTCCGTTTGCCTTCGGCCATTTCCAGCTCGGTGATGGAACGGTAAGGACTTTGCCCGATGGAATAGACGTTCAGCCGGAAAAACAGGTCGCGCATGGTCGAATTTCCCGCCACGACCATTTCGTATATCGATTTGGGGTCCACCGAAAATTCCTCGAGGGCGTGAGTGAGGTAGCCGGCCAGCGTCCGTTGCAGCAGGTGGCTGCCGTCTTCCGCGTCGTAATGAATCCGCGACATCACATCCGAGCCGCCGAACCGCTGCGGATTTTCAAAGGAAGCGTCGGCCACGACCTCACCGGTTTCGAGGTTCAGCAGCCGGAGTACGACGGTGGTGGTGCCCAAATCCATGGCCAGGCCGTGAATCGGCGCCGTCGAGCGCGCAATTTCCCCGCCGTCCAGCAATATCCGGTCGCCGGCGCGGGTCACCGCCGGATCGAGATTCAAGATCTGACTGCTGGCCGGCAGCTGCAACGCGTGGCGCTCGATGCGCATTTCGCCTCGCCGCATGGTGTGGCAGCGGACGATGCCGGTATCCTTCGCGATGCAGCAGGAACACGACAACCGAAAGTTCCCCTTCAGGTGTTTCTCCGCCGGCAACCGCTCGGAAAGACAATCCAAACCCTCGGTGACTTCAACCACGCATTCCTTGCATTTGCCATTCTTTCGGCAGGACGTCGGGACGCGGATGCCAAGGGCTTCGGCGTGGTCGAACAAGGAAACGCCCGGCGTGACTCCGGTCTGCCGGCCGTTGATATGTAATTCGACACTCATGCGGGTGCCTGGTGCGTATGATGCCAGGCAGCACCATAGAGGCTTTCCCGGGTCCGGGCAATCACGGAGCATCGTGAAGCCGTGCATTATTCTACGGCGCTTTCATCTTGCGGAACCGACCCACTCTCCTACCCTTTCACGATAAACTCATGCCGGCGGTAGTGAACACACCTGTGTTGATTATCTCGAAATCGAGCCGGTGAACGAGTAGCGTGATGTTCCTGAAACTTTTTACGATGATTGTGGTGGAACTTTTGCCGCGACGTTTTGGACTGCGGCAGCCCTCCGCCGGCTTTGGAAGCGACCGCAGACCCGAAAGCGGCAGGGGGCTGCCGCAGTCCAGGACGCCGGCGCGTTCAATCAGGCTCCATGGCAGCCGCCTCCATCCGAATTGGAAGGGGATTTTTTTGATATGACAACCGGAATCTGAATTATGGCCAAAAAATCTCTTTTAGAAACCCTCCAGGAACGCCGTCTGGTCTGTGACGGCGCGATGGGCACGCAACTCATGCTCGCGGGCCTCGAACAAGGCAGTTGCGGCGAGCACTGGAACCTCTCCCATCCCGACCGTGTACTCGGCATCCAGCGGCGTTACGCGGAAGCCGGCGCGGATTGTCTCATCACCAACACCTTTGGCGGCAGCCGCATCATGCTGAAGCGGCACAACCACGCCGACGACTTGCGCGCCATCAACCAGGCGGGCGTCCGCATTGCACGCGAAGCATTTGGCGGGCGCGAAGGTTTTGTGCTCGGTGACCTGGGTCCGCTCGGCGCCATTCTTGAGCCCTACGGCGACCTGCCACAGGAGGAGGCACGGACCGCTTACGAGGAACAGGCCCGGGCGCTGATGGAAGCCGGCGCGGATGCCATCATCATCGAGACCCAGACGGCGCTCGACGAAATCGGCATTGCCATAGACGCCGCCAGGGCTGCCGGCGCGCCGTGCGTGATCGCCTCGCTGGCCTACGATTTATCCCAGGACAAAACATTTTATGTCACGATGATGGGCGTCCAGCCCGCGCAAGCCGCGGAATTTATTGAAGAACGGGGCGCGAACGTCGTGGCCTTGAACTGCGGCACCGGCATGGACATGCCCGGTGCGGCGAAAGTTGCCGCGATTTACCGGAAACACTGCCAATTGCCGGTGATGGTGCAACCCAACGCCGGTCTGCCGGTGTTGGAACAGGGAAAGGCGGTTTACAAACAATCACCCGCCGACATGGCCAGCGGCGTGGCCGGTGCGTTGGCGGCGGGCGCCAGCATCATCGGTTCCTGTTGCGGCAGCACCCCGGAACACACCCGCGCCATTCACGAAGTCGTCGCCGCGTTCAATCAGGGCTGATCCATCGGAAAGTCGCCGAATGGTTTTCCCAAGCTTGACTCCGGCCGGCGGTTGAAGGAACTTCCGGCACGAATCAGTCGGACCATGCCACAGCACGCATGACCAACGGCCATCAGAAGGCTCCTGCCTCGCTAAGACCGGCGCTTTTCATTCTTACCGCTGCGCTGGCGGTGCTGGCCGTTTCCTGCAAGGTCGGCCCGAATTACGCCACACCCCAGGCCAATGTTGCCGGCCAATGGATGGAAAATTCCGCGGTTGCCCACCGGCCGCCCGGCGACGCCGATGTTTATTGGTGGCGGAATTTTGACGACCCGGTCCTCAATCAATTGATTACCACCGCCTGCCGACAAAACCTGTCTTTGCAGGTCGCCGGTGCGCGCATTCTCGAGGCGCGTGCGCGGCTCAATAAATCCATCGGCAATTTGTTCCCGCAACAACAGGGCATCTCCGGACAGTTGAATTATGCCCGTTTGGATGACGGGCTGGTGTCGCAAATTCCCGGCATCAACCCCGATTACCTGTCCGCCCAGGCATTGTTCGCGGCCACCTGGGAGATTGATTTCTGGGGCAAGTACCGTCGGGCTGTTGAATCCGACCGGGCCACCTTTCTGGGGGCGGTGGCGTCTTATGACGACGCGATGGTTACGCTCATCGCCGACGTGGCCAGCGCGTACATTAACATTCGCACCTTGCAGGAGCGGTTGCGGGTCGAGGAACGGAACCTGGAGACGCAGCAGGAGAGCCTGCGCATTGCCACCGCCCGGTTCCAGGCCGGGGAGACGGGTGAACTCGACATGCAACAGGCCAAAACCCAGTTGGCGCAGACCGGGGCACAGATTCCATTGTTGAACGAGGCCATCCGCCAGAACCAAAACGGGCTGGCCGTGCTGCTGGGCGAACGGCCGGACGAAATTGACCGGCAACTGACCGGGCCTGCTGTCATCCCGGTCGTACCGACCAACGTGGTGGTTGGGATTCCGAAGGATTTATTGCGCCGCCGGCCCGATGTGCGGGCAGCCGGGTTGCAGGCAGCGTCCTATTCGGCGTTGATCGGCGTGGCCAAGGCCAACCTGTATCCGGCGTTTTCGTTGTCCGGCGAGTTCGGCTTTTCCGCCAACAACCAGTTCAATCATTCGCTATCAGATATGTTCAACTGGCAGAGCCGCGCGCTCAATGCCGGTGCGGGTTTGGTGATGCCCATCTTCAACTATGGCCGGATCATCAACCAGGTGCGGGTGCAGGATGCACAATTCCAACAGGCGGTGCTCAAATATCAGAACACGGTCCTGGCTGCTCAGCAGGAGGTGGAAAATGGCCTCGCGTCATTTGCCAACGAGCAGAGCGCGCTTGGCTCGCTCAACCGGGCCGCTGATTCGGCCCGCCAGTCCACCGCCCTGGCCATGATCCAGTACAAGGGCGGCCAGACGGATTACACCACCGTCCTCACCGCTGAACAGCAGGAGTTGAGCGTGGAGAACGCCGTCGCCAGCACCAGGGGCAACGTCGCCCTCGGACTCATCGCCGTGTACCGCGCCCTCGGCGGCGGCTGGGAAGTCCGCGGGGACAACGACGTGATTTCCGACGCGGTCAAGGCCGAGATGGCGCGGCGGACCGACTGGGGCCGGATGCTCGAGCCATCACGTCATTTGCCGAAAATCCCGCCCATCGCCGGGATGACTGAAACAAAAACCAACCCGTGATGGCGGAATCATCCGCCAGGTTATGAAACTAAAATTGCTTCCGACCGTCCGCTGGAATGACAGCCGCCGAGGTAACGAGGCGGATTTTGAACCCGGCACCACGCCCCGGTCCGCCTCCTCACGTCGGCGGCTACCGCGCCGGGTTCTTTCCCGTTTCCTTTGGCCTCTCGCCGCCGCCTTTTTTTTGACCGGCTGCAACCACCACACGAGCGCCCCGGCCCCGCCACCGGTCACCGTCGCGCATCCGCAGTTGCAACCGGTGACCGACTCTATTGACCTGTCCGGGACGGTGACCGCATTCCAGACGGTCGATTTGGTCGCGCGTGTCCCCGGCTACCTGCAATCGGTGAATTTTGCGGATGGCGCCTTCGTCAAGGCCGGCCAGTTGCTTTTCGTCATCGAACCCGCGCCGTACGAGGAACAACTGAAACTGGCCGAAGCCGCATTGCTGCAAGCGCAGTCGGAATATGACCGGCAACAGGAACTGGTCAAGCAGAACGCCACGTCGGTGGCCAACGTCGAGAAATGGCAGAGCCAGCGCGACCAGGCCGCGGCGCAGGTGGCCCTGGCCAAAATCAATCTCGGTTACACGCGCGTGACGGCGCCGTTCGACGGGCGCATCGGCCGGCATCTGGTGGATCCCGGCAACATGGTGGGTGCCGACGGAAACACCAAGCTGGCCACCGTGGACCAGATCACGCCCATCTACGTTTATTTCAATTTGAACGAACGCGATGCCCTCCGTATCCGGAACGCCATGCGCGAACGGGGCATGGAACCCCTGTCGAGCGTGGGCAAAACACCGGTATTGGTGGGATTACAGAATGAAGCCGGCTACCCGCACGAAGGCGCGCTCGATTTTATCAACAGCGGTGTCAGCACCTCGTCGGGCACGCTCCAGTTGCGCGCCGTCTTCACCAATGACGACAGGACGCTCATCCCCGGTGTTTTCGCCCGGGTGCGCCTGCCCTTGGGCGAACCGCAGCCGATGCTCGTCGTGCCCAACCGCGTTGTGGGCAACGACCAGGAAGGTGATTACGTGCTGGTGTTGGGGCCGGGTGACATCGTGGCCCGCCGTTCCGTGGTGAAGGGACCATTGTCCGGTGACGATAGAGCCATTCAGAGCGGCCTGACCGCCGAAGACCGTGTTATCGTCAACGGACTCATGAATGCGCGGCCAGGCTATCAAGTTACACCCGGAACTGCCCCCATCAATCCGGCGCCCTGATCCATCGCGCGAAACTCTCCCATGTTCGCCAAATTCTTCATTGAGCGGCCGGTACTCGCGAATGTTATTGCGATCCTGTTCATGCTGCTGGGGGGAGTGGCGATTCTGACACTGCCGGTCGCGCAATATCCGCCCATCACGCCGCCCACGGTCCAGGTCACCGCCAGTTTTCCCGGCGCCAGCGCCCGGACGCTGCTCGAAACCGTCGCCCTGCCCATTGAACAGCAGGTCAACGGCGTCGAGGACATGCTTTACATGCAGTCCACCTGTACCTCGGACGGCCGGTACACCCTCACCGTCACGTTCAAGGTCGGCACCGACCTGAATTTTGCCCAGATCCTGGTACAGAACCGCGTGGCGGCGGCGATGTCCCAATTGCCGCCCTCCGTCCAGCAACAGGGTGTGGTGACAAAGCAAAAATCCACGGCCATTCTCCAGATCATCACACTCACCTCGTCGGAGACCAATCAGGACGCCCTGTTTCTTAGCAATTTTGGGACACTGGCGCTCAAGGACAAACTGGCCCGGTTGCCCGGGGTTGGCGATGTGACGGTTTTCGGCGTCGGCCAATACGCCATGCGCATCTGGCTGGACCCGGAATTGATGCGCGAACGGTCTTTGACGCCCAAGGATGTCATCAGCGCCATCCAAAAACAAAATGCCCAGGTGCCGGCCGGGCAGATCGGCATGCCGCCGGTGCCGCCGGGACAGGATTTTCAACTGACGGTGAACGTCGCCGGTGCGTTAACTGACGTAAGCGAGTTCGAAAACATCATCGTCAAATCCGACCCGCAAAACGGCGGTCAAATCACGCGCATCCTTGACATCGGCCGCGTGGAACTGGGCGCCCAGACCTATGGGCAGTTTTTCAAGATGAACGGCCGGCCAGCGGGTGGCATCGCCGTTTACCAGTTGCCCGGCGCCAATGCGCTGGACACCGCCCAGGCGGTGCGGACGGCCATGGCCGAATATGCGAAAAGTTTTCCGCAGGGGCTCAGCTACTCGATTCCCTTCGACACCACCAAATTCGTGCGGGAATCAGTCAATGAAGTCTATCACACCCTGTACGAAGCCGGCGTGCTGGTCCTGCTGGTGATCATGGTTTTCCTGCAGGACTGGCGTGCCACGCTGGTGCCGGCCACCACGGTGCCGGTGACCATCATCGGCGCCTTCGCCGGCATGGCGCTGCTCGGGTTCACCATCAACCTGCTCACGCTCTTCGCCGTCGTGCTGGCCATCGGCATTGTCGTGGACGACGCGATTGTAGTGGTGGAAGGCGCGACCCAGCACCTTGAACGCGGCAAAACACCCAAGCAGGCAAGCATTGACGCCATGCGCGAATTGTTCGGCCCCATCATTGGCATCACGCTGGTGCTCATGTCCGTCTTTCTGCCCCCGGCATTCATGCCGGGTGTCACCGGCCAGATGTATCGCCAGTTCGCCCTGGTCATCGCCGTCACGGCCCTCATCAGCGCGATAAACGCGATGACATTGAAGCCGACACAATGTGCACTTTGGCTCCGCCGGCCTGACCCGAAGCGTAAAAAGAACATCATCTTCCGTTGGTTCAATGCCGCCTACGAACCCACGGAACGCTTTTACACCCGGCTGATGGGCCGGATGGTGCAGCACAGCGGCCGGATGGTGTTGATTGCCCTAGCCCTCGTCGCGCTGGCGGCGTGGGGACTGACGCGGATTCCGACCGGGTTCATCCCCACGGAAGACCAGGGCTACCTGATGGTTTCCGTCCAGTTGCCCGACGGTGCGGCGTTGCAGCGCACGGAGCGGGCGATGGATGAAATCGCGCGCATCGGTCGGGGAATTCCAGGGGTGGACCGGGCCATCGCCATCGGTGGCATCTCGCCGCTGGACAACAGCGCATCATTGGCCAACGCCGGCATCGTTTATTTCATGCTCAAGGATTGGAGCCAGCGCGGCAAAGGTGAAGACCTGAAATCCATTTACCTGGCCTTCTCGCGGAAGCTGGCGCAATTTCAGGATGCCGGCACATTGGTGCTGGTGCCGCCGCCGATTCAGGGCCTCGGCCTGTCGGGCGGGTTTCAGATGCAGGT
>DASZAB010000091.1:0-28433 GCA_035945675.1 Verrucomicrobiia bacterium | reverse complement strand
ACTTTTATCGCCCGCGCCTTTGAAGTTGCCACCGACGTACAGGTCCGAACCCATCGCCATCAGGGTTTGCACTCCGGCGGACCTTCCGCCAATGCCACTGCCCAGGGCGTACCAGTTGGTGCCGTCCCATTTGGCGATGCGTGCGGCGGGAACGCCTCCCATATTAGTGAAACTGCCGCCGGCATAGAGATTGTTCCCCAGGGTCGTCAGGGCAAAAACCGAACCGCTGCCGACCACGCCGCCGCCGACGGCCGACCAGTTGTTCCCGTTCCACACGGCAATCTTGCTGGCCGCCACGCCGCTGGCATTGGTGAACAGCCCGCCGACATACAGGTTCGTGCTTTGATTTTCCGTTCGCCTTCCGTTTGACAGCGGTTAAATTCCGTTCACGTTTGTTATTTTGAGAATGAAAAAATACTGGCATGTGATCGGCATCGGGATTCAGAACAACCTGACGTATCGGGTCAATTACCTGACGCGGACGCTGTTCAGTTTCATCCCGCTGTTCGCCATGCTGTCGCTCTGGCGCACGATTTACGCGGGGCAGGGCGGGGCCATTTCCGGTTACACCATGGCCCAGATGATTTCGTACTACCTGCTGGTGGCGGTGGTGGACGTGCTGACGGCGGTGAACGAGGACGACTGGCAGATTGCTGCCGACATCCGCGAAGGCAACATCAGCCAGTTCCTGCTGAAGCCGGTGGATTACGTGTGGTTCCGGCTGAGCCTGTTTATCTCCGGGCGCATCGCGTTTATGGCGGTGGCGCTGGTGCCGCTGGCGATTTTCATTGCCTGCTTCGGGCACTATTTTGTTCTGCCTGTCAATGGAACGGCCTGTATCGCGTTTTTCTTTTCGCTGATACTGACGGCATTGCTGCAATTCTTCATTTCCTATGCGATGGCCATGCTGGCGTTCTGGGTGCTGGAGGTTTCGACATTCATTTTCATCCTGTTCGCATTTGAATACATCGCCAGCGGACACATGTTTCCGCTCGACGTTTTGCCGCCGGCGCTCAAGCACGCACTCTTTTTCACGCCGTTTCCCTATCAAATGTATTTTCCCGTGAGCATTTACATGGGCAAAGTTGCAGGTGCGGATTTGTGGCAGGGCATGCTCGTGCAGGCGGGTTGGGTGTTGCTGGCGTACACCTTCGCGCGATTTATGTGGAACCGCGGCGTCCGCCATTACGGCGCGTTTGGAGGATGAGATGATGAGTGGAGAGTCGAGAGTCGAGAGTCGAGAACCAACCGGGCAGGGGGCCGTGGTCGGCGCCCTCGACCCTCGTCCCTCGACTCTTGTCCGCTATGGCGGCATTTACGGCATGTTGTGGAAGACGTCTGTGACCCGTGAGATGTCGTTCAAGGGCAATTTCCTCCTGTGGATCGTGGTTGAGCTGCTTTGGTTTGCGATGCAATTGTGTTTCATCGGCGTCCTCTATTTGCACACCAACTCCATCGGCACGTGGACCCAATGGCAGGTGGTGTTGCTGGTCGGCGCGAGCAGTTTCATCCAGCAGACCTACCAGGCGTTTTTTCTGACGAACTGCGTGAACGTTTCGGAACTGGTCCGCACCGGCAAAATGGATTTTCTGCTGATGCTGCCGATCAACACCCGCTTCCTCGTCTCGCTGCGGCAGGTGGACCTGGGCGCGTTCGTCAACGCCGCCTTCGCCGCGGTGGTCATGTTTTACGCGGCGGCCCGCCTGCATCTGCACCCGACGGCGGTGGAACTTTTCGGCTTCCTGGCCCTGTGCGCGGTCGGCATTTTGATTCACTACTCGCTAATGTTCATGCTGGCCGCGATCAGTTTCTGGACCGTCCGCGCCCAGGGCATCGTCTGGGGTTACTACAATCTGTTCAACATCGCGCGGATGCCGGACGAGGCGTTTCGCGGCGTGTTCAAGGTGGTCTTCACCTTTGTGCTCCCGGTGCTGCTCGTTTCTAATGTGCCGACGCGCGTGCTGGCGGACAAATTGCAATCGCCGTTCCTGTGGCTGGTGCTGCTGGGGATGGGGGTAATCTGCGCGCTGATTTCCGAATGGTTCTGGCGGGTGTCCGTGCGCCGTTACACCAGCGCCAGCACGTGAAAATCTGCTTCTTCGGCCTGTTCAATGGATTGGATCGGGGAAAGGACGTCCTTTGCTTGAAAGCCGCTGAAGTCGCTGGTCGTTGTGGAGTGCGGCGGCAAGCGCAGTGCGCCGCCGCTTTCCAAGCTGGCGTTGATATTCGTCATTTTCGCGCCGCTACCGGGAACAAAAGCGGTGTCACGGCCACCGCAGTCCAGGACGCTGGCACGCCGGTTACGCCGGGGCATTATTTCCTGGCCAGCGCTTTGGCAACGGCCTGTTCCAATTGATCGCCGCGCAGATCCTGGCCGATAATTTTTCCCTGGCCGTCCACCAGGGAAGTGCTCGGGATCTGGTACACTCCATATCGGGCGACCAATTTGCCACTCCAGCCCTGACCGTCGCAGGTTTGCGGCCAGGGCATGTTCATGGTCCTGGTGAAAGCCAGCAACCTTTGCAGATTGTCATCCAGACTCACGCCGATGATATCAAAACCTTGGGCATGATATTTCGAATAAGTCTGGAGCAAATTCGGCAGTTCAGCCCGGCACGGCGGGCACCAGGTCGCCCAGAAATCAACCAGGACCACCTTGCCTTTGTAGTCGGCCAGCGACAGCGGCTGGCCGATAATATTCGTTGCGTTGAAGTCGGGGAATTGGGTTCCAACAGCCAGGGAGTGCCAGATTTTCCACTTGGCCACCACCCCCTCCAAGCCGCTGATGGCTTTGTCCGTATTGCCCTCGACCTGCACGGCCGGAAAATCGCGCTTTGCTTGTTTGTACAAATCCAGTGCCTTTTCAGGTTCGTCAAGCACCTGGGAATACAACTGCGCCTTCAACATAAAGATTTGGGCCAGGTCTTCCGGTTTGGCTCCCTTGTGTTTGGCCAGCAACACATCGAATTCCTTGAGATTGTCCGCAAAATCAGCCTCCTGTCTTTTTCCCGCCTCGAGCTTGACGTCTATTTTCGCCACCAGGTTGGTCAGGTCGGCAATGGTGGTATCGTTGGTTTCTCCGGCGAAAAGGCTTTGACTGCACAACAGCCACACCACAGCGCACAGCGCGGTCAGATATTTATTCTTCACAATTAAATTTAATTGAAACAGCCAGGAATAATAACATGGAACTGCCTCGGTGCAAATGGCGAAGCGGCACAGGTCATTCCAAACGGTCCATGCCGTTCCAAGGAAAGACAACCCCGACATGATGAGACGGGATGCCGGCCTGACGGTTTTCGTTGACACGCCGGCTGGAAACCGCGGGTTCGCGCAATTATTGGTTCGGCGATTGTTTCGGCGGCGCGCCCATGCCGGGCTGGTTCATCTGCTGATAATCCTTCGGGGTCTGGAAAATCGAGGCGTCCACCGATGATTCCTTCGCCGAAACCAGCGTGGTCGTGACTTTCTGTCCGTTCATCTCCATCTGGGTTTTCACCACCATGCCCGGCAGCGTATTGACATCCGGCGCCGCGCCTTTGGACATCCGGCCGACCGGCGAATCGTTCAACTTGTTCATTTGAACCTTGATTTTTGCGAAATCCGGAAAATCCTTGGCCACCCAGACCGTCTGGCTGGCGCCGTCCGGGCTCGACCAGGTGTAAATTTCCGTGTTGTAGTTGCCTACCTTCCCGGTTTTGCCCGTGTCTCGAAATTCAGGCGGTGCGGCGTTCGTTCCGGCGTTGGCCCGCGCTTTTTTCATGTTCTCGGCCATTTGCTTGATCTCCGCGCCGGGAACCACCATCGCCACCTTCCGCTCGTGAAACAGCGTGGTCGAATCGCCCGAGCTCAAATCCATGATCGTGCTCATGGCTCCTTGCGGACTGGAGGGCATGTCCACGCGGATCTTGTCGCCCTTGATTTGTGTGGTGATGGTGCCATTGAGCATCGCACTTTCGACGTTTTGCTGCAAAACCAGGTCGGCGCGCGCGGCCGTGATGCCAAAAGCGAGACCCAGAGATATCACAATCTGTTTCATAATGACAGGATGGTGCTCCGGCTTTCGATGGAAGGAAAGCAGAAAAAAAGAAGGTTTTTCAGGGCAGATTTCATGGCTGTTTCCTTTGTTTTTCAGTTTTTTTTGGACGGGCCGCAGCCACTTGAATCGCGCCCCGCGCCCAAACCACCAGTTCCTGAGGATTTTCCAGCACGTCCGGCGGCACTTCATGATAACTCATCGTCAGCGTGCGTCCTTTCGACTCGTAGGTGAACGGCTCCATGCCGCGCGCCACGTAATCCGCCTGCGACTGCGCGTCGGTTTTGAAAAACAACCGGCCTTCGTCCAGAATCCCGAAGAAATGTTCGTCCTGATAGAGTCCGTGCGCTCCAAACATGGCCTTCGCTCGCATGTCCGGGAGCGCCCTCAACTGGTCCAGCACAAATTCCTTGAATGAATGGTCAGGCATAACCAATCATCAATGCCCCCGCATGGAATCCTCCGGCCCCGGCTCACGCGGCTCCGCAACCTGGCTGGGTTTAAAGATTCCATACCGGTCGAGGTTGAAGTGATGGATTTTCGCGATTTCAACTTCAAATCTTTTCAACCAGCTGAATTGGTGCAGACCCAGGCCAATAAACATGCCAATCAACGGCCCGGCAAAATAGATCCACCAGCCGGACCAGACTCCCGATATGACCGACGGTCCCAGGCTGCGGGCGGGATTCGTGCTCGTGCCGGAAACCGGCGCTTCGAGATAAACCATCACCGCGTAGAGAAACGGAAAGAGCAGCGGCGTGTACTGGCGAAGGCGCCGGTGGCCGAGGAAGACGAACAGCCCGACGATCAGGCCGACCGTGGTGATGACTTCTCCGAGGAGCGCGGCCCAGATCGTGTAGCCGGTTCCCGGCGTCGTCCCACCGAAATCGACGCTTCGGCCTTGCTGTCCCCAAAACAACAACGGGATTGAGCCGAGGATGGCGCCCGCGAATTGTGCCGGAATATACCCGAGGGTGTCTCGACCGGAGAGCTTGCCTTTGCTATAGAAGGCCAGCGTGACGACCGGGTTGATGTGGGCGCCACTCACCTTGCCCACGCGCGAATAGGCGATGGCGGCACCGGTCGCACCAAATAGAAATCCGGTCAGCAACCGGCGCATGCCGGCGTCCGGCAGAATGACGGCGACCGGGCTTCCCTGGCCGAAATCGAATATCACAAAAGACAGGCCGATGCCGACAAGCAACGCGGTGCCGATCAATTCAGAGAGGTAGGGTTGCCACGGAATCTTCACGGTCGTGAAAGCATAGACAACACCTGCCGGTTTGCGGTCAAAAAAAATCTTTGGCGGCAACCGGTGCTTCGTGTCCTGGGTGAACAGTCTATCAACCCATCCAGCAATTTCCCAAGCATTAGATTGGCAAAAGCTTGCATTTCCTCTTTCCGGCGGTCTTTCGGTAGTGTCCCAAATCAGCTCGGAGTTCCGCCTTTAGGCGGCCCGGAACCGCGTAAACGCGGAATTCCAAACTTCAAATCAGGACACTACCGGATTTTCTGCGCTCGGAAAGTAGTGTAACGTTCAGTTTTCCCGTAAAAACAATTCCGGTGGTTGATGCTCCCGCAGCCTGCAACCTTGCGCGCCGGAACCGGACGGACCTGATCCTCCTCGATATGCGCTTTCCGCCCGATGCCTTCCAGAGTGGCAACCACACATCGAACCTGCTGGACACTATTCAGCAAATCTTCCACCCGTGCGTAGGCGGAACGGGGGGGGGGGCTCAACCGGCGGTGGGCTTCAATCCCGAGTGCCCGTCCCCATATCCGGCGGCCACGCGTTCATCCGGTCCAAAACAAATTCCCTGATCAACCCTTTTTTTTGGGGGGGGGTGGAGAACCTGTGGGGAATTTCATGACTGAAACTGCCGGAGTCTACCCACAAGAAAGTGACGTCATTTTTCTCGCCAAGCTTCTTCAAGGGGGGCATTTGTATCCGCAGGTGCCCGTCCCTCTGCCTGGTCCACATGAAGCGGCGAGTCCGACGAGTTGGGGAGCTGGCAGGCCAGCGCTGACAAGTGTTGATGCAGAAATTTGTGGACATCCTGTTGGTTGAAGACGACGCCAAAGATGCAGAACTGGTGTTGGAGGCGTTGCGGCAGCGGAACATCTCGACCAACGTCGTCCACGTGCTGGACGGCTACGAGGCCATGGATTTCATTTCGCAAAGCGGCATGTTCGTCAATTGGGGCGACATGCACGTGCCCAAGGTGATTCTGCTGGATTTGAAACTCAAAACCGTCAGCGGCCTGGATGTGCTCCGGCAAATCAAGGCCGAAGACCACACCAGGGCCATTCCCGTGGTGGTCTTCACCGCCTCGCAGCGGGACATTGATTTGATTGAAAGCTACCGGTTGGGTGTCAACAGCTACGTCATGAAACCCGCTGAATCCGACAAATTTTTGCAGGTGGTCGGAGACATCGGCAACTACTGGCTGAACATCAACCGCCCGCCGGCGCATTGAATCGGCCGGGAGAACCCGGCAACGATTGAGCGCAATCGAAACCGATGTGCTTCTTATTCAGTCGTGGTCGCCGTGGCCACCGTTATGCCAGCCTTCATCATGATGTTCCCAATGCCCGCCATGATCCTCGTCTTCCGGGAGAATAATGCAGCCGGTAATCGAGAGCAGGGCCACGACGCCGATGATATAAAGGAGTATTCTCATAAGTCGGTTGGTTTTCATTATTCAGTGCTGGATTGCCGCGCCGGCCATGGCGCGGTCGCACGGGTACAAACGCAGCTAAAGTTTTAACGTGTGGATGTCGTGAAACAATCACCTCGCCAAACCATACGTCCCGTGCCTGTGATTTAACCTCCATGCAGTAACCTACCACACGAGACCGGTTTGGGAAGTGGGCGGGGCCTTCCTTTTTATAAAGCCGAATCACAGGGTTTACTGGTGCGCTGAAACAGGCCATGGTATTTCAACAGGATGATGAAACCGCCTTTTGACATCAGATGCTGCTCCGGGGTAGTCCATTTGGCTTTGCTGTTATCGGCGCTTTCGCCTCACAACTCATCCGCCGCCACAACGGCGAGTGCCGGCGAACCGTTGCGGAGCGTAAGCATCCACGCGCAGGTGCCCGCGGACGCGGGCACCGTTTATCTCACCGGGAATCGCCCGGAACTCGGCAACTGGAATCCGCGCGGTTTCGCCATGACCGGGTCGGGCCGGGAACGGACCGCGACGCTGCGTTTGCCGCCGGGCACGCGCCTCGAATACAAGTTCACGCTGGGTTCCTGGGAACGTGAGGGGCTGGGGCCGTCGGGTACGGTGATGCCCAATTACCGCCTGGTGGTGGACGCGGACACCAACGTCACTATCGTCCTTGCCGGGTTCAAGAAAGCCGGCGCGGAATATCTTGATTATATCGCTGACTGGAAAAGTTCGGGTGTATTTGGCCGGCTGGTCTATTGGACGAACGTGCCTTCGAAATTTCTGACCGCGACCCGGAACGTGGAGATCTGGTTGCCGCCGGGTTACGCCGAAAAGCCCGCCACGCGTTACGATGTTCTTTACATGCAGGACGGACAGAATCTTTTCGACCCGCGCCTCGCCAGCACCGGTGTGGACTGGGGCGTGGATGAAGCCATCCTGCGCTGCGTCCGGGCGGGAAAAATTCCGTCACCCATTGTCGTCGGCGTCTGGAGTACGGACCAGCGGCTGCGGGAGTATTCGCCGTGGGATGAGGGAACGAACTATGCGGAGTTTTTGATCGCGGAACTGATGCCGCAGGTGAACCGGGCGTTTCGCACGCGCACCGGGCCGGTGCACACGTCGGTCATGGGTTCGTCCATGGGCGCGCTGATTTCGTTCTGGCTGTGCTGGAAGCATCCCGACGTGTTCGGAAGCGCGGGTTGTTTGTCCACCGCCTTCCCGTGGACCGGGAAGATTCCCATGGAAAACTCCGGCCCGCCATTGATTGAGCGCGAAATCAACGCCGGCGCGGGTGTGCCGCGGGGGATTCGTTTGTATTTCGATTACGGCACCGGAACGCGCGATGCCACCATCGAACCGGAGCAGAACAAGGTCAATGCCTGGCTCGCGTCGCAGGGACTCAAGGAAGGCGGGGATTTCATCGTACGCAAGTATCCGGGGGCGGAGCATAACGAGGCGGCCTGGCGCGCGCGATTGGATGAGCCGTTGATATTTCTGTTTGGCCGGCGGGCAAAACAATAGGGCGCAGAAAAGCCAACGCGGCCAGCGCCCACGGCAATGATTCCCATTCGCTTGTCGCGCAACGCCCGCAATACGCTCAACGGGTCAGGACAAATGCTTTGAAGGCGTCGTCAGCCAATGCAGAAATGCGCCAGTCAAAGAAAAAGGTGTGTCCAAAACCAGACGACCCCTCGCGTGCCATTCCACCCTTTGGGGCACAACTCCACAACGCTTAACCCTTGCTGCTTTGGGTTAATGATGTTCGTCGTGGTTCCCGTCATTGTCGCCATGGTCTCCTCCGTGATAGTCGCCATGATCCGAGTAACCTCCGCCGCCCCGATATCCTCGGTCTCCTCGATCTCCCGGGAAAATGCACTCGGTGGTGGAGAGCCAGGCGATGACGCATATTGCATAAAGAATGGATTTCATATGCCGAACTCTTTCACATATTGAATGTGGCTGATATCAGGTGTTACCAAAGGAAGATTGCAGCCCCGGCGGCAACTCCATAACGTGCTCAACGGATCAGGACCAATGTTTTGAAGGAACCTTTGGCTGACGCCGATGTTTTCACCACGAATCGTTTCGGCTAGTCTTCACGGAAATGAACGCCACCCTGCGATGTTGCGCCGTTGCCCTGGCGGCTGTGGCGATTGCGGGCTGTCGTACCGGCGAGAACGATTTCCCGCGCATCGTCAATGAGCCGATGCCGGTGCCGCCGGCGCAGCGTTCGAGTTTTGGCGTGATCGGAATTTTACCGGCGGATCTCGCCGCGCATTTTGAATTCGGCCAACCCGCCCGCCCGGGCGAGGCCATGGGTGTCATCGGTACGACCGCTTTTGTCGGGCTGGTGAACACTTCAACGCAAAACGATGAAGGTCATCCTGGCCGTCAACTGGAAGACATCGCTTTCAGCGCGGCGCTGGCCGGGGTAATTGGGGTCTTTGGCGGCGTGCTGGCCGGCGTGCCGGAAGGGGACGTGAAACGGGCGCAGGCCGCAATGAGCCAGGCGCTGCAGGACAATCCACTGGAAGCAGGAATTCAGAAACAACTGGAACGGTCGGCCGGGAAAAACCTTTTTCAGAATCTTGTGCCGCTGCCGGCCTCCGGCGCCGCGCGGTTAAACGACAATGCCATCGCAAAGAAGGATTTGCGGAAATTGACCGGCTCGGGTGTGGACAGCGTACTGTGTTTGCAGGTGGACCATGAGCGGTTCCTGCCGGGCGGGGGCTTGAATCCGCCGATGGTGGTGGATGTCAACCTGAGAGTGCAGATCATCCGGGTTACCGACGGACAATTGTTGTTTGACCAAACGCTGGAATATCAGGGTGATGCGCAGCCATTCACCCGCTGGGGCGAGAATCACGCGAAACTGTTCCGAGCCGAACTGGAAGTCGCGCAACGGACGTTTGCCGGCGTGATTTTCGACGAGCTTTCCAATTAAGGAGCCAGCCAACGCCCTCAACGAGTCAGTTCAAATTATTCGAACGGGTCGCCTCCAGGCTGTGAGTGTGGTGGATCCAACGGGAATGCGGAAGGTGCCAAGGCGCAAAGCGTCCGACCCTTTCGAAGGAAATTGAGCCACCGGGCAACCGATTCCTCTGGCCAACGTGCAGGCGCTAAACAAAAGCCTCGTCGAGGTGCGGTTTGTTGAAGGTCAGTTTGCCGGCGCATTTTCGTGGCCGGGAGCGGAGTCGTTGCCGGATGAAAAGTGAAAGGGAATTCATTGTCGGCTTGTGCGGGGTGCGCGCTAACGGTTCAATCGGGATCATGAATTCATCCGTGCCCAACGCGCCGTGGGAAAATCTGCTCGACGGACGATTCGACTCCCAGCATCCCCGCCGCACGCTGTGGAACCTGTTTTTCGACCAGCGCGGGCGCGTGTTCGGAGCCGCGACACTTTACGTCATCAAGCAAACGCCCGCGTCGCTCATGCCGCTGGCGGTGGGCATGATCGTGGATGCGCTCACGACCGGCGGCGGCGGGGCGTTCCGCAAAATTCTTTGGATCGCGGGCGTCTATTTTCTGCTGTTGCTGCAAAATCCGCTCGTCCACACCGCGTTCGTCCGGCTGATGAGCGGGGCGCTGCGGCACATGCAATTCAATCTCCGCAGCGCACTCGTCGAACGGTTGCAGCAATTGTCCATCACGTTCTACGAGGAGAAACAGTCCAGCGCGCTGCAGACCAAACTGCTGCGTGACGTGGACGCGGTTGACGGCCTTTGCCGGCATCTTATGCACACGGGCTTGAATGGACTGCTGGTCATCGTTTACGTCACCATTATCGCGCTCGTGAAACAGCCGCTGCTCGCGGTGTATTTTCTGGTGACGGTGCCGGCGGGCGTGGCGCTGCTGAAATTGTTTGATCGCCGGTTCAAGGAGCAATACCGGGCTATGCGCGTCGAGACCGAGCAGATGAACGCGCGCGTCGGCGAAATGCTGCAAATGCTGCCGGTCACCCGCGCGCATGGTCTGGAATCCATCGAGACGCGCAGCGTGCGCGGCGTGTTCGAGCGCATCCGCGAACGCGGGTTGCAGGTGGACACGCTCACGGAATTTTTCGCGTCGAGTTCGTGGTTTACCTTCATGTGCTTTCAGCTTGCCTGTTTGATTTTTGCCGCGTGGCTGGTCGTGCATCATCGAATCAGCGTGGGCGACGCCGTGATGTATTACACCTATTTCGGGATGCTCATCGGCGCGGTGCAGCAGTTTTTGAGCGTCTTCCCCGCGCTGGCGCAGGGTGCGGACGCCATTCGCTCGCTCGGCGAAGTGCTCGAAGCCGGGCCGCTCGAACGCAACGAAGGCAAGCCGCCCGCGCCGAGTCCGTTGCACGGCGAGATTGTTTTCGAGCGCGTCAGCTTCAGCTACCCGCGCGGCCGGGAAGTGGCGTTGCAGGACATTTCGTTGCACATCGCCGCCGGCGAAACCGTCGCGTTTGTGGGCGAATCCGGCGCGGGCAAATCCACGCTGGTCAATCTGGCCATTGGCTTTCGCCAACCGACGACCGGCGGCGTGAAGCTGGACGGACACGATTTACGCGAATTGGATTTGCGGACTTACCGTCGGCAAATCGGCGTGGTGCCGCAGACGACCCTGCTGTTCAACGGCACGCTGCGCGAAAACGTGACGTACGGCCTGGAAAAAGTTTCCGACGACGCGCTGTGGAAAACCCTGGCCGACGCGAATCTTGCGGAGTTCGTCCGCCTGCTGCCGCAGGGACTCGACACGCCGCTGGGTGAGAGCGGTACCCGGCTTTCCGGCGGCCAACGCCAGCGACTCGCCATCGCCCGCGCACTCGTGCGCAACCCGCGCCTCGTCATCCTCGACGAGGCCACCTCCGCGCTCGACACGGAATCCGAGCGGCTGGTGCAGGAGGCGCTCGTCCGCCTCACGCAAGGCCGCACCACCCTCATCGTCGCCCACCGGTTTTCCACCATCCGGCACGCGCACCGCATCATCGTTTTGCGCCGGGGCCGCCTGGTGGAGCAGGGAACGCAGCCGGAATTGATGAACCGGCAGGGACAATTTTACCGGCTGGCCCAATTGCAGTCGGTCATCCAGGAGCCCGCGGTTCGGCCGGAATAAATCATTTTCCACCGCCCGCCGGTTTTTGCGCCTCCTTTGCCCGGGTATCTTTCAGCGTTATGGTTCGGTTGAGCACGAGTTTGGCGGGCGTGCTGTCTTTATCCAGCGTGGAACAGGCGAGGCGCTTGCAAGGCGCAATCACTCTTCACCCGTCATGCGGCGGTAGTGCTCGATTTGTTTGACCAAAGCCGCTGCGGCTGTCATAGATTCTGCCGTAAGACAGCAAACCGGCCGCGAACTGTCTGACATCTTTTCCGGGCTTCCTTCGCCGAGATGTCAACCGGGTGGATGGGCATCGGAAGAGGGGAACTCGAAATCCTATCGGGCACGGACAAGGCGCACTCGTCCATTCTTACCGAAGATCAGTGGCAGGCCGAGCCGTGCATTTTCCGCGCGCAACTGCCGCGCCACGCGTCGAAACGCCTTTCGTGCCGGGGCGATGAAATCATCTTTCTTGTTTTGGCCGTGGCCGTGCTTCATGACATTCCCAATTTAACCTTAAGTTCAGATGTTGTGCAAGTCCCGGACTCTGCCAGCAGGTGTGGCGGGCTGGTCTGGTTGTCCCAGGCCGCCCAACGATCAACCAGCAGAATGTAATCATGCATGAAGTGCTGCAGGCTGCGGGCGAAACGTCGGCGGACATCCGCTTCCGGCACATCGTGACCGCCTTTTTTTACCCGTTCACGCACACGGGCGACGGCCAGGGCGGGTGTCGGGAGCCAGAGATAGTGCAAATAAATCCGGAAGCCACGCTGCCTGGCGTTCTTTAGCAACCCGATGTAGGTTTTGCCACTCAACGTGCTTTCAAAGGCAAAGGTTTCGCGTTTCGCAACGAATGAACGAAATTCTTCCGTCAGCAGCCGTCCGGCTTTTATCGCGGCAGCACGCGTGTTCAGCGGCGACAAGCCTTGCGCAATAAGATCTGCGTTGAGAAAGTTCAGACACTTCGCTTCGTTTGGAAGAAAGGATTTTGCAAATGTGGTCTTGCCGGCACCATTACATCCGGCGATGAGATAAATCGTTGGTTGGGCTGTGGCCATCTAACTTTTCTGCGCTGCCTTCGCCCAGGTGTCTTTGAGCGTAATCGTGCGATTCAAAACGAGCTTGCCGGGCGTGCTGTCCTTGTCCAAAGCAAAATAGGCGAGGCGTTCAAATTGGTAGCGGAGTTCCGGCCTCGCGTCTTGCAGGCCCGGCTCGCATTTGGCGATCACCACTTCAAGGCTGTGCGGATTGAGCACGGATTTGAAATCGCGCTTCGTCGCGCCGGAGCTTTCAGCAGAGGCGGATCCGTCTTTTTCGGGTTCAGCTTCGGTAAACAGCCGGTCGTAGAGCCGGCATTCGGCGTCAATCGCGTGCGCGGCGCTCACCCAATGAATCGTGCCCTTCACCTTGCGATTCGCCGTGGCGCCGCCACTCTTGCTGTCGAGGTCGGCGGTGCAGCGCAATTCCACAATCCTGCCGCTCGCGTCCTTCACCACGTCGTCGCATTTGATGATATAGGCGTATTTCAAACGCACTTCGCCGCCGGGTTTGAGCCGGAAGAATTTCGGCGGCGGCACTTCCTTGAAATCGTCCTGCTCGATGTATAACTCGCGGCTGAACGGAACCTGGCGCGTTCCGGTGTTCGGGTCTTCGGGATTGTTGACGGCGTCCAGTTCCTCGGTCTTGCCCTCGGGATAGTTCGTGATGACGACCTTGATTGGCCGCAGCACGGCCAGCCGGCGCAAGGCGCGTTTGTTCAAGTCTTCGCGAATGGCGTGTTCGAGCACGGCCACGTCGGTGACGCCGTTGTATTTGGTGATGCCGATATTATAGGCGAAATTCCGCAGCGCTTCCGCCGTGACGCCGCGCCGGCGAATTCCACTGATGGTCGGCAGGCGCGGGTCATCCCAGCCGGACACGAGGTTTTCGTTCACGAGTTGCATGAGCTTGCGTTTGCTCATGACAGTGTAGCCGAGGCTGAGCCGGGCGAATTCGTATTGATGCGGCAGCGGCCGCGGCAGGTCGAGGTTTTCCAGAATCCAATCGTACAACGGGCGGTGTACCTCGAATTCCAGCGTGCAGATGCTGTGCGTGATGCCTTCGATGTAATCGCTCAGGCAATGGGCGAAATCGTACATCGGATAGATGCACCATTTGGGGCCGGTATGATGATGTTCAGCATGGCGGATGCGGTAGAGCAGGGGATCGCGCATCCAGACGTTCGGCGAGGTCACGTCAATCTTCGCGCGGAGCGACCGTTTGCCGTCGGGAAACTCGCCGGCTTTCATCCGCGTGAACAGGTCGAGGTTCTCCTCAACGCTGCGGTTGCGGTACGGGCTTTCCTTGGCCTGACGGCGGTACTCGTCGGTTTCTTCCGGTGTCAGGTCGCAGACGTAGGCCTTGCCTTTTTTGACGAGCGCAACGGCGTATTCGTAAATCTGGTCGAAGTAATCCGAAGCGTAAAAAGGTTCGATGTTCGATGTTCGATGTTCACTGTTCGATGTTCCCGTCTCTGCCTGAAGGTAAAAATCCGCTTTGCCGTTGCTGGTGATGATGTCGGGTGTTTTGCCTTTCGGCTTCAGGCCGAGATTTTTGTCGGCCCAGCCGGCGATGAGCCAGTTCACGTCCTCCTGAATCGAGTCCACGTACTCGATGTCTTCCTTGGCCGGGTTGGTGTCGTCCAGGCGGAGGTTGCAGACGCCGCCGAATTCGCGGGCGATGCCGAAGTTCAGGCAGATGCTCTTGGCGTGGCCGATGTGGAGGTAGCCATTTGGCTCGGGCGGAAAACGGGTGTGAATCTGCGGATATTTCTTCTCGGCGACGTGTTTTTCCACCACGTCGCGGATGAAATCGGAGGGTGTGGCCGCAGCGGGCGCTTTGTTTTCCAGACTCATAAAAATCGTGCGGCAGCGTAACAAAGGGCTTGGCGGATGTCCATTGACTAGCCAACAATGCGGCGCGCGTGGAAGCATCGGGCACTGCCGCCGATTTGTTCTCGCCGTCCAGGCGGAGCAGGGGCCAGGGCGAGGAGATTTGAGTTTTAACATGCCACCTCTCCCCGTCCCTCTCCCCCGACTTCGTTGGCGGAGAGGGAGGAATGAACGGCAGGATCAGGTTGCTTCCGACGTGCGGGAGACACGCCGTTTAAGGATATGGACAGCATTGAAACCGTCATCTGCCTGCTTTTGCTGTTCATGGCCATGCCGGATTTGTGCCGCAAACTCGGCCGGCCGGCCATGGCCAACGCCTTCTTTGTCGTCTTCGGCATGGGCCTGGGCCTGCTGGCGCTGCCGGAGGTCGCCACGATGATCCAACAGGCCGGCGAGGTCGGATTCATGCTGGTGCTGTTCGAGGTCGGGCTGGAAATTGATCTGCCCAGTTTCAGGGAATTCCTGCCGCCGCTGCGCTTTGCGGCGGGATGGTGGCTCGTGCAATATCCCGTGGTGCTGGCCTTGGCCACCGTCGCGGGACTGCCGTTGCCGCAGGCCCTGCTGGCGGCGGCGGGTCTGACCGGTTGCGGGATCAGCGTGACGTTCATGGGGTGGAAACATTATCCCGGACTTTCGGAACCCGTGCGCGCGTTTGTCCTGCAAATCATCGTGGCGTTGGAAGTCATGGCGATGGTGATCCTCACGGTCGGCGCGGTGGCGCTGAAAAGCGGTTTCGGCTGGTTGATTCTGGCTCAGTTGGCCGGCATGGCGGTCATGGTGTTTTTAATCAGCCGGTTTGCGTCGCGCCTGGTCAAATTGTTCCAGTTGATCATCGAAAAAACGACGCACTGGCGCGTGCATTTTCTGGTCCTGCTGGTGCTGGTCATTTGTGCCGTCGGCGAACGGATCGGCCTTTCCGCCCCCCGGACGGCCTTCTTCCTCGGCCTGTTCATGAGCCGGGCGGAATTCCAGCATCAAAGCATCGAGGAAATCATCGCGCCGATCAGCCGGCGGTTCCTGATTCCCATCTTCTTCGTTTCACTGGGGCTGACGATTAACGCAAAAATGCTGTTTTCCCACATGGCGTTGCTGGCATTGTGCGGCGTGTTTGTGCTGATCGGCTTCCGCGACATGCTTCACCGTCGCTGGTTCAAAACGGGCGGCGACCGGGAAACCTACCTCTTGTTTTGCCCGAACCTGAGCATGGTGGCGGTGGCGGCCACGGCGTTGTTGGCGGCGGGCGCCCGGGACGCGGCCACCTGGACGGTGTTGAGCGGATTGTTTTTAACCGTGGCCGCCATCAGTTTACAGCCGCGCGCCAGGGATGAAGAAGTCAAACCGGAGATGGTCACCGCGATGGGGAAAGACTGATCGCGTGCGCTGTGTACCGCTATTCAGGGTCACGGCAAAAATGGACCGTCAGATCCACTAGAGCTTTTTCAAAAAATGTGTAGCCGCCGACGTCAGTCGGCGCAAATCAAATAAAGGACAACTATATGGCGCGAACTGACGTTTGCGGCTACGAGATTAATTCAATTGCACTAAACACACGAAATGAAACGCGGGTAATGGGGTGGCTTCGAATTGACGGACACAGATCTGACGGCTGAATATGACGCAACCCGGGTTCTTTCGTGTGTTTCCTCGTTCTGAGACTCATTGTGCGAGCGTCTTGTTTTTCGCACGCGACTCCTCGGCGAGCTTCTGTTTGAAACCCGCCAGCGCCTTTTGTAAACGCTCATCGCCGACGGCCAGGATTTGCACCGCCAGCAACCCGGCGTTCTTGGCCGCGCCGATGCCGACCGTGGCCACCGGCACGCCCGGCGGCATTTGCACGATGGACAGCAGAGAGTCGAGTCCCTTCAACGATTTGCTTTCAATCGGCACGCCAATGACGGGCAGGATGGTGAACGCCGCGGTCACGCCCGGCAGATGCGCCGCACCGCCCGCGCCGGCGATGATAACGCGCAGGCCGCGTTCACCCGCGCTCCCGGCGTATTGCTCCAGGTCCTTCGGCGTGCGATGCGCGGAGATGACTTTCGCTTCGCTGGCGATGCCGAATCCGGTCAGCGCATCGGCGGCGGCTTTCATGGTCGGCCAGTCGGAATCGCTGCCCATCAGGATACCGACCAGAGGTTGGGTAGATTTCGTCGTGTTCATGTGGGCAAAATTGAGCGAAGAAATCGCGGGCTTGGCAAGCAGCAAAATAGAACGCGCCCCGAAATTCACGGATCCACAAAAGTGCGAAGGCGCACCGGGACCTTTCTTTGCGGCTTGGCGATTCGGCGTCTTTGCGTTAAAAATTCCGGCAACAAAGCATCCATGACGACCGCCAACAAAGTTACGATTCTACGCATCCTTTTGATTCCGTTTTTCGTCGTCGAATTGATTTATTATCTCCAGACCGGCAATGAAATCCACCGGCTGCTGGCGCTCCTTTCGTTCGCCATCACGGCGATCCTGGACGGTGTGGACGGCTACATCGCCCGGCGCTACAACCAGAAAAGCGAACTCGGCGCGATTCTCGATCCGCTGGCGGACAAATTTTTACTGGTCTCGGCCATCGTTACGTTGAGCTTCAATCGCAGCCCGTACCTCGGCCAGATCCCGCTCTGGCTCACCGGCACCGTTCTGGGACGCGATGTCCTTCTGCTCATTGGCATTGCCGTCATCCGGCTGACCGTCGGCAGAGTTACCGTGCGCCCGCGCCTCATCGGCAAAGTGGCCACGGTCTTTCAGATGGCTGTCGTGGTTTGGATTCTGCTGGGCTGGGACCGCGATTTGAATGCGCGCTGGTTCGCCGTCTGGAGCATCGGCGCCGCGGCGTTTACCGGCATCTCCGGTCTGCTTTATGTCTGGGACGGCGTGAAACAACTTGGCGCGCATCCGGCCAGTTCGCCGACCGAAAGGAAAACATGAGAGCATGATGCGTGAAACGTGACTCGACCCGGTTTCACGTTTCACGTATTATGTTTCACGAGAGTATGGCAAAGGAAATTGAACTGAGACTCAAGGAAGGCGACGCCGCGCCGGATTTTTCGGCGGCCACCAGCGGCGGTGGAAAAGTTTCGCTCGCCGATTTCAAGGGCAAAAACGTCATTCTTTATTTTTATCCCAGGGACGATACGCCCGGTTGCACGAAGGAGGCGTGCGCTTTCCGCGACCACTTCGCCGAATTCAAAAAGCGCGGCGCGATCGTGCTCGGCGTCAGCACCGATCCGGTCAAGTCGCACGACAAGTTTGTGGAGAAATTCAAGCTGCCATTCACGTTGTTGGCGGACGAGGACAAGCGGATGGTCACCGCTTACGGTGTGTGGGGTGAGAAAAGTTTTATGGGCCGGAAATACCTGGGTACCTACCGCGTGACATTTCTCATCGGCCCGGACGGCCGCATTCGGAAAATCTGGCCTCAGGTGAAACCGGACGAGCACGCGGCGGAAGTGCTCGCGGCTTTGTAAGGTTGTCCCCCGGTTGCGGTTCAAGGGCTTACCGGAGCCGTTTTGTCAATAATTGTTGATTGGTTGCCAATAACCGGTTAGCGGCGCATGGCTGATGTGCGCCAGAGTTGCAGCATGATGACACGCAGCCAGATCCGGCGAGACCGGGTTTCCGCCGGTGGTATGGCACGGCTGGAGCGCGGGCTTGTGGAGCCGGAGTTTGCCGGGCGGACACTGGAGAACTGGTTGCATCAGGTCGTCGGGAAAATCCGATTTGCCATCAGCCGGCGAATCCCCTTCGGTTTTGAGGATGAGACGGGATTTCATCTGGGTTTTCAGCCCGCCCCCGCAGATAATCGTATGGATTGGGCGCGAGCCGGCGTTTTTACAGACGACGAACATTTTTGATCCGGGCGCACAGCTGTTTGTTCAGCGGACACCTCCTGTCCCACCTCCTTGGCGGCTGTGGCCCGGATCGCTTTCTTGGAATCCCCGTTTGACATGCGCGAGGTAAATTCTCAAACTTCGCCGCAACAAGAGAAAATTAAACTCAAAACCAAAAACGATTATGGCTATCTCTGTCGGCACCAAGGCCCCCGATTTCACTTTGAAATCCAAACAGGCGTCCGGTCTCGTGGACGTGAAGCTCAGCAACAATTTGGGCAAGAAGAACACCGTGCTGCTGTTTTTCCCCGCGGCGTTCACCAGCGTCTGCACCCAGGAACTGTGCGACATCAGTGCCGGACTCGGCGCTTATTCCGGCCTCAACGCCGATGTCATTGGCATCAGTGTGGACACGCCGTTCGCGCAGGAGGCGTGGGCGCAAAAAGAAAAAATCGGCATCACGCTGGCCAGCGATTTGAACAAAACGACCATCAAGTCCTACAATGTGGTGTTCCCGATGCTGGCCGGGATTGGCGACACGGCGGCGCGTGCGGCGTTCGTGATTGACAAGCATGGCATCATCCAATACAGCGAGCAAACGCCCACGCCGAAGGATTTGCCGAACTTCGAGGCCGTCAAGGCCGCGCTGGCGAAGCTGAAATAAGTTTTCGGGAAGGACGGCGCCTGTCGCCGTCCCAGGGCCGATTTACAGCGCCGGCGGCCTTTCGCAGGGGCGGAGGTGTCTGTCAGGTGATTCCAGCGGCACAACGCGGTGGCTCACCGATGACGATGCCCAATTGGCGCCGTTGTTTCAAAAGTCGCAGAGCGACCGGCGGACGCACGCCGCAAAAATTTAATATTCTCCAAATACCATGAATTTGAAAAATAAAGCCATTCCCGCACTGGCCCTGGCGATTTCGCTTTCACCTTGTTGTTCCGGCGTTGCCGCGGCTCAAACCGCGCGGACTTTTTCGCATCCGGACCGGATTCGTTACGACCGCCAATGCCTGACGATTGACGGCAAGGACATTTTCATTTACAGCGGCGCGTTCCATTTTTTCCGCTGTCCGAAAGAGTTATGGCCGGACCGTTTTCAGAAAATCAAAGACGCCGGTTTCAATTGCGTTGAAACTTACGTGGCATGGAATTGGTGTGAGCGGCAACTGCCGGCGAGCACAAATGATTTTTCCAAAGTGAATTTGAAGGACCTGGATGATTGGCTGACGATGGCGGAGCATTATGGACTTTACGTCATCGTCCGGCCCGGCCCCTACATTTGTGCCGAATGGGCGACGGGAGGATATCCGGAATGGCTGCTGACCAAAAAGCCGGAAGCGCAGACCAGCTCCGACGGTTGGCTGCGCAGCGACGACCCGGTGTATCTGGCGTGGTGCAAGCATTGGTATGACGCGGTCTGCCCGGTCATTGCCAGGCATCAAATCACGCGCAAGGCGCCGGGACAACCGGGCGTGATTCTCGTGCAGGTGGAAAATGAATACGACTACGCGCACTTTCCCGACGAGGTGAAAATCGGCCAGGTCAAGGCATTGGCGGAAGACGCGCGCGCCGCCGGCATTGACGTTCCGCTGATCACCTGCTGGACGCATCAGGTGCGCGGCTCGACTGATCCGATGCTGCGCCAGATTTTTGATTGCGACAATTTTTATCCGCGCTGGAACGTTGAGGGCGAATTGCGCGGGGCAATTACAAAACTGCGCGCCGAACAGCCGGACGCGCCGCTGGCGACGACGGAATTGCAGGGCGGCTGGTTTTCGCAGGTCGGCGGCAAGTTGAGCGAGGATCAGGACGGCGTCACGGCGGCGCAAATTCAGAACATCACCTTATTTGCCATGCAAATGGGCGAAACCATAATGAATTATTACATGCTTTTCGGCGGCTCCAATCCCGGTGACTGGGCCGCGCGCGACATCACGACCACTTACGATTACGACGCGCCCATTCGCGAATGGGGCGGGGTGGATGCCCGTTACGAGCGCGTTTGGGCCATCGGCCACATGTTGCGCGAGCACGGCGCGGAACTCGCGCGCGCCGTGGCGGCGGATTGCGTCGTGAGCACCTCGCAAAAGGATGTCACGGTGGCCGAGCGCCGCGCGCCGGACGGCAGCCGATTTTTGTTTGTGCGTACGGGCGAACATACCGAGACGCGGGAAGGCACGGCGACGGTGAAAGAAAAATCCGGCGAGGAAATTACTTTCGATTACCGCCTCGAACCGTTCGGCTCGAAAATTTTGTATCTGCCGTCCGGTGTGACCAACGCCGCGCAAGGCGAATGGCTCCCCAAACCCGCGCCGGCAATTGAGCGCCCGACCGATTTACCCGCCGGGGTCGCCATTACTTCGGCAAAAATGAAGGCGGACCCCGGCCCGTCACATTGGATGAAACTGAAGCCGGAAGAAACACTTCCGCAAGCGGGCATTTACGACAGCCATTTTATTTTTTATCGGACGAAGATCTCCTGCGCCGCCCCGACCAATCTTATGGTGGCCTATCCCGACGGCGACGCGGTATTGGCGACAATCAACGGCAAGCCGGCGCGCAACCTGGGCAACCAGGGAGGCAACTCCGTGTTCCAATTGCCGGCGGGCGTGAACAGAATTGAATTGCTGTACGAGAATCGCGGATTTGCCAACGGCGGGCGGGACATGGAACGTCCCGGCGGAATCGTCCACGCGGAATTGACCGGCAATTCGCCAGCAAAGCAGGGAGCGATTGCCGGCTGGCGGATGCACCTGGTCAACAGCACGGGCCGCCGGCCTGAAGTCGCGCCCGATTTTGATGATGCCGATTGGACGCCGGTCGCCGCGAGTGATGAGGAGGCAAACCAGTTGACGGCAAATCAAACGGCGGTGTTTCGCGCGCCGGTGCAAGTGGCCGCCTCCGATTTGAACGGCAGGAAAATGATTGTAAATTTCGGGCGGATTGACGATGACGGCTGGATTTACGTCAACGGAAAAATGATCGGCAAAACGACCGACTGGTCACGCCCGTATTCGTTTGACGTGACGGAGCGGCTGCATCCCGGCCGCAATATCATTGCCGTGGTTGTCCGAAATGACGGTGGCGCTGGCGGTCTCGGATTGCCTGCGCTCGAAACCGCCTCTGAAGGCGCGGCTATTTCGCTGGCAGCCGTCGGTCGTCCGAAGGGCGACGAACATCAATGGTGGTCGCCGAAGCTCAGGGATTCAACATGGAAGACAGCCAACCTCGGTGGAGCGGACGCGGTGTCGCCGGACCAATCGAGGTTGACATGGTATCGGATGAAATTCTCGCTGCCGGCGCCGCAGCCCGGCGTGTGGGTTCCGTGGCGATTGCATTTGATCGCCAACGGAAATGGATTTCTTTACCTCAATGGCCACGCGATGGGACGTTATTGGGAAGCCGGACCGCAACACGATTTCTTTCTGCCGGAATGCTGGCTCAATTTTGGCGGCAAACCCAATAACATCACTTTGAACCTGCGGCCATTGAACCAAGGCGCGGAAATCCGTTCCGCCACCGTTGAACCCTATTCCGATTTCGCCGAGAAAAGATAACTAATCCCGGTGGGATGTCCGTTACCCGCTGACGGGGCTGGACGCGCCGCTCGGTCGGGTCTCATTGCGGATTTGGCTGCACCTTTACATTTGTAGAGAATCTGCTTGACATCCTCTACGATTGTAGAGAATATCGCCGCATGTCCAGGCCAACCGTGGAACTGACCGAGTCCGAATGGTCCATTATCAAGGCCGTGTGGGAGGATGAACCCTGCACGGCGCCCGCCATCCAGGAAAAATTGCTCCAGCCGACCGGCTGGACCTATTCCACCGTTCGCACGCTGATGGACCGCATGGTGGGCAAGGGCGTGCTCAGGGCCAAAAAGCAAGGCAAGCTGACCATTTATCATTCCGCCGTCACCCGCGCGCAGGCGCAGCGCGGCGAGTTGTTTTATGCGCTGAAGCACGCGTTCAACGGCGCGCTCACTCCGATGGTGCAGTGCCTGTTGGAAAGCAACGAGCTGGATGCAGATGAACTGGCTGACCTGGAATCACTCATCAAGGCGAAGAAGCGGTCGGCGAAAAAATAACCGGAGTCTCCGGAGGTGCGCATGAATTTCTTCATCGAAAGCCTGAACCAATGGGGCGGAGGTTTTTTGAGCTTCGCCTGGCCGATGCTCTGGCAATCGAGCCTGCTGATCGTCATTCTGTTCGCGATTGATTTCTTAAGCCGGGGCAAAATTCGCGCCTCCGTCCGTTATACGCTTTGGTTGGTGGTCCTGGTGAAACTTTGCCTGCCACCGACCCTGGCGCTGCCGACCGGTGCGGCGTGGTGGCTGTTTCCCAACCAGGCCCCTGTCCGGCCGCCGGCCATTCCCAAATACGTCGTGACCTACGATACCACCGCGCCGTTGGCGGATTTCGTTCCGGTAACCATTCCCATGCCCGTGCCGCCCCCGCCGAAGCTGACTGGTGCCGGTTGGGTTTTGCTCGGATGTGGATTGGTGAGTACCGGTCTGCTGGCATGGCTGGCATTGCGTTGGTGGCATATATCGCGGAAAGTCAGTGGCGCAACACCTTTGGAAGAATTCGCCGTCCTGCTGGATGAAATCCGAAGTCAGGCCGGTTTGCGTTCACCGCCACAATTGAAACTCGTTTCCGGCCGGATGTCGCCGGCGGTTTGTGGATTGTGCCGTCCGGTGATTTTGTTGCCGCAGGTGCTGGCGGAACAACTTTCGGCCGGGCAACTGCGCGCGGTGTTGTTGCACGAAGCGTTTCATCTTCGGCGCAAGGATGTCTGGGTAAACTGCGCGCAGGCGCTGCTGCAAATTGCCTATTGGTGGCATCCGTTGCTCTGGCTGGCCAACGCGCGGATTCGGCGCTTGCGCGAGGAGGCGGTGGACGACGCGGTGATGCTGGCATTGCAGGGCGAGGCGGAAAATTATGCGCCCACGCTCTTAATGGTAGCGAAGCTGGCGCTCAGTCGCCCCCTGGCGAGCCTGGGACTGGTCGGCATTATGGAATCGCGCACGGCTTTGCGGAAGCGCATCGAGCGGCTGGTAAACTTTCGCCCGGTGCGCCAAGCCGGCCTGAGCTTCCTGTCATTCTGTTGCATTTTCGCGTTCAGTGCCGTGGCCTTGCCGATGGGCGAAGCGCCCGGCCCGGCGCCGGCATCGAGTCCGACCGACGCGACGGCGGTTGAACCACAATCGCTCACGCTGAAAGTGGATCCGGGTATTTTCATTCAGAATGTCAAAGCGCAAGCCGCGAAATCCCTGCTGTCCTCGACGAACGATTACACAGCTGTCCTGCTGGAGATTTTACGGGGCGAAGGCGTGGATTGCGGACCGTCGAATGGAATCGCGTTCAACACCCGGACCGGCGAAATCACCACGCAAAACACGCCAGTCCGGTTGGAGGTTTTTCGGCGGGTCATCGAACAATTGAATCGTACTGATGGCATTTGCGAACTGCCGTTGGGCAACAATCCTCTCCGAAGGAACGTCTTGATTGAAGCGCGCATTTATCAGACGCCGTCCGCCGATTTCGACAAGTTTGTCTCCGGTTTGCCATTTTATCACGGCCTGTCCTACGGCGATGACTGGTGGTCCGCCTCGCCGGAGAAATTCGAGGAACTGGTCGAAAACCTTGAATCCTCCGGCCTCCAATTGATTCAGCGTCCGCGGATCCAGACCGGGAGCGGGATAACGGCGGAATTCTTTGTCGGCAACGGGACCAACAGCGTCGAGTTCGACTGCGAACCGATCGTAGCGGACGGTGCCGTTGATTTGAAACTCCGGGGAACGGTTGTGGGTGGCCCAGCGGGAGCCGCTATTACCAATTATTTCCACACCGAAGCCTCGGCCGAAGACCACGGCGGCATTGTGGTTCGCGTGAAGAATTATGGCGGTGATCCTGACCACAGTCTGCTTGCGGCGATCAGCGTGGAAATTGCCACCAACATTCCGTCGGCGCATTCCCGGGAACGACTGCAAACAACTATCGGCTCGCAGAGCAGTACGGTCACCAATCTGGTGAACGGCAGCGTGACCGTGGACGACTCTCCGGCTCCGGCTTTAAAGAATATGACTTTCAAGCTGAATCATCCAGTTTCCGAGCACGAGTTGAGGAATGCGTTGCTGGCCGCAGGCGTGACCAACCCGCCGACGGCTTACTTTTACGCCGACAGCGGATTAGTTATGGTTCACGGTTCGGAGGCGCAATTGGCGCGAGTGAACCGGGTTGTGATGAGATTGAATGGTTTCCCGGCAATAACGATGGAGAAAAGAGACGCCGCCTTTATTCAGTACCCTTCCTCCGAAGCGGCGGCGACCGCTGACAACTCGACCAACTTGTTCAGCCGGACTTTTAAGGTGAATGCATACGTATTCGCCAACGCCCTGCGAAACGTTTCCGGCCTCGACACCAACGATGTCGCGGCCATCGCCCGGAGTCTTTTCGGGAGAATGGGAGTGGATTGGGAGACGCCCAAGGGCAAATTGGTGTTCTACAACGACCGGTTGGGTTTGTTGTTTGTAAGGGCGACGTTAGCCGATCTCGATACCGTTGAGCATGCCGTGCAAGTACTGACCTATCTTGCACCGCAAATCCACATTAAGGCGCGGTTTTTGGAAGTGCCGAAAGGAACATTAGCTGGGTTCGGAAAGTTGATTGGCGGCACGAATCAACCGGATCAATTCGCGGGCATCTTGATACCTGAAAATGAGGCAGTGACGGTAAGGACGCTGGAATCGCGACCGGGTGTTGAGGAGTTGGCTGAACCGGAAGTAACCACTTCCAGCGGGCGGCAAACGGAGATGCGAGCAACACACTCTGTAGACATCATTACCAGCTTTGTTTACCAGCAAGGCGTTTTGGGCACCAATTCTATCATTCCGCAAACCACCAATCTTGAAGCCGGACCGGTTTTGGACACAATTGCGACCGTTTTAGACGATGGTTATACGGTTGATTTGAGGACCACAGTTTCGCTGACGGAATTTTTGGGTTATGACCAGCCGCCAGCCAAACCTGTCGAACATATCAACGATTCAGGGGAACACGTGCCCGTTGCTTTGCCGGTCGTTTTGCCCAGCTTTGGCGTCCGCAAAGCCAGGGCACACGTGAAGCTATGGGACGGTCAAACAATTGTTCTGGGCGGGATGAAACCACGCTTTTATGACGGTGGAAAGGAAGTCAGCGCCGAACCGGATTATTTCAGGAAGACAAAAGCCGCCAGGGGCCAATCAGACGAGCAGGACAAGGAGCTGCTGGTTTTCATTACGGTGACCCTGGTTGACGCGGTGGGTAATCCTGTCCACTCCGACGAAGACATGTCGCTTGCCAAAAAGGGAATCCCGCCACAGGAATAAGTGCGGTTCCATCTTTCAGGTAGCGCAGACATTCTTGTCCCGTGTGTCCGGCGACTGGAAAGTCGCCAGAACCCGCAGTCTGGAAAGACTGCGCTACGTCATAATTGGAAATGCTCCAGCCGGTGACCCGGATTTTGTCTCCGTCACGGAATGCATTTGGAGCACTCTGCAAAAGTCATTACGCCAACGCCTGGAGCGCCGAGCACCGCCCCGGCTCATTGGGAAAATCCATCACCTCGCGCCGAGACGATGGTCGGCGTTCCGGGTCTGCAGAGGTTTGAATTTGGGGTTATTGCAACGGCGGCGGAACGTCCGTGGAAGCCATCCACTCGTTGAACGGCCGCAGCGTTCCGCATTCGGGGCAGGAGGTGGCGGTGTATTGAGCGTTGCAGTTCGGGCACAGGCCCTGCGTGGCAAAGATATCAAACGGTTTCCGGCATTTGCCGCACACCCAGAAGGCGCCCTGGGGCGGCGCGGTTTTGCAGTTGGGGCAGGAGTAACCGCCCCGCCGTGGCGCATTGGCCACGCGGGCCAGGGCGCGCGCCTGCATCAGACCGCTCCAACAGTTCAGCACGGCAAACCCGGCCAGAAGATAATACCACATCTGATTGGCCATGATAATGATGGGAATAAAAGCGACGATGCCTACCAGGCCGATGACAGTCGCAATCATCAGGCTGCGCGCCCGCCCAAAAGCAAACCAGAGCAGCGACCGCAGGATTTGTCCGCCATCGAGCGGATAAATGGGCAGCATGTTGAACAGGAGCAAAACGGTGTTGATGTACCAAAGCGTCAGGACAAAAAACCAGGCGTCCGGCATGGTATCTTCCCAACCCGCGGACCGCGCCAGAAGCAGAACGGCGGTGAAAATGGGAAAGAGCGCCACATTGACCAGTGGTCCGGCGGCGATGCTCCAGAGTTGGGCGCCGGGACGTTGCGGCGGCGACACGTAGGCCACGCCGCCCAGGGGCCAGAGAATGATGTCATGAGTTTTTCCGCCAACGGATCGGCAGGCCAGTTGATGGCCGAATTCGTGGATCAACACGATGGCAAACAGCGCCAGACATTCCAGCACGGTCCAGGTGGTGGAAGTGTAGCCTCTCGCTCCGTAGACGAAATACCAGACTGCAAAGAACCAGGCCCAGTGCAAATACACGTCAATTCCGAAGAGTCGGAACAGATGAATGGAACCTTGTTTCGTCGGCATCGGTACGCAGGGCTATCAAAACGGCCCCGGCGGAACAAGTCTTTTAGCCGGTTTTCGTTTCTATTTCGTGACACAGCTTTAACCGCGCCGACATTGTGTTTGGCGCAAAACCGGCTTAGCTTGTCAACGTGGTGCCTCGCATTTTGATCGTGGACGACGAGCGTGATTTCGTCGAGCTGGTGCAGTTCCGCCTCGCCGGGCTGGGCTGCGAATTCATCGTGGCCAACGACGGCGTGCAGGCCCTCAGCCAGGCGCGGCAGTTCAAGCCGGACCTCATCCTCCTCGACATCCTGCTGCCGGACCTGGACGGCCTGTCGGTCTGCGAAATCCTGCGCCGCCGTCCGTCCACGAAAAAAATCCCCATCATCTTCATGAGCGCGCTTTCCAGCGAGGTGACCAAACGCACCGCGGCCATGCACGCCGAGGATTTTTTCACCAAACCGCTCGACCTTCCACGCCTGGAACGCCGGATTACGGATTTGCTGCATCCGGAACCTTCGCCGGTGAACGGCACCGAAAACCCGCTGAAATAAATTTCATTCCCGGCGTGCCAGCGGCGCAGTAATGGTGCAATTTGGTGGGGCGAGGCTACTGACGAGCCGGCTCGCGAGGACGCTCGCCCCACCGAAAGTGGCAAAAGTATCACCACCTCCGGCGCGCTTGGCTTGACACCGATGCGCGCAGCCTTCATTTTCAGAGTGTCATTTTGAGCATCAAATGAACACATCGCGCAGCTTATTTAACACCTTGCAGGAATTTGACCTTGGCAAGGGCAAATCGGGAAAATTCTGTTCATTGCCGGCGCTCGAACAGGCCGGCGTCGGCCCGGTTTCCCGCCTGCCGGTTTCCATCCGGCTCGTGCTCGAATCCGTCCTGCGCAATTGCGATGACAAAAAAGTGACCGAACACAACGTCCGCGCGCTGGCCAACTGGCAACCGAACGCGGAACGCACCGAGGAAATTCCCTTCATCGTCGCGCGCATTGTGTTGCAGGATTTCACCGGCGTGCCTTTGCTGGTGGATCTGGCGGCCATGCGCGCCGCCGTGGCGCGGCTGGGCAAGAACCCCAAAATCATCGAGCCGCTGGTGCCGGTGGATCTGGTGGTGGACCATTCGGTACAGGTGGACGTGAACGGCTCGCCGGACGCGTTTGCGCGCAACCTGGAAATCGAATTCCAGCGCAACCGCGAGCGCTATCAATTTCTCAAATGGGGCATGCAGGCGTTCGACACTTTCAAGGTCGTTCCGCCCGGCATCGGCATCGTCCACCAAGTGAACCTGGAGTATCTCGCCAAGGGCGTGCTTTCGGAGCGCCGGTCTCCGACCCGGCG
>DASZAB010000090.1:0-1944 GCA_035945675.1 Verrucomicrobiia bacterium | reverse complement strand
CGGGCGTCGCCAATCCATTTGCCGAGCATGAACTCGCTACGGGTGCCAAGAAACTTGTCCAGGTCGTCGCCCAGCGCCATGAATTGATCGGCCGCCGCCTTGAACGCCGCCGCATCGTGCCGGTCATAGGCGTCCGCCATGTTTTGCCTCAGCGACAGTCCGAGGTTGCCCAAAGCCTGCCGCGTGACATCCACCAGGTCGCGTTGGCAGGCGCTCGACTTACGCGCAACCGGCCCGGCCCGCAAGAGCAGTCCCCACGCGCGGATCAAATCCCGGTTATCATAGGTGATTCTGGCGAGCAACATATTGTCGCTTTCTCCGCGAAGCGTCGGGTTGCGGTCCTGAAAAATGACGCCGTGGTTACCGGTCGAATAGGCGCCGTCCACCAGGATTTTTCGCCGAAGAATATCCCACGCGGCCGCCACATTTGTATCCGGCCCGCCGGCGCGCGCACCGGCTTCGTCGCGCATCCAGGCCGCGAGGTCCAGATTGGTCCCGGTCCAGACGCGGTCGAACAACAGCTCGTAAACGATCGGGTTGTTGAATCCTTCCAGGGTGGCGCCCACGCCGATGAAATTGGTCAAGATCGGGTTGTTGATGACCGCGGTCAGGCGGCGGTTGATTTTGTCAACCGGTCCGGCCAAAAACGTGTTGCCACCGAAATTGCCCAGGTAATCCCAGAAAAATGGCGCGCCATAAAACGCTTTGGTCTCGCGGAACAGCTCGCGATTCGCGCAGTCATAATCCAGCAATATCATGCGGCCCCGCGGCACGGCGTCCACCATCGCGGAGAGGCGCCGGTCCGTCCACTGCACGCGCCTTTGAAACGTCCACGCCATTTGCAGCCAGACGGCGTTCGAGTCGGCCTCGGACATGCCGTCGTAGATGGCCCTTGACACACGCGCCAGGTAGTCCGGCTCCCAACTGGGCGGCGAGATTTCGTTGAACGGATCCGCGCTATAGTAATGACTGGTGCCGTATTCCTTCTGCTGCTCCTGCAAGAACCTGATCTGGATCTCTTTGAATTTCGGGTCCAAGGGATCGAGGAACCAACAGCCGTATTGGGCGGAAAAGCCGGCCCAACCGGGCGGAATGCGCTCAATCTTCAGTGCCGGCTGCCGGACCCTCAATGCCTCCGGGACATGGCCGGCAAAGGCGCCCAGGACAGGCGACATCCCCAGTTCGCGTTCGCGCGCCAGAATTTTTTGTTCCAATTTGTGCTGGCCATCAATATAACTTTGCGGCAGCGGTCCGTCCCATTGGTCGATGTTGGCCATGCGGTGCCAGGGGAGATACGCGGGCCCGGTGAAATAGGCGCGAATTTCTTCGTCACTCAAGCCGTAGGAGCGCCAGACTTTCTGCCAGATGTATTCGTTGCCGGTTTGGGCCAGCGGCAAATTGATCCCGTTAAGCGCCATCCAGTCAATGCACCGTTGCCAGTCACGCCAGTGCCAGAACGGCATGGTGTAGCCGAACGTGCAGTAGTTGAGAAAAAAGCGGTTTTTGATCCGGGTCGTTCTGCGAATATTTTCCGCCGGGACCGGGAGTTTGGCCGGCACAGCCACCGCGTCGTCCGCATACCATGAAACGTCTATCAAGGCGTCATGTTTCAAATACCAATTGAGCGCCTCGGCTTGCGAAAGCGGGTTGTAGCCGCTCAAAATAATTTTCCCGGCCTGCGAACCGTCCTCAAACACATTTTCGCCGGCGGGCGCGGGAATAGTTTGGACGACAAAATCCTGCGCGTGACCCGGCAAGATGCGCTCAATCAATCCGCCCAATGGAGTATCGACCCCCTCCGCTCGCGCCTCCACGACCCGCGAAAGCAGCGCCGCCAAAAGACCCGCCGCAAAAAACCATTTATTTACCAATCGCACAACGCTTCTACAAAAACCTTATTTGCAGCGACAAGGCCAGTCATTTCTAAACGTAAATGTAAACGGG
>DASZAB010000089.1:0-19568 GCA_035945675.1 Verrucomicrobiia bacterium | reverse complement strand
CAGAGGATATTCACAATCACGGGGCCGAGCAGCGTCAGACCCAGGGGAATGTAGCGCCCAACCAGCAGAAGCAAACCGCCAGCGACCTGGCAGAAGCCCACCACCTTGACGTAACCGGTGGTCATCATCGCGTTGATGAAGTCGCCGGCCGGACCAGACATGGGCGGCGCCTGGATGAAATGCAGAAACGCATTCGAGCCGAACACAACGAATACGAGCCCGAGCAGGACGCGGGCGATGATTTCAGCGATTTTCATGGGCTAATGTTAAACAGGATAAGCGGAATTTCAAATTGAGATTAACCATTTACATCCCTGGCTCGCGTTCGGCATGGATTCGGGGATACTGGCGGCGCATGATTTTGGGCGAAACAGGTCGTCAACGGCTGGCGAACCAATCGATCGCGGTATCCGAATGCCGGAGGCCGGAGGAAGTGGTTGCGGTACTGGGCGCCATGCAGGCGCAGGATTTTACCGGGGCGCTCTGGTCGGTTGGCCTGAGGATGCCGGAGGCCACGGAGGCAAACGTCGAGCAAGCCATTGCCGATCGGAAGATTGTCCGCACCTGGCTGATGCGGGGCACGCTGCACTTTGTCGCGGCGCCGGATGTTCGCTGGATGCTGGATTTGCTGGCACCCCGGACTCTCGCCCGGTCAGTCGGGCGGGCGGCAGGGCTCGAACTGGATGTCCGGACCTTTGCCCGCTGCGAAAAGTTGTTCGTTCGCGAGCTTGCGGGCAACCGACAACTCACACGCGAAGCGTTGATGGAATTACTGGAGCGGCACAAAATTTCCACCGCGAACCAGCGCGGGTATCACATTCTCTGGCGGCTGGCACAGGAACGGTTGATCTGTTTTGGTCGCCGCGTTGGCAAACAACACACGTTCGTCCTGCTGGACGAATGGGTTCCCGCCGCCCGCAAGCCGGACCGTGATGCGGCTTTGGCCGAGATGGCCCGGCGTTACTTCACCAGTCACGGCCCGGCCACCGTGCAGGATTTTATCGGCTGGACGGGCCTGAACGCCGCGGATGCCCGGGCCGGATTGGACCGTGCCGCGGCGCGCCTGGCGCGCGTGACCCTGGGCGGCACGGATTATTGGATGCCGCGCGACCCGGTGAAACTGCCGCGGACGGCGCCCGCCGGATTTCTGTTGCCCGGGTTCGACGAGTTTTTGCTGGGTTACAAAGACCGCAACGCCGTGCTTGACCCGCGGCATGCGCAGAAAGTTGTTCCCGGTGACAACGGCATGTTCTCCCCGACGGTTGTCCTCGATGGCCGGGTCGCCGGCACCTGGCGGCGCACCTTGAAGAAAGGCGCCGTGACCATAACCGTCAATCCCTTTAAACGCCTGAAGAAAATTGAAATGCGGGCCATCACCCTGGCAGCGGATCGCTATCTGCGGTTCCTCGGATTGCCGGCGCCCGCGGCCAGCGTTGAATTTGCGCAGCTTGCGCCGGCAAGAACTCCAGCGGTGTTCATGCCGTAACCTCAAATAGCAGGGGATGGAATATCAATGGAGATTCAATCCGGCCCGCGCGTTTCAATGGCTCAAGGCGAGTTGCGGTCGGCGCGGTTTGCGGTAAGTTGTCCGGCCCTTGATGAAAAGGCCGTTTCTACCCGACCCGCTTTTGGAACGAGTTCTGGCCAGGCTCGGTTTCACCACCAGGCCGGAACCGTCGCTGGAAAATCTACGTCGTATTTACGCCGCCTGGTGCCAGCGCGTGCCGTTCGACAACGTCCGAAAGCTGATTCATCTCCGCGCCGGGAAGTCGGGCCCGTTTCCGGGCAGCACCGCCGAGGATTTTTTTGAGGCCTGGCTGAAGCACGGCACGGGGGGCACCTGCTGGGCGGGTGCCGGCGCCTGCCAGGCGTTGTTACAGTCCCTTGGATTTAACGCGGTGCGCGGCATCGGTACGATGCTGGTGGTTCCCGGTTTGCCGCCGAATCACGGAACGGTCCAGGTCACTTTCGGCGCGGAAACATTTCTCGTGGACGGTTCGATTTTGCACGGCGAACCATTGCCGTTGAAGGGAGACGCCGAAGCCGGCGTGGCGCATCCGGCCTGGGGCGTGCGCTGTCGTCGGCGCGCTGGGCACTGGCACGTGGCGTGGCGGCCGCTGCACAAGCTCGAGGGCCTGGAATGCCGCCTGGAAAGTTTCGGCGTCGGGCACGAGGATTTTGAACATCGGTACGAACAAACGCGGTCATGGAGCCCGTTCAACTACGAGCTGTGTGCGCGGCTGAACCAGCAAGACCAAGTGGTGGGCGCGGGTTTTGGCAAAGCCGTGACCCTGCAACGCGACGGCCGTGCCGTGAGCCGTCCGATCTCCGATGCGGAACGCCGCCGATTGCTCCTCGAAGAAATCGGCATGAGTGAAGAGGTGGTGGAACAGTTTCCCGGCGACGTTCCTACGCCGCCACCGCCGTGGTCCAATACCGCCAGGACGGCAGCTGCGACACCGTGATGGCAGGTTCCACGTCTCAGGATTGAAGGATTGAACCCTATCAATCAGGGTTTCAAGGCCGGTGAAATTTTGGCCGGGCAAATGTGGCGGGTATTAAAGGTCGATCAGACGGAAGAACACGCTGCCGACGGTGTCGTCCACGGGAATGGAAATCTGGTTGCCGGCGGCCGAGCCGGACATGTTGTCCCAATTGAGGCCGATGCCGGCGCCTGGCGCGTTGGTCTGCACCTGCAATGTCCAGCCGGTGTAAATCGCCGGCCACGAGAGCTGCAAACTGTTGCCGGACGCCGACGACGTGATGGTGGGCACCGGCAGAAAGTTAAAGGCGAAGTGCTGGGGCGAACCGCTGGATTGATTGCTCAGGGCCGAACCCAAGGCGGGTAATGTGGTAATGGACGTGCCATTGATCGTCAGACCTTCGATGTTCAGGCTGCCGTAGGCGTCGCTTCTGGCCCATACCCCATACACGCCGTTGGTGTACGGGCTGGCCTGGTAGGGCGGAACCTGCACCCCGTAGGTGGAAATATTGATGAGATTCATGGTGGCGTTGGACAGCACCCCCACGGTTGAACTGCTGCCGGGCGACACAATTTGCACGGCGTAGGACAAACTGTTCGTAATGTTCAAATGGTTGAGGTTGACATTAGTGATATTGAGAAATTGCGGGCAGAGGGTCACGGCGCCGCGCCATTGCCAGCCGGGATCATAGCCGCCACAACGGCTGAGATCACATCTCTGGGCGACGGTCATTCCTGCAAAAACATTGGCTCCGACCGGGAAGGTGCCGGCAATCAGGATGCCGCAGCCGTAGGGCATATCCCTGAACGCGCAGTCTTCAATCCGGTTGCTCACGGCTCCGTAGATTGCACCACCATTGGCCAGGAAAGGCACCTGACCGGTGCAGTGAGTAATCACGTTGAGGCCGGGGCTAAATGAGCCGGTACTCGCCGGCCAGATGGCAAAACAGTCATCACCAGTGCCCCGGGCGGTGCAATTCGTGACGAGGGTGGCTTGCATTCCCGAATTGAGATTAATGCCATCCGCCTCGGTATTGCGGAACCGGCAATCAGAAACCACCAGGCCGCTCGAATTGACGAGCCAGGCGCCGGTCTTGGTATGCTCCACCCAGATCCGCGAGATGGTCGAGCCGATGCCGTAGGTGCCCCCCAGACCGTCATTCGGTTCGCTGTCATTCCGGTAGTTCAGGAACCCGGTGATGGCAAAATCAGACAGGTGGATGTAGTTGCCGCTGCCGATTAATGTAATCCGTCGGGACGGAGTGGTGTTGTAGAGGGACGCATTGCCGAGCAGCGTCGTGTACCACATGCCGGCGCCCTGGAGAGTCGTGTTGGAAGGGTTGGTAACGGTTCCGGTGATGACATAGGTTCCGGCGGGCATCCAAACTGTCTTCAGCTGGGCCCGGGCGTCAGTGATGCAATTCCGGAGCGCGGTCGTGCTGTCGCTGACTCCGGTCGGGTCCGCGTTGTAGGGCGAATTGGTCAGGCACAATGAATTTGACGGCGCGGCGAGAGGCGGAGCGACCTGCTCGAGGTCAATCAGGTCAATGACGTCATTCGTCGCCGTGTCGTCGGCATCTTTTTCGAGGCGGACCCGGTCACCCGCGTTGATGGTCAGGCCAATCAGGCGGACCTCATCGAAAAAGTTTCGCGGAAGACCGTTGTTGGGATTATTGGAGAACGGGTAGGCACCGTATCGCCATGAGTATTGGGATGTGACCGGGAGTTTTTGAACGAAGTTCGCATTCAGGTAAAGGCTGATCGTCGAGTTGGTCCCGGTCCCGTCCGCCGTGTCCGGCACACAATACCGCACCACGATGGCATTGGCATTGGACCGGGCGGTGAATTCGACGTATTGCCCGGTGCCGGTGAGTGCGACGGCCTGTCCTCCTGATGCTTCCATTTGAATGGTGTTCAACACGACCGCATTGAGGCTGGCCACCTGTGTCGGCGGGCCGATGACGGTTCCGCCGTTGATCGTCATGTTTTCGGCTTCGTAGGTGGTCCAGGGCACATTCGCACCGGGAGCTGCCCGGAGAACTGGCAGCGAGGTGCCGAGGAACAGGATGACAGCAAACAGGCGCGACAGGTATGACATATGGCAAGAGGCGAAAAACTTAAGCTTTGTTTAAAACTATACCAGTCGCATAAAATGGTGACGCGAAACAAATCGCGATTCTCCCTTCCCGGCATTGAGAGCGGCCCGATCTCTCAATCCGGGAGCCACTGGAGGAAGCGAAGGAAAGGACGGGAAATCTGGATTTAAACTTCAATCCCATGAGATTGGCCATGCCGGATCCACGGAACAACATAGCATTCTTCCCCGACATACCAAACCCGGGCTGAAAATGCGCCAATGGTTCCGCAGCGATTTGCCCCGGCACTTGACGGCCAGAACGCGGTGCCGCGAATCGCAGCCGCGCCTCGGTTTCGAAAAAGACCTTAATTCATTTTCCCGGCCTTCGGCACGGCGGGACGAGCCAATGTCGTCGAGTTGTAGTGGGTGACGATCCCGCATCATTTCATCAACCGGATGATCCAATATTTATTCCAGCTTCGGTTTTTCCAGCACGCGCTCCATGCGCCGGTTGGAGCCGGGTCCGGGAGCAGGGCGTCACTCCGGCCGCTTCAGCCCCATGGATTTGATTCGGGAAAGCAACGTGGTGGGTTTCACGCCCAAAAGCTCGGCGGCGCCGTCCGCGCCTTTGATTTTCCAGCCGGTTTTTTCGAGAACGACGAGGAGGTTTTCGCGCTGGCGTTGTTGCATCTCCACTTCGGTCAGGAACTCTGGCGGCGCATTTCCCTCTTCGGGCATCGGGGCCGGGCGCGGCGGCGACGGGACATCGCCGGCCGGCAGGTCGAATTCCAGTGCGCCGCCGCGCGCCAGAATCACGGCGCGTTCGATCACGTTCCGCAGCTCGCGGATGTTGCCGGGCCAGTCGTAGCTCTGAAGCCGGAGGATGCCCGCGCGGGTCAGGCGCGGTTTGGGACTGCCCAGCTCTTTCGTTGACAGTTCGATGAAATGCTTCGCCAGCTGGGGAATGTCCTCCTTGCGCTCGCGCAACGGGACGACCTGAATCGGAAAGACATTCAGGCGATAATAGAGGTCTTCCCGGAATCGTCCGGCGGCGGCTTCCTTTTTCAGGTCGCGATTGGTAGCCGCGATGATGCGCACGTCCGCGCGCCGCGTGCGGTCCTCGCCGACGCGTTCGTAACATTTATCCTGCAACGCCCGCAGCAATTTGCCCTGCAGATCCAACGGGACTTCGCCGATTTCGTCCAAAAACAAGGTCCCGCCCTCGGCCGCCTCAAAACGTCCGGCGCGATCCTTGATGGCCCCGGTGAAGGCGCCCTTCGCGTGGCCAAAGAATTCGCTTTCGTACAATTCCTTGGGAATGGAGGCGCAATTGACCCGGATGAGTGATTGATCCTGGCGGCGGCTGCGGCGATGGATTTCATGCGCGACCAGTTCTTTGCCGGTGCCCGTCTCGCCAAGAATAAGGACCGAGGCTTCGGTCGGTGCGACCAGGTCAATCTGGCTGACGATCTGCCGCAGCGCTGCGCTTTGGCCGACGAGGTCGCCAAAGGCCTTGGCTTCCACGATCTCCTCCTGAAGATAAGTGTTTTGCTGTTCGAGTTGTGCCTGCAACCGCTGGATTTTCTCGAAGGCGCGCACGTTGGCAATGGTGCCGGCGACATGGTCGGCGAAGATGCGGCCCCAGACTTCGGCTCCCGCGGGCACATTCAGGCGGGCAAAAACGGCAATGACACCCAGCACCTCGCCCTGGTAAATGATAGGCACGCCGTTGAATCCGCGGATTTGCTCGCGTTGGAGCCAGTCAATATAGGCCAGTTCGCCCGGGTCCTTGTCCAAATCCCGCAGCACCATCTGCCTTCCCGTGGCCCCGATTTTGCCGGCCACCCCGACGCCAAGGGGCAATCGTGCATAACGATCGGTCATGCTCGAATATTCCTCCTCCTCCTGAGCGCCGCCGAGCAGGTTGCTGCCGCCCGCGACCGCATGCAAACAGCGGGTTTGGTCCGGACAGTCCGGTCTGCGGGGGCAAGTGGAGCAGAGGTCGCCTTTGTCAATGAGCCAGATCCGGACGCGCGCGACCCCGGGCCGCTTCAGGATGCGGCAGACAAGCTTTTTCAACAGCTGATCGAGCGACCGCTCCTGCGCGATTTCCAAAAGCAAACTGCTGGCGAAATCAGGATCAAACCGATTGTCCGCGTTGGTTTCCACAGTTCGTTAATAACCGATAAGGCACGAAATTTCAACCGAGTTATAAAACGATGTTTCGTACGTTCGAATTTTCGTCCGTTTCTTCCAAATGCGCAGATTACTCTCAAGTTGTTTTAAATAAGTATATTATGAGTTTGTTACGGGGCTGGCACAAAAACTGTGTAATGCCTGTCAGAACGAACAAAAAGAACGATAAGATGAAAACGACTGACGCCCCGAACGGAAATGCACTTGGTCATGAGGATACACGGTTCCTCGAGACAACCACGCCCATGGATTTGCCAAACCACCGTATGGTGATTGAATCCGAAACGGCCGGCCGGCAACCGAATGTTGTCAACGGGAAATCATCCCCAAACGGCGTACCCAAAAGGGACAACCGGCGGCGCCACCTCATTGCCGGCGTTGCGGCGCTGGCGGTGGGTCTGGCCACGGGAGCCTATTATTTGGAATTTGTCGCGCCTTTTGAATCCACGGACGACGCGTTCATCGAGGCGCATGTCACTCCGGTGGCGCCACAGGTGGCTGGCCGGGTCGCGCAATTGTTCGTCAAGGATAACCAGGCGGTCAAGCCAGGCGACGTGCTGCTGCAAATTGATCCGCGGGATTACCAGGCGAAGCTGGATCAACAGCGGGCCAACCTCACGGCGGCCCAAAGCCGGTTGCAGCAGGCCGGCGCGCAATTTACCGCGGACCAGGCCCGGGTCGGACAGGAAAAAGCCAACGTGGTTGCCGCTGAAGCGCAGGCGAAACAGGCCGAAGCGGATTACAAACGTTATCAGGCCGTCGGCGACCTCGGCGTTTCGGCGAGCCAATTGGATCTCGCCGGCACGCAAGCCCGTTCCGCCGCCGCCGAAGTGGACGCGGCGCGCAACAAGGAGCTCGCTGCGGAAGCGCAGGCGTCACTGGACCAGGCCAGCATTCAAACGGCGGCGGCTGAAGTTCAAAGAAGCGAAGCCGCCGTGCGGCAGGCCCAACTGGATTTGTCCTACACGCAGGTCAAAGCGCCGGAAGCGGGCTATGTCACTCATCGCACCGTGGAAGCCGGGGCTTACGTCCAGCCAGGCCAGGCGTTGCTGGCCATCGTCCCCCGGCATGTCTGGGTAATCGCCAATTTCAAGGAAACCCAGTTGACCCACATGCATCCCGGCCAGCCGGTCCAGGTGGAAGTGGATGCCTACCCGCAGATCAAATTCAAAGGTCACGTGGACAGCATTCAACACGGTTCGGGGGCGAGTTTCAGTTTGTTACCGCCGGAAAATGCCTCGGGCAATTACGTCAAGGTCGTCCAGCGCGTGCCGGTCAAGATTGTGCTCGATGCCGCTTCCCATCCCAACGTGGTGCTCGGCCCGGGCATGTCCGTGGAACCGGAAGTCAGGGTTGATTAATTCCAACGGCAAGCCTTCAAAATTCTGAAGCCATGAACGCGACTGACTCCCAACCCAAGGTAAATCCCTGGCTGGTCGCCCTGACCGTGATGTTGCCGACGTTCATGGAAGTACTCGACACCACCATCGCCAACGTTTCGCTCACTCACATCGCCGGCAGCCTCTCGGTCTCCGCCGATGAAGCCACCTGGGTTCTGACCAGTTACCTGATATCCAACGCCATTGTCATTCCCAGCAGCGCGTGGCTGGGACAACGGTTTGGCCGGAAAAATTTTCTGCTGTTCTGCATCACCGTGTTCACCGCGGCCTCGTTCCTCTGCGGGTTGGCCACGAGCCTGCCGATGTTGCTGGCCTTGCGCGTCATCCAGGGCGCGGGCGGCGGGGCGTTCCAACCGATTGCGCAATCCATCCTGCTCGAAAGCTTTCCGAAGGAAAAACACGGCGTGGCGATGGGCGTTTATGGCATCGGCGTGGTGACGGCGCCGATTCTCGGCCCGGTGCTGGGCGGCTGGATCACGGACAATTACAGCTGGCGCTGGATCTTCTTCATCAAACTCCCGGCCGGACTTCTGGCCATGTGGCTGATTCAGCGGTTTATCTACGACCCGCACTGGATTCGCAACGCCCGGCCCGCGCGTCTGGATGTCATCGGTTTCAGTTTCATGTCGCTCTGGCTTGGTTGCCAGGAAGTGCTGCTCGACAAGGGGCAGGAGGACGATTGGTTCGGTTCGCATTTCATCCTGCTCATGGCGGTGCTGGCGGTCGCCGGTCTGGGGGTGTTCGTCCTGCGCGAACTTTCGGCGGAGAAACCATTTGTGGATCTGCGCGTGTTGAAGAATTACAATTTCAGCCTCGGCTCGGTGCTCATGTTTTTTGCCGGGGTGACGCTGTACAGCCTGACGGCCATCATCCCGCTGTTCCTGCAAACGCTGATGGGCTACACGGCGCTGGAGAGCGGCCTGGCCATGATTCCCCGCGGTTTGGGCGCGCTGGTGGCGATGCCGCTCGCCGGCAAATTGGTCGGGAAAATTCAGGGACGTTACCTCGTGGCCGGCGGTTTCCTGTCGTTCGGACTCGGGACCTGGGCCCTGGCGCACCTTTCGCTCAACCTCACGCCGTGGATTTTGTTCTGGCCCCTGTTCTTCAGCGGCGTCTCAATCGCGTTCATGTTCGTGCCGTTGAACACGCTGGCGCTCGGCGCGCTCAAGCCCGAACAAATCGGCAACGCCAGCGGCATTTTCAATCTGATGCGCAACGTGGGCGGCAGCGTCGGCATTTCCATGGTCACCACGCTCGTGGCGCGGATGGCGCAGGCGCATCAAACCACGCTGGTCGCGGACCTGACGCCTTACGACACCGGCTATCAATCCAGCCTCCAGTCCATGACCGCCGCGTTGGCCGCGCGCGGCGACGCCCTGGTTACCGCCCATCAACAAGCCGTGGGTTCGATGTATCACACGCTGCTGACACAGGCCAATTTGCTGGCGTACCTCGACAACTTCCGCTGGTTCACGTTGCTGTGCCTGGCGTGCCTCGTGGGGGCGTTGTTGCTGAAAAACGTAAAAGTTCACGGCCCGGTGGCCGCCCATTGAAAGGAAATCAATTATGAAACCAAACCGTTTACTGCCCCTGGCCCTCCTGGCTTTGGTAGCCGGCGGTTGCGCCGTAGGCCCCAACTACCAACGTCCCGCCGTCAACACGCCCGCGCGCTGGAGCGAACCGTTGGCCGGGGGCGAAACGAATGCCCCGGTCTCGCTGGCCGGGTGGTGGAAGAATTTTAACGACCCGGAACTGGATTCGCTGATTGACCGGGCGGTGCAGTCCAATCTCGATTTGCATATCGCCCGGGCGCGCGTGCAGGAAGCGCGGGCACGATATGGAATCGCCGCCGCCGACCTCTGGCCGTCCGCCGACGTTTCCGGTTCCTATGCCCGAACGGGAACGAGCCATCACCAGCCCGTGCTTGGTTCGCTGCCGATTCCGCCGGGTGTCCCGTTCGAAAACGATGTGTATCAGGCGGGATTCGACGCCTCGTGGGAAATTGACGTGTTCGGCGGCAAACGCCGGGCAACAGAAGCAGCCGGGGACGAGGTCGCCGCTTTTGAATACGGCCGCCGGGCGGCACTGATCACGCTGCTGGGAGACGTGGCGCACGATTATATTGACGTGCGCGGTTATCAACGCCAACTGGCGATTACCAAAGCGAACATCCAGGCACAGGCGCAGGCCCTGGCCATCACCCATGACCGGTTCACCAACGGCCTGACCAGCGACCTCGACGTGCAACAGGCCGCCACATTGCTGGCCACCACGAAAGCGGAAGTGCCCACTTTGGAAACTTCGCTCCAGGCTTCGATTCATCGGCTGGGCGTTCTCCTGGGTCAGCCGCCCGGCACGTTGCTGGCGGAATTGTCGAAGACCGCGCCCATCCCGGCCGCGCCACCGCAAGTTCCGGTGGGTTTGCCTTCGGAACTACTGCTGCGCCGGCCCGATGTGCAACAGGCGGAACGACAACTCGCGGCCGCCACCGCCAATATCGGCGTTGCCCGGGCCGATTTGTTCCCGAAATTTTATCTCACCGGACTGGCGGGATTTGAAAGCGTCAGCGCCAGCGACTGGTTCACTGCCGGGAGCCGGTTCTGGTCGGCGGGGCCGACGGTGCAATGGAAGATTTTTGATGCGGGTCGCATTCGCGCCAACATCAAAGTCCGGAATGCCCGGCAGGAACAGGCGCTGGCCGCGTATGAAAAAACCGTGTTGTCCGCCTTCGAGGACGTCGAAAACGGCCTGGTCGCCTACGCGAATGAACAGATGCGCCGTCAGTCGCTGGAAAACGCGGTGACGGCCAGTCGGCAATCTCTGGCATTGGCCGACAAGCTTTACGCCAACGGTCTGACGGATTTTGTCAATGTGCTGGAGGCCGAACGTGCGCTCTATCAGGCGCAGGATGCGCTCGTCCAAAGCGACCGGAGCGTTTCCACGGATATCGTCGCGCTCTACAAATCGCTCGGCGGCGGCTGGGTAACGGCGGGGAAACAACCGTCGCTTTCGCTTGCGCAAACCGCGCCATCGTCCAATTAAACGGCAAGGCAAATCATGAAAGCGGTTTATTTGAGCCAACCGGCCGGGCCGGAATCGCTCGTTCTGGGTGACCTTCCGCAGCCGGTTCCCGCCCCAGGCGAGGTGCTGATCAAAGTTCATGCCACCGCGGTTACGCCCACCGAGCTCCAGTGGTACCCGACTTTCAAGACGGCCTCTGGCCAGCCGCGTCCGTTTCCCGTCGTATTAAGCCACGAATTTTCCGGCGTGGTTGAAGCGCCCGGCGCGGGCGTCGCAGATTTCAAAGTCGGCGACGCTGTTTTTGGACTCAACGATTGGTTCGCCAACGGCGCCCAGGCCGAATTCTGCGTGGCACCGGCCGCTGCCCTGGCCCCGAAACCGCGGTTGCTCGATTACGCGCAGTCAGCCGTCGTACCCATCTCGGCGCTGACGGCCTGGCAGGGGCTTTTGTGCAAGGCCGGCGTGCAACGCGGTCAGCGGGTGCTGATCCATGGCGCCGCCGGGGGCGTCGGCCTTTTTGCCGTGCAACTGGCGCGCTGGCGCGGCGCGCACGTGATCGCCACCGCGTCCGCCGCCAACCTGGACTTCGTTCGAACGCTGGGGGCCGAACAGGTGATTGACTACCAAACCACCCGGTTTGAAGACATGGTTCACGACGTTGATGTCGTATTCGACGCCGTGGGTGGCGAGACGTTGGAACGTTCCTGGCGTGTCCTCAAAGCCGGCGGCAAGCTGGTAACCATCGCGACGCAAAGCGCGGGTGCGATCGAACAACGTGTCCGCGACGCGTTCCTGCTCGTCCGGGCCGATGGTTCGCAATTGCGGCAGATTGCAAAACTGGTTGATGCCGGTGAACTCCGCGTATTTGTCGAAGGCATCTTCCCGCTGGCCCAAGCGCGGACCGCGTATGAACGTGCGCAGCAAGGCAAAATGCGCGGCAAAATCGCCCTGCAGGTGGCGGGATGAAGAGCACGGAGGTCTGCCTGAAGCTTCCCTGGCCCCCGGCGAGGAGGCGCCAGGTCCGCTTGTTAGTGTCCGGATTCGAAGTTTGGGGTTCCGCGTTTACGCGGTTCGGAGCCGCCAAAAGGCGGAACTCCGGGCAAATTAAGGACAGTACCGCCCGCTGCAGTCACTTGCGGGAACCTCCAAACTTCGATTCAATCAGCGACATGAAACAACGTTGTCCATGGGCCGGCGATGATCCGCTCTACCTCGCGTATCACGATAACGAATGGGGTGTGCCGGCGCACGACGACCGGCGCCTGTTCGAGATGTTGAACCTCGAAGGCGCGCAGGCCGGGTTGAGCTGGATCACGATACTGCGCAAGCGGGAAAATTACCGGCGCGCGTTCGCCAATTGGGACGCGGCCAAAATTGCGCGTTTCGGCGAAAAGGATTTTAAGCGGCTCATGGCCGATGCCGGCATCGTGCGCAATCGCCTGAAAATTCGCGCGACGATTGATAACGCCAGGGCCTTTCTCCAGGTACGCAAGGAATTCGGCAGCTTCGACCGTTACCTCTGGCAGTTCGTTGGCGGTGTGCCGGTTCAAAACCGCCGCCGCGCGATGCGCGACGTGCCCGCCGGCACGCCCGAATCCGACGCCATGAGCCGCGATTTGAAACAGCGCGGATTCCGTTTTGTCGGCTCAACCATCTGCTACGCCTTCATGCAGGCCGTTGGCATGGTCAACGACCACGTGGCCTCCTGTTTCCGCCGCGCCGAATTGAGCCGGCCAGCGCGATAAGCGCACATGGCAACGACTGCCCGGGAAACGGGTCCGCTGCCTGGGATACCAGAACAACCGGGACCTGGCATGGTTCCCTGGCACTGCTCCGACCGGGGCCCCGGCCTGAACAACCGGCTCCTCAATGCAACCGCTTGTGGCGGTCTTTTCGCCTTTTACGATGGCGATACGCGTCGATGACCAGCAGAGCGAACAGAATCACCCCACCGATCGCCAGGACGATGATGATGGGCTTGTACCGCCAAAGTTCAGGCAAAAAGCTGGACGAGTCTGAATTCATCCTGCCCCAAGCTACTCCATTCCCGCTGAAATCGAAAGCCATCAAGGGGTATCCGCGTCGTGCCACCGGCCCGGGTCGGGCGGGCGGGAGAAGCCGGCGGGCAAGGAATGCGCCCCTTCCAGCCGGGATTGGTGGCCAAAAGATAATTGCCGATTGTGGTTGCTATTGCGGCAAAACCAGTCAGGCTCAGGCCGTCTGTTAGATAGCTTGTCTCTTTCAAGGCATGGTGAATCTTCAAGTGAACCTGGTTCAGTGATGATTTTAAACCCGGTGTTCGGGAACAGTCTGTGGAAAGTAAAAGTTTGTCGGACAGTGAAACATCACATGAGCAATAAATTGTTTGTCGGAAATCTATCCTTCGACACCACCGAAAATGACCTGCAGGACGCCTTTGCGGCGCACGGCACGGTCATGGAAACCAATATGATGATGGACCGGGCAACCGGCCGTCCTCGCGGTTTTGGTTTCATCACCATGAGCTCGCCCGAAGAGGCGCAGAAGGCCATTGCCGCTTTGAACGGCTCGCAACTGGGCGGCCGCGCCCTGACCGTCAATGTCGCCAAACCGCGCGAAGAGCGCACGGGCGGCGGCGGCGGGCGCCGCGAATTCCGGGTCAGCGGCCAAAGCGATCGCGGTCGCTACTGATCCAGCCACCGCAGGATTTCACGGCGGGGTTCGGGTGAACCGTGACCCTGCCTTTTTGGTTCAAAAGTTCGCCAGCGGGACTGACATGAAAGAAGAACACATCGAAGTGGAAGGCCGCGTCATGACCGTGCTGCCGGGCACGATGTTCCGCGTCGAACTCGACAACAAACATCTCGTGCTCGCCACGATTTGCGGCAAGATGCGCAAACGCTGGGTGCGCCTGACGGTCGGCGACCGCGTCAAGATGGATATGTCGCCCTACGACCTGAACAAGGCGCGCATCACCTGGCGGCTGCGCTAATCCTTTCACTGTGGCCCTTAACTGCCACCGCCCGGTCACGCCTCGTTTCGCGCCGCCGGGGAACCCTCTCGGCCTTTCCAGAAAGACAATTTGTCAGAGCCATGAGTAAAACCGTTTTATTGACCAGTGTCTGCCGTCCCATGGGGCCGCAATACGGTGACGCGCCGTCGGTCGGCTACGAACTCCTTTACCGCCAGGTGACGCGGGCGCAGGGCATTTTCAGCCCGCGCACGGTGAACGTGCATTTCGGGCTGGATTACATCGCGGAAAATCTCGACGCGCCGACGGTGGTGCTGCAATACCCGTCCCGGCGCGAGTTAATCAAGGAACTCAAGAAGGGCTACGACTATGTCGGTGTCTCGTTCATCATGGCGGTGATGCACAAGATGAAGGAGACGGTCGCGTTGATCCGGAAATACGCGCCCAGGAGCCGGATCGTCCTCGGCGGTTACGGCACGGTATTGAAGGACGAGGTGCTCAAGCCCTACGCGGACCACATCTGCCGCGAGGAAGGCGTGGCGTATTTTCGCCGGCTGCTGGGCGAACCGGAAATCCCCATGCCCTACAAACATCCGCTCATCGTGAGTTGGCTCAAGGTGTTCGGCTGGAAAGTTTCCGGCACCGGAAAAATTTTCGCCGGCCTCGGCTGCCCGAACGGCTGCGATTTCTGCTGCACGTCGCATTTCTTTTCGCGCAAGCACATCAAGCTGCTGCCGACCGGGCGGGACATTTACAACGTGGTGGAACGGTATTTCGACCTCGATCCGGGCCTGGTCTTCCTGATTCTGGACGAGGATTTTCTCCTCAACAAAAAGCGCGCGATGGAATTCCGCGAGTGTGTGCTGAAGGGCGGGAAGAAACCGTCCATCTTCGCCTTCTCCAGCATCAAGGCCATCAGCCAATACCGGGTCGAGGAAATTCTGGAGATGGGCATCGACGGCTTTTGGATCGGTTACGAGGGCACGCGGTCGAATTATGCCAAGCAGCAGGGCCGGCCGGTGGCCGAGATTCTCGCCGAGTTCCGCGAGCACGGCATCACAGTGCTGACCTCGATGATTGTCGGGTTCGATTACCAGACGCCCGAAATCGTGGCGCAGGAACTGGACGAGCTGATGAAACTCAAGCCCGCGCTCGGCCAATACCTCATTTACGGCCCCGTGCCCGGCACGCCGTTCCACGAGCGCATCATCAAGGAAAACCTGTTGCAGGATGTTTATACCAGCGACAAGGATTTGTTCTACCGGCGCGCCGATGGGTTCCGGACGATGATCAAACATCCAACGCTTTCGCCAATGCAAATCGAAGACATCCAGCGCTGGTGTTTCGAGCAGGATTTTCAGCGGCTCGGCCCGAGCATCTATCGCGTGTTGGAATCCCGTTTCCTCGGTTACCTCAAACTCAAGGATTCGCCGAACCCGGTCTTGCGCCAGAAGGCCGAATACTACGCCAAAGAATTGCGTTACGCGTATCCGGCGTTTCTGCCGGGGAAATGGCTCGGTCCCAACACCAAAATCCGGCAATGGATTGGTGATTTGGAGTCGCACATCCACGCGGAGCTGGGCCGGCCGGCCCTCGCGCAACGATGGAAATCGGTCCTGGCCGTGGGCGCGGCGCTGTGGACGGGGCTGACGTTGAAGCTCGACCTGTTCCAGCATCCCAAATTGCAGCGGACCACGTATCGTCTGCCGGAAAAGAATTGGAGCGCGTTTCGTTTATGGGAGGAATTCCATACGAAAGTGGCGAATCCTGATTTTTCCGTCAAAGTCGAGTTGCAGCACGCCCGGCAGCAGGTCTGGATGCGGTTGGAAGGCGCGCCTTCCGCCAGGGACGCCGAAGGCCTGGGACAACGCATCCGCGATTCGCTGGCGCGCAGCCGGAGCCGGCTGGTGCTGGACTTGAACAAATTGCATTGGGACAAGGTGGAGGACCTGCGTCCCCTGCGGGAAAAACTCGTAGCCTATCGCTCCCGCATCCGGGTGGTGCTGCCCAGGTTGTCGGCGGCGCATCCCGAAATATTGCTGCTGGCCGGCATGTTTCACCTTTACCAGGGCTGACCGGGCGGGCCAGCCCACCAGGCTCGGCGCTGGCGCAAATCACCGCGGAGACGGCCCCGATTCATCCAACACCCGTTCGATGCGCCGGTCGGGGATGAGCCACATCAACGCCACCAGCACGTAGAGGCTGCACGAAATCCAGGGCTCGAAGAAGGCCGCGACGATGGCCGCGGCGTAAAGGATGGGCGACGCCTTGCCTTTGAAATCCCGGCCGATGGACTTCGCCAGTTTCGATTCGGGGCCTTGTTGGGCGAGGATGACGCCCTGCAAAATGTAATAGGCAATGGCCGCCAGCAACATCACCGCCCCGTAAATCGCCGTGGGTGCCGTGGTGAAGTGATTTTCACCCATCCAGCCGGTAACGAACGGGAAGAGCGACAGCCAGAACAGCAGATGCAGGTTCGCCCACATCATCGCGCCGTTCACTTTGTGCGCCGCCTTGAGCAGGTGATGATGGTTGTTCCAATAGATGCCGAGGTAGATGAAGCTCAATGCGTAAGTGAGAAACACCGGCAGCAAAGGTTTCAATGCCGTGATGTCCGAGCCGGTCGGCACCTGCAATCCCAGCACCATGATGGTGATGATGATCGCCAGCACGCCGTCACTGAAGGCTTCCAGCCGGTTCTTTTCCATGCGGCAAAGTTAATCCGGGAATCCGTGGAAATGCAACGTCGCCTTGTTCTGGTCGGTATCCGAATGTCAAAGTGAGGTAGGGCGGGCAGTCCCTTGCCCGCCGCAGATGCGGACGAACGGCGCGCACGGAGTGGCGCGCCCTACCACGTGGTTCCAACTCAGTTCAGGTCAAACAACAACACCTGTGCGTTGCCTTGGCCGGCCAACTCCAGCTTCAATTCGCCGCTCATGGCCGCGGCATCGCCGCCCTTGAGCGTCTTGCCGTTCAACGTCACTTCACCCTCGGCCACGTGCACCCAGGCATGGCGCTTCGGCTTGAGCTGGTGCGCTGCCCTCTGGCCGTTGGTGAACCGCGCCAGCCACAGATCGGCGTCCTGGTTGATGCGGATGCTGTCGTCGCGCCCGGATTTGCTGGCAATCAGGTGCAACTCTCCCGGCTCGGCGTTGGCGCATGTCTTTTCGCCGTAGGCCGGTTTGGCTCCGGGCTTGTCCGGCTGGATCCAGATCTGCAGGAAATGCACCGGGCTCTGCTTCGACGGATTGTATTCGCTATGCACCACACCGGTGCCCGCCGCCATGTACTGGAATTCGCCCGGCTTGATGATGCGCCCGTTGCCCATCGAATCGCGGTGCTCCAGTTCGCCGTCGAGGACATAACTGATGATTTCCATGTCGCGATGCGGATGCTGGCCGAAGCCCGCACCGGCGGCGACGGTGTCGTCGTTGATCACGCGCAAATCCCGGAACCCCATCCATTGGGGATCGTAATAATCGGCAAAGGAGAACGTGTGATAACTGTTCAGCCAGCCGTGGTCGGCGTGGCCCCGTTCGTTGGCTTTTCTAATCGTCATCATATTGCCCTAAGATGCCCTTGTTTGTACTCTCCGCAATCAGGCACCTTTGGGTGCCCATCCCATGAATCTGAAGACCGTGGAATGTGAAGTGGAACGCCTGCTGGCCGTGATTGGCGGCAAGTGGAAGGTGTTGATTTTACGGGAATTGTTCTACGGCGCGCGCCGCCACGCCCAACTCTGCCGCGCGCTGCCGGGCATCCGCCAGAAGGTGCTCACCGCCCAGTTGCGTGAACTGGAACTGGACGGCGCCGTCCAACGCAAAGTTTTTGAATCAAAACGCCCGCACGTCGAGTATTCGCTGACGCCGTTCGGCAAACGGCTGCGCGGATTGATTCTGAACATGCACAATCTTGCCCTGCAAAACTGCGACCTGCTCAAACGCCGCTCGTCGGCGGGACGGTTTGCGCGGGATTGACATCTTCCCTGCGTGAGGCTTGCCGAGCCAGTTGATTGCCGCTATCTTACCATCATGAAATTACGTCTGCTGGTGGAGTTCGATCCGGAGGCCAAACGCTGGTCGGCGGTTTTCCCCGAGCTGCCCGGTTGCGCTTCCGCCGGCGACACCGAGGCAGAGGCCATCGCCAATGCGAAAGAGGCCTTGGCGCTGTGGTTTGAACCTGCGCCTGTCAAATTGAACAAGGGCGCAAAACTAATGGAACTGGCCGTGCCGTGAGCCGCCGGTACCCAGTCTGCAACGCCAAAGAAGTCATCAAAGTCTTGCGAAAGCACGGCTTCGTGCTGGTAGCGCAATCTGGAAGTCATCAGAAATGGCGTCATCAAAATGGCCGGCAGGTGATCGTGGCCATGCATGGAAGTAAACCGATCCCCATCGGCACGCTCAAAAGCATCGTTGAAGGCAGCGGTCTGGACGTGGAAGAATTTCGCTGAAAACTGCCGAAGTGATGAAACTGGAAATGCGCCGCGCCCTGGCTCGCGAGAGTTACGAGGAAAAAATCCGCAAAGTCGGGCAACTGATTGCCTTGACCCAGACCTTTCCACGCCGAACGACGTCTCATCCTCGGTCAACCGCTCCCATGATCCTGTCGGAATCCAAAATCCCGTATCGGACGGCAAAAAGGCCAAAGGCTAAATCCTGAAGGCTGATGCAAATCTTCATTAAACAGGAGGGAACGGAGAGAGCAGAGGTTTTTCATCTGTGTCCATCTGTGGTAGAAATAAATTTAAATTGATTGACCGTTGAGCGTCTCTCCACTGAATGCAGGCAAGACGGTCATGACTGGGGCTGCTTCGAAATGACGGACACAACGCCTGGGACATCGCCACGTTCCACCTCTTTTCCCGGAAACGGAAACAACGGGACGCTGATCCACCCGGCGCCGCACAAAAGAGTAATCTGGTTTGGGACTTGCCCGTTTGCATTTACGTTTAGAAATGGCTGGCGTTGTCGCCCTGAATAAGGTTTCTGTAAAAGCATTGTGCGGTTCGTGAAAAAATGGATATTGGCGGCAGGTCTTTTGGCGGCGCTGCTTTCCCGGGTCGTGGCGGCGCGAGCGGTGGACGCCGATACTCCATTGGGCGGATTAATTGAGCGCATCCTGCCGGGTCACGCGCAGGATTTTATCGTCGAAACTCTTCCCGCGCCCGCGGGCGAAAACGTGTTCGCAGTCGGTTCGCAGGCCGGAAAAATCATGTTGCGCGGCGACAACCCGCTCTCGCAAGCCGTGGCGCTCAATTGGTATTTGAAGCATGACGCCTGCATCGATGTTTCATGGTATGCGGACGACGCGGTGACCGTGCCGGCCAGACTCCCGCTGCCGGCGGAAAATATTCACAGAACGACCCGGATCAAAAACCGCTTTTTTCTCAACTACTGCACGTTCGGCTACACCATGCCGTTCTGGCACTGGCGTGACTGGCAA
>DASZAB010000088.1:0-2808 GCA_035945675.1 Verrucomicrobiia bacterium | reverse complement strand
TCGATTCACGCGGCGGCCAGTTGGAAATGGGTCTCATGTCCGCAATTTTACTCCTGTTGGCCGGCATCGTCCTGCTCATCACCGCCGTTAAGACCTGGTTCAAGGAAACCGATCCCGACGCGCCGCCGTCAAAATGGATGGCCGCTCTCAACCGCATGCCGGCCTCCGGCGCTTTCGGCATGGCCGCGGTCATGATGTTTCTGGGATTCAAACAGTGGGTCTTCACTTTGTCGGCCATCGCCGTTATAGACGAGGCTGAGGCAGGCAAAATCGCCAGCGTGCTCATCTATCTTTTGTTCATCGTCGCCGCGCAGGCGTTGATGCTCGCGCCAATTATCGCCAGCGCTCTCGCCCCGGCTCAGTCCTCGAAAATAGTCGGGGCCATGCTGGGCTGGCTGGAACGCCACAGCCGGGCGATTACGATCGTCGTTTCACTATTTTTCGCGGTATGGTTCATCTCAAAAAGCGTCTCCCAATTGCTTCGTGCCTAAGGCACAACCGGAATTTGCCTCGTGCCGGAGGCACAACCGGATAGTAGCCAGACACGGAGTGTCTGGTATGCCCAAAAAATCCCCTCCGTCCTGAAAGGACGGTTGGAAAACTCCCCACATTTCCATTGTCCCTTCGCATCCTTCGCGACCTTCGCGCGAACCCCTCCGCCCGCTTCAACGCTTCAACGCTTCAACGCTTCAACGCTTCAACGCTTCAACCTGAAAAATGCACCTCTCAGAGGGTGGTGGCGAAAAATTCATTGATTTTACGGGCACGAAAGCCATTTTTGGCGTGGTGTCAATAACCTCACAAAATGTGAACTTATTGACACCATGCCAAATGAGCGGTTTTGCACGCGTAAAAAATGCGAAAAGGCCTGCAAACATTGGAGTTTTCGTTCGATGGGGATGCACTGACTCACTTCGGAGGATTATTCTTAATTCAGCGATTTTGTAACAAGCTTGGTTTACGCCGGCGCCTTCAGCGCATCCTCAAGTCGGCGCCCCAGTGGATCGATTATCGTCCTGAGGATATGATCATGACCCTACTGTACGTCCTGATCGCGGGCATCCAGCGCATCAATAAGACAGAGATTCTCAAGTACAATGGATTGTTTTTGGCGCTGCTGGGATTAAAACGATTTCCGGACCAAACGGCGTTGCGCCGTTTTCTTCGGCGTCTTCCACCGGCGGCTATTCGAGAAATGGTTCGGTTGCACGATCAACTCAGGGCAGAGTTGTTTGCTCTGCCCCAGGATCGAACCCAATTGGAGTTCCATTTGGACTCGGTAGTTCTGACACTTTATGGCCAGCAACAAGGCGCTCGCAAAGGCTATAATCCCAGAAAAAGGGGACGCCCGTCCTATCATCCCATTTTGTGTTTCGAGGCTCACGGCCAGGAGTTCTGGCATGGCTCTTTGCGCCCGGGTGACACGACCAGCAACACCGGGGCCCGATTCATGGTTCAGTGGTGTCTGGACAAGGTTCCTTCGCATGTCGCCCGCTCCCGGATTCGTTTTCTGGCCGACTCAGGTTATTTTGGCGTTAAACTGGTCGAGCATTTGGACCAAGCGGGCTGTGGCTATATTATCGTGGCTCCCAAAGTGAAGTATTTGTTGCCCATGGCTCATCGCGCAGGCTTTAAGCCGATGTACTCAGGCTGGGGTGTCGCCGAGTTTGAGTATAAGCCGCAACGGTGGAAAGCTGATCATCGTTTTGTGGTGGTACGGCGTCCCGTCGAAGAGGACCCCGATCAAGCCGGTCAACTGACTTTATTTGAGCAAGGTCGCTACAAATATTCCGCCTTTGTCACCAACCTGAACATCAAGGCGACCAATGTCTGGAGAATCTATAACTCCAGGGCCAATGTGGAAAGATCGATCCGCGAACTCTTATACCATCTGGCTCTGAGTAAAATTCCAACACAGGAGTGGACAGCCAACGTAGCATTCTTTCAGATGCTCCTGTTTGCATATAACCTGGTGCTGTGGTTTAAGCGAATTTGTCTGCCACAGGAGTATCGGGCGGCAAGCGTCGAGACGATCCGCGACGATTTCCTGGTTCTGCCTGGGAAACTCAGCTGCCGAGCCGGTCGTAACGTGCTCCAATTGCCACGTGATTACCATTACCGGAGCACTTTCCTGGCGGCAGCACAAAAAATCAAAGAATTACGACCGAGAGATTGATCCAATCCAAATTAAACGATTTCGTAAGTAACCTGATGCAAAAACTCTCCTTTTGCTAAGAATCCATCAAAACTTTTTTCTCAAGGTGCATTTTTCAGGTTCAACGTTTCAACGATTCAACGCGGGCGAAGCCCGTCCCTGTGGCCATTTCATGCCACATTGACACACCGGGTTTTACTGGGATGCTGTTTGCGTTACATTACAATGTTGAAGGCGAACCAAGCATCTTTTTGGACGGCTTCTGCACTTTGCATTTTCGCCTTGGTTGCCATCACCGGCATCTGCACCACGGCGAATGCATGGCAGATGAAGCAGGCTCCGTTAATGACCCCATGGGCTTATTTAGTCGATACCAATGCGCCGTTGCCGGAATATCCGCGTCCGCAAATGGTGCGCAGCAATTGGCTGAACCTGAACGGGATTTGGCAATTTGAGCCGACGGTGACAAATTCCGCCGTGCCGGTGGGGCAGACGCTGACCAATCAAATCCTGGTGCCGTACCCGATGGAATCGGCGATTTCGGGGGTGATGCAGTATTCGCAGTTTTCGTGGTATCGCCGAACGTTTACGGTGCCGGCGGGCTGGGCCGGCCAGAGGATTATTTTGCACCTGGACGCGGTGGATTGGCAGGC
>DASZAB010000087.1:0-17585 GCA_035945675.1 Verrucomicrobiia bacterium | reverse complement strand
CTGGCCGGCCATCCGCCGTCGCTCCGCGCCCAAATTCTGACGGCGCGCGATCATTACCGCAGTTGTTTTGGCCGCGACCCGGCCGGCATCTGGCTTCCGGAATGCGCCTACGTGGAAGGCGTCGAGGCATTTTTACAGGAGGCCAATATCCGCTGGTTCATTCTTGATACGCATGGCCTGCTGCACGCCCGGCCGCGCCCGCGCTACAGCACGTTCGCGCCGATTTACACGCCCAACGGCATCGCCGCGTTCGGGCGGGACTTTGATTCCTCGCGGCAGGTCTGGAGCCAGCACGAGGGTTACCCCGGCGACGCGCGTTACCGCGACTTTTACCGCGACATCGGTTTCGACCTCGATTTCGACTACGTGAAACCGCACCTGCCGTCGCCGGAAAACCGCGGGTTCACCGGCATCAAATACTATCGGATCACCGGCGGGGCCGGGGACAAGCAGATCTATCAACGCGACCTCGCCTTGCAGGCGGCGGGGGAACATGCCCGGCATTTTCTCGACGAACGCATCAAACAGGCGCAGGGCGTCGCCGGATTCCTGGATCGCCCGCCGATGGCCGTCGCGCCCTACGACGCGGAATTATTCGGCCACTGGTGGTATGAAGGGCCGGAGTTTCTGGATTACTTCGCGCGCAAGCTTTTTTACGATCAGAAGATCCTGACGCTCATTACGCCGAGCGAATATCTGCACCGGCATCCGACCAATCAAATCGCCGCGCCCGGCGCCTCGAGCTGGGGTGAGGAAGGTTACTGGCGTGCGTGGTTGAACGAATCGAACGAATGGATTTATCCGCACCTGCAAATTGCCCAGGAACGCATGACCGGGCTGGCCAAAAAATTCCACACGGCGACCGGCCTGAAGGCGCGGGCGTTGCGCCAGGCCGGGCGCGAATTGCTGCTGGCGCAGGCCAGCGACTGGCCGTTCATTCTGCGCACGGGCACCAGTTCCGATTACGCCCGTCGTCGCGTCAAGGATCATCTGTTGCGATTCATCGCGTTGCACGATCAACTGACTGCCACGGGCGTGGACGAAAAATGGCTGCGCGAATTGGAGTCGCGCGACAACCTTTTCCCCGAGGTGAACTGGGGCTATTGGAAGTGAAACCCCGCTGAAGGAGCGCACAAGGGCGGACTCTAATTCACTCATTCAATTGCGACCGTTCGCCGATGGCCATCATGCGGATGCCCATCGCTGGACGGACAGCAACACGATTTACGGCGCCGGCGCAAATGCAAGGGGGGGCAATACGACCGCCGATCCCAAATCGTGGGATTTGGCCTGGCTGATTTCAGCGAGCACAGTTCACCGATAAACGGTAATCAATGATTGCCAGGGCAAATTTCATGGTCAGAGGCAGCCGGATCGATGAATAAATTCGCGTGGGAAAATCTACGCCGCCGGCGGACTGAGATCGGGTTTGGGGGCGCTGCGAACCAGTTCGGCGGCGCGATGGGCCGCTTCCGAGATCTTCTTCAAAGTCGGCGCCAACAGGTCGTCTTCCTGATGTTTCACGAACAGGCGGTCGGCATGGCCCTGAACCACGGTGAGGAGATTGTTCAATTCATGTGCCAGGGTGAGTGAGATGTGCCGGTCGGCATCGGCCCGGTGGTGATCCTGGCGATTCTCTCCCCCGTTGGTTTGAAGCGGCGAAGCCGCTTTTTCATCCGTTGATTCAAGATACGACATGGTGTCTGGCTAAGCACCCGGCGGGCCACATTTTGAAAATAATGTTTCCGGTTTCGGATAGCGGATTTGCGCGGCTTTACTTTACCACGACCCACTGAATTTTGTCGAATGAGACAGGTTGTGCCGGGACGGGACAGGATTGCAGATGAAGAAAGAGGAAGGATGAATGAAGAAACGAACCAGGCGGAGAACGCAGTCGTCGCGCCGTGTGGTGGGGCGAGGCTACTGACGAGCCGCCTGCGCGCAGCTTCGGCGCGCCGTGTCCGGTTCGCGAGGACGCTCGCCCCGCCGAAAAGTGGCAAAATGTACCACTACCGAAAATGCTTCCAACTTGTTTCTTCCTTTTTAATTCTTCATCCTGCCTTTGGCCATGAACACCGCGTCCACATCCCTCGGCCTGATTGCCGGCAACCGCTCGTTGCCGCTCGAATTTTCCCGGCAGGCGCGCGCCGCCGGCGTCAAACGCCTCGTCGCCGTGGCGTTTGAAAATGAGACTGACGCGGCGATTGCCCAACTCGTGGACGAAGTGGTCTGGCTCAAAGTTGGCCAGCTTTCCAAAATGATTTCCACATTTACCGGCCGCGGCATCCGGCAATGCGTCATGGTCGGCCAGATTGCCCCGAAAAACCTTTACGAATTGCGGCCTGATTTGCGGGCGATGGGACTGCTGCTGCGCCTGAAGGAGAAGAACGCGCACACGATTTTCGGCGCCATTGCGGATGAATTGAAAAAGGACGGCGTGGAACTGATTGAGGCCACGCCGTGGCTTCAGCCGCTGATGCCGCCGGCCGGATTTCAACTCGGCCCGAAGCTTTCCGCCGGACAAAAAGCCGACGTGGACTTTGGTTTTCGCATTGCCAAGGAAACCTCACGGCTCGAAATCGGCCAGATCGTTGTGGTGAAAAGCGGCGTGGTGCTCGCCGTCGAGGGTTTTGAGGGCACAGACCAATGCCTGGCGCGCGGTGGCAAATTGGCGGGCAAGGACGGCGGCGCGGTGGCCGTTAAGGTCGCCAAACTCAATCATGACATGCGATTTGACATCCCGTGTATGGGCGCGCAAACCCTGGAAACCTGTGCCGCCTCGGGGGTGGCCGTGCTCGCATTGGAAGCCGGCAAGACCTTGCTGCTCGAACAGGAGACTTGCGGACAACTGGCCAAAAGGAATAAAATTTCAGTAACAGTGGTTGGTTAAATCAGTTGAATGAGTAATCCGTTAACTGGTGATCGGCGCAGCCGGGTCGTTCAACTTATTTAACCAGGTACCCATTTAACAAATTACTGTACTGACACATGCTGACCTCCCACGAACTCTTCGGTTTCATGTCGGCCAAGCTGGCGAATGAAATCCTCAGTTTCACCCACGAATCGGACAAGCCGACTTATAAGGCCACGCTCGGCGCGGTGGCGCAGGCGCGCCGCGTGCGCCCGGTGTTCCTGGAACGCCAGCCGCGCGCCCAGTGTCATGCGGCCATCATTTCCACCCTTTCCCGGCCGGCGCTCGAAACCGCCGCCGCCGGCCTCATCCGCGTGTGGCTCGTCAAGAAGCAGCGGCAGATGCTCGTGGATTTTCTCAACGCGCTCGGCCTGCCCAACAACGAAGGCGTGGTGGATGATTTGCCGGCGACGATGGACGACGCCAAACTGAAATCCGCCATTGATGTGTTGCTGACGAAATATCCCGGGGAAGCCGTGGCCGTTTATCTGAACGCCTTCAATGATATGAACGAGGCGAACTGGGCGAACTTGAAGACCATGCTGGAAAGCGACGCGCGCCTGCAACTGGGCGCGACCGCCTGAACCGGCAGACTTCGAGGCGAAGCTCTTAAAGGTTGAATGCCGGGTGGGCTGAAGCATCTTAAAGGCGTCATACCTCCGCTTGTCCCAATTAAGAACGAGTGTCCGGCGGGTGAAGGACAAGGATTTGCGTAACCCTCGACGGCTACAATTCTGAAATATCAGTACAGAATTTTGGGTGAAGCCCATGCCGCTGGCCTGTTTTGTGGAAAAAGGCATTCGCAAAAAACCGGCATGGGACCGGCCGATGCCATTGCGCATTTTTTGCAGACAAAGCACCGCAAAAAAGCGCGGCATGGGGCCCTGTTTTTCATAAAAAACTGCTGGCGCGCGGGGCGGGCTGTTGTATCGTCACTTCGCCCATGCCACTGTTTTTTCTGCAAAACAAGGCATTTGCAAAAAACCGGCATGGGGCCGGCCCATGCCATTGCGCATTTTTTGCAGACAAAGCGCCGCGAAAAAGCGCGGCATGGGGCCCTGTTTTTCATAAAAAACTGCTGGCGCGCGGGTCAGACTTTTGTATCGTAGCTTGTCTGTTCTTTTACCGACACAACAAATGGAACCACAAGCTGACATTGCATTGATTGGATTGGCCGTCATGGGCCAAAACCTTATTTTGAACATGAACGACCACGGCTTCACCGTCGTGGCCTTTAACCGCACCGTTTCCAAGGTGGACGATTTTCTCAACAACGCCGCCAAGGGCACCAGGGTCATCGGCGCGCATTCGCTTCAGGAAATGGCCGCGTTGCTCAAGAAGCCGCGCCGGGTGATGCTCATGGTCAAAGCCGGCCAGGCGGTGGACGAATTCATCGAGCATTTGCTGCCGGTGCTGGAACCGGGCGACATCATCATTGATGGCGGCAATTCGTTGTTTGAAGACACGAATCGCCGCACGAAATATGTCGAGAGCAAGGGGCTGCTTTACATCGGCACCGGCGTGAGCGGCGGCGAGGAAGGCGCGCGGCACGGTCCCAGCATCATGCCTGGCGGCTCGCCGGCGGCCTGGCCGCACGTCAAAAATATTTTCCAGGGCATTGCGGCGAAAGTGGACGATGGCACACCGTGCTGCGATTGGGTGGGCGAACAGGGCGCGGGCCATTACGTGAAGATGGTCCACAACGGCATAGAGTACGGGGACATGCAGTTGATTTGCGAGGCTTACAACATTTTAAAGAACGGCCTGGGCCTGAACGCGGCCCAGATGCACGAGATTTTCAAGGAATGGAACACGGGCGAACTGGACAGTTACCTCATCGAAATCACCCGCGACATTCTGGCTTACAAAGACACGGACGGCACGCCGCTGGTGGATAAGATTCTCGACACCGCCGGGCAGAAAGGCACCGGGAAATGGACGGTGCAGAGCAGCGCGGACCTGGGGATTCCCATCACCCTCATTGCCGAGGCGGTTTATTCCCGCTGCGTTTCCGCGTTGAAAGACGACCGGGTGAAGGCGGCGAAAAAATTGAAGGGACCCAAGCCGCTGATGAGCCTGGCCAAGAAGGACGAAAAGAAAAAACAGTTCATCGCTGAAATCCGCGACGCGCTTTACGCCTCGAAAATTGTCAGCTACGCGCAGGGTTACATGCTTATGCGCGCCGCCGCCGCCGAACACAAGTGGAATCTCAACTATGGCGGTATTGCGTTGATGTGGCGCGGCGGATGCATTATCCGCTCACGTTTCCTGGGCAAAATCAAGGAGGCTTTCGACACCAATCCCAGGCTGACCAATCTGCTGTTGGACAATTATTTTCGAGGTGAAATCAAGCGTTGCCAGAAAAGCTGGCGCAATGTGGTGGCGGCGGCGGCCAAGAAGGGCATCCCGGTGCCCGCGTTCGGCACCGCGCTGGCGTTTTACGACCAGTACCGCAACGCCGTGTTGCCGGCAAATCTGCTGCAGGCGCAACGGGATTATTTCGGCGCGCACACCTACGAACGCGTGGACAAGCCCCGCGGCGAATTTTTCCACACCAACTGGACCGGCCGCGGCGGGACTACTGCTTCCAGCACCTACAACGCCTGAGCAGCACCCGTGGACGCTTTTACTTCAGAAAAGCGTTGGACGGAGAAATTCAAACGGTGGCGGGGCCTGGCCTGGCTCGACTCAAATTGGGCCGGGCTGGCGGTGGTGGCGGTGGCATTCGTCATTGCGGCGGCGGTTACCTGGCGCAAATGGCCGGACGTCATCATTGATTTCGGGTTGCAGCTCTATCTGCCGTGGCAGATTTGCGAAGGCGGCAGAGTCGTTTCGGGATTTCCTTTGTCGGGAGGCGGGCCTTTGTCCGATTATTTCAACGCCCTCCTGTTCAAAATCTTCGGCGTTTCATTCCGCACGCTGATCTTCGCCAACCTGGCCATTACCGCCGGGCTGCTGGTTTTGATCTACCGCCGGTTTTTGGCGGCGGCTGACCGTTGGACGGCCACGACCCTCTGCCTCGGCATTGTGCTGGTGTTCGCCTTCAACGAATATCTGGCCGTCGGCAACTACAATTACATCGCCCCCTATTCCCATGAGCTGTTCCACGGCCTGGTTCTTTCGATTTTGACCATTGCGCTGTTGGCCGATTGGATCGATAAACGGCAACTCCGGTATGCGCTCATGGCCGGCTTCGGTTTCGGCCTGGTGTTTCTGACCAAGCCGGACGTTTTCCTGGCGCTGGCCGCCGGGGTGATCGTGGCATTTGTGTTTTATGGCCTCACGGGGGAGCGGAAACATTTTGCGGCCGGATCGGCGGTGTCATTTTTACTCGCCGCCCTGATTCCGATATTGGGATTCTTACTTTATTTTTTGAGGATGGAAGACTGGCGCGCGAGCTGGTATGCCACCGCTTTTGCCTGGGCTCCACTGTGGTCTTCGCCGATTGTCAGCGACCCGTTTTACCGGTGGTGCACCGGTCTCGACACCCCCCTGTTTCACATCCGCCAGATGGCCATCCACTTTTTCTGCGTGGCGTTGCTGGTGGCACTTTACGCGCGACTGTTCCAGCGCGGGGCGGGGCTGGGAACAAGGCGGATCACCTGGCTGGTCCTGGTCATTCCGCTGCTGGCGGCCGCCGGCTGGTTCAATTGGCTCAATTGTGGCGCGTCGCTGCCGCTGCTGGGTTTGACTGCCTGCCTGCTGCTTTTTGCAAATTTCAAAAGCCTTGCTGCCGAGCGGGAAATGACCTTCCCGCTTCTGTGGAGCGTGTTCAGCCTGGTGTTGCTGGCGAAACTGGGATTGTTCTCCCGGATCTGGCACTACGGTTTTGCCCTGGCCATGCCGGCTGCCGTTACGGCAATTTATCTGCTGTTCTGGCTCTTGCCGGTTTTGCTGGAAAAGAAATTCAACGTGGATCCGCGCCCCTTTCGCCTCGCGGTCTGGCTGGTGTTGATGCTCGGGTTCGGGATTCTGTTCGGTGATTCGGAATCCTGGTACGCGTCAAAAACGCTCGCCGTGGGAAGGTGCGGCGACCAAATCCGCGCCTTTGATCCGCGCCTGAATCCGGCCGGCGCGGGAGTCAACCTGGCGCTGACGTGGATTGAGACCAATGTCCCGCCCCAAGGAACGCTGGCCGTCCTGCCGGAAGGCGCCATCATCAATTATCTCAGCCGCCGCCCCAATTCAACACCGTGTCCCGATTGGTCTCCGAATGTGCTGATCGTGTACGGCCAAACCGCCATGACGGCGGCCTTCGAGAAAAATCCACCCGATTACATCTGTCTGGTCGAGCGGAAAGCCTCCGAGTTCGGTGCCGGGTATTTCGGGCATTCGCCCGGCTACGGCGTCGAGTTGATGCAATGGATTGGAGAAAACTACCAGCCGGTGTATTTAATCGGCCACGAGCCGCTTCGCAACGGCCTGTTCGGCATCGAAATATTGAAGCGGCAGGCTGCCCGCTGACCGGGGAGCCTGAAAAATTTTGTTTTGCAAAATTCCGCCCGCCCGCGTTGAATGGAGAAAACCACGATTGATCCGTTCCATGAATTTTATGAAACCGACGCCACTTTTTTGGCCAATGGTCGTGTCCCTGGCGACCCTTTCCACCTGTGCCGCCGGGACTTTCCAGGGGCCGTGGGGCCTCCAGCTTTACAGTCTGCGCGCCGAGCTGGCAACCAACGTGCCGGGCGCGCTGGGCAAGGTGAAAAGCTGGGGCGTCCAGAACGTCGAACTGGCCGGCACCTACAACCTCACGCCGGAACAATTCAAGGCCCAGCTCGATGCGCATGGCCTGACCGCCGTCAGCGGACATTTTCCCTACGACGAATACCGCACGAATCTCGACGGTGTCATTCGCGATGCAAAGATCCTTGGATTGAAGTATGTCGGTTGCGCCTGGATTCCCCACGACGTCAATCTACCGTTTGACGAAAAGACCTGCCGCGAGGCCATCACCGTTTTCAACCACGCGGGCGAAGTAATGGCCAAGCACGGGTTGAAGTTTTTTTATCATGCGCACGGTTACGAATTTCAGCCTTATCAGGGCGGCACGCTGCTGGATTTGATGATGAAAGAGACGAATCCAAAATACGTCCACTTTCAAATGGATGTATTTTGGATTGTGCATCCCGGCCAGGACCCGGTGGCGCTGTTGAAAAAATACGGCAAGCGCTGGGAGTTGATGCACCTCAAAGGGATGCGGGACAGCACCCCCACCGGCCTGCTCACCGGCCAGACCGACGTGACCAACGACGTGGCGCTGGGCACCGGCAAGATTGACTACGCGCCGATTTTGCGTGAAGCCAAAAAAATCGGCATAAAATGGTATTTCATCGAGGATGAATCGCCGTCCTCCGAACAACAGGTTCCGCAAAGCATCCACTATCTCAAAACGGTGAAATGGTAAAAATCCGGAATTATCGTTCATGAAAAAACTGGCCCTGGCGTTCTTGATTTTATCCGCGAGCGCGAAACTGGCTTTCGGCGATTCAACGACCAACCTGGGCATCTTTTCCGGGCAGGCCGACATCGGCAATGTGGCCAGGCCCGGTTCGGTCAATTTCGACCCGGCCAATGGCGAGTACCTCATCACCGGCGGCGGCGAAAACATGTGGTTCACCAACGACGCGTTTCATTTCGTCTGGGTAAAGATGTCGGGCGACCTGACCCTCGCGGCGGATATCAAGTTTCCGGAAATGAAGGGGAACCCGCATCGCAAAGCCTGTCTCATCATCCGCCAGTCGCTCGATCCGGATTCGGCTTATGCCGACGTCGCGCTGCACGGGGTCGGGTTGACCGCGTTGCAGTACCGCGACACCGCCCGCGACACGACGCGGGAAATCCAGTCGGATGTGTCCGGACCCGCGCGGGTGGGCCTGGAGAAACATGGCGACTACGTGACCATGTCGGTGGCCGCCGCAGGAGAGGCGCTGCATTCTGCGGGCGCCATGTATCGGATTCAATTCCAGGAGCCGTTCTATGTCGGCCTGGGCGTTTGCGCCCACGACAACCGGACCAGCGAGCAGGCGGTTTTTTCAAACGTTGAGCTCAAGCCCATCCCGGCCGAATCCGGCAATCCGGCGGTGATTGAAAGTACGTTGGAGACCGTGGAAGTCGCCTCCACGGACCGGCAGGTGGTATATCATACGCGGGATCACATCGAGGCGCCGAACTGGTCGCGGGACGGAAAGTATTTTCTCTTCAACAGCCAGGGGCGGATCTGCCAACTGCCGGTCAAAGGCGGCACGCCGGAGCTGCTCGATACCGGCAGCCAGACGCAATGCAACAATGACCATGGCCTTTCACCGGATGGCAGGCAATTTGCCATCAGTGACCAGACCGGGGACGGCAAATCGCGCATATATGTGTTGCCGATTTCCGGCGGCAAACCACGCCTGATCACAAAGCTCGCGCCCTCCTATTGGCATGGCTGGTCGCCCGACGGCAAAACGCTCGCATATTGCGCCGAACGGAAGGGGGAATTTGACATTTACACCATTTCCGCGCGGGGCGGGAAGGAAAAGCGGCTGACCACGGCGCCGGGTCTGGATGACGGCCCGGATTATTCACCGGACGGAAAACACATTTACTTCAATTCCGAGCGCACGGGTCTGATGCAAATCTGGCGCATGAAGCCGGACGGCTCGGACCAGGAACAAGTTACGACCGACGATTACAACAACTGGTTCGCCCATCCTTCGCCGAACGGGCGGTGGATTGTTTTTCTTTCCTATGCCAGGGCGGTAAAGGGCCATCCGCCGGGCCAGGACGTAATGATCCGGCTCATGTCGCTGGCCACCGGAAAAATCCAGGTGCTGGCGAAATTGTACGGCGGGCAGGGGACCATCAACGTTCCATCCTGGTCACCGGACAGCCGGAACATCGCTTTCGTCAGTTATCAAATAATCCATCCCTGAATATGGCTGCCAAAAAATATCTGGTTGAGTTCATCGGCACGTTTTTTCTCGTGCTGACCGTCGGCATGACCGTGATCAACCCGGATGCCGGCACGATGGCGCCGCTGGCCATTGGCTCGGCGTTGATGATTATGGTTTATGCCGGTGGCCACATCTCCGGCGGTCATTACAATCCGGCCGTCACGCTGGCGGTCTGGCTGCGCGGGCGCTGCCCGCAGTCGGATGTGCTGCCGTATCTGGGTGCGCAGGTTGCCGGCGGCATCGTGGCTGCCATCATCACGCTTTATTTGAAAGGCGACCCAACGGTCACGCCCGGCGAAATCGAAGTCTTCCCGGCGTTGCTGGCCGAATTGGTGGGAACCTTTGCGCTCGCCTACGTGGTATTGAATGTCGCGACGGCGAAAGCCACGGCGGGCAATTCCTACTTCGGGCTGGCCATCGGTTTTACGGTCACCGTGATGGCCTTTGCGTTCGGCGGGATTTCCGGGGGCGCATTCAATCCTGCTGTGGCCGTGGGCATCACCGTCATGCATCTGGCCAAGACGGCCAACCTGTGGGTTTATCTGGTGGCCAATTTCGCCGGCGGCGCGCTGGCGGCGGCGGCATTCCGGTTCATCAATCCCGAGGACAAATGATTTGTCGCTCCTGAAATGGCGGCCGCGGCTATTCCCAATTACCTTCGGGCGCAGTCGGACGGTGCCTTGCTTTCCGTGAAACTTCAGCCGCGCGCGTCTGCCAATGAGATCGTCCCCCCTCAGGGTGTCGGCGACGAATTGCGAATCCGAGTCACCGCTCCGCCGGTGGATGCGGCTGCGAACGAAGCGTTGGTCCGGCTGCTGGCCGAACGGCTGGATTGCGCGCGCAGCTCCATCGAATTGGTGCGGGGCCACAAATCACGCCACAAGGTCCTCCAACTTCACGGTTTCAGGCCGGAGGAAGTCCTGAAGCGACTTGGACTGGTGCCGGCAGTCTCGTAAAAACGGTTGCGGTTGCCCGGGACAGATTGTTTCAAGGTTTTCGCTTGTCCCATTTGGAGACAAAGACGGTGAAGAACCGATAATCGGGATAATGATGGCGTATTTGGGGAAAAAAGGCACTCAAACTGCTAGCGTTAACCCACCCGAACAGCCTCAATGGAACTCGGCCATAAATAATTAACATGAAGGCGATTCGACCTGATAAAATGCCGGCGTCCCCAGCCGATCCGGGTGCACTGAACGGACGTGCGATGGAGGGTTTGAACGGGCAACCGGTTGTTGGCGCCGCCCGGCATCTCGAGCAGGAAAATGCGCGGCTGGTCGAAGAAAACGCGCAGTTGATCCGCGAACGGGACTCCTTCAAGGCCTTGCTGGACAATCTTCCCGGGCATGCCGCCACCGAGGGCAAAGGTTTAGAAGGAACGATGCCAGACACCCATCGGCTGTTGGAGGCCATTCTGGACAATGTCCCCGACAGAATTTATTTCAAAGACACTCAATCCCGGTTCATCAAACTAAGCAAATCCCTCGCCCATCGCCTGGGTGTGCAAAATCCGGCTTCGGCCATCGGTAAAACGGACTTCGATTTTATCCGTTCGGAAAGCGCCACGGAATACCATCAGGATGAGCAATGGGTCATGCAGACCGGCGAGCCCTTGATCAACAAGCTGGAGAGGCAAATCCTGCCGAACGGCGAAATCGGCTGGACCTCCACCACCAAAGTGCCGTTACGCGATCCGGCGGGCAAGGTCGTCGGCTTGGTGGGTATCAACCGCGACATTACAGAGCAGAAACGTGCGGAAGAGGCGCTGCGTCAAGCGAATGGCGAACTGGAGAAACGAGTCGCCGAACGCACCGCCGAAATTTCGCGTGAACGGCTTTTGTTACGCACCTTGGTTGATAACCTGCCCGACTATGTCTATATCAAAGGCCCGCAAGGCCGGTTTATCCTGGCCAATCTGGCCGTGGCACGCCAGATGGGATTTTCTTCCACCGATGAGATTATCGGGAAAACCGATTTCGACCTGTTTCCGCCGGAACTGGCGACGCGATATCGTGCCGAGGAAGAGGAGATGGTCCGGTCGGGCAAAGAGCTGTTTAATCACGAAGGGCCGACGGTGGATGCCAGCAAGCGGGGGAAGAACCGGTGGGTTTCAACCACCAAGGTGATTCTACGTGATTCCCGCGGTGAAGTGACGGGGTTCATTGGCGTGGGCCGGGACATGACGGAACGCAAACGGATGGAGGAATTGCTTGCCCAGGAACGATCCTTGTTGCGAACATTGATTAACAACCTGCCGGACAGCATCTACGCCAAGGATTCCGCCGGCCGCAAGATCCTCGCCAATCCGGCGGACCTGAAAAATCTTCGTTGCCGGACCGAAGCCGAGGCCATCGGCAAAACCGATTTTGACCTTTTCCCGAAGGAAATCGCCCAAAAATTCCACGCTGACGATATGAAGGTGATTCAAGGTCAACCGGTCATCAATCGGGAGGAGTATTTCCTCGACGAGGAAGGCAAACAACAATGGCTGCTGACCAGTAAACTGCCGCTGCGTGATCAAACCGGACAAATTATCGGACTGGTAGGCGTTGGCCGCAACATCACCGAACAGAAGCAAGCGACGGAGGCTCTGAAACAAAGTGAGGAGCGGCTGCGTGAAGTCATGCGGAGCACGCGTTGCATCCTGAATTGCGGGGAGGTCGAGGCGCCCGCAGGCTGGCGGGAGCGGGTCATGACTGAACTGACGATTTTCCGCTGGGACTTCCCCGTGTTGAATGAAGAGGCGGCGCAGGAGGTGTTTCCCCTCGACGTGCCGCCCGGCAAGACCTACCAGCAAGTCTGGAGTGAGAGTCGCAATCCGGACGATTTCAATGAGATGCACCGGGTTACCCGTGACGCCTTCCTCCAGGACAAGCCGTTTTATCGCAACGAATTTCGTTGTACCGACAAGCACGGGATCGAGCATTGGATGCAGGAATTCATCACCATCCACAAGCTGACCGAAAACCGCTGGCAGATTTTCGGCATCAACACCGATATTACCGACTTGAAAAAGAGCGAGAACGCCCTGCGGGTGAGCGAAGGGAAATTGCGCCAGTTTACGACCCAGCTTGAACGCAGCAATCGCGAGCTGCAGGATTTTGCCTACGTGGCGTCACACGATTTGCAGGAACCGCTGCGCAAAATCGTGGTTTTTGGCGAGCGGCTCAAGGACCAGGAAGGCGAGAAACTGGACGCCCAATCGCGTGATTATCTGGAACGGATGCAGAAGGCGGCTTCACGCATGCAGACGCTGATCAACGATTTGCTGACTTTTTCGCGCGTCACCACCAAGGCCCGGCCGTTCGCCCAGGTGGATCTGGCACAGGTGGCCCGTGACGTCATCAATGATCTCGAGGGGCGAATCGAACTGGTCGGGGGCCGGGTCGAAGTGGGAACCCTTCCGCTGATTGATGCGGAAGGGCTTCAGATGCGCCAGTTGTTTCAAAATTTGATTGGCAACGCCCTCAAGTTCCGCCGTCCCGACGTGTCGCCCGTGGTAAAAGTCGGCGCGCAAATCATTACCGGCCCTTCGCTGGAGGGCGGCACGACGGTGGCCAGGAGACTTTGCCGATTGACGGTCAGTGACAACGGTATCGGTTTTGATGAAAAGTATCTGGATCGGATTTTCAACGTATTTCAACGGTTGCACTCGCGTAATGAGTATGAAGGCACGGGCATGGGGCTCGCCATCGCGCGAAAAATTGTGCTGTTCCATCACGGCGAAATCACCGCCAAAAGCAAACCGGGCGAGGGCACCACATTCATTGTGACGCTGCCGGTGACCCATCCCAAGGAACCCCAGAACCCAGGAGAAAACCATGAGTAAAGAAGGAAAAATGATTACAATTCTATTGGCCGACGACGACCCGGATGATCGCCAGTTGACGCGCGACGCGTTCGCGCAAAACCGCCTGGCCAATGAACTGCACTGCGTCGAAGACGGGGAGGAATTATTGGATTACCTTCACCGCCGGGGTCGCTACGAGAATTTAGATGGCAAGCCCCTGCCGGGTCTGATCCTGCTCGACTTGAACATGCCGCGCAAGGACGGGCGCGAGGCCCTCAAGGAAATGAAGGCGGACCCGGTTCTGCGCCGGATCCCCATCGTCGTGCTCACCACTTCCAAGGCGGAGGAGGATATCCTGCGGAGTTACGACCTGGGCGTGAATTCCTACGTGACCAAACCCGTCACCTTCAAATCATTGGTCGAGTTGATCAAAGTTCTCGGCCAATACTGGTTTGAAGTCGTCGAACTGCCCAAAGACTAGGAAAATGCCTGCGTATGCCGGACGCCACCGTCAGAGTCCTGCTGGTTGATGACGATGAGGATGATTATATCATCACCCGCAATCTGATTTCCGACATCAAGGATCGCCGGTATCAGCTCGAGTGGGTGGATGGTTATGACGCCGCCCTGGCCGCCGTGCATCGTCACGAGCACGACATCTGCCTGTTGGACTATCGTCTGGGTGGCCGGACGGGCATCGAGTTGTTGCGCGAATCCAAATCCCTCAATGACCGGTTGCCGATCATTTTGCTGACCGGACAGGGTGATCACGAAATTGACATCGAATCCATGGAGGCCGGCGCCGCCGACTATCTGATCAAGGGTCAGCTGGACTCCGACAAACTGGAGCGCGCCATCCGGTATGCCATCCAGGGCCAGCACGCCAAGGAACGCCTGCGCCGGGAGCGCGATCTCATCGGCCGCATCATGGAAACCAGCCCCGTGGGCATTGTGGTCGCCGACCAACTGGGAAAGATCACCTTTGCCAATCAGCAGGCGGAAAAGATTCTCGGCCTGACCAGGGACGCCATTACCCGGAATTCCTGCAGTGTTTTGGACTGGCGTCTGACCGATTCGGAGGGCGTTCCGCTGTCCGGACCGGAATCGTCCTTGAAACAAATCCTCGATTCGGCACAGCCGGTGCACGACGCCTGTTATGCGGTGAACGCCGGTGCGCGCGCGGAGGCGGATGCTTCCAGCCGGGATCGCGCCCTGCTTTCCGTGAATGCGGCGCCGCTTTTTGACGCCGGCGGCAGGATTGACGGCATGGTGGTTACGATTGAAGACATTACCGCGAAGCTGGCGCTGGAGGCGCAGTTGCGGCAATCCCAGAAAATGGAATCCATCGGCCAGTTGGCCGCCGGGGTGGCGCATGATATCAATAATATTTTGACCATCATCCAGGGGCATGCCGGGCTGTTGCTCAACGCGGCGCCGCTGGATGCGGATTCGGTGAAATCCCTGAAGCAGATTTCCGCCGCCTCGGAACGCGCGGCTGGATTCATCCGGCATCTGCTCATGTTCAGCCGCAAGCAGGTCTATCGCATCAAGATGCTGGATTTGAACGCCGTGCTGCACAATTTGGAATACATGCTGCCGCGAATGCTCGGCGAGCATATCACGCTGGAAGTCCACTGCAGCCCCGACCTGCCGCGGATCGCCGCCGACATCGCCATGGTGGAACAGATTGTGATGAATCTGGTGGTCAATGCCCGGGATGCCATGCCCAAGGGCGGCAAACTCCTCATCGAGACTTCCGCCGTTGAAATCGACTCCCTGTATATAAGACTGCGTCCCGAAGCTCATGCGGGCCGGTTCACCTGTTTGTCCGTTACCGACACCGGGTGCGGCATGGAGCGCAGCGTGTTGCAGCGGATTTTTGAACCATTTTTTACCACCAAGGAGGTCGGGAAGGGAACCGGGCTCGGGCTGGCCACCGTTTACGGCATTGTGAAACAACATCGCGGCTGGATCGAAGTCCAGAGCAAGGTCGGTCTGGGTACCACTTTCAAAGTATTTTTCCCGGTCGCCGGTGAAACCAGCCACCTTTCGACCGGGCCGGCTCCGGAATCCGAGACCGTTAAAGGCGGCCGGGAAACCATTCTGCTGGTTGAGGATGAAAAGGAGTTGTTGGAACTGATGCGGGAGGTCCTCCAACAATATCAATACCGGATTTTGACCGCTTCTTCCGGTACGGAAGCGTTGCTGGTTTGGGACGAGCACCATGGCCGGATTGATTTGCTCATGACCGACATGATTATGCCCGGTGGCATGACGGGGGATGAACTGGCGACCGAATTGAAACGCCGGAGGCCTGACCTGAAAATCATCTACGCCAGCGGATACACTTCGGCCTTTGTGGGCCGGGATTTCGGTCGGGATGCCATCACCTTTCTGGCCAAGCCTTATCAGCCACTGCAGGTGGCGCAGTTGATTCGGGAAACACTGGATGCCTCCTCCAAAAGTCCATCAGCGGCGGGTCAGGTACAAGCGGATACCGTGCCGGCTTAGCCGGAACCAAGGTAGTTGAGAACGGATGCCAGGCGACAACCAACACGCGTAGGACAGCCCCGAACCCTTTCAGGGCTGTCATACTGCATCGATACGGGGTGCGCCGGGCAACCGGGGGTGCTGTAAATCATAACGCAATCGCCGGCCGGACATGGCTTTCGGAAATCCCCGCCACCCGTCCCGCGATTTCGGGATAAAGCCGTCGTCGTGAAAAGCCGGCTGCTTTTTGTGCTGGCCGACCCATCAGGCGGTGGTAGCATCCCGAGACAGCCTTCTATGAAGAATCTTGTCATCACCCTTCTGGCAATCACAACCATTGCGCTCGGTGCCTGGTGCTGGCATCAGCAAAACCAATTCAAAAGCCAGTCGGCTCAACTCGCGCAAACCGAAACTCAACTGGCCGCCACCAAAGCGGAGCTGCAACAGCAAAGCGAAGCCATCGAGCACGCCAAATTTGCCGCGGCGAATGAGAAGATTTTGCAGCAGGTGTTGGCTGAAACCGAGGCGGGCGCGGCGGAACAATCGAAAAAGGCCGCCCACCTCGAGCAGTCGCTGGCGGCGGCCAAAACCAACAACCCCCTGCAGGGTATGGCCGCGGTGTTCAAAGACCCGAAGATGCGAGAAATGATCAAGTCGCAGCAAAAAGCCGTCCTGGGGCCAATGCTGGACAAGCAGTACGCCGCCTTGTATCAGCAACTCAACCTGACGCCGGAGCAAACCGCTGCGCTGAAGGATTTGCTTGAAAAGAAAATGTTCGCCGGCACCGATGCCGGGTTCTCCATGCTGGATAACACCCTGGACGCCGCCCAACGCGCCGACCTGGCAAAGCAGGTCAAGAGCCAGACCGATGACATTGAAAATCAAATCAAGCAACTTCTCGGTGATCAAAATTATCAGACGTTTCAAACCTATCAACAGACGCTTCCCGACCGGACGGCCGTCAGCCAGTTCAGCGATCAACTGGCCGGAAGCGCGACGGCGCTGAACGCGGATCAGCAACAGCAGTTGCTTCAGGCAATGGGCGATGTGCGCGCCAACTTCAAATGGACGGCCGCCTTGAACAACCCCGGCACCGCCGCCAGTGGCGATTACGCCGCGATATTCACTGAGGATAATATCAATCAATTCGCGCAGCAGCAGGAACAATTCGACCAGCAGGTTATTACGCGCGCTCAATCGATTTTGACTCCGGACCAATCTACGGCGTTTCAAGGTTACCAGAAGGCGCAGCGGCAGTTGCAGATCGCCGGAATGAAAATGGCCGCGCAGATGTTCGCGCCGAAAGCTCAGTGAGTGGAATTTTTGGGTCGGGAGCGGATGACCGAACGGTGCGGTGACCGGGTTGTGGATCAAACCGCCAGATAGTTTGTCAGTTATTCCGCGGATCAGCCACTTATGCGTGGTATGATGACTACAAAAGCCACATCTCTTGCGA
>DASZAB010000086.1:0-9659 GCA_035945675.1 Verrucomicrobiia bacterium | reverse complement strand
AGCGATGAGCATGAGTGTTTCGTCTTTGGGAAATCTGCGACCCAATTCAACGTCAGAAAGAAAGGGAGCAGAAACTTTTGCGTCTTTGGCCAGTGCCCGCAATGAAATGCCCGCGCGCTCCCGTAGCGCGCGTAATTTTGTGCCCAAAGTAATTGATACGTCATTGCTCATGTAAGCTAGCATAAGCTAACATTTGAGTCTTTGCAAGAAAACTTTTCGCCCTTTTCAGAAGAGTGCTATTCTTTCGTTAATATTTGAGCATAAAGCCAATGCACTGACAACCACCCAAAATTTGAAAACATTGCGAGCATGAAAAAGGATTTGTTACCAAAACAACGCGAAGAGCTGCTCAAGGCGTTGAAAGCCCGTTTTGAGAAAAACCTAAACCGCCATAAAGGTCTGGAGTGGGCCAAGGTGCAGTCCCGCCTTTGCGGGACGGACAAATTGTGGTCGCTCCATGAAATGGAACGCACCGGCGGTGAACCGGATGTCGTCGGTCAGGACAAAAAGTCGGGTGAATACATTTTCTTTGATTGCTCCGAGCAAACTCCGGAAGGCCGCTGTAGTCTTTGCTACGACCGTGAAGCGCTGGATGGGCGAAAGGAACATAAACCCAGGAGCAGCGTCATGGACATGGCCGCCGCCATGGGCATCGAGGTTTTAACGGAAGAACAATATTTAGAGCTTCAGAAACTGGGCGAGTTCGACACCAAACGGTCGAGTTGGATTAAAACTCCCGCTGAAATCAGAAAACTCGGCGGCGCGTTGTATTGTGATCGCCGCTACGGCCGCGTCTTCGTGGGTCACAACGGTGCAGGGTCTTACTATGGCGGCAGGGGGTTCCGCGGCTCGCTCAGGGTCTGAAGTGCGAGCCGCACGGGCCACCCGGGCGACCTCTCGAAAATCCAGATTTAACAGGAGCAAACAGAGGAAACTAAGAAAACAGAAAAGGAAATTAACAACTCCGTTTTCTCCGTTGCCACCTGTTCAAATGAGCAGTCAATGCTGCCGGCGGCAGTCACTCGGGGCACAGCCCGCTTACCGTGATTTCGGCGCGCAGCCCAGGCGGCCGTCCAAAAGTGAAAATTCCTAAAAAAAGTTCTTGCACAATTTTCATCCTGCATTTATATTTAACCATATGGTTAAATGTTCGACACGATTGTTGGACCGCACGTTCGGCGCGCTGTCTGACCCGACGCGCCGGCGCATCCTCGAACATCTCGCGGGCGGCGACCGTTGCGTAACGGATCTGGCGCGGCCGTACCGGATGTCGTTGCCGGCGGTTTCCAAGCATTTACGCGTCCTGGAGAACGCCGGACTGGTCCGCCGCCGGCGCGACGGGCGGGTGCATCGTTTGAAACTGGAAGCCAGACCGATGCAGCAGGCGCAGGCGTGGATCGAGGAATACCGGAAATTCTGGGAAGCGAGCTTTGACCATTTGGACGAATACTTGAAACAACTACAAACCAAGGAGAAAAAATGAACACAACCGCAACCATCAAAGAAAACAACATCAAACTTCAACTCACCCGCGTTTTCGACGCGCCGCGCGAACTGGTTTTCAAGGCGTGGACGGACGCGAACCAATTCAAGCAGTGGTTCGGTGCGGCGGCGTGCGAGGGATCGTCGTTGCAATCCGTGAAGGCGGACGCGCGCGTCGGCGGCAAATATCGCCTCCAGGTGCGGCGCGCCGACGGCGAATTTTTCACGACCGTCGGGATTTATCGTGAAGTGAAACCGCCGGAGCGGCTGGTTTTCACGTGGCAATTTGAAAAAGACGGCAGCGGCGATGAATTCGGCAAAGTCGAACCGCCCGAAATGCTCGTGACGCTGGAGTTCAAAGCGCGCGGCCAGCAGACGGAATTGATTTTGACGCACGAAAGATTTGCGTCCGCCGAAAGCCGCGACCGGCACGAAGAAGGCTGGGGCAGGTGTCTGGCCGAACTCGCGAAATTTGTCAGCAAATAGTGCGGAGCAACCAATAGTCCCGGCGCCGCCTGGCCGTGATTTGGCGGGGCAGAGCTGCCACTCTGCCCTTGCGTGCCGTACTGGCCACCGTAATTTCGGCGCAGTAACGACGCGAGGGCGGCGTGGCGGGACAAAATCAGGACCAGGCCGCAAGGATCTGTTCCGCCTTTATGACTTGTTCCGGCGAGCCGGTGAAATGGCATTTGATTTTGCCGGATTTGCGGGTGACATGGACCTTGATGGTTTCCAGGCCGCTGTTCTTCATCCGCAACCGGAGTTGTTTGTGAACTTCCCGGGCGCCGTGCAAGTTGAGACTGTTGGTCATGCTTGAGCTTCAGCGCGCAGCGATCAGATAGCAATGCTTATCGCCGGTTATCTTGCGGGACACCGGGCGGTGCAGGCCACACGGGCCACGGTGATCCCGGCTCGTGGCTCTGGCGATGGCCATCTCATCCAGCTGAAAAATAACGGTTGACAAATCCGGCTGGATTGTGTATATGCACAACAACATGAAGAGAGAGCGGAATTTCGGGGCGATGGAAAACTGCGTGTGCTCGAACCTCCGCGCGGTGACCCGGGCGGTCACTCAGTTCTTTGACGCGGAAGTCCGTCAACACGGCATTCGCCCCACGCAAACGCCGATTCTGGGCGCCTTGCAGGTCAAAGACGGGTGGGGCATGGCCGAATTGAGCGAATGGCTCGGAATGGAGCGGACCACGCTGTTGCGGAATCTTCGTCCGTTGCAGCGGGACGGTCTGGTCCGGGCCAAAGGCGGCGGACGAGGCGGCCGTGTGGAGCTTGAGATTACGGAAAAGGGGCGCACGGCTCTGGCCAGACTGCTTCCGGCCTGGCGCCGCGCCCAGGACAAAGTGGTCGCGATCCTGGGAAAAGAACGATGGTCGGCGATTATCAGTGATTTGGAAGACGTCGCCACGAAGTTGAAGGGGCAATAACCACCAAAAGACAAATGTTTTTGCACCAGAAAGTGTATATACACACAGCATGATCCGGGAAAGTCGCCATGAATCAAACCTTAAGAAGGCGGCCGTGGAAAGGGGCGCAGACCGTAGAAAGAAAACAACAAAACCAAACTGAAAGGATAAAGCATATGAACATGAAAACTGAAAGCATGGGAAGCCTCAAAGAAAGCGTGGCTTCGGAACTGAATGATAACCATTCGACCGTGAGGCCGGTCGTTGCCGTGGCATTGGCATTGTGGCTCGGGCTGGTTTTTCTTCTGGGTGCCCAGGGCGCATTCGTCGGAAGTGCGGGTTCACCGCCCCTCCCGATTTTCTTCGGTTTCGCCATCCCTCTGGTGGTGTTTTTTGCGGCTTACTTCGGATGGAGCGCCTTCCGGGCGTTCGTCCTCGGCGCCGACCTCCGGCTCGCGGCAGCGATTCAGGCGTGGCGGTGGGCCGGACTGGGCTTTCTCTCGCTCAATGCACAGGGTGTGCTGCCTGGACTGTTCGCCTTCCCAGCCGGACTCGGGGACATGGCGATCGGGGTTGCTGCGCCGTGGATTGTGCTCGGGCTTGTTCGCCATCCGGCGTTCGCCACCAGCCAACGGTTTGTGATTTGGAATATTATGGGGATCCTTGACCTCATTGTCGCAGTGTCGATGGGGACACTCTGTTCGGGCTTCCTCCGCGGATTCACCGGGAACGTCACCACGAGCGCGATGGCACAATTACCCCTGGTGCTCATCCCGGCGTATTTCGTCCCCTTCTTTATTATGTTGCACTTCACGGCCCTGGCTCAGGCGCGGCGATTGGCCCGTTCCGGGAACTCGGGGCTCGCGCAATGCATATGAACCGACAAATCTCTTAACCCGCGGGCGTTTTACAAGCCCTGAGTGACCCAATGAAAGCGATTGACGGGAACGTTTTGATCAAGCCGGAAGGTGCGTGCCGCACAGGCCACCGTGACATGGGCGCGCGGTTCTGGCGGTTGTCGTTGCCTTGAATCCAGTCGGGATTCACTTCAAACTGGCGGGAATGAAGTCGAAACATAGTTACCCTCTCAGTCGGCGCATGCTGCTGGCGGCAATGTTTGTGGGAACGTTGGCTTGCTCGACTGCCGTAAAGGCGCAAACCGAATCAGTCACACTGGACTCCGGAAAGCCCATGACCGTCCTGCCGCTGGAACAATCGGCGAGTCGCGGCATTGTTACTCGAGACCCTTCCGATATCGTGAAATGCAAGGATGAATACTGGGTCTTCTACACGGGCCGGGGCGTGCCGTCGTATCATTCCCAGGACCTGGTGAAATGGGAACGCGGTCCGGCCGTGTTCAATGCTCCGCCGGAATGGGTTGCCCGGATCGTTCCGGAAAACCGCCATATGCAGTATTGGGCTCCGGACATCATCAAGCTGGGCGACCGGTATCTCCTGTATTATGCCGTGTCGTCGATGGGGAAGATGACCTCGGCCATCGGCCTGGCCACCAATCCCACCCTGGACCCGAACGATCCGGCTTATCATTGGACCGATCAAGGGTTCGTGGTGCGAACGCAGGAAGGCCAGCCGGGCGACGCCTACAATGCGATCGACCCGTCGGTGTTTCACGACCGCGATGGCACCTTGTGGTTGTCGTTTGGTTCTTATTGGAGCGGTATCAAACTGATCCAGTTGGATCCGAAAACCGGAAGGCGGGTTGCGCCGGATTCGAAGCTGTATTCCATCGCCTACAACGAGTCGATCGAAGCCTCCTGTCTGTGCAAGCATGACAGCTTCTATTATCTGTTTGTGAACTGGGGTTCATGCTGTCAGGGCCCCCGGAGCACCTACAACATTCGCATCGGGCGGAGCAAAGCGGTGACCGGGCCTTACCTGGACAAGGCCGGCGTGGACATGCTGCGCGGAGGCGGCAGTCTGTTTCTGGCGACGACCAATGGGCCGTTGATCGGCCCGGGACATGCAGGGACTTTGAACGCGCAAGGAAAGAGTTGGTTCACATCGGACTTCGAGGGTGATCTTCGAATGAATGGAAAAGCGACGCTCGCGATTATGCCGCTTCGTTGGAATGCAGACGGCTGGCCGGAGGCGACGGTGAATGACGTCAAGGCTCGTGTGCCTGCGGAAAAGAATTAAAATACGATCTCATCAAGCCGGGAAGCCGGTTCGGGCGGCCGTCCAACTTGATTTTGGTTTGATCGCGCCTCATTTGAACAAGGAAGCCGAATCGGCATAGACCCGGGCGACATGTTCCATGGACGGCCGGCGGTCGGGATTCTTCTCCAGACAGGCCATGATGATGACCACGGTGTTGCGAAGCACATTGTTCACCAGTTTCAGCGGCGAAGGCGGCGTCACCTCCCGGATCGCCTTCTCGATTTGCGCCTTGCTGCCGTCGAACGGATGTTTACCCGTGCACGCATAATAAGCCATGACGCCAAAGCCGAAGACGTCGCCCTTGAAACCCTTCGTGAAATCTCCCTCCCATTTCTCCGGGGCCGAATATTTGACCGTGCCCGCCGGGTTGTTTTTCTTGTCCGTGATGAAGGGCGGCAGATTCCCCTCGAAATACGAGTGCGAAAAATCTATGAGCCGCGTTTCCTCGGGCGCGGCCGCGGGCACCAGGATGTTCTTGCTCTTCATATCGTTGTGGACGATCGGGCGCCCGCACCAGATGCCTTCGTGCATGTCCGCCACGGTTTCCGCCACGCTTTGCAGGAGACGATGCGTCCGGCCCGGGTCCGCGCGGGTGACGCCCGCCTGCACAAGCTCATGCAAGGTCGCCCCCTCGATGTATTCCAGAAACAGCCGGTGCGCCCCGGCGTCATACGCCAGTTTGCGGCGGATGCGCGGGTGCGTCACCGCCCCCAGCACATAGGCCTCGTTGGCGATGAAAATCTCGTCCCAGAAATGGGCCGGCTCCTTCAGCAAGACCGGATGCGGATGCCGTGCAAACTCCACGCGGGCCAGCCGGGATACGCCGGCCTCCACCGCCAACGGCTCCCGTTTGGTGATGGCTGGCAGGTTCATGGTCATTCGTCGCTGGCGGGCCCGAGCATCGGCAGAAACCCTTTTGGCCGTCAAGCGATGAATCCCGAAGGTTGAACCGGAGCGCCGGGATTGCCAACGGCCTTCGGCCAAATCCAGAACTTGTTTCCGCCCGATTTTTTGATACTGTTTCCGGCTTGGTGAGCCTTAAGGAACAAATTGAACAGCGGCGCACGTTTGCCATCATCTCGCATCCGGACGCGGGCAAAACCACGTTGACGGAGAAACTGCTGCTTTACGGCGGCGCCGTGCAACTGGCCGGCTCGGTCACGGCGCGCAAAAACCAGCGTGCGACCACATCCGATTGGATGGAGCTGGAAAAGAAGCGCGGCATTTCGATCAGCTCCACGGTGTTGCAATTCGACTACAACGGTTACCGCCTCAATCTGCTCGACACCCCGGGGCACAAGGATTTCTCCGAGGATACTTACCGCGTGCTGACCGCGGTGGATTCGGTGGTGATGGTGATTGATGCAGCCAAGGGCATCGAACCCCAGACGCGCAAGCTGTTCGAGGTTTGCCGCCAGCGCGGCGTGCCCATCTTCACGTTCATGAACAAGTGCGACCGGCCCACGAAAGATCCGCTCGCGCTGCTCGATGAACTGGAACACGTGCTCGGGATCGGGGCGTTCCCGGTGAACTGGCCCATCGGCAACGGCTTCGAGTTCCAGGGCGTCTTTGACCGGCAGACGAAACTGATGCATTTGTTCGAACGCACGACCGGCGGCCAATATCGCGCGCCGGTCCAGGTCGGCGGACTGGCGGATCCCGCGATCCGCGGCCGGCTGGATGACGCGACGTATCACAAAACAGTCGAGGAACTTGAAATGCTCGAACACGCCGGTCACGACTGGGATGACGCGGCCGTGTTGGCGGACAAGACCACGCCCGTGTTTTTCGGCAGCGCCAGCAACAACTTCGGCGTGCAACTGCTGCTGGATGGATTTTTGAAACACGCGCCCGGACCACGCGGCAGGTTCGGAGTTCCGCCTTCAGGCAGCGCGGGAAATGGAAAACAGGCAAATACAGATCCGCCTGAAGGTGGAACTCCAAACTTCATCGCCCCCGAACATCCCGCGTTCTCCGGTTTCATCTTCAAGATCCAGGCGAACATGGACCCGAAACACCGCGACCGCATCGCGTTTGTCCGGGTTTGCTCCGGCAAATTCGAGCGCGACATGGTGGTGCATCACTCGCGTTCCGCGAAGAAGGTGCGTCTCTCCAGCTCGCACAAACTGTTCGGCAATGAACGCGAAACGGTGGACGAAGCGTATCCCGGCGACGTCATCGGCCTGGTCGGTCACAACAGCTTTGGTATCGGCGACACGCTCACAACCGACCCAAAAATCACCTACAAGGAAATCCCGCGTTTCACGCCGGAGGCCTTCAGCTATCTGCACAATCCGAACACGGCCAGGTTCAAGCAATTCCGCCAGGGGCTGGAACAGTTGATGCAGGAAGGCGTCATCCAGGCGCTTTACCTGCGCAATTCAGCGGTGAAAACGCCGTTGCTCGCCGCCGTCGGGCCGCTGCAATTCGAGGTCGTGCAATTCCGGCTCGAAAGCGAATACGGCGCGGTCTCGCGCCTCGAAGCCGCGCCGTGGACGGTCGTCCGCTGGCTGCCGGTGGACATGAAAGAAGACGACCTTGACACCCTCTCGCTGCCGACCGGCTCACGCATTGCCTACGACGTGGGCAAAAACGCCGTGGTGCTGTTTCCCAACGATTGGTCCGCCGATTATTTTGCCAAAACCAACGAACGGGTGCCGCTGTCCGCATTGCCCGTTCAGACCGCAAAGAAATAAGCCACGGATGGACACAGATTCACACGGATATATTAAAAACGCCACACGACCTCTGAACTTGACGGCGTCTCTTACTCTGATGGAATTACGACCATGAACGCCATGCCGACCCAAGAAGAATGGATGGTTATCTTAAAAAAATATGCAGCCGCGACAGGCTTGGAGAAATTTCAAGCGGACGCGGGCGCCTCTGAAGACCAACTGGCCGCAGCGGAAGGGCGGTTGAAAATAAAACTGCCTCCGTCCTATCGGACATTTTTGAGCGCCTGCAATGGTTGGAAGTTTGCTTCGGAAATGAGCCCGATCCTCCGTCCCGTTGAAAAAATCAATTGGTTCCGCAAAGAACACAAAGATTGGTATGAAGCCTACCAAATGAGTGTGGAACCACTTTCAGTAATGGAAAGGGATTATTTCGATTATACCAAACAAGACTGCGCTATGTTTGAAATTAAACATCTCGCCCAGGCTCTCTGCATCAGTGAAATCGGAGACGACGCCGTTGTTCTGCTCAATCCGATGGTCGTGTGGCCGGATGGAGAATGGGAAACATGGTTTTTTTCAAATTCGAGCCCGGGCGCTACCCGCTATCGGTCATTTGCCGGTTGGATGAGTCAAGAACTTGATCAGCCGCTCGAACTAACTCCAGTTCCAGCTGAATTGCCCACCGTTTATCTTGACGCTCCAACCAAGCCCGACCGACGCATTCGTCGGCGCGAAAAAGTGCTCGTGCTGGAAAAGGTACTGAAAAAACTAAAATCGACGGACGGATGGGAACGATGCAAGGCTACCGATCAACTCGGCCGGCTGGGCGGAAAGCAGGCCGTTGACGCGCTGATCGAAGCGCTAAATGATCCAATGCCGGAAGTGCGTTGGCATGCTGCCAGTTCGCTGGAGCTTTTGCACCCGCCGGAAGCCTTCGAAGCCCTGATCACGGCAGCAGCGGATGGCGTGCATGGCCAAGCTAATGACAATGCCATTGGAGCTTTGGCCGCCTACAATGACGAACGGAGCGCTCAACTGCTTTTGAAAATACTTGAAGCCCGCGGTTATTACGCTGGCGTAGCGGGGTATGCTCTGGCAAAGCGTGGGGATGTTCGTGCCATTAAACCAATGTTGGATTCTCTTATTTCAAAAAGCAAAGACGCGCGCGCAACCTGGCACACGCTTACAGAATTTGAAGGAGCTGGTTATGAGGTGCTTGAACCCTTGATGGCTCATGCCGATGTTGAAATTCGGGGGCGCGCCACAAATTGCATCGGTAATCTGGCTTACCTTGCAAAGGATAGAATCATAAGACGCAAGGCCTTTGAGCTTCTTCAACGATGCCTTACCACCGAAACGGACCAGGAACTTCGCCAATCCATCGAAACCTCCATTAAAATCTCTGCAAAGAAAAATCTCAATACGCGCTAATTGGGTTTAGGTAATTCACACGGATGGACACGGATAAACTCGGATGAAAACACACCGTCAACAGGTAGGGCGCGTCACTTCCGCCGTTGCCTGGCTATGGCGGGACAGGCCGTGCGCGCTGTTGGGCGATTGTTGGCGTGCGGGTATCATACCGTGTTCGGCGGCGGGCAGAGGACTGCCCGCCCTACCAATCAATCCGTGCGTATCCGTGTCCATCCGTGGTTAAAAAACATGTCCACCATCCTCACTGCCACTGAAATCACCGTAGGCTACGGCGACCACAGGGTGCTTGACGCCGCGACGCTGGCCATCGAGGAGGGCGACCGTATCGGGCTGGTCGGGCGCAATGGCTGCGGCAAGACGACGTTCCTCCGCATTCTGGCCGGGCTGCAATCGCCCGACCGCGGCGACGTTACCCGGCGTCGCGATCTCGTCGTCAGCTACCTGCCGCAGGATTTCATGCTCGATCCGG
>DASZAB010000085.1:0-8781 GCA_035945675.1 Verrucomicrobiia bacterium | reverse complement strand
CTGCTCGGACTCGTCTTCGTCGTCTTCGGTTCAAATGCGTTTTTGCACTTTATTAAGGCGCCGCCCATGACCGGTCCGGCCGGCGACTTCATCAACGCGATGATGACCACCGGCTATGTCAAAGTGGTGGGCTTTTGCCAGGTCGCAGGCGGTTTGCTTCTGCTGATCGGCCGCTACATTCCCCTGGGCCTGACGCTGCTCGGGCCGGTGATTGTGAATATCCTCTGCTTCCACATTTTTTTAAATCATGAGGGATGGCAGGTCGCGTCGATCGTGGCCGCACTCGCACTGTTCCTGCTCTGGCGCCACCGCGCGAATTTCGCCGGCCTGCTGAAGCCGTGATTGACTTCACGGAACTTCAAAACAACGCCATCTGTCGCCCGCTCATTTCACGCAGCGTGCTCACGCCCAGTCCCAGCAACCGCAGCGGCCGGTGGACCAGTTGCTCACGACTCAAAAGAAAACAGGCCAGGCGATAAATGTCGCCGGATTCCGTCAGCGGTTCTTCCACCGAAAACTGGCGCGTCAGGGTCGTGAAATCGCCATAGCGCACCTTCACCTGCACGGTGTGCGCGCCGAGCCGGCGGCGCTTCAACCGCGCGGAAATGTCCTCGGCCTGTTCGCGCAAACAGCGGCGCAGAATCTTCCGGTCATCCGTGTCGCGCAAAAACGTTTCCTCGTTGCTGATACTTTTGATTTCATCGCTCAATTCCAGCGGACGATGGTCTTCACCCAAGGCAAATTGTTTCAGCGTGAGGCCAAACGAACCTGCCAAGGCGCGCAGATCGCCGGGAAAATCCTGAAGCGCGCCAATCGTATCAATGCCGGCGCGGTTCAAGGTTTGTTCGGTTACTTTACCCACGCCATACAGCGCGCGCACAGGGAGCGGACGGAGAAATTGCACCTTGTCACGCTCCAAAATGACCGTGAGTCCGTCCGGCTTGCGGTGGTCGCTGGCGATTTTGGCCAGCAGCTTGTTCGAGGCGATGCCGACGGTGGCGGTCAATCGGCGTTCGGCGCGAATGCGTTCCTTCAACTGTTTCGCCAGCGGCACGGCGCCCTGCAACGCGGCGTCGGCATCGGCACCCGGACAGAGCGCGGAAAAATCGGCGTAAGCCTCGTCAATGGACATTTGTTCCACCAGCGCGCCGGTCTCTGCAACGAGGCGCATGATTTCGCGCGATTCCTGCTGGTAAGCCTCCATGCGTGGCCGGACAAAGATGCCGCTGGGACAGAGGCGACCGGCGGTGACACTGGGCATGGCCGAGCGCACACCGAACCTGCGCGCCTCATAACTGGCCGCGCAAACCACGCCGCGCTGGGTGGGTGGCGAACCGACGATGACCGGCTGGCCGCGCAATTCCGGATGGTCGCGTTGCTCCACCGAAGCGTAGAACGCGTCCATGTCCAGATGAAAAATCACGCGCGGCACAAAAACAGGAAATCAAAGCAGCTGGCTGCCGTCGAGTTTCTTAAAACCAGGCAAAGCGGCAGCCTTGCCCTGCCGGAATTGCGGCAGGGCAGCGCTGCCCTGCCGCCCAAACCTTCGCGCCTTATATTGTTTCAGGCCAACCGGACAGCGTTGGAAGTGCCTCGTCGAAAATTTTTCCATTAATGTCCTGACGCGCCCAATGCGTTCGTCGTAATAATGAAAGGCAAAGGACACAACCAATTATGACCACAAATAACACCAATACCGTTCGGCTTCACCGGGTGCTCCGCGCCAACCCGGAGCGGGTTTTCCGCGCGTTCCTGGACGCCGACGCCATGGCCAAGTGGCTGCCACCGAACGGATTCACCGGCAAGGTTCACCAGCTGGACGCAAAAGTCGGCGGCAGCTACAAGATGTCGTTCACCAATTTCACCACCGGCCAGAGCCATTCCTTCGGCGGGAAATTTCTCGAACTCAAACCGAGCGAACGCATCCGCCACACCGACCAATTCGACGACCCGAACCTGCCCGGCGAAATGCAAACGACGATTACCTTGCGGCAGGTCTTCTGCGGTACGGAATTGAACATCACGCAGGAAGCGATTCCGGCGGCCATTCCCGCCGAGGCCTGCTATCTGGGCTGGCAGGAATCGCTGACGTTGCTGGCCCAACTGGTCGAAGCCAAAATTCCCGATCAGCCGTAAAGTCCGGGTGCGATTTGTCCGGTCTTGCCCGCTTCATCGCGAACGGTTGACAGCGCCGGCCGATGCGGCAGAATCCCGGATCATGAACAGCAAGGCGCCCAAAAGTTTCCACGACAAAGTCGGCGGGCTCGCGTATTTCCCCCGGATGCTGGACAAGATCCGGCTGCACGCCAAAGGCGAGTTGCGGGAGGACTGTCACGCAAACCTCGGCCTGGCCAACCGGGCGGATGGTTTGTGTTGTCACTACCTGCGCGTGACCTACGAGGCGCTGAAACAGCGGGTGTTGGCCGGCGGCACGGACGACGACATTCTCGAATGGTGCTTTGCCACGGGCCGGCAGCTTGACCAGACAGACATCCTGATCTGGAACGAGTTCATCCGCAAACGCGGCTGGAACGACGAAGCCAGCGGGCGCTTGGCCACTTGGAAGCAGGAAAGCAACCATGCGCATCGCATCGATTTAATGACCATTCCTGATTACACGGACGTCCTGGAAAGGCGAAAGCCGTAACGGGGCAATGCGGCCGCTTTGCCTGCCAACATCAAAGGCAGGACGGCGCGGCCGCGCCGCCAAAACGTTCAGTCCTTCCGCGGTCATTCCCGCCGGTGAAGTTATGGGTTGAATTTGTCGATGGTCGTCCAGATGCCCACAGCCATGGCGGCGAGGCCGACGAATCGAGCGATGGTTTCAGGCCGTGGCAGGATCTTTTCCGCGGCGATGACGATGGCGACGCCAATGACCACGAAGGGATTCATCATGCCGAGCGCGACCAGGATCAGCATCGGGGCGGCGCAGCAGAGGCAGCAGGCCGCGCCTAGCTTGCAGCCGAGGCCGAAGCCGGCTCCTTGTTCCGGGCACGAATTAGCGAGGTTGGATTCACGCTTTCGGCGGCCAATCCACGCCGGCCAATTCCTTCGGCAATTGTTTCGGGTCAACGGGATAAATGAGCGACAGGTCCATGCCCGTGGACTTTGAGCCTTGCAGAAATTCCAGTTCCTCCGGCGCGCCCACGATGAGCCAGAGCACCTCGGTCTCGGTGTCGTTGAACACCTGGCGCAACTGGTCCGGCCCGACCAGCACGCCGCCGTAGCGCGGCACGGTCAACGTCTCGTCACCCACGCGCAGGCGGCCCGTGCCTTCGAGTACGAAATAGAATTCCTCCTGCCGGATGTGCTTGTGGAGTGTATTGGCGCTCCTGGGAGGCAACCGCCAGAGCCGCGCGGCGAGATTCTCGCTCCCGGTCCGCTCCAGGTAATCCGCGTTCGGGATTTTCATGAGGTTGGACGGCCGCCAGAAGAGGTCGTCCGGCTTGATGAGATGGTAACCTTGAAACGTTTTCATAAGTTAAACGGTAGAATTCCGCGCATTGTCACGGTTTGTATTCGTGTTGGTCAGACTCGCTTACGGAGCCGCGCGCACTTCAAAACGGTAAGGGTATGGCTTGGCTTGGGCACGCGCCAACTCGGTGAGCTTTTGGTCCACTCGCGTGAAATCCCTGGCGAGCGCGGCGGCGGCGGGATTGGTGTCGTTGAACTGCGAGCTAATCTGGCCCCCCATCCACAATTTGTCCCGGGCATCCACCAATTCCTTTACCGCATCGGACTGTGCGTCCCACGGGCCACCAGGCACCCAACCATCGGCGGTCGCCGAAGAAATGTTCACCCCATCAGCCAGTTGTTTCGCATCGTAGGTGCCCAGCAACCGTCCTTCGGCCCGAACGGTATAACGCCCCGATGCGAGTCCTTGCACGGCCAACTGGTAGCGGTTTAATGTCTCAGGAACGGGAACAAACCGATACTGCAATGCGCTCAGTATCCCGAGATTCATGGGCAACCCGGCATCTTTTCGCACGAAAGTCACTCCGTCGGGCAGTTTCTTGATGTCGGTGATTTTGCAGCCTTGGGCACGGATCACTTTCCCCGCCGCGGCATCCACATCAGCATCGGAAACTTCCGCCTCCGCACCCAGTCCTTTCAACATCGCCCACGCCATGGCCAGCTGGCCGAGGTCGTTCAAATGCACGCCGTCCTCCACATGAAGCCGGGTGAGCTTTTTGGGATCCTTCTCCCCGGCATTCGCCGCCAGGACCTTGCGTTGCACCTCCCGCATCGCGCGCGAAATATCAATGGTCCCGGCCCCCAGCGATTTCGCCAGCGCCATGCCTTCATCCGCCATCTTCTGCAGAAAACCGTTTTCTGCCTGGTCCGGATCTTCATGCAACACCGCCGGGGAACAGATGAACACTCGCACTCCGCGCTTTTGACATTCTGTCACGATACGACGGATGCCATCGAGATAACGCTGCTTGTGTTCCTGGTCCGCCTTCGTTCCCCAACCAATGTCATTCACGCCAAACGCGACCGTCACCACCGTGGCCCCGCGCGAAAACACATCTTTCTCAAGCCGTTCGACGGCGCCCGCCGCCGTATCGCCGCCTTTGCCCGCATTCCAGAACCGCACCCGCAACTCGGGATGCCGCATCAGCGTATAAAGTTCCACGATCTTGGTGTAACCGCGCGCGGCGGTGATGCTGTCGCCCAGGAACACCACCGTATCGCCATCCCTGAGGGCAAAACCAGTCTCGCTACTGCCCGCCCAGCATGACATGGTGAGAAACAACAAAGCGCTGCCAATCAGCGCAAAGAAACCCACCAGCGGCGCGCCCATTCTTGTGCGCCAAAGCCGCGCGCCCACCTTTTCGCTGCCGGTCCGCTCCAGATAATCCGCGTTCGGGGTTTTCATCAGGTTGGCCGGTCGCCAGGAGAGGGCTTCGGGCTTGATGAGCTGGTATCCTTGAATGGCCTTCATAAATTTGTTGGCGAACCATACGCCGCCGCGTCCAAAAAGCAACTCGCACCATGGGAAAAGCCGCCTGGGTTGATTCCGGGCGGTGCTTGGTTAATCTGGCGCCAAGACTGGGTAAGACGGAAAACCGATGCCTCTTTGTTTATAGAACCTGAATAACCGTTGCGGGTGCGGCGGGTTCGCGCATTTGGGCGGCAAACCTCCGCGCCTTGCCCCGTGAATTCGCGGGGGTTTTCTTCCAGGCCCGCCGCTGCGCGCCGTTCCCGGTTCAGAGTCCTCCGTTCAACCATTCAGCATTTTTCACCGGGCGGCGCAGGTTCGGGATCCATCGCCTGCCGGACGAAAGCGTTTCCGCCACCGGCTCAACGCGGCGGCGCTCGCCTTGCCGCTTCCGCCCGAAAAAACTTCATCGCCGCCAGCGGCGACCACCTGATTGCCCTGGCCGCGGTTGACCGCCGTGCGAATGTCGGTGTTGCGGCACGCCGGGACGCGGCGGAGAGTGCCGGCTTTGGCCGTGTGAAAACGGGCGGTGTTCTTCCGCCGGATTGAATGACGGAGCTGCTTGCGAATAATTGAAGCCCTCCGCCTTCTTCCGCACGACGCCACGACCGATGAATCGTTCCAGCGCGCGCAGTTCGGCGTGATCTTCCGGCGTCACGAAGCTGATGGCATCACCCACCGCGTGGGCACGCCCCGTGCGACCGATGCGGTGGACGTAATCCTCCGGGTGCATCGGAAAATCGTAGTTCACCACGTGCGAAATGCCGTCCACGTCAATCCCGCGCGCCGCGATGTCCGTCGCCACCAGCACGCGCACCGCGCCTTCCTTGAAATCCTGCAAGGCCCGCAACCGCTGGTTCTGCGAGCGGTTCGAGTGCAACGTGGCGCAGCGGATGCCCCTCTGCTCCAGTTGCCGCGCGATGCGGTCGGCACCGTGTTTCAGGCGCGAGAACACCAGCACCATGTTCATCCGCGGGTCTTGCAGCAGATGCAGCAGCAGCGACGTCCGCAGATGCTTCGGTACTTCATAGACCAGTTGCGTGACCGTCTCCGCCGGATTCGAGCGCCGGCCAATCTGGATCAACTTCGGCGCGCGCTGAAATTCGTGCGTAAGCGATTCGATCTCCTTCGACAGCGTTGCCGAGAACAGCAGCGTCTGCCGTTGCTTTGGCAATTGCTGCCCGATGCGCCGGATGTCGGGCAGGAACCCCATGTCCAGCATCCGGTCAGCCTCGTCCAACACGAGGAATTTCAACTGCGAGAAACCCGCGCAGCGCCGGCCCATCAAATCCAGCAACCGGCCCGGGCAGGCGATAATAATGTCAGTGCCGGCACCCAGGGCGCGGATTTGCGGCTGTTCGCCCACGCCGCCGAAAACCGTGGCGACGGTGAGCGGCAGATGCCGGGCGTAAGCGCACACGTTCTCCTCGATCTGCACGGCCAGTTCGCGCGTCGGCGCGAGGACCAGCAATTTCGTGCTGCGCCGCGGATTCGCCGGAAGCAGCGCGAGTTTCGTCAGGATGGGCAGCGTGAACGCCGCCGTCTTGCCCGTGCCCGTCTGGGCGATGCCGATGAGGTCGTGCCCCGCCAGAATCGCCGGGATGGCAGCGGTCTGGATGGGCGTCGGCTCGGTATAACCGGCTTCGGTGACCGCCTGCAAAATTTTGGCGTCTAGTCCTAGTGCGCGAAATGACATAAAGACCCATGATAACAGGTTCGCAGACAATGGCACGAACTAACTTGGCGGAGGCTTTTCCGTTTCGGCCTTGATCGCCTCCAACTCTTCCCAGCGCGCGTAAAGCTTCGTTAGATTTTCCTTCGTGGCGGCAAGGTCGGCGGTGAGCCGGCCGGTTTGCGTGGCGTGCGTGCGGTGGAAATCCGGAGAGGCGAACAGGCTTTCAATGCGGGCGATTTCCGCGTCCAGAGCGTGGATTTGCGCCTCCATCCCTTCCAGCTCGCGCATTTCCTTGAACGAAAGTTTGCGGGGCCTGGCCGGTTTCGCTGAATTCGTGGCCTTCGTAGCCGCCGCTCGTGAGAGTGCGGAAGTCTGGTTGGCCGCCAGAATGCCCGCGCTCTGCCGGGTCGCCGCTACGACCTGCCGCTGCTTCTTCTCCAGATAATAATCGTAGTCGCCGACGCTGTGATGGATTCTGCCGTCGCCCTCAAACGCCAGCACATCGGTGCAGACGCGGTTCAGGAAATAACGGTCGTGACTCACCACCAGCACGGTGCCGGGGAACGCGATCAATGCCTCCTCCAGGACGCGCAACGTCGGCAGGTCCAGATCGTTCGTCGGTTCGTCGAGGATGAGGAAATTGCCGCCGTTTTTCAAAATGCGCGCCAGCAGCAACCGGCTGCGTTCACCGCCGCTCAGGTATTTCACCTGCGTTGTGATGCGCTCGTCGGCAAACAGAAAACGCTTGATATAGGCGCGCAACGACAGCTTGCCATCGCCGAAAATGACAAATTCCGTGCCGTCGCTGACCTCCTCCAGCGCGGTGCGTTCCTCGCGCAATTGAATCCGGCCCTGGTCCACGTAATTGAATTTCGTGAGCTGGCCGGTCTTCACCGTGCCTTCCGTGGGCGCCAGTTGGCCGATAATGATTTTGAGCAACGTGGTTTTGCCCAGACCATTTCGCCCGGCGACGCCGATGCGCTGGCCGTTCTCGAATGTGAAATTGAACCCGCGAAACAACGTGCGCCCGCCGAGGTCCATGCCGAGGTTGCTCAATTCGACGACGCGATTGCCAAGTTGCGGCGGCGGCGGGATGCACAGCTCCACGTCCTCCTCGATCACCGGCCCGTCCTCCGCGGCGGTTTCGTAGTATCGCTCGAACCGGTTCTTCTGTTTGCTGCGCTGCGCCCGCGGGCCCTGCCGCACCCAGGCCAGTTCCTTTTTCAGGAACATCTGGCGTTTGTGTTCGAGGGTGGCGTCGGCGGCCTGGCGCTCGGCCTTGTCCAGCAGGTAATCCGTGTAATTGCCGGCATGCGAGAAAAACCGGCCATCGGACAACTCGACCAGGCGCTTCGCCACGCGGTCGAGGAAATAGCGGTCATGCGTGACCACCAGGAACGAACCGTGGAATTCGTCGAGAAATTCCGCGACCCACTCGATGGATTCCGGGTCCAGATGGTTCGTCGGCTCGTCGAGGATCAGCAGATCAGGGTCCGAAACCAGGGCACGGCACATCGCCACACGTCGTTGCTCGCCGCCGGACAGCGTCTCCAGGCGCCGGTCGGCGGCGGGACAGTTCAGGTGTGACATGGCCGTCTCGATGCGGCGGTCCAGGGTCCAGCCTTCCAGCGCGGCGATGCGATGCTCCAGTTCCTCGTGGCGTTTCGAGTCCTGCGGCAGCGATTCAAATTCGACAATCAAATCGAGCACGTGCTGCGCCCCGGCGCGGATGTTTTCGAGCACGTTTTTCGCCGGATCGAGCATGAAATCCTGCGGCAGATAGCTGACGACAAGTTCGCGCCGCCGGGTGACGTCGCCGCGGTCGGGCGATTGCAGCCCGGCCAGAATGCGGAGGAACGTCGTCTTGCCGCAGCCGTTGCGTCCGACCAACCCGATGCGGTCGCCCTCGTCGATCGCCAGGGTCGCGGCGTCGAGCACCGTGCGGTCGCCGTAGCTTACGGTGATCTCAGTGGCGGTGAGGATGGTGGACATGTTTTAACCACAGATGGACTCGGCTAAGGACGGATAGAAACACATCCACAGCTGGTAGAGCGCGTCACTCCGTGCGCGCCGGACTTCGCAGTCAGGCACGGCGGCGGGCAGAGGACTCCGATGAATCGCGAGCAGGCTGCCCGCCCTGCCAATCCATCCGTGTGAATCTGTG
>DASZAB010000084.1:0-23568 GCA_035945675.1 Verrucomicrobiia bacterium | reverse complement strand
GACATCATTGATGCCGCCAGGGCCGGTGTTGAACAGTGACCACATATTGAGTCCGCCAGGCTGCGAATAAGCCATTTGCTGACCGGCACCCGCACCCGAAGTGCCGCTAAAGCTCCAAGCGCCGAATCCGTAGCCGCCCGTGGATCCATCCGTCCACGTGCCGCCGGCGCCGTTGACGTAGTTGTTTGCCGTGTCGTAGGCGATCTGGGCCGCGCCGGTGTTTGGCATCAATGCCGCCGCGCCGGTGACTGCGCACGCGATGGCCGCGCCACTGATAAAGTGGCTTCTTATGGCCTTTTTCCCGGCTGTGGCCGGTATGAAATGACTTCTCATACTTGTACTCCTGGCTGAGGTTTTGTTTTAGGTTATGGTTCTACTGCCTACGGCTTTCCATAGGGTTTGGTAACTTATATCATGGATAAACCGCTTCGGCTATAGCTCAATTGGACTACAGGCCGGCTAATCTCTAAGAGGCTGTTAAACAGGTGCTTGGAGCGTGGCTGAAGAGTGGCAGGAGCCCATCTGAGCAGGCCGGGTATTTATGATTATCATTTACGATATACGATTTGCGCGCGGCACTGTCTTTCTGGGAAGGACCCGTAAATCGTCAATCGGATATCGTAAATTCATTCATATTCAAGCGCCTTTACAAGGTGTTCCAGTGCAGGCAGGTACGGCTCGAGGTGTTTCTGGTAGTTCCGCCAGCGGCCGACCGCCTTCTGATAGAGCGGTTTTTGCACGTCCGCCTGGGCCCGCGACTTCACAGGCCTGGTGCGGGCGTGTTCGTAAAACTTCAGGACTTCATCCTCGAAGCCCAGCCCGAGAAATCCCAGGGCAGACTTAGCCACGGCCGGCAAATCCTGGGTCAGCTCCTCGTAACGGACATACATCCACTGACTTCCGATGCGCGGGAGCATTTCCCGCAAGAACCCCATCACGTTGGCGTAGTGGTTCACTGTCCCCTCCAGACTCAGGTAGGCGGAGCTGATCGGCGTCGCCAACGGCAGGTCTTGCATGAAGCAACTCACCACCACGTCCCGCGGGTCCCGCAGCGCAACGAGGAATTTCGTCTCGGGAAAAATCCGCACCACCATGGGAATCATTAAATTCAACGCCGGGTTCTTGTCCACCAGCAGACGGCTGCCGATTTTCCGGCGAAGGCACAGTTCCATGCAGCGGAAATAATTATCACGCGCATGACAGAGGAGGCTGAGCGGAGCCGAATCGAGCGCCTGGAGCATGCTGGTTCCCTCCGGAAAATCCCGGATCAATGGAAGATACGCGTCGTCGTGCATCACCTTGGTCTCTTCGGCGCTGGTCACGTCGCTGTGCGCATCGAGCACCTGCTCGAGGAGGGTGGTGCCGGAGCGGGGATGGCCACAGAGCAGCGCGATGCGCCGGAGCGGCTGGAGTTTGTCGGCGTCGGCGCGCCAGCGGTCCAGGACGGCGGTGCTGATGCTCTGCTCCATTTCCCGGGCACGGCTTTGCATGCGCTGGAGCGTAGCCGTGCCCGGTCCCGCCTGGGGGCGCAGCAGCGCCTTCGCTTCCAGCAGCATGTCCATGGCCTCGTCATACCGCCCCTCGCTGTCCAGGATACTGGCCAACTGGTAGAACGCGCGTACGCGCACAACCAAACTGGCAGCGGGATTCGCCAGCAGCTCGCGGAAGAGCGATTCGGCCTCGGATGTCTTGCCGCGCGATCGTCTGACGACCGCCTCTTCGGCCAGCACGACCGGGTTCTTTGGATCCATCTGTGCCGCGCGCGCGACCAGTTCGGCCGCCTCGTCTATCCGCCCATCGTGAAGGTAAACCTCTGCCAACAAGACCAGCCCGCCGACGGAAATGCCCTGCTTCTGACTGGCGCGCCGGAGGCAGTTGAGCGCCATTTCGGTGTGGTCGAATTCCAAACAAATCCGCCCCGCCTGTTCCAAGGTGTGGGCAGGATCCTTCGAGATTTGCACCGCCTTCTCAAGGCAGCGTTCGGCAGCGGGATAGTCGTAACGCCGGCCATGGGCGCGGGCCAGGTCGAGCCGGATTGCCGGATTGTACGGCTCTTGACGGCTCGCCTGCTCCATCCAGCTGATGCTCTTGTCGTAATCCTGCCGTCCCCAGGCCTCCCCGGCTTCCCGGTAGAGTCGCTGGATCGTCGGATCCAGTTTGTTTGGCTGTGGCGGATTCAAAGCGTCGAAACGATTCTTGATTCTTGAAAAGAGGACCGGCCCGGGATCACTGGTAGTTGAACGCCTCCAGGAAACGCTCCAATCCCGGCATATACGGTTCGAGGTATTTCTGGTAGTTCCGCCAGCGGCCGACCGCCTTCCGATAAAGCGGCTTTTGCACGTCGGCGTGCGAGGGGGACTTCACGCGCTTCGTGCGGGCGTGCTCGTAAAACTTCAGGACGTTATCCTCGAAGCCCAACCCGAGAAATCCCAGGACGGAATTGGCCGCGGCCGGCAGGTCCGCGACCAGCTCTTCGTAGCGGACATACATCCATTGACCGCCCATGCGGGGGGCCATCTCCAGCCAGAATCCCATCACGTTGGCATACTGATTCACTATCCCCTCCAGGCTCAGGTAGGACGAGCTGATTGGCGTCAGCGGGAGGGCTTGTGTGAAGCAACTCACCACCACGTCGCGCGGGTCGCGCAGCGCGATGAGGAACTTCGTCTCGGGGAAAATCCGCACCACCATGGGAATCATTAAATTCAATGCCGGATTCTTGTCCACCAGCAGACGGTTGCCGATTTGACGGCGAAGGAACCTTTCGATGCAAGTGAAATAGTTCTCCCGCGCGTGGCGGATGACGCTGGGGGGAACCGAGTCGAGCGCCTGGAGAATGCTGGTTCCCTCCGGAAAATCCCGGATCAACGGAAGATACGCGTCGTCATGCATCATCTTGGTTTCTTCGGCGCTGGTCACGTCGCTGTGTGCATCGAGCACCTGCTCCAGGAGGGTGGTGCCGGAGCGGGGGTGGCCACAGAGCAGCGCGAGGCGCCGGAGCGGCTGGAGCTTGTCGGCATCCGCGCGCCAGCGGTCCATGACGGAGGTGGTGATGCTTTGCTCCATTTCCCTGGCGCGGCTTTGCATGTGCTGGAGTGTGGCCGCGAACGGTCCCGCCTGGGGGCGCAGCAGCGCCTTCGCTTCCAGCAGCATGGCCATCGCCTCGTCGTACCGGCCCTCGCTGTCCAGGATGCCGGCCAACTCGTAGAACGCGCGTACGCGCACAACCAGACTGGAGACGGGATTCGCCAGCAGCTCGCGGAAGAGGGATTCGGCCTCGGATGTCTTGTCACACAACCGCCTGATTACTGCCTCCTGAAGCAGCACGCGCGGGTCCTTTCGATCCATTTGTGCCGCGCGTGCGACCAGACCGGCCGCCTCGTCAATACGCCCATCGTGAAGGTATATGTCGGCCAGCACGAGCAGCCCGCCGACGGAAACGCCCCTCTTCTGACTGGCGCGCTGGAGGCAGTCGAGCGCCATTTCTGTGTTGTCGAATTCACAACAAATCCGCCCCGCCTCTTCCAGGGTGTGGGCGCGATCCTTCGAGATTTGCACGGCTTTTCCAATAAAGCGTTCGGCAGCGGGATAGTCGTAACGCTGTCCGCAGGCCCGCGCGAGGTCAAGGAGCAGCGACGGGTTGTACGGCTCTTTACGGGTCGCCTGCTCGATCAAACTGATGCTCTTCTGATAATCCTGTTGTCCCCACGCCTCCTCGGCTTCGTGGTAGAGACGCTGGATGGCTGAATTCAGTTTCTTTGGGTGCGGCTGGTTCATTCTGGTTAAGACGATCCTGATTTTTGAGAGAACGGACGCAAATGTCCATTCGATTTGATGGTATTCCAAATTCGCCTGGAGTTCCGCCTTCAGGCGGCCCGGAACCGCGTGAACGCGGCACTCCAAACTTCAAATCAGGACGCTGCCTTCGATTTGAATCGTTTACTTCAAAGGTACGAATGTTCCGACCGATGGCGATAGCTCGATTGGACTATTGATGCGGGGTGCGCGAATCTGATTTACTTGGCCAGCCAGCACAGCGACGGGAGAATAATGTCGCGCCGATTTCCGCCGATAATTCATCACATGCATGCCAGGTTCACACTGACCCTTCTCGCCGCAATGCTGGTTGCTCGGCCGATCCCCGGCCAGGATTCTTCGCCCCGCTACTTTGACGCCGCGCCGTTCGGCATGCCGTTGCGGGACGGGCACGGACTGAAGTGGGACGACCCGCGGGAAATTCATTCCGTCAGGGTGGACTTCGCCGGCTCCGTTCCGGCCGATGCCCAAATCCGTCTTGAATACTGGGGCAGCCACTGGCCGCAACAGCACCTGCCCAAGGACCGTGTCCTGGGCAACGGTTTCGCCGGCTGGATGGAACTGGGTAATTGGTACAACGGCGGCTGGCGCAACGCCGACGCCGAGCAAACCATTTCCAGCAACTCCATCCGGTTTACCTTCCGCCCCATCAACGCCCATGAGTATCCGGACCTGACGAACTATTCATCCACCGGGCGGTTCACACTCAAGATCCGGGTTGTCGGTGACCAGCCGTTGCCCGAAATACTTCGTTTTCACGCACTGACGGATTCGACCCTGGAGAATCGTTCCGTCCGCATCGTCTGGGAAAATGCGCAGGCCGCCAATTTTCAGGTGGAGGCGTTCAACGGAAAAATTCTGGGCTCGACCGCCACCGGCAGCCGCGCCAGCACGCTGCTGGTTCAAACCGCGGTCAACCGCGATCCCAATACTTTCGACCGCACGCTGGTCACCGTGCGGGACAGTACCAATCTGTTCACCTTCGAAGTGGATGATTTGAAACAAGGCCCGCTGTACCTGCCGGAATACGGTGCGGCCATTCTCCCAGACAACGATCACCGCGATTATTCTGCGGTCGCCAACGACGTACAACGCGCCGGTCAAAAGACCCTCTACGACCGGGTTGCGGAAATGCCGGAGCAGACCTGGACCTCCGCCTGGAACGGCATGCCGCCGAAAAAATCGCGCATCGCCTTCGTCCTCGGGAACGACGGCGGTCGTCAGAAATTCCGCCTCGATGCCAACGGCAACGTTTCTTTCCGCTGGGACGACCAATATATCAAGGGGCTCCCGGCGAGGGATACACCCCGGCTCGATCTGGAAAAATCACCGGTTCAAGTCCAGTTCGGTCTGCCGGAAAAACCGGTGGAACGCCATATCGAGGAGGAGTCTATTCCCACCTGCATCACCACCTGGGAACGCGGCGGCGTGCGCATCGCGCAAACGGCCTTTGCCACGACGCTTGACGGCGCCAAAGCGGATGCCCCGCCGCCGGCTCCGGATGCCTGCGCCGTAGCCATCCTCCGTTTCGATTTTACCAATACCACCGGCAGCTCGCGCATGGCCGACCTGCCGATCTCCATCCTTGGCGACACGAACTCCGAACATCTCCGCCTTGACGCCCAGGGTCTCGTCTGGAATGGCAACCTGTTGCGCGGCCAGGTCATGGCCGACCACCTTCCGATCGTTTCGACGAATCAACTGGATTGGAGCGCGCCGCTCGAGGCCCATGAAGCAAAATCGGTCATTATCAAGCTGCCCTATCTGCCGCTCATCAAATCTTCCGAAGCTACCGCCCTGGCGGCGCTTGATTTCGAACGCGAACGAAAAGCCACCGAGGACTACTGGCGCAGGGTTTTAAATCAGAGTGCCCGACTTATCACCCCGGAGCCGGTGCTTAATGACTTCTACCGTGCCGTCGCCGGACATCTGCTCATCAATTGCGAAATTGAACCTGGCAACAACCGGCGTTTTGCCCGTGTCGGCTCGCTCAAGTACGGCGTTTATGGCAACGAATCGTGCATGATGGTGCTCGATCTGGACCGCCGGGGTTATCATCAGATAGCGGAAGACTGTCTTGACACCTGGCTTCACTACCAGGGGACCGTGGGGTTGCCGGGCGATTTCGATTCCACCAACGGCGTCCTCTACGGAGCCGCCGGCTACGAAGCCGGCGGATATAACCAACATCACGGGTGGATTCTGTGGACCCTGGCTCAACATTACCGTTTCACACGCGACGACGCCTGGTTGCGCCGCGCGGCGCCCGGAATTGTGGCCGGGGCGGACTGGATTATCCGTGAAACCGCCCGCACCGCCAATCGGCGTGACTTGGGTCGGGGGCTGCTGCCGCCGGGAGACCTCGAGGACATCGGTGATTGGTGGACGTGGCTTTCGACCAGTTGTTATACTTGGCGCGGTCTCGACGGCGCCGCCTGGGCGCTTGCACAAATTCATGACCCGAACGTTTCCCGCATTCGGGCCGCCGCGGATGCCTATCACAAAAATCTCGTGGACCATTTCCTGGCCGCTTCCGCCCGTTCACCGGTGGTCCGTTTGCGCGACGGCACCGCCGTTCCCCAAATTCCCACCTGCGTCCAGCGTCGGGGCCGCAGCTTCGGCTGGATCTGTGAAACCCTCGAAGGGGCCATGCACCTGATGATCACCAAGGCCATTGATCCCGACTCAATCCGGGCCAAGTGGATTCTTGAGGATTACGAGGACAATCTTTTCCTCTCCGATCAATACGGCTACCAAGTGGACGATTTCAACAAATACTGGTTCGGCCGCGGCGGCATGTCCATGCAGGCCTGCCTCCTCCTCGACCCCGAAGCGTATCTCGACCGTGACGACGTCAAACAAGCCCTGCGCGCCATGTTCAATGCCATCGCCCTCAACCATTTTCCGGACGTCCACATGAACGCCGAGCACGCGCTCCCGGAAATGGGCGACTGGCTGGGAGATGTGTATAAAAGTTCCGATGAAGCCAACGTCTGCGGCTGGCTGCGCGAACTTTTCGTCCGCGAGGACGGCGACGTGCTTTTGATTGGGCAGGCCATTCCGCGCCATTGGTTAAAACCGGGCCAGAAATGCGGCATCGAAAATACCGCCACTTATTTCGGAAACACTTCGGTCATTTACCAGGGCGCATCGGGAAGCATCACCGCCAAACTCCAGGGCCCGACGCGCAATCCGCCGCACGCGATCCGCCTTCGCTTTCGGACGCCGGGCGAAAAACCGCTCGCCGGAGTTACGGTGAATGGCCGGGCCTGGGAAAAGCTCGAAGGCGATTGGGTCATCCTTCCCGGCAACATCGGCTCGGCGGTCGTCGTCGCCACCTACTGAGGGGTGGGAACCAGTTTGTTCAGCACCCGATGCGGCCTGACCGTTGGCAAGGATGCCGGCGCTCGCCCGGAAGCCGGATCGAGGGCCGCGACCAGGCTTTGCGCGTACCAGCGGGCGAAGTAATCGTTGGGATGAAGCGGATCATTCATGCAATCCTCCGGCTTTTTGGCGGCATAGACCCACTGGCTGATGGCCGTCATGTCCACGAATTGCACGCCCGGCCCCGTCATTGCCTTCAGACTTTTGGCGTATTCTCCGACGACATTCCAATATGAGGCATTCGTCGTGTAAGACGGATCGAACCGCAGGGTTGAAACCAACAGGAACTCGGCGTTTGGATTTTTATTCCGCACCGTTTTAATGACGTCCCGGATGTTATCCGCGAAGTTACCCGCCGATACCTTCCAGAAGTCATTTTGCCCGAAGGCAATGATTACGAGGTCGGGATTCAAAGACGCCACCATGCGCTCGGCATATTCTTTTGCCCAAACCGAGTTGGCGCCGCTTTGGGATGAGTTATAAAGCTGGATTTGCTGGTCCTGATAAATCGTTTCCAGGCGATGGACGAAGAGTTCCGGCCAGGGCGGCAGAAACGGCCGGATGTGCGACAGCCGGCTTTCGCCATAGCCGTGGGTAATGCTGTCTCCGTAAGCCACCACGGTCAGCGGGGCGCGGGCCTCCAGTTTTTTCATCGTGTCCGGCAGACCGTCTCCAACATACGCCGGATACGGACGATTCCAGGTGTCATGGTGTTCATAGGTCACCATCACCTGTTTGCCACCGACGACATTCCATTTAAACTCGCCCTTGAGAAGGTCCTCTTCCCGCACTTGCGGCATACGGGACGGCGCGCTGCAAATCAAAGTCCGACCATGAACCGTGTAGTCTGTCCCCTCCGTATAATTGGTCGCCAATCCATAGTCCTGAACCGAAATGATCCGGGAGGGCTGGAACAGCAATTGACCGGCAGCCGGTTTGCCATCGCGCGATAACATCAGGACCGCTTCGTCATAGATTTTTTTGCCCAGCCAGAACGGTTGCATGGCCTGATCCAGATTGCAGGCCGGTCTCAAACCTGCCGCATTTTCATCCGGCCTGTCCAGGCCCACCTGATCCACGAGGATTGAACCTTCTGACGAAACCTTGGAAATCATGATTTCGACCCACTTCGTCAATGGATGTGGTTGCATGTAAAGGTCGAACTTTCGTGGGTCCTGTTTGCCCGGTTGGAGGTCATTCACTGCATCCACTTTCATCACCTCACGCCCGTTCTTGTCCAGGAACCGAAGGGCAAACACCCAGCCGTTCGTAAGCTGCGACTGGATGATTGCGGACACGGTAAAAGGGTTGCCGCTGCCAGTCTCGATGCGTTGGGTGAGTGAATCCAGGCCGGGGCCGAGGACGGCCGAAGCTTTGCCTTCCAGGGGCTTGTTTGTTTCCAGGTGAACATCACCGGTTGTCTGCCAGGCCTCCAGACCGTCCTCGAATCCTCCGTTGATGACCAGATTGGAATCCGGATCAGCGGCAAGCGTCGTATAAAGCGCGGCGGATAGAAATGCAATCGCGACCCGTGAGAACTGTTTCATTCTATTTATTTATTCGGTTGCTGCATTTGCCTCTCGCCCGGTCATTAACCCGGTTTTACCTTTGCGTTTGCGAACTGCCATTCGTTGAAATGACCAGCGGAAATAATTCCACCTTTTTACAGCTTTGGCCACGACTATTCCATGAGCCGCAACCTCTCGGGAGAATGGTTGCGTCAGGTGCCAATTCACCGGAGTGATTGTCTGGTGAAAGGTTGTGAGCGACTGTTGATTGGCTCGCCCGTAAGAGGTGGCATTGGCGCCCGACGAGAATACTTCAGCAACCCGTTGAACAGTTTGTCGAAAACCGGTTCGGAAAACGTTCAGGGACCAAGGCGGATGCGATAAAACCTTTGCGGCGCGTTGGTGGAGGCAAAGTCCGTCCAGACAAACGGTAAGGCCGCGGGGGCATAATTGGTGAACAATGGCAGCCAGGCTGCGAACGATCCCAGATTGGTCGTCGCGTCAATGTAGTAATCCGGTCCGGAATCTCCATTGACGCCAAACGTAAACAGGCCATTGGTGGACGCGGGCGAAAGGATCGTCGGGGTGGCTGGAGGCAGCACGGTGACGAGGACATATTGCGTGGCGCTCAAACCCGGAGAGCCGTTGTCAGTGGCGATAATGGCAAAGGAATAGGTCGTATCCGACTGTGCGATGGTTGGACGCCACGTCAGCACTCCGCTGGCGGGGCCAATGGCCACGCCGGCAGGAACCCCCGCAAGACTCCAGGTGACCGTCCGGGGCGGTGCATAAGGATCCACTGCCGAATTGCTGGCGATCAACGTCTGTCCGGCAATCAGATTGGTGTTGGCCAGCGCATTCAACAGCAGCGATTGGTTCCTCACGACAGAAATTTCCAGGGCGCTCAGGACTCGGTTAAAGATTTGCACGTCGTCCAGCGTGCCCGCCAGGAAGCCTCCGGCCACGCCGGTCTGCAGGCTCCCGAGGCGCAGGTTGGGCGGCGAATTTTTGGGGCCAAACGGTCCGGTAGCGCTCGCCTGGAGGACGCCGTCCACATAAAGCTGCATCAACCCCGTGTAGGCGTTCCGCGTGGCGGCGATGTGATGCCACTGGCCGTCGTTAATCGCGGTGGTCGAGGTGATGGTGGTATCGGGATTGCCGACGCCAAAGGCGGCTTTATTGCCGACCAGCGCGGTGCCAAAGTCGTCCACGACACCACTCACTTCTGCGTCCACCATGCCCTTGCCGTTGTACCAATTTGGCGTCCCGCCGGTGTCTGTGGTTTTGACCCAGAAAGCGATCGTCCAATCCATCCAGTTCGGGCGGGGAATGACCGCATAATCGCTGGTGCCGTTGAATTGGAGCGCATGGTTTGCCGTGCCAAACCGGTCAGCCACAAAGGTGCCGCCGGCGAGGGAGCCGCTCTGACCAGAGACAGCGTCCGTCAAATTGCCGTCGAGCGGATAACGCTCGGCCAGCAACGACACCGGCTCTGCGGGGACCTGCCATTCCAAAATGCCGCCCGAAAAGCCGCTTTGGAGCTGAACGCGCAGCCGCACCGCGGTGGTTTGCACTGGATTGAACTGCGCCGTGTTGAATTGATCACGGGTCACGCCATAGCCGCTGGCGCCGGATACCGGAACCCAGTTCGTGCCGGACAGATATTCCACATCCCACGATTGCGGCACGCGGCACTGGCCGAAGCCTGTGTCGTCGTACCAATAAACCGAAACCTGGCTTACCTGGCACAGGCCATTGAAATCCGCCCGGACCCACTCGGCCGTGCCCAGATGATTCCACCACGTCATGCGCGGGATGCTGGTGTCGCTGGAACTGGCCGGCTCCAATGCATCGTTCATGGCCCAAACGGTGTCGCCGGAATTTGTGTAGGAAGCGCTTGGTGCGTAAGGCGCGCTCCATGGGGTGGCGGTCGCATTCGTGCTGACGGTCGGGAAAGCCGAAATGCGCAGGCGTGCCCCGCCCATCGGAACCAGCGTAATGGTCTCTTCCGCCTGTGTGCTGTAAACCGGACTCGGTTGGACCGGACCCACGGCGTGGAGCGCGTCCAGCGTCCAAGCCGGAATTTTCCGCGCTTTGACCTGTAATTCGATCGGCGCCGTTTGCGGCAAAAACGGATTGGGCGCCATCGGATCCGGATTGGTTACGACGGTAAACGAGGCGGCGGGATTCGCGCTGTTCAATTCGAGACCATAGTTCCATGGTGTGGCCGGATAAGTCTCCATTTCCGTCCAAGGCGCCGAAAGGGCGCCGTAGGGCTGCCAGTTTTCCTGGATTTGCAGGGAAAAGGTCAGCGCGCCGTAGTTGACCGAAACGCAATTATTGTTGGCAGTCCAGGTGTGCACGGTGATTTGACGCGGGAAATGCAACACCACTTGATCGCCGTTGCTCCACGTGCGCTGGATGCAAACGTAAGAACTCGGCTGGCTGTTGGTAACGACCGTCTGACCGTTGACTTGAATCCAACTGTTCGAACACCACTGCGGCACCCGAAGATATAATGGAAAAGTCACATTGTTGGTGGCCGCGACGTCTAACTGGACGGTGCCGCTGAAGGGATAGCCGGTGGTTTCATTCACGCTGATGGTGCTGCCGTCGCCGACGCGCGCCCGCACGGTTGTTGGCCCGTAGAGTGAGGCGCAAAGCCCATCGTCCCAGGTGGCCAGCCAGGTTTCCTCGCAATAATACGGCCAGCCCATGCCGTGATTGTGTTCGCAGCAGTAGAAATTTGGTTCGTTGGGGCTGTAGGAAAACCAAGGGCTGCCGCCGTTGTTAATGCCGGGCCATTTGCTCTCGTCGTCCAACTACGGCTGGTTGGGCGCGGTCAGATAATGCAGCAACAGCATGTTGGTCGTCAGTGCCGCCGGAAACGAGTTGGCGGCGATGTTTTCGCATCGCTCGGCCCAGACGGGATTGCCGGTGATACGGCTGAGGATTTCGAAGCTGCGCATGTATTCGACCCAGCCGCAGGTCTCGAACGCTTGCCGCGGGCCATAATGTCCAAAACGACAGACTTCGTCTCCGCCGAACCCCCCGCCCGGCACCTGGCCATATTGACTCATGACGGTCTGATAGTTGGCCTCGGCAAATTGAAATTGCGCCGGGTTGCCGGATTGCTGCCAGAAAACGGTGGGCGCGCGAAAACCTTCGGCAATGTTCACGTTGTGCCAGTTGGGCAGGGTATTGGCCGTGTCCCACCGCGCCATGTTCGCATACATGTTCGTCGCGAGATTCAGCAGCCACGATTCGCCCGTCCGATTGTAGAGCCAGTAAACGCTTTCAATATTGTCCCCCATGCGCATCATCGGCCAGTAACCCGCGCCAAAATCGCCGGCCGGCAGGCGGTTCTCCCACAGACAATAGTTGCGAATCAGATTCAAGGCATTGGTATCGCCGGTATAATCGTAATAGGACCGCATCGCATCGAGCATCGGCATGTTTGGCCACAAATCCGGCACGTTGATCCCCAGATCCGAGTTGTTCGTCCCGTCCGAGTAATCCTGTGCCGGACCGAAGTATCCGTTGGCCCGTTCGGAATTCATGACTCCCTTGATCCAGCGGGTGGCGTTGCTGATAACCATGGCATCTTGAAGGCAATACCCCATGTCAATATAGCCGCGCAGCCAGTAAGGCACGCGCTCCCAGCCCTGTGTCGTGCCCGACCCATTGGCGGTGGTCCAATCGCTGGTGGAGAATTTCAGGAACGGCGAAATCTGCTCCTGATTACCATTCAAGCCGTTGCGCTGGTTTTCCAACATCGTGGACAACCAGCCCTGCGGCTGAATGCTGCCCGGCGGCAGGCGCAGCAGCGGACTCGGTTCCAACGGCGCGCGATTGCCAATGTAGAGTCCGCCGTGGCCGCCGGCCTGGATGTTCGTCACGTCGGTGAGGCCATCTCCCCTGGCTTGGGCAGCCTGGAAATAAATTATTCCGCTCAAGAGGATTACGAGCCCGCGAAACGACCTCGTCCCGATTTTGCGGGCGGCGGCAAAGCGCATGATGCGAAACCTAATGGGTCAGGTTCGAAAGTCAACTGGACGGTATGTGGCCATTTTATGCCACATGACATCTCACGGGGAGCAGTCTAGAGTCGCTACATGTCCACAAACCGAATGCACTGGAGCGTTATGGTATTTCCAAATTCAGAGGCTGATTTGGATGGCAGCATCGGTCACCACCAATAAACCAACAATACTAGAATAGAATGAACACTCTTCTAAAAGCTATGCGACCCAGCATGAACGAAAAATCCGCGCGACAGAGGTTTGCCCTTGTTGCGTCCAAACATCTGATTGCCCTGACTCTGGCTTTTCTCGCCTTGCCCGGTTTGCTTTCGGCGCAAACCCTTCTGCATCGCTACAGCTTTGTCAGCGATGCTTCCGATTCGGTGGGAGGCCCAACCTGGGACGGAACGGTAGTGGCGCCCAACGGTGGGACCGCCGCCACCATCAACAACGGCCTGACGCTGCCGGGCGGCGGGGGACCGGGATTTTCCGGATATGTGTCCTTGCCCGCTGGCATTTTGAACGCCACCACCAATGTAACGGTTGAATGCTGGGTAACGCAGAGCAGTCAACAGACCTGGGCGGAGCTTTGGAATTTCAACAATGGCACCGGCCAGTACTTCGGTTTTATTCCCTACCCGGCCAACAACAACAACAACATGTCATTGGCGATCCGGACCGGCAATAATGAGGTGGACGCGTTCTCGGGTGACAAATTTCCGAACAGTTCGGAACAATACGTTGCCGCGACCTTCAACGCTGCCACTTTGGTGGGCAGCCTTTATACCAATGGCACGTTGATCGCCTCGGTTACAGCTCCCAATAACACTTACACTCCAGGCACCTATAATACGCTCAACAATTATCTGGGACAAGACCCGTGGCCTGATCCGCAATTTCAGGGCACGATCTACGAATTTCGCATCTGGAACGGTGTTGTTTCCCAACGGTATCTCTCGGCCAGCGCCTTGGCCGGTCCGAGTGTCGTGATCACAAATCTGACACCCACGGCGGTCAGTATCAATGTTGGCTCCAGCGTGACGGTCAGCGGTTCTGAACAGGCCGATGTAACCTGCCAGCTCCCGCAAACCGGCACCGCCAATCTGGAGGCAAGCAAAGACGCCACCAACTGGGTCAGCAGCAATCCAAGTGTGCTCACGGTGAGCAGCAGCGGGGTGATCACCGGGGTGGGTCCCGGCACCGCGACGGTCAGCGCCACGATCGCCGGGGTGACCGGCACGAGCTCCACGATTACAGTTTCTCCGATGGCCCTGATCCATCGCTACAGCTTCGTGAGCGATGCTTCCGACTCGGTCGGCGGTGCCAATGGAACCGTGGTGGCTGCCACCACGGGCACGAATGTCACCATCAACAACGGCCTGACGCTGCCGGGCGGCGGCGGGCCGGGTTACTCCGGTTATGTCACATTGCCGGGTGGAATTCTGACCAATACCACCTCGGTGACGCTGGAATGCTGGGTAACACAAAATAACGGTAATACGTGGGCCCAGATCTGGAATTTTGGAAACGGCCAAAGCCAGAATATGGGATTGATTCCATTGCCCGGCCGCGATAACGGCAATTTGGAAGCTGGTATCGCGCCTAACGGCGGCGAGGTGGACGTGATTTCCTCGATACATTTCCCGACCAACTCGGAGCAATACGTCTCCATGGTTTTCGACAGCTCGGCGTTGAAGAGCGCTCTGTACGATAATGGAGCACTGCTTGCCACTCAAACCTATCCCAATCGAACCTATATTCCCGGCTCCCTCGGCGGTGCCACAGGCACGACCAACAATGTGTTGGGCCAGGATCCTTATCCGGATCCTCAATTTCAAGGGACCATTCAGGAGCTTCGTATATGGAATGGGGTGGTATCACCCGTTTATGAGGCAGTCAGCGCGGCTGCCGGTCCGAGCGTTGTGGTCACCAACACGACTCCCCAGTCGCTCAACCTCCTGGTGAACACCAGCATGATCGGTGCGGCGACACAGCAGGCGACGGTCATGGGCGACTTCCTGCAGGCGACTGGTGTTGACGTGACCGGAGCGGCTACCAACTGGGTCAGCAGCAATCCTAGTGTTCTCACGGTGAACAACAGTGGTTTGATCACCGCGCAAAGCGGCGGTACGGCCACGGTCAGCGCCACGGTCAACGGTGTCATTGTCACCAGCGCCACTATTTCTGTTGCGAATACGTCGCCGACGTTCACACAGAAACCGACTGATGTGACTGCGGTGGTAGGCGATACGGTAACTTTCTCTGCCAAGGCCCTCGGCGGCGGACTGAACTATCAATGGAGTTTTGGCGCCTCGCCGATTTCAGGCGCGACCAATAACACGCTGACGTTGACGAACGTTGGCCTGGCCAATGCCGGCACTTACAACATATTGGTTTCCAATAACCTTGGAACCACCAATGCCTCGGCGGTGTTGACCGTCGCTCAGGCGATTCTTGAGCATCGCTACAGCTTCGTCAGCGATGCGTCCGATTCTGTCGGAGGCCCGACGTGGAATGGGACATTGGTAGCGCCTTCAACTAATGGAACGGCCGCCACCATCAACAATGGTCTTACCTTGCCGGGCGGCGGCGGGGGCGGTTATTCAGGTTATCTGGCTCTGCCCGGAGGCATACTGACGAACACCAGTTCAATAACGGTTGAATGCTGGGTGACACAGAATACCGCACAACAATGGGCAACGATTTGGGATTTCGCCAACGACGGCAGTCATAACTTCGAGATGTGCCCATTCCCACAAAGGGGTATCAACAACCTGGACGTGGCCATCACCCCACACGGCAACGAAATTGACACGATTACGGGTTCGCTATTCCCTTCAGGTTCGAAGCAATACGTTGCCTTTACCTTCAATACCCCCACCTTGACGGGCAACATCTACGTCAACGGCGCTTTGGCGGCTACCCAGGTGTACCCCGATACTACTTACATTCCAGGCAGCATCGGAGGTGCAGGCGGCACATCCCAAAACTGGTTGGGGAATGACACCTATGGTGATGCGCAATTCCAGGGCACCGTCTATGAGTTCCGGATCTGGGACGGCGCCGTGACGCCATTGTATCAAGCGATCAGTGCGGCTGCCGGTCCCAGCGTCGTAGTGACCAACCTGACACCGCTGTCAGTCAGCATTACCGTCACCAATACCAGTCCGATTGTCGGTCAAACCCAGCAAGCCGCTGTGGTTGGGAATTTCCAGGACGCCTCCGGCATTGACGCCACCAGCTCGGCCACCAACTGGGTCAGCAGCAATCCGGGCGTTCTGACCGTGAATAGCAGCGGTTTGATCACCGCCGTCGGCACCGGCAGCGCCACCGTCAGCGCCACGGTCAACGGCGTGACCGGAACCAGCGCTTCCATCACTGTCCCGACCAGCGCGCCGGTCATTACGCAACAGCCGACAGCCAGCGAAACTCTGCTGGCGGGCGCAACATTGAGCGCCAGCGTGGCCGTTAATGGCAACCCGCCCTTCGTCTATCGGTGGTTCTTCAACAGCGGTGCGACCCCCATCAGCATCAGCACCAATATATCCACCTTGACGGTTCCCAACGTGCAATCGGGCAATGCCGGCAATTACACCTGTTTGGTCAGCAATCAGTACGGCACCGCCCCCATCAGCTCGCCTTTGAGCCTCACGGTGGTGACGCCCACGCCGTATCAGCAGACTGTGCTGCAATTGTCTCCGATTGCCTACTGGCCATTGAACGAAACCAGTGGCTCGATCGCGTATGACGTGATTGGCGGCAACAACGGAACTTACACCACCGCTCCCAGCGTCGTCGGTTCCAGTTACACGCTGGCGCAGCCCGGACCGACCAATGCGTTCTTCGGGAGCCCCAACTATGCGGCGCAGTTCTTGTCGGCGTACGTTGATATTCCCGAAGGACCGTTCAACATCACCAATGCGATTACCACGGTGGCGTGGGTTCAACTGATCGTCTCGCCGGGCTTTGATGGATTGATCGGGCACGGTGATCAGTCCTGGCGCATTAGCATCAACCCCAGCGGCCAGCCCGGGGCCAACGATGGCGCGCCTCCCAGCGACGCGACCAGCCCCAACAGCATCAACGATGGTAATTGGCACATGGTGGCCTACACCTACACGGGGAATACGAATCAGCCTAACAACGGTTCCCTCTATGTGGATGGGGTGCTGGTAGCACGCAACTCGGTGTTCGTCACGCCGGCCGGAGACAATCTGGATGTTTGGATTGGCGGCTCGCCCGATTACGGAACGGCACGGCTGCTGCCGGGCGCCAACATTGCCGACGCGGCCGTCTTCAATCAGGCCCTCACTGCCGCCCAGGTGCAGGGTCTTTACAACGGTCAGTTCGTGGCCGGTCCACAGTACATTACCATTACGCATTCCGGATCGAACGTCGTCCTGAACTGGCAGTATGGAACGCTCCTCCAGGCGTCAAGCCTGCTCGGTCCGTGGACGACCAACAACGCCGCGGTCTCACCGTACACCGTTCCGATTACGAGCGGGACCAGGTTCTTCAGGCTCCTGGTCACTCCTTAAAGCTGGAGCGTCAACCGGGGAAGGACTCAGAAGTATGTCAGACGGCCGGAGCCGAAAGGTTCCGGCCGTTTTCCTGAGAGGGTTGACCACCGGTTGGCATTTGAGCAAATGGCAATCCGGTCACGGCTGCGACGTCTTCAAGGGAGAGTCATTTTATTATTGGACAAAACACACGATTCGGTCAAAACAATGAACAATACCATTATTTTCTGCCTGGCTGGCATTTTGAGCGCCTTTGTGGCTGTGGGTCACGCGCAGAAGGCCACTATCACGGTCCATGCGGATCACGTGCTGCACCCGGTTTCGCCTTACCTGACTGGAGCATGCCTGGAGGACGTTAATCATGAAGTTTATGGAGGCATTTACAGTCAAATGATCTTCGGCGAAAGTTTTCAGGAACCGGCCGCCGACAATGTGGCGGGGGCCGTCAGCGGCATGTGGAACCCAGTTCGCAGCGGAACGGCTGCGGGCCGATGGTCACTGGAAACGACAAATCCATTTGTTGGCACGCAGAGCCAGGTCATCACCTTTACAGTGGGAACAGGGCAGGTGGGCATTGCGAATCAAGGACTCAACCACTGGGGCATGGCTCTGGTGCGAGGACGCTCATACACCGGATGCCTCGATGTGCGCGCCGCCGTGCCGACGGTTTTATGGGTGGCTTTGGAGAGTGCCGACGGATCCAGGGTGTACGCGGAGCAAAGCCTTTCAGTGACCAGTCACAACTGGCAGCATCTCAATTTTACCCTGGCCCCGTCCGCCAGCGATGCCGCCGGCCGTTTTTCCATCAGGCTGAATCAACCCGGTTCCGTTGTTGTGGGTTATGCGTTTCTTCAGCCTGGTCCCTGGGGTTGTTTCCGAGGTTTGCCGGTACGCAAGGACGTGGCGGAGGGGCTTATCAGCCAAGGCATTACCGTTTTGCGCTATGGCGGTTCCATGGTCAACGCACCGGGTTATCGTTGGAAAAAAATGATAGGACCGCGCGACCGTCGTCCGCCGTATCCAGGTACGTGGTATCCCTATTCCTCGGACGGATGGGGCATTCCTGACTTCCTGAACTTCTGCGAGGCGGCCGGGTTCCTGGGCGTTCCGGATTTCAACATGGGCGAAACGCCCCGGGATATGTCTGACTTCATCGAATATGTTAACGGTCCAACTAACAGTGTCTGGGGCGCGCAACGGCTTGCGGATGGCCACCCGCTGCCTTACGGTCTGAAATATATTGAGCTGGGCAACGAGGAAGCGGTGAACGCCGGCTATTTTCAGAAATTCCAACCGCTGGCTGAAGCCATTTGGGCCCGGGATTCAAACATCACCATTGTGGTGGGCGACTTTGCGTATTCTCAAACCATCACTGATCCTTTTAATTTCAGCGGTGCCGCCTCCGGCATCACGACCCTGACCACGCACCATCAAATCCTTCAACTGGCGAAAAAATATAATCGTGCAGTGTGGTTTGATGTGCATGTGGGAACGGATGGACCAACCCCGGACTCCTCGTTGGCAGGAATGTTCTCCTACGAGGATGCCCTGGGGCAAATCGCAGCTGGAGCGAATTACAGGGTTGTCGTCTTTGAATTAAACGCTCAAAACCACTCGCAGCGTCGCGCGCTGGCCAATGCGCTGGCCCTGGAGGCAGTGGAGCGCGATGGGCGGATTCCGATCGTCACCTCGGCAAATTGTCTCCAGCCGGACGGTCAGAACAACAACGGCTGGGATCAGGGATTGCTGTTTCTCAACCCTTCCCGGGTTTGGCTTCAGCCGCCGGGTTACGTGACGCAAATGTTTTCACACAGCTACGAACCATCACTCGTCGCGAGTCAAGTTGCAGCCCCGATTGATTGCTTGAAGGTTAATGTGAAACGCAGCCAGGACGGGAAGAAACTGGTTTTAGGCGTGATCAATCTCAGCGAAAAGGTCACCTCGGCATCAATCGTTATTCGTGGCTATTCACCGACGCAGGCAGTTGCCGGGATTGAGGAACTCGCAGGTCCTCTGAATGCGGTGAATACGGCAAAAGCGCCAAATCAGATCCAACCAATTCAAAAGCAATGGCAGCCTCGCTTCGAAAACGGCAATGTGGAATACGAATTTCAACCGCATTCATTCACGGTTATCAAGTTCGATTGATATGAAACCAGCGCACAGCTTTTCTGCGGCCATGAATCAAGGCGGTGGAGTCAAGGAGAGCTTTTGGCGCAGAGCTTGTGCATGGTCAAGCGCCACGGCGTTGGCAGGATTTTGCGCAAGAACTTTATCAAACTGCGCGAGGGCCTCGGAATAATTTCCTTCCTTTTCCAACGCGATGCCCAGATTGATTCGGGCCTCGGGCAAATCCGGCATGATTCGCACGGCTTCGCGAAATTGGGCGGCCGCGTCGGCCGCCTTGCCTTCGTGCCCGAGTTCCAGGCCGTAGAGAAAACGCGCCTGAATTGAATCCGGCGACAGTCTGGTCGCCTCGGCATAGCATTGTGCCGCTTCGGCATGATGCCCCAACGCCGCGAGATTTTGCCCCGCTCCCAGGTACAACAGTGCGTCCGAAGGATTCAGTTTTATGGCATCCTCATAGTTGGTGACTGCCGCGGCATACCAGCCGCGGCTTTCACAAAAGCGCGCCAACGTTGTTAATTCCGGAACCCGGTCAATTCGATTTCGATTCAGCAGGGCCTGGCGATAACAAGCCTCCGCCTCGGTTTTGCGCCCGCTTTCCTCAAGCATCTGGCCCAGGCCAAGCCAGGCCAACCCAAAACGCGGGTTGACGGCCAGGGCATGTCGGTATTCGCGGATCGCTTCCTCGCGCCGTCCCAGATCCTTGAGGGACTGGGCGAGATTCTGTAACGACCACACGTCCTCGGGATTCAACTGGAAGGCACGGCGGAAAGCCGCCGCGGCCGCCTCATACTGCTGCTGTTTCGCGAGGATAACACCCAGTTGCGCCCAATCCTCCGAACTGCCGGGGAGCAGATTGACCGCGCGCTGCGCGTTGGTCGCTGCGCCTGCCAGATCACCGGATAATTGGTCCAGCGCCGCAAGCTGCCCGCGCAGCACGGGATCCTCAGGCGCCGCGGCCAGCGCGTTTTCGCATGAGTTCTGCGCCGCCTTGATGCCTGGGGATTGCGCTGCCGGTATTAATTGGTTCAGCGCGGCTTTCAGGTTTTGAACCCGCGCCTCATGATTGAGCTGGCGGGTGAAAGGCGGTTTGATCAGACGGGAAAACATATCGGACAAAGCCTGCTGTCGGTCCCAGTCGGTCCACGCCAATCGCCGCGCACAATCGGCTTCCGATGGCCACGGCTGGCCGGCGGCAACCGGCGCGGCAATTTTTTCCGGCAGGAATTTTTCCAGCCCGGGAGCCAGTGCGCGCGCCAGGAGATAATTGCCGTCGAAGGTCAGGTGGACATGGTCGTAGAATAAATGGTCGCCCGGCAAACCATCCGGGCTTTGTTCCGCCAAAGCGCGTTCCGCGTCTGCCAGGATCACCCGGGGATCGTCATCGTTCGAAACCGATTGCCGGATCAAGTCGTTCAGCCGGCTGTCGCAACGAAAACGCAGGGTGTCCAGATCCCGCGCGGCCACAAACTGCTTTTGCGCATCGGCGGTTTCACCGAGCGCCAGCGCGCAGCCACCCTGCCGGAAATGAAGTTCCGCAAAACCGTCATCAATCTGCGCCGCCGCCCGATACCACCCCGCGGCCTCCTGAATTTTCCCGGCCGATTGTGCGGCCATGCCGTTTTGATAATCCTGTTCCCACTTGCTTTTGTCCGCTTCGGTCAATCCTCGCCGATGCTCCGAGGCAAACGGCGCGCAATCCAACAAGTTCACCGCCACGGTGCTGACGACAATTCCTGCGCCGGAGTGTCGTCCCACCCTGATAATATCAGCGAGGTTCCGCGCGAAATGATCATAAACCACACCCATGCGCGGGTCGTCCGCGCGGACTTGCTGGTTGAGAAACATTTCCATGCCGCCCCATTCGCTTTGGTCCATCGGCGGCTTCTGGATTTTCAGACGCAGGGCGTCCAGGAGTTGGCCGAGGCGCGTGGTTTTCAAGGCCAGGTCGGCGCGGATCAGGGGAAGCGGTGGAGTTTGTTGACCGAAGACCGTCCCGGCGCCGAACGGTCCGACCACTTCATTATTGCCCATGTAAATCACCCAGATATCGGCATCCGCCGCGGCGCAATCACGCGCCATGGGGAGAATAACGTTGGAATCAATGGCGGTCATCGCCGCGTTGACGACCTCGAACTGCGTGCCGGGATGGCGCAATTCCAACATCGCCTGCAACATTCGCGGCAATCCGAAACGCGGCTGCGGATCACCCATCGCCGCCGATTCGCCGAAAACGACGATGCGGACGGTACGGGAATTTTTGGCCTGGGGAAGGCAGAAGGGAACCGGGATTCGGGCCATGGTTGCGCCGAAAAAGCGCCAGCCAAACCGGTCGTTCTGAACGAAGACTTTCTGTCCCTCGCGTTGCGCCGGCAGCAGGAATCCCGTGGGATAGCCAAAACCAACGAGTCGCAAAACGAATTCCGTCATCCCGAGAAAGACCAGCGGAACGCCAATCGCCACCAGCAATCGGAAGCACCACAATTTCCGGCGGCTCAGGCGCGATGAACCAGGAGTTGGCCCACCTTTTGGGGAATTCGTCCGGTTGACCGCGGACTTCTTCCGGGAAGCTTTCATGTATGACTGATAACTTAATCGCGTATTTTCTGCATTTATCAAGCATCCAGTCCCGGAAATCAATGTGGCCACTTCATGCCACATGACGTTTGGCGTCCGGGCAAGTAGATTGGCAGTGACCATGAAAGCACCGCCGCAACGCATTTTATTTATATTGGTCTGATGGATATGAAGCCAAGCGATCAACTCGTTGGTGTATGAAAACCGTGCCGCGTCCATCCAGCTCGCTTTCCCGGCACTGCCGGGCCGGGGGGCTTTCCCGGGGTTTTACTTTGATTGAACTTTTGGTGGTGATTGCCATTATCGCCATTCTAGCCGCCATGCTTCTACCCGCTCTCGCCAAGGCAAAACGAAAGGCCCAGCAGGCCGCCTGTATCAGCAATATGCGGCAAATCGGCCTTGGATTGACCATGTATGCGGATGACAACAAATATTATCCGCAATGTCTTTACTATGCGCCGGGGAACGTTGGCGTTTATGTGTGGCAACCCCGGATTTTGAAGTATATGGGAAACAATCGAAAGGCCTTTTACTGCCCGGCAGCACTGCCCAAAAGCGTCTGGGATACCAATGGCAATCCGACCGTTAAAACGGTGATTAGTGAAAATGGCAAGCTGGATTTTTTCGGGATTCTCTGTGGAAATCAGGACAACAAAGGGACCCGCTATTCGTACGGCTATAATGATTGGGGGATAGACCGGAGCGGGCCGGTTCTGGGAATGGGCGCAGATGTGGGAACTCCCCCGATCACAGAGTCACAGATCCGCCATCCTTCAGATATGATCGCCGTCGCCGATGTCCGGTCGGATACGCCGGCCGGATCGATCCAATTCAGCGCTAATACCACCCCGCCGACGTCGTGGACTCAAAATCAAGATGCAGCGTGGCACCCGCAAGTTCCCTGCAACCGCCACGAGTACCACACGGACCTCGTTTTTGCGGACGGTCATGTGGAGAGCCCGGTGCGAAATCTTGTCATTGATCCAAACAACCTGTATTGGAGAGCGCGCTGGAACAGTGACCATGATCCGCATACCAGTGCGACCTATTGGACAATTCCAAACCCGAACCAGCTGGAGCAATAACCGGTTGCACGCCGGCTGATTCAACCCGTTTTGACGAAAGCGCTGCATGAATAAACTATTTTTGAGTCCTCGGAAATTCATTTTGCTTTTGTCTGTCTGTTCGCTCTGGGTACCGCGCCATGTTCAGGCCGAAATGTTCCGCCCCCCGGCGGTCCCCCTGGTCACTTTTGATCCCTACTTGAGCGTCTGGTCGGAAGCGGACCGTTTAACCGACAAGAATACGGTTCATTGGACGCACCACGAACAATCTTTGGTCAGCCTGATTCGAATAGATGGCAAAACTTACCGGCTCATGGGCGCCGACCCAAAAGACACGCCGGCCCTGCCGCAACTCAGCGTGCAGGTGACGCCCACGCGCAGCATTTACCAGTTCGCGAACGCCCAGGTCCACGTCACGCTGACCTTCATGACCGCGGCGTTGCCACACGATCTGGACGTGCTGGCCCGGCCGCTCAGTTACATCACCTGGACGGCGCGTTCGGCCGACGGCGCGTCGCACGCCGTGTCCGTTTACGACAGCGCCAGCTCC